>JAZLLN010000001.1:0-13935 GCA_045598165.1 Candidatus Cryptobacteroides sp.
ATGAAAAACTTCTCCGGGGAAGGCCGCGCGGCCAGGGGCGGAACGCCCCTTTGAGCGCAGCATATATCTACTAATTACAACGTTGAATCGAAGTGATGATTATTCTTGATAAAATTTGGAAGATCCATAAGAATAGATACAAAGAATTTCGAACCTGCAATAGGTCGGAAGAACAAATGCAAGAAATATCGCAGGGAGGCATTCTGTTTTTCCTTTTTTTCTTAAATTTGACAGCCCGGTCCAAGTAGGGCTTGATGGCCGAGAATAATAGGATTACATTATGAGTCAGGACGAAATACGGCAACAGATGGAGGCGATGCGGGCCCTTGATGAGCCGATGCCCCAGGTCGGAATCTTCTGGTATGATACGGAGGACAAGACCTTTTTCGGAGTACGCAAGCAGGAACTTACTCCCAAGCAGGTGGAGGAGGCAGCTGAAAATGGTATGCCTTTTATCAACTATCCTCACCTGCACCGTCAAGTTTGGGCCAAGGAATATTTCAGAGCCCAAGCCTCGGGCGAGACTACTAAATTTTCAGGAGATTACACCCAAGTACCAAGGGGGCGTGTGACTTGGAATATCAACAAATTCATCGTCTTCGTAGGCCAGTGGGCTAAACCTATAGAAGATGAGCTTGCGCAAATGATTGAGAAGGAATTCGCCCTTCCGTACTTCGAGTTCGTATACGATAATCATTGGGACATTGGTCATGGCTGGTCAGGTGATTTGTAGGAACCGTAGGATCTACGGAAAAGACCACAAGGACAGTAAAAGGTCCTATGAGGTCGTGTGGGAATAATGAAACTCATATTTCGTAAGGAATATCCACGTCAATCTTGTCCGGCTTCTATTGTGGAGTCGATCTTATTGATAACTTCATCCATGGGCAATTAGCAGACTTTCTGGATGATGGGAGATATTCTTTCTATTCTGTTCACTATGAAACAGGGGAGTTAGTGGCTATGTTTGTCACTAGCCAGGGCAAGATACTTCGTAAAAGGGGTAATCGTTGGATAGTAGACAACTAGGTAGATCTGCTTGGCGCAAGCGTGAAGGATATGGGCAAGGGCATGTGTGCTATCGCTCCAGTGGGATTCTCTCACGAGATGGTGCTGGAGAGTTTAGAGATGAGATTTTTTAGCTTTGAGAGGCTTTTTATGGTAAAATTAGCCTTATGGAGCTAAAAAATTAGGGAAAGACTTGAGAAACTGATTCTTAATCAGTATATTCGCAACAATAATAAATCGGATTATTAATGAAATACGCTACTATTTCGGCAGATATTGTTGACAGCACAAAATTGAGTGCGGATGACATCCTGCGTGTAAATAATCATCTGTTTGGATTTTTGAGCTCGATACAGAAACTTTCGAAAGGAAGTTGGGGAAGAGTTGTCAGAGGAGATGGTCTTGAATGTGTGCTGACCAGACCTTGTGATTTGCTGAGGGTGGCCTTGCTGCTGAAGTGTTGCATAAAGATGTTTGAGCCCGAGTTGCCTAATCAGGAGTTTACAAGGTATGGTATCCGTATTGCGATGGCTATAGGTGAGCTTCGCACCAACGATCAGTTGAGGGGGATAATCGATGGAGAAGCGATATATCTTTCCGGCAGGGCGATTGAAGATAGGCATCCAAATGTTCGTGGCACAATGATGCTGTGTTATGGGGGCAAAGAGGCGGAGGCTCTGGCGGCAATTGTGGGGCTTTGCGATACTATTGTCAATAAGTCAACTGCCAAGCAATGTGAGGTTCTGTATAACAAATTGTGTGGGACAGATGAAGGCGAGCTGGCCAGTGCATTGGGGAAATCGCGTCCTACCGTCAACAAGCATTCCCAGAGGGCTGGTTGGCCGGCAATAGAAAGGGCTGTAAGGTACTTTGAATCGATAAAATTTTAAAAAGCAGTGGATATGTGGTGGTTGGTTGTAAATTTGTCTGTGGCGCATTTGTGCGGAGATTTCTTCTTGCAGTACAGGAGATTCTGTGAGAAGAAGAGGGAGGAGAATTGCCGTGGGTGGAGGGTGTATGTCCATTCATTGGTAATCGGACTGCTCTCGTGGGCAGTAGTGTGGGATGCAAGAGCCTGGTGGCTCGCGTTGCTGCTTGGATGTTCGCATCTTATTGTGGATGTGGCAAAATCTGCGGTGGAGAAGAAAATGATTGAGAAGAAGGCCGACAGATTTCTTCTTGTCCCATTCTGTGCTGACCAACTTGTGCATTTGGTACTCATCGTGGTTTTTGCTTCACTTTGGCTGAACTGCCATGTCTGGAATGAATTCGCTTGGGCTGTTGACAATACGAAATGGCTGGCGGTGGCTGTGGCCTTGCTGGTTGCAAGCAAACCTGCGAATATTCTGGTGAACCTGATTTTGCGGATTTGCAAGGTCTCCGGTTCTGAGGGAGAGTCGATGGATGGAGGAGAACATGGGAATTTCCATTCCGGTGCGCTGATTGGGACATTGGAGCGCTGGCTTACGATAGTTTTCGTTGTGCTGGGCAAGTATGAGGCAATCGGTTTTCTGCTTGCTGCCAAGTCCATCCTCCGTTTCAGCGAGACAAGCAAGGGCGGCGAAAAGTCAGAGTATGTTCTGACCGGTACGCTCCTGAGCTTGACGATTGCTGTTGGACTGGGCTTGGTGATTGCGGGAATCTGAATAGTAGGATGATCTCACAGCTGACTTTCAACTTGAGACCGCCAAATGCAATATTGACTTCCATATGTATGCAGTGTGTTTTGGATAGTCTGGTCGTTCGGCCATTGGGGCTCGTCGAAAAAATAGCCCATCCGTTAGGACACAAAAAGGACGCCCATCATCACTGATAAACGTCCTGAATATTAATGGAAGTCATCTTGCTTAAGGCGAATGCCTATGACTTCGTACTATTAGCTAGTGCAAAGTTACAAAGAATTTTGAACCTGCAATAGGTCGGAAGAACAAATACCAGGAAAATCGCAGGGAGGTCCAAGCCTAAGCAAGGACCTCCCGTTGACTAAACCGGATGGCGAGCAGATCAAGCCTTACCGCCTACGGTAGTAAGGCTTCACGTAAACCTTCCGGCCATTGACCACTCTGAAATGGCCACGGACAGGAACTGGTTTACGGATGATTGCGCGCGACGCGCGAGGGGTACCACCTGTAGCGCTCAAATAGGTACCGGCCATAGCGCGCAATAGGATACCGCCCGGAGCCTGTAATTTTATCAATAAAAACTTCATAATATTGCCTTGAGAAAACAGGAGGTAATATTATGGCAAAAGACAAAATTACAATGCTCAAACTCAAGAGAATGCTGCAGCTGCCTGACTCAGGCTGGTCGCTGAACAACATCAGCCGCGACCTGCACATGAGCAAGCGTACGGTGCACAACTACAAGCAAAGCGCCGTGCAGAGCGGGATCCCGATGTGCGTTCTTCGGCAGATGGATGACCAAAGGCTGCACGATCTGCTCCAGCCGCCATCACCGGTCCCGGTGGCTGACGACCGCAAGGCTATCCTGGACACCAGGAAATCGAAACGTATCTCACACTGGGCCTTCCAGAACGGCGGTGCGACGTATCTCGCCTTCGACAGCAGCAGGAGTCACGGTGCTATCACAAGAAACTTCTCTCCGAAGGAACTGGAAGGAAAAGTCTGGGTGACCGACCGCTGGTCTGTGTACTTCATGGGAGATGTCGGGATGGAGGACCACCAGATATGCATCGCACACCTGCTACGGAACCTCACCTATACAATGCAGGTTTTCCCTAACGACGAGTGGAGCCTTGACATGCTGGATCTTCTGCGGGACTCCGTGCATCGCAGGAACCAGGGTGACATCGGGCCGGCAGTGCGGACGAAGATGGAAAAGCGGCTTGACGAGCTTCTTGCAAGACCTCCGGTCTACACACCAAGACTGACGGATTCGAAACGGAACTGGACAAGCTCAAGAAGGGCATCGCCAAGCACAGGGGATACATCTTCACCTTCCTGACGAACCCTGAAGTTCCCCCGACGAACAATGGCAGCGAAAAGGCCCTCAGACCGGCCAAGACCAAACTCAAGGTCATCGGATGCTTCCGCTCGAAGGAGGGAGCGGAGAACTATGCAACTATCGGATTCGTCATTCTGACGGCCGTCAAGAACGGACAGGACCCTTTCGAGGTTCTCCGCATAGTCGCGACCGTGGCCACCGAATAAGTTGTCTATCCTACCTAAAAACATGATTGAATCCCTTCTTTGAAGGGAGCACTTGAGTAGTTACTAAGGTTCCATTTTGGCACCTTAAAGACTCCCATTCTTCTTTCGTGAGTTGGAAGCAAAAATCCTCCGGGAAACGGGTAGTATTGCGTTTGACTCGCTCATTAATACGTTTTGTCTCAACTCCATAGAACATTGCCAGGTCTCTATCGAGCATCACCTGCTCCCCTCGGATTGAGAATATCCGCGCCTGTATCTGTTCTTGCGACACGTTTGCTGCATTGATCTTGGTTACACTGTCTTCGGCGAAAGGCACTATCTCCCCTCCTCCTGCCGGCATCTGCCGGTTTTCCTTCTTCTCATTTGTGTCCATAGTCTTTGACATAATGTATTTATTGAAAATTACTGGTTTTCGCTTGGGTTTGTGCCTGCCGGTAGCAGGATGCGCGGATTGTCACTTTGCACAAGTGATTTGCTGAAAAGATCGTGAGGCTGCGTATGTGGCTTCCGTTACCTCATTATTTCCCATCCTTCGCCTCAAACACTACTATCCCTTCTTCCAGAACCTCCAGCGATTGCCACTGCCCAGCCTCAACCTGAACCATAGAATGCTCTCCACAAGGCTCCATCAAAAACTTATCCGTAACATTTCCCTTATCATCATAACGTCTCATAACCATCTTCCCCCTGACCATATAGATAGTCTCAGATGTCTTCCCATGCCTATGAATCGGCATCACCGTCCCCGGCTCCAATGTATTGAGCATCAGCTGTCATTTCACATCAACTCTTGCTAATACTCTGCTTCTCGGTTGTTGTCATATTCTCGGTAGGTATATTTCCCGCGATAACCGACGAGTGCGAATATGAGTTGGTGATACAGGTTAAGGCACAGGTAGTAGTCCTTCAGCAGGCTCAGGCTTTCTTCAAAGAAGCCCTTATCTGTTACAATTTCGCCGTGGGCGGTTTTGTTGCGCAAACGTGACCAGACCGCACATAGTTCCTTGTCCCTTATCAGGCCCTCGTCGCACATAACATCAATGACTTTTGGGATAGATATTTCCTGCGGCAACACTTTTTCCTTCACCTTCTTTCTGGACAAAATGTCTTTCAGATGATTCTTCTCGTCTTTATTGAACACATCTGCGCTGGATGTCTCTACCATTTTAATGCATTTATCCAGAGTCGGGTTCCAGGAGGTATCAGGCCTGTAATAATTTGTGAAATAAACCTTTATGAGCGATTCTATCTGCGTAGCAAGAGTCACTGCAAAAATGTAAATGTAAGTTTGTCTTGCTGATTGAACTCTTTCTACAAGAATGGGGAGTAATTTTCTATCATCGTTTTCTATGAAAGCAAAATACTTTACAGCCAGTTCCTTGTGATTCGCACAATATTCCCGTCCATGCAATTTGCTGTTGGATATTGGAGGGCAATACGCCGTATGGTAACCGTCATCGGCGGTATCTGTCATTATCCAATATCCTTGACTCTTTATCGAATACATCACATTTTGCAATGGGACTCCAAAGATGAAATTCAGCGTGTGAATTATATTGCGTATCGTTTCTTCTTTCAATTCTCCGGAATGGGAAATCACAATATCCATACATCCCTTGCCGGAATGTGCCCTAACCTTGAGGTCCTCATTCAACTTGACCTCAAAGCAGTCGTGAAGGTTGGTATAGTAGAAGCCGTCACCCTCAGTGCGGGAATGTATTGTACCGCTGACGGGTATCTCGTAGTTCCCGGTGCAGACTATACAACTGGTGTGACAGAATGCTTCATATTTCAAAGGGGTGTCGATAACAAATTCGGCAGATGTATCATCGGGCCAATGGGAATGTGTTTTTTCGCAGAATACCTTAAAGTCATTGACATCACGGCCCCAAAGTTCCCAATAATCTTTATCTCCGAGGATTGTGCCCTCAGGATTTCCATTTACCGAGTCGCATATCATCTGCAACCTTTCAGACTGTGTAGTTTCCACATCTGAAAAGAACTGTAGACGCAATGTAAGCGCCTCCGCGGGGACGTCTTGACGCGCGTGAGATAAAGACTGACCTTTGTCGGAAAATAGCATTCGATGAAGGATCAGAACAAGAAAGCCGGGGCCGTGTCGGTTCCCGAGAGCACATACAAGGCCGAGTATGCGGAACATCTGTGGTTCGCCCTGGTTGACTGCCTCACCGTTGACCTCGCCCATGGGGAATCGACGTTCTACAGGGAGAACAGGATCAGGAAGGACGTGTTCCGTGAGTTTATGGCGAATCAGGGCTATGACGTAGACAGAGCACGCAACGCCGCCATCCTGCTGCGCCGCTCGCAGAAGAAGGACCGCACCAGGGCAAAAAACGAGAAGATCAGACAGGAACGTCAGGCCGAGCGCGAGGAGCGCCGTCGGCAGAAGGCCGAGCAGAAAGAGAAGGAAGGCTGGGGCACGGACCCCGTCCCGGAGGGCATGTTCATCCAGTTCTATCCCGGCAAGGGCGACGCCACCCCGACGTACAGGGGCATCTCCGTCAACTTCCCCGACGGGACGAACCTCACCCTGCAGGAGTGCTCCGCCGAGGGGCTCTCGTCACTCATCGACATCTACAAGAGAAGGAAGGAGGCAGCAGCATGTTCTCTCTAGAAAGCAACAGCCGGTATTTCATGTGCCAGCACCCGGTGAGCATGCGCAAGGGCATCGACTCCCTCTTCACCCTCATCCAGTCCGAGTCTCCGTTGTCTCCGATGTCAGGTGACGTGTTCGTGTTCTTCTCAAAGAACCGTCAGTCGGTGAAGATCCTCCGGTGGGATACCGACGGATTCCTCCTGTATCACAAGCGTCTGGAAAGGGGCAGTTTTGAGATGCCCCGCAGGAACGCCGACACCGGCTATTACGAGCTCTCGTGGGAGACGTTCAGTTTCATAATGTCCGGCGTCTCGCTCGAAAGCGTGTGCTTCCGCAAACGCTACAGAACGCGCTTTATGAGCATATAATCTTTTGTTAATCAGTAAAATAAATCAACATTTCTCTTGCTTTTCTCATAGAAAAAGACTAACTTTGAACTATGGGAAAGGTCGGGATGACAGCAATTCTTAAGACTCAGCTGGAGGCGGCGAACGCCACCATCCGGGAGCTCACGCTCCGCCTGGAGGCCGTGACGAGGACGATGGAAGAGCAGTCCTCGACCATCAAGTCCCTTGAGTCAACCATCAAGAACCTTGAAGAACTTTTGCTGAGAAAGGACGATGCCCTCTCCTCCGCCGAGGAACAGAAGAAGGCCCTCGGCAAACTCATCGCCAAGAAGAACGAGAAGGTCAGGACCGCATTCGTCCCGAAGACGGAGGAGGAACGTGCCGAGGAGGAAAGACGGCGGGAGGAGGAGCGCAAGGCCCGCGGCAACAACGGGGCAAAGCGTAACATGCATTACGAGATGGCGGTCGAGGAGAAGGACGTCCGTCCCGACGACTCCATAGTGGGCAATCCCGATGCGGAGAAGATTGGAGCGAAGCAGTACATCCGTTACAGCATGATCCCTCCCCGTTTCATCAAGACCGTCTACAACAACATCGCATACAGGCTGGACGGCACGGTGTACGCCGGGACCGTCCCCGCCACTCCCTTCCAGAACTCCTGCTATGAGGCGTCCTGCATCGCGGGGATAGCCGAGCTCAGATACATACAGTCCCTTCCCGTGGAGAGGATAGTGGGATACTTCCAGTCGCACGGGTTCGACCTTGACAAGAACACCGCCCACGGGCTCCTGAAGAAGGCGGCCGACCTGCTCGATCCGCTGCTCAAGGCCATGGCCGGTGCCGTGAAGGGTTCGGCCTACATCATCTGCGACGAGACCTACCACAAGGTCCTTGTCAATGCCGACGACAATGAAGGCCGCGGCAGCAGGAAGGGATACCTCTGGGACATGATTGCACCCGCTCTCGGGCTTGCGTACTTCTTCTATGACGAAGGCTCACGTTCCGAGGACGTCATACTGAACGAACTCGAGATCTACGAGGGCATCATACAGTCCGACGGGCTGAACGCCTACAAGAAGGTGGCGGCAAGGTCGGATGGCAAGGTGACGAGGCTGTCCTGCCTTCAGCACTGCAAGCGTGGCTTCATCGACCTGCAGGGCAATGCCGACGCGGACTTCATCCTCGAGCAGGCGAACCTGCTCTATGCCAATGAGCATCAGCATACTATTGGCACTGACGGCTGGACGGAGGAGGATAACCTCCGGTGGCGACGAAGGTACGCCCCGCCTATCCTGAGGAAGCTCAGGGCCGCTCTGCAGAGAGTCGTTGACTCCAGGGACAAGTATCCTCCGAAGAGCCCGATGCACAAGGCGGCGCAGTACTTCCTCAATGAGTTCGACGGCATCGAGGCCATATTCCGCACGGGCGGATGCGACCTGGACACGAACAGGCTGGAGAGGCTCAACCGCTATGTCTCCCTGTCGAGGCGCAACTCCCTCTTCTTCGGGAGCCACGAGGGTGCGGAGCGAGGGGCCCTGTTCTACTCGCTCTCCTGCAGCTGCCGCCTCTGCGGCGTGGACTTCTTCGAGTATCTCACCGACGTCATCGACCGCGTGGCGGCAATGGGGCCGAAGGCTACTGCGGACTCCTGCCGGGACCTTCTTCCCGACCGCTGGAAGCCGCAGGGATAGCCGCCGGGCGGCAACCATACCGCATAATACACAGAATTCATTCAATTTGAGTCCTTTCCTTTGGCAAAACAATCGGAATGGACTAAATTTGTTGGATTTATTGATAATCAGCAGATAAGACACAACAAATATGGAAATTTCAAATTCAACGAAGACCTACAAGGCCCCTCAGATCAAGGTGGTCTTCGTCAAGGCACAGGGTGTACTCTGCGGGAGCCCCTACGGAGAGAATACCGAGAAATTCACTGTTGGCAACAACATCTATGATGAAGATGATTGGGAATAAGGAGGACATCGATATGAAGAAGATAATCATCGCAATGGCTGCCATAGCAGCAGCTTTCACAATGGTTTCCTGCAACAAGGAACTCGTTGAATCGGAGAACAACCCCACCGAAGGCGACTGCATCCTCACAGCATCCACCGAGAGCAGCCTCACAAAGACATCTCTTGATGGTAACGACACTGACGGCTATGAGGTTGTCTGGTCAGATGGCGATACATTCAAGATTGGTGACAATACCTTTACCCTTATCGAGAGAGCAAACACCACCACCGGCAAGTTCCAGGGTACCCTTCCCGAAGGAGACGGTCCGTTCTATGCATACTATCCTGCAGAATACAACGGAACTGACTGGCCGACTACACAGGTATACACAGCGGGTAACATCACGGGCTCTCCTATGAAAGCCGAGGTCGTAAAGGGAGCAGAGTCCCTCGGCTTCAAGAACGAGGGCGGTATCCTGCGTCTCACATTAAAGGGAAATGAAAAGATTAAAAGCGTCAAGGTTTTTATGCCGAACAGTGACGGCATCACACTTAATTGTGGCGATGGCGTTGACTTGGACAATACTGATGGAAAGGTGTTCCATATAGCCATGCCTGTAGGAACTTACAATGGAACAACCATCCAGTTCATATCCTCGGATGATCGATGCTGTATTAAGACACTCAAGTCGGGCAAGCCTCTTGTCATTAATCGCAGCGAGATCACAAGTGCTGCAATTAAAGTTGACAATTTTAAATATTATCCTATTGACGGAGCTCTTTCAGAAACATTCACCGTGGCAGATGACGGAAACGGCAATGTCAAGAAGGTTTTCTTCGCCAAGGGCAACCTGTGGCGTGGTTATGATGAATTATTTCATTTCGAGGAGAGCCAGTACGATTTCAACAAAGAACTATACGATCCGAGGCATATCTCTCATTTCATGTGGAGCAAGGATGTCGATGTAGCATGCGCACTTCAATACAATGACCTGTCAGCAACTGAAAACGTCTTCTTTACTAATGCCAACGGGGTCACTCCGAATTCAAACTTCACAGTCAACGGGCAGAAAGGAGTGTGGCGCACGCTATCGGCAGATGAGTGGACGTACCTTGTCGATCATAACGGAAGTTTATGGACGACCATAGATGGCGTCAACGGACGAATAATATTCTGCGACGGCTACTCCGGAAGCAGAACAGGTCTCACGGAAATCCCGAACGGATGTCTATTCCTTCCTGCTGCCGGCTTTCGCAATGGCGGCAGTGGCAGTACGCGCGTCGACGCCGCAGGCAGCGACGGCTTCTACTGGTCCGCATCTTCGTTCGGCGACTACGCTTATGGCTTGAACTTCTTCAGCGACGTTGTCGATCCGAGCCACAGCGACCGTCGGAGCCAGGCCTGCGCTGTCCGTCTCGTCACAGAATGTCAGAGCGAGCCGAGCGCAGAATGAAGCTTGCTTCGATTATGCCGAGGCGATGCCTGACATTGCTTGCAATCAAATTAATACCGAATCAAAAACACATGCTGCGGTCTCTGCCAACAACGACAGGGGCCGCTGTCATAGTTCCAAGTCACCCCACGTCCATCCGGAGGCGCTTACGACGCAATGCACCGTTCTTGTTCTGAAAGAGAACGCCTTTCCCTCGCTTCTCTCTACCGCAAGATTTAAGCACGACCTCTACTAGAGGCAGGGAGAAAGTTCCGTCAAGGACATCTTTTGCCAGTTCTTTCAGATTGTTGTCACCCGTAATCATCCTTCAAATCGCTACTTATTTCTGTTTTTTGATGAAATCATAGATTAGAACAAGCACTGATTCAAATCTCGAGTCCAACGCGTTCTTGAGAGAGTATTATCAATTGCCAGCGACTCAGACTTTCCTTCCTTCGCCTCAAACAGAAATCCCGATTCCAAACATTCCGTGTAGTGCCAGTAACCAAGTTCCACTATCATTTGAACACCTTATACACAAACGAATAGGACTGCTGGTCCAGAGTTCCACTTTCGAGGGCGGTAGCGATATTCTTCTCAGCCCTCTCAATTGCCAGTTCCAACTTGCCATCTGCACATAGATTCTCAACCCAGGTGGAGTCTTTGAGATATTCTTCTTTCTTCAAGAGTTTCTTCAATGGTTTTGATGAATCTGGGAAACAAGCCTTGATGTACTTGCCCAACACACCGGCAACCTTTCCGTAATTCTTCAAAAGTTTGGTACAGTCCTCGAAGTGAAGCAGGAACCAGTATTCAATGCTCGGCATACTCGGACATAACGTGACCGTTCCGTTTGCTATCTCTTCCTTGAATTGAGACTCTAAGACCTTGTGCTTTTTCAGATTCGCTTCATTACCATATACCGTATCCCAATCAAACACACAGAATATCTTTGTATTGTCATTGGTGGCTAAAACTTCAAGTATCCTTTTCGGGAAGGCTTCCGTATAGTTCGATTCGTCGCCAAAATATCTCGGTCTGATATTGAACTTATAACCTGTCTTATCGTTGATATGAGTGAAATAGAAGCGTTCAGTATTCGTGCCGCCACTTATAAGGAAGGGATACAATTCGCCCAACTCCCTCGTACCCTCATCCTGCTCTGGCGAAGGAGCCGCAACAGATTCAAAATATCTCTGCTGTTCAATCAGCTCTGCAAGATCCCTTTTCTTCGTCATTTCATTGTTGCACCAAAGCGTTTATTGCGATATGCCTCACGGATAGATGACAGGCGGTTCACGCCCCTGAAATCATTCAACTTGTAAAGTTCCGTCTCACCGGACTTCTTTTTCTCGGTAAACCAGACCGAGTCCTTTCTTATCAAGTCATTGACCAAATCCAGAAGACCGTCATTATGAGTGGTAACGATAAGTTGCGACCTCGAAGGTGCCTTTAAGAATTCATACAGAATCTTCTCCAGCAGTTTCGGATGAAGCGATGTCTCCAACTCATCTATCTGCAGCACAGAATCATTTTGGAGAGCATCGTAAAGTGCCGCCTCTATGCCGAAGGTCCGCATCGTCCCGGTCGATTCGTACTGCTTGTCCATACGATAGACTTCCGTCCCGTTGTCATTCTCCACAGTATGCTCGAAAACGGTCTGAATCTGTTCGCTGGCCACTTCCGTAGAAATGTCGGTAACGTTGAAATCCGCCTCGTGAAGAAAGTCAACGACATAGTTTACAAGCGATTCGTCTTCCGATGCGCGCCTTTGTGCATAAGAAGTGAGGCTGGTGGCAGGAGAGATAATTGGCATCAGATGGTATCTCATCCAATCCTTTGCCGCATCGATAAGCGGAAGACTTGCATTCACCTGATTGCGCGCCACAAAGAAGGATATGTTCTTGAGGCAATTCACGTTAATCTGGTCCTTTGCAGCCGGACTGATTTTGTCGCCATTCGGATTGATTTGCACATCCGACTGCCCGTCCTTCAAAGTCCGCTCAAACAGCATAATCGGCTGTGTTGTCTTGTAGTACGACAGCTTTTCCAGGTACACCTGCTTCTGGTCCAGTTCCAACTGGTAACAGTATTTCGTATCTTTAACGTAAAAAATGATTTCGAAACACGAATGCTCGCCCTGGGAGGTGCTGTCAAGTTTGAAAGGAACAACTCCCGTTTTCTCGTCCAAACCCTTCGCCTTTGCAAACCAGAAATGAGACAGGAAATCCAGCACTTTCAGCAGGTTTGATTTTCCCGAAGCGTTATACCCATAGATAACGGCAAAACGCAACAGCCTGATATTTTCATTTATAGTCACCACCTGCGATTCAGCAAACTGATCGCCCGAAGCCTCGAAGCTGAAGCTCGTTTCGTCCTTAAACGATAGGAAGTTCTTGATTTTAATTTCTTGTATCATTCTGAAAATTTTATACAAAATTACAAAGAAAATACAAATTACGGCTATTCTATCTGAAAAACCTGCTCAATTTCTGCAATTTTTGTGATTTTATCAAAATTTAGATCGACTTTGTTCATAAGAAAAATAATTCGTGTCAAATATCACTCAAACCACTCCAATATTGTATTGTCTTTCAACATAACCTTGACGCGCAGCACCTTTAATTTGCCCAGTGAAAGCCTAACTGCACATCCACCTAGTCATATTCCATCCCGACAAACATTTCCTGACGGGTCAGTTCCAGGTTCAGCTGCGGCACGCTCACCGGACTGCTGACGGGCTCGGGAATACTTTCACGACCGACGGATGCCAGCTGAAGATAGCAGGACAGGAACAGATTATAGCCGGACAACCTGCTATCATCATTATTAGGCCACGAATGTGCCCTCCCTGATATTGTTCAGCTCCAGGCAAAGGTTCCTGCCCACAAATCCTTTTGCTCCAGTGACTAATATTTTCATTCGATTTCTGTTAGAAATAACGGCCCGTCAGGCCCGAAATATAGCTTCGCCAATGCCGGTTTCCGAAGGAACGGCACACAACAAGCCATAACTCTCAAAGATACGAAAAAACTTTGAAAGTTATGGCTTGTGATGATAGCAACGGAATAAATGTCCTTAGCTAAACACGAATCTGGTAATAATCAGTTCTCCTTGATTCCGTCGGAGTACAAATACCTCTTCAAACTGCCCTTCGGAGTACGTTCAAGTGGCTCATCGCGAAGTTCAAAACCGCTGATGATAGTAAACCCCGGCAGTTTCTTGCTCGCCTCACGCACCGCCTCATCAATCTTCTTATTTAGAAGCTGTTTAAATTTCAATCGTAAATTTTATTATACATGAGCCGGCAGAAAGCGAGTTGAACCATCGCTACCCCCGTTTCTGAGTAAAATTCATAGTCCATGGCAATCCTCCTGAAGTTTTCCAACCACGAGAAAGATC
>JAZLLN010000002.1:0-15762 GCA_045598165.1 Candidatus Cryptobacteroides sp.
AGGCAATATCTCTGTATCAGGCAATATAATGTCTCTGCTTGACCAGAATATGGAGAGTCTTTCTTTGAAAAATGATAGTTTTTCATATTTGTTTTATAGATGTGAGAACCTGATAGATGCTTCAAAACTTGAACTTCCTGCTACCACTTTGGCTGAAAGATGCTATCATTATATGTTCAAGTTTTGCTCAAGTCTCCAGACAGCCCCAGAACTTCCTGCCACTACTTTGGCAGAAGGGTGTTATCGTCAAATGTTCTATTTTTGCTCAAGTCTCCAGACAGCCCCAGAACTTCCTGCAACAAATTTGGCTAAAGATTGCTATTGTACTATGTTTCGTGGTTGCACAAGCCTTGAAACAGCCCCGGAACTTCCTGCCACAAACTTGGCTGAAGAATGCTATTTTGGGATGTTCAATAGTTGCTCAAGTCTCCAGACAGCCCCGGAACTTCCTGCCACTACTTTGGCAGATGGTTGCTATGATGGTATGTTCTTAAGTTGTTCAAGTCTTCAGACTGCCCCTGAACTTCCTGCTACCACCTTAGCTGATAGTTGTTACGATAGTATGTTCTATGGTTGTTCAAGTCTCCAGACAGCACCTGAACTGCCTGCTACCACCTTGGCTAATTGGTGCTATACTAGCATGTTCTATGGGTGTTCAAGCCTCCAGACAGCACCTGAAATTCTTCCTGCCACCACCTTGGATGCTCGTTGTTACTACAGTATGTTCTTTGGTTGTTCAAGTCTCCAGACAGCCCCTGAACTTCCTGCAACCACTTTGGCTGAAGGGTGCTATTCTTTTATGTTCTATGGTTGCAGCAAACTCAACTATGTAAAAGCTTTGTTTGAGACCACCCCATCAGATACATATACAGATATTTGGCTTAATTTTGTTTCATCATCAGGCACATTTGTCAAGAGCAAGAATGCAACTTGGGATGTAAGAGGGTCTACTGGCATTCCAGAGGGTTGGACTGTGCAAATAGCAGAGTAAGCACTATTATCAACACTAATGAATATTGAGATAGGACATCTATTCTCCAGATTCTTCATTTATGGGGTTCCCCATCTGTTTGAACTGGGCTTCTGTGATAGCAGCGGAATGAATGTACCACCCGTATCACTTTGAAATGTACCGGCTGTAGCGGAAAGAAATGTACCGTTTGTGACAGTTTGAAATGTACCGGGTATATCACTTTGAAATGTACCGCCTGTATCACTTTCAAATGTAACACCTGCCGGAAAGAACCAGTGCCAGCTGTGTCCGGAATCAGAAGGGTTGCTTTGAGTTAACCAAGGTAACTTTGTGGACAGAAAACAAATCCACAAAGATATGGCTAACAGAAAAGTAACAATGACTCATCTAAGAGCAATCATCAGGGAGTTCTGTATGGGGACTCCAATGAGGGAAATCGAGCGGAAACTCGGAATCAGCCGCACATCGCTGCGCCCATACAGGGACCGCGCGGAAGCGTCCGGAAAGACAATGGAGGAACTTCTGCGTCTGGAAGATGCTGAACTTCACGCCATTCTTAGCAAGGAGGACGTTCACCGTAATCGCGATACGGAAAGATATGCATTCATACAGGAGCATATTGAGGAGTATGCACAGGCGATGACCCGCAAGTATATGACGTATGAAGTTCTGTATACGGATACCTATTGCAAGTCAACAGACAATCCATACGGATATACCCAGTTCTATTACTTTTGCCAAAAACAATAAAACCCTATTAGAATATATTCTAATGGGTTTTTAAGCATAAAAAAAGGGGGCTGAAAACCCCCAAAAGTGGTCCCTGTAGGGCATGATCCTACGACTCCCTGATTATGAGTCAGGTGCTCTAACCAACTGAGCTAAGGGACCGTCAATTTGCAAAGCCGCATTGAACGGCAATGCAAATATAATCATTTTCCTTTACCGAACCTCGCCGGCGCGGAAAAAACTGCTTGCTATCGTCAGACCTTGATCTCTACCTCAACACCTGAGGGCAGCTCGAGCTTCATGAGAGCGTCAACAGTCTTGGCGTTGCTCTCGTCGATGTCGAGGAGCCTGCGGTATGAATCGAGCTCAAACTGCTCGCGAGCCTTCTTGTTGACGAAGGTTGAGCGGTTCACTGTGAAGATCTTCTTGTTGGTAGGAAGGGGAATAGGTCCGTTAACCTTCGCACCCGTAGCCTTTACAGTGTCGACAATCTTAGCCGCAGACTTGTCTACGAGCATGTGGTCGAAAGACTTGAGTTTAATTCTGATTTTTTGACTCATATCAAATAATTTAAAATTCCGGTTATTCTTCGTCGTCAAACATAGTATATCCGCTCTTCTCCACGATGTCCTTCGCCATTGCGGCAGGGACTTCAGCATAGTGGTCGAACGTCATCGTGCTTGTGGCGCGGCCTGAAGACAAAGTCCTCAGGACTGTGACGTAGCCGAACTGCTCGGAGAGAGGAACGAATGCCTTCACGATACGGGCTCCGTTGGATGTGGTATCCATTGCTACAATCTGTCCGCGGCGACGGTTGAGGTCACCCACTATATCACCCATATAATCCTCAGGCGTAACCACCTCGAGGCTCATGATAGGCTCAAGAAGAACAGGTTTGCACTTGGGACACGCGTGACGGAACGCCATACGCGCAGCCAGTTCGAATGACAGCTGGTCAGAATCAACGGGGTGATAGGAACCGTCAAGAAGGGTAACCTTGAGAGACTGGACTTCATAGCCGGCGAGACAGCCGTTGGCCATCGCGGACTGGAATCCTTTCTCGACACAGGGTACGAACTCCTTGGGGACATTTCCTCCCTTGACCTGATTGTCGAACTGCAGACCGGTGACGCCCTCGTCGGCAGGACCGATCTCTACTATGATATCTGCGAACTTACCACGGCCGCCGGTCTGTTTCTTGAACAGCTCACGATGCTGGGTCGTGGCGGTAATGGCTTCTTTATAATTAACCTGAGGAGCGCCCTGATTGATTTCCACTCCGAATTCGCGGCGGAGACGGTCAACAATGATATCAAGGTGAAGTTCACCCATACCGCTGATGATTGTCTGGCCTGTCTCGTGATCCGACTTGACGGTGAAGGTAGGATCCTCCTCCGCAAGCTTGGCGAGAGCGATTCCGAGTTTGTCAAGGTCATTCTGAGTCTTGGGTTCAACCGCGATTCCAATGACCGGATCAGGGAATTCCATAGATTCAAGGCAATACTGGTGTCCTTCACCGCAGATGGTATCTCCTGTGCGGAGATCCTTGAATCCGACTGCAGCGCAAATGTCTCCTGCCGTCACGAACTCGATGGGGTTCTGATGGTTGGAATGCATCTGATACAGACGCGCGACCCTCTCTTTCTTGCCGGAACGTGAATTCACGACATAGGTGCCCGCATCCAGCTTGCCCGAATAGGCACGGATATAGGCGAGGCGCCCTACGAACGGATCCGTAGCAATCTTGAATACAAGACCGCAGAACGGAGCGGTTTCGACGGGAGGGAGCGAAACTTCCTGATTGTTCGCAAGATTGGTGGCCTTGGTGTCACCGATGTCAAGCGGAGAAGGAAGATAACGCATAACTGCGTCAAGAAGGAACTGTACACCTTTGTTTTTGAAAGAAGAACCACAGCACGCGGGAACAATCTGCATAGCGATGGTTGCCTTGCGGATAGCGGCGATTATCTCCTCCTCCGTGAGGGAGTCGGGATCCTCGAAATACTTCTCCATCAATGCATCGTCGTATTCTGCAGCTGTTTCAACCAGTTTGTCACGCCAGAAGGCGACCTGGTCTTTCATGTTTTCGGGGACATCGGTAATCTCGTAGTTTACAAGACTGTCATCCTGATTCTTGTAAACCATTGCCTTGCGGGCAATAAGATCAACGATTCCCTCGAATTTCTCCTCCGCCCCTATAGGAAGGCAGATTGGAACTGCTGTAGCTCCAAGTTTGGTTTTGATTTCCTCGACACAGGCAAGGAAATCAGCACCCACTCGGTCCATCTTGTTGACGTAAGCGATCTTGGGAACGCCATACTTGTCCGCCTGACGCCATACGGTTTCAGACTGGGGCTGCACACGGCCCACTGCACAGAATGTGGCGATGGTTCCGTCAAGGATACGGAGCGAACGCTCCACCTCAACGGTGAAATCAACGTGACCCGGAGTGTCAATGAGGTTGATCTGGTAGATCTCGTTGTTATAGTGCCAGAATGCGGTTGTGGCAGCGGAAGTGATGGTGATACCCCTTTCCTGCTCCTGGACCATCCAGTCCATGGTAGCCGCACCCTCGTGCACCTCACCAATCTTGTGAGTTTTGCCGGTGTAGTAAAGTATACGCTCGGAAGTGGTCGTCTTACCGGCATCGATGTGAGCCATGATGCCGATGTTCCTCGTGTACTTGAGATCTCTTTTAGTCATCTAACTAACCAAAATTTTGACTAAAAGCGGAAATGCGCGAAGGCCTTGTTGGCTTCAGCCATACGGTGCATATCCTCTTTACGCTTGAATGCACCACCTTCATTGTTGTAGGCTGCCATAATCTCAGCACAGAGTTTCTCTGCCATAGAGTGGCCGGAACGCTTGCGGGCGAATTGTATCATATTCTTCATTGAAAGGGAAACCTTTCTCTCCGGACGCAACTCTGTCGGCACCTGGAAGTTGGCACCACCGATACGACGTGACTTGACCTCAATCTGAGGGGTAACGTTCTCGAGAGCCTTCCTCCAAATATCGAGAGGAGCCTTGTCAGAATCTTTCATCTTCTCGCCTACCAAATCAATGGCATCGTAAAAAATAGAATACGCGATACTCTTCTTCCCCTGCAACATAAGATTATTCACGAAACGGGTAACCTCCACGTCGTGAAACTTAGGATCAGGAAGTAGAATCCTCTTCTTAGGCTTTGCTTTTCTCATTGTTTTGAAAAATTAAAAGTTTAAACCATCCTTCAAACTTACTTCGGCCTCTTGGCACCGTAGAGGGAACGTGACTGAGTACGTCCTTCTACACCAGCGGTATCCAAAGCTCCTCTAAGGATGTGGTAACGTACACCTGGAAGGTCCTTTACACGACCGCCGCGAACGAGCACGATTGAGTGCTCCTGCAGGTTGTGGCCCTCGCCAGGGATGTAGGCATTGACCTCTTTTGCATTTGTAAGACGTACACGTGCAACCTTACGCATAGCTGAGTTAGGTTTCTTAGGTGTTGTTGTGTAAACACGAACGCACACGCCACGCTTCTGAGGGCAAGCATCCAACGCACGGGATTTTGATTTGATCTCAATAACCTCGCGTCCTTTGCGAACCAATTGTTGAATTGTTGGCATAAATGGTTGTTAATAATTGATAAAAAATACAGCCCCCTGATTTTTTGGGGGCTGCAAAGATAGTCAAAAATATTCAATTCACAAAGATATCGGCAATTATCTGACTTTTGCGAATTCGATATCCGTCTTCTCCCTCGTAGCATAAGCGGAATCCTTCTTCACTGCAGAAGCGAGATTGCGGGCAGCCTCATCCCTGTTTCCGCGACGGGCGGCAACAATGGCGCGGAGATAATCCGTGCGCGCGTCGTCACCTTTCAGCAGAGCGGCGGCCTCATCGGTCTTTCCTGCGAGCAGACAGGCAACGGGCTTGTTGGGGTCATTGTCGGCAATTGCGGAAACAGCCTTGTCATAATTGGCCTGAAGCATGTTCACCACACCGATATTTGACCTGGACTCAGCGGTGTTGGCCTTCTCGAACAGATCCTCCGCCTTGTACCAGTTCTGCCTGTTCATCTCGATAAGTCCGCGGAGATTGATGACATCGGGATCCTCCTCATCATTCAAACGGTCAAGGCAGGCTTCGGCGGCACCGACATTGCCCGACTTGTAAGCAAGCGCGGCGAGGTTGAACTTGGCCCTAGAAGAATTGAATTTCTCAGCGGCGTAATTGTAGAAGAATTCCTTGCGGGAAGCGTCGTCGGTCATGGCGGCAAGTTTGAGAAGTCCTTCTTCGTCAAGCATGAATATCTTCTGGTCAGCCATCTCCTGAAGTTCCTCAAGAGAATAGTTGCGGAAATCAAGATTGGTAATGAAACGGCTGCGGCGGAGTTCGGGGAACACGTCGGCCTTGAGTTCCGTGTAAACTTTTGAAAGATTCTTTATCTCGCTCTCGCGGACAGCGGGGTCACTGTACATGGAAAGCACTCTGAGAATGAGTTCCTTGTCGGGGATATTGGAGTCACTTACGGCATTCTTGAAGCCTTCCCAGTCCTGACCGAGGCTCCGGACCTCGGTATCTCCGGCCTCCATTCCCTTCCCGACTGTCTTCCAAGCCTTTTCTGCGGCATCGGAACGCTTGTCGGAGAGTTTGTCATTGAAAGCCTTTCCACCTTCGGGAGACGTGTAGGAGATAATCTGGTTCCCGGTGATGGTATAGCGGTCGTTGTTCTTGAGCTCCTCCACCTTTTCCTGATACTCCTTGATGGACTCGGACTTGAGCTGCTTCCTGCTGATGTTCGATGAATTGACCTGATACATCACCTGGCCTTCCGCCGTCTCGTGAAGGACAGCCTGGTAATTGTCGGCCTTGTATGAACAGAATCCGTCAAGCATTGCAAGATTTCCGGTGGTTATCACGCCGTCGGCCACCTTTCTTGTAGGGAATTCGATAAACTTACCCTTGTAAAAAGCCGTAGCGCGAAGTTCAAGATGAGACAGCTGCATTCCGTCCTTGAACTCGAAACAGACTTTCTGCCTGACAGTCGCCCCGCTCTTGGGAACCGTAATATTGTTCTCCTTTATCTTCTCTCCCTGGAACACCCATGAATCCGCTTCAGCCTCCCCTCCCTCATACACAAGGACAGGAACAACATTGAGAATAACCTCGGGATAGAAATATCCGTCGGGGTACGTGATTTCTATGTCTGCCGGAACCTGTCCGTTGACAAGAGTAAGCACTTCCGGGACACACTTGATATCTACAAGGTCGGCCTTGGCGGCCATCTGCTCGGGAGTCATTTTGTTACAAGCCGCAAGTGCAAGAGCTGCGCCCAGCACCGCGAAATAAGTGATAATTCTTTTCATATCAACAAAGATAAAAATTTTTCCGTAAATTTGTGTGCATTATGGACACGCAAGAACTGCAAAAAATCAAAAATGCCTTTGACATCGTCGGCAATGACGCGGCGCTCAACCGCGCACTCGAAACGGCAATGGCTGTAGCTCCCACCGATCTGACAGTACTGATTACCGGAGAGAGCGGCGTAGGCAAAGAGGTGCTGCCGCAGATAATTCACAAGATGAGCCGTCGCAAGAATGCCAGGTATCTGGCCGTCAACTGCGGAGCCATTCCTCCGGGCACCATCAATGCAGAACTTTTCGGGCACGAAAAAGGATCCTTCACAGGGGCTGTAGGAGAACGGAAGGGATATTTTGAAGAGGCTGACGGGGGGACCCTGTTCCTCGACGAAATAGGAGAGCTGCCCAAAGAGACCCAGGCGCTTCTCCTGAGAGTCCTCCAGAGCGGTGAGTTCATGAAAGTCGGATCCTCCAAGGTTGAAAAGACTGATGTCCGCATCGTCGCGGCAACCAATGTCAACCTGCTGGAGGCAGTGCGTCAAGGCAAATTCCGCGAGGACCTCTATTACCGTCTTTGTGCCGTCCAGATCAGGATGCCATCCCTCCGGGAGCGCAAGGACGACATTTACCTGCTGTTCCGGAAATTCACTTCGGACTTCTCCGAGAAATACAACATCTGCAAGATTTCGCTGACACACGATGCCATCGCCCTGTTGAGGGATTACCGTTGGCCCGGCAACATCAGGCAGCTCAAAAACGTCGCCGAGACGATTTCCGCACTCGAATCCAAACCCATAACACCGGGGTCGGAGAGAATCGAACTGGATGCCAGAGCCATTTCAGAATACATTCCGGACGAACAGGACTCGCTGCTTCCCGCAACAGGTCCCGTCCTTCAGGGCCAGGGAGGCATGAATGACGATGAAAAAAGGGCGTTCGTGAAGGCTCTGCTCGACCTCAAACAAGAGGTGGACAGGCTCAAAAGGATAGTTGAGAGCGACACCCGTGCCGTTCCGGCACCCGATATTGAAAAAACCATGACAGATGATGCGGAATGGCAGGAGCAGCAGGAGGAACTCTCTATCAAGAAGGCGAACGACGGCCTTATAGAGAAGGCTCTGGAAAAACACGGGGGCAAGGTAAAGGCAGCCGCGGCTGAACTCGGGATATCGGAAAGGACCATATATCGCAAACTCGCGGAGAAGAAGGGCAAATGAAAAAATTAGCGGCAATCATACTTACTGCACTGGCCCTCAGCGGCTGTGGCATCTACTCTTTTACCGGAACGTCCATTCAGCCGGACATAAAGAGCATAACCATAGATTTCTTTGAATACAGGGCGGCGCGCGTCAATCCTTCTCTGGCCAATGACCTGACAGAAGGTATAAAGAATCAGTTCCGCAGGCTCACCAAACTTGAGCAGCTCGATATGGACGGAGACCTTGAGATTTCCGGGGCCATTACCGGTTATGACGTCGTCGCATCAGCCATCACCGCAGATGAGGTGGCGGCGCAGAACAAGTTGACGGTAACTGTCAGCGTCACTTTCGTCAACCGTAAATACCCTGAAGACAATTTCGAGAACAAAAGTTTTTCCGCATACGCCGAATTCCCCTCCACCAGCACTTTGGATGCGGAAGAATCAGGCTTGTGCGCGGAAATACTCGAAAAAATCATAGATGACATTTTCAACGCAACTGTAGCACAATGGTAAACGACGTGATAAAGTTGAAAGAACTCAATCTGGAGGAACTGAACGGAGTGGTGAGCATCTACCCCTGGTATGGCGTTGCGAGGAAAGAACTCTGCCGGCGCATGTCCGAACTTGGAGAAGGAGCATGGAGCGATGAGAAATATGCCGACGCCGCGCTGTATGTCGGATCCAGACGGATTATCGCAGACCTTGTCAGAAAGGGACGCGGGACCGACTACTCCGACAAGGATATAAAGGGAATTATACAGTCGAATTTCTCAAGGCAGGAGAAACCGACCATTGTGCTTGCCGGAGGCGACTATTTCAGCCAAAGCCAATATAACGGAGTAAAGCAGTCCGACGACAACATTTTCGCAACGTTCGCGCAGCAGGCCAGAGACGAGGGCTTTGTTGACATAGGACCCGATGAAGCGATAGATTTCTGCACGCAGACGCTGGCGGAAATCTATGAAGATCAGGGTTATTCCGAACAGGCCAAGGAAATTTATTCCAAACTAAGTTTGCGATATCCGGAAAAAAGTGTTTACTTTGCATCCCTCATTGAAAAAATAAACAACAAATAACATGAACGCTTTATTCACAATTCTTACCGTTCTCATCATCATCGCCGCCATCCTTCTTATTCTGGTGGTGCTCCTTCAGAATGGAAAGGGAGACGGTCTCGCCAGCAATTTCGTGGCAGGGAACCAGACCTTCGGAGTACGTCAGACCGCTGACATCCTTGAGAAAATCACCTGGGGTCTCGTAGTGGTAATATTCCTCGCATCAATCGCCGCAAGTTTCACCTCCAGAGGCAAAGTCGGCGACGGTGTTGACATCACCGACCAGATCGAGAACGTAAGCACAGAGCAGCAGCCCGCATTCCCCACAGCTCCCATCGAGTCCGAAGCGCCTGCCGCAGAACCCGCGGAATAATCCCGTCGCTGACATTTTGTCAGTGGAATATAATTTGACCTTAAGCGGTTGTCCTCAAATGGGCAACCGCTTTTTTATGGATAAGAAATACGAATTTTTGAGCAAATATGCCATAGACCTCAACGAGGCCGCGGCAAAAGGAAAACTCGATCCTGTCATCGGACGGGACGAGGAGATAAGAAGAGTCCTGCAGATTCTATCCCGCAGGACGAAGAACAACCCGATTCTGGTGGGAGAGCCGGGCGTCGGAAAAACAGCCATTTCAGAAGGCATCGCCACCAAGATAATAAACGGGCAGGTACCGGAGAACCTCAAGAGCCGCAAGGTGTTCTCTCTCGATATGGGCGCGCTCATAGCGGGCGCGAAATATCAGGGTGAATTCGAGGAGAGGCTGAAAGGTGTCGTGAAAGAGGTTGTGGACAGCAATGGTGAAATCATCCTTTTCATAGACGAGATTCACACCCTTGTGGGAGCGGGACGTTCATCCGGTGCAATGGATGCATCGAACATACTCAAGCCTGCTCTAGCACGCGGGGAGCTGCGCACCATCGGCAGCACTACGCTTGATGAATACCAGAAATATTTCGAGCAGGACAAGGCTCTGGAACGCCGTTTCCAGAAAGTCATGATTGACGAACCCTCACCGGCGGAGAGCATCGCCATACTGCGTGGTCTGAAGGAAAAATACGAGAATCACCATAAGGTCAGCATAGAAGATGATGCCCTGATTGCCGCCGTCAACTTAAGCCACCGGTACATAAACAACCGTTTTCTGCCGGACAAGGCCATCGATCTTGTGGACGAGGCCGCATCGAAACTCCGTCTTGAGATGAACTCGGTTCCGGAACCCATAGATGACCTGGACTGCAGAATCCGCCAGCTTGAGATTGAGAAAGAAGCGATAAAACGTGAGGGTACCACCATCAAGAGCGAAAAAATCGAGCAGGAGCTCAAGGAATGCAAGGCACAAAGGGATGAGCTGGCCAGAAAGTGGGAGAACGAAAAAGGAATCATCACGGAACTTAACGACAAGCGCCAGGAGATAGAAGACATAAAAAGAGACGCGGCCATTGCCGAGCGCAGCGGTGATTACGGCAGAGTGGCCGAACTCCGCTACGGCAGGATGGCCTCCATACAATCCCGCATCGAGGAGCTTACCCGCAAGCAGATGGAGATCAAGAATCCCATCATTACCGAATCCGTCACACCGGAAGACATCGCAGAAGTCGTGGCCCGCTGGACAGGGATTCCGGTCAACAGAATGCTTGAGGGAGAGAAGGAAAAACTGCTCCACATGGAGGATTCCCTCCACAAGCGTGTAGTGGGACAGGACAAGGCCATATCGGCTGTGTCCGACGCCGTGCGCCGTTCAAGGGCAGGCCTCAGCAACGAACACAGGCCCATCGGATCTTTCCTTTTCCTCGGAACAACCGGGGTCGGCAAGACAGAATTGGCAAAGGCTCTTGCCGAGTTCCTCTTCAATGACGAATCTATGATGACAAGAATCGATATGAGCGAGTATCAGGAAAGCCATACGGTAAGCCGTCTTGTGGGAGCGCCTCCGGGATATGTCGGCTATGACGAGGGCGGCCAGTTGACCGAAGCGGTAAGGCGCAAACCATATTCCGTCATTCTTCTCGATGAGATTGAAAAGGCTCACCCGGACGTATTCAACATCCTGCTTCAGGTACTTGATGACGGGCGTCTCACCGACAATAAGGGACGTACTGTGGATTTCAAGAACACCATACTGATAATGACTTCAAATCTGCGCGAGGAGGACCTCAGGCTGAGAATGAGGCCTGAATTCCTTAACAGGATTGACGAAACGGTCGTCTTCGATCCGCTCACAAAAGAAGACATCAGGGCGATTGTCCGCATTCAGATGGACATCCTCCAGAAAAAACTCGCTGAAGACAACGTCACCCTCACTTTCACAAAGGGTTTCGAGGATGATATGGTCGAGAACGGCTATGATCCCGAATACGGCGCCAGACCCGTCAAGAGACTTATCCAGCGCGAACTCGTCAACCAGCTTGCGCGGGAGATACTCGAAGGCCGCATCCACAGGGACACGGCCATCGAAGTCGACGCATCTGAAGGTCAGACCGTCATTCGCAATTCATAGAAATCAGCGGACCTCTATCACGGAGCCGTGGTCACGGGCCACGGCTTCTTTCCATTTGTCCGTATATCCGGGCTGCTCCAGACCGTCAGGTATGCTTTCGCTGTACTCCGTGTGCTTGAAAGAGCCGTCTTCATTCTGGGCCTTGACGTTGCCGTCAATGAACTTGACAAGCAGGGTCTCCTCCAGTTTCACCCACTCCGCGAACTGCTTCTGAGCAGTATCCACAGTGTAGTTCGTAAGGCCTCTGAGTACCCTCCTGACAGCATGGCGACGTCCCGGATGTCTGCCTGAACGTCCGTTGTAAACTTTTATAAGCAAGTTATCGATTTCCGGCACCTTCTTGAAAATCTGATCATTCTCGAAAGCGTCCGCCGCCTCCCTCACGAAAGGTGCCATCCGGTTGTACATCCTGTAGCAGGCATTGGCCACCCTGTTGCAGATCCAGAACTGCGACGTGGGGCTGTACTTCAGGAGATTGCCGTTACCCACACGCAGGCACTCCGGAACCTTCCGGGTATTCACATAAACCGGTGTAAGGTATGATGTGGCGGCATCATCACATCCGAACCATATCAGAGCTCCGATAGTGTCGGGCAACCATCCGCGGGACTGGCCCACGAACCAGAAGCCTGTCTGCTGCGTGGCTATCGCACGCTCGTTACAGTAGGTCTTTCCCTCCCAAGCGAAGTTCATCGGCCTCCATCTGTAAGGCAGGGCATTTCCACCCGCCCCGATGTCTGTCGTCATATCCATCGGAGTCCCTTCGAAATGATCTCTCATCACATCGGCAACGTCCTTCACCGTAATTTTTCTGGAAGGCCTGACAAAGAGAGGCATCTCCCCCGCCAGGTCATGTCCCATCGCATATTCCAGCCAGTCGGATGACGGGCGGCTCACTTCCTCTCCGTTCTCCTCCCATGTGAACACTCCGTCACAAAGGATATTGAAAGCGCTCCAGGCCCTTGCATCACAGGCACGGGCTCCACCGAAATCAAGAGGATTATAAGCGTCACGGAAACTGAAATTCTCGTCCGGACCGTCATACCATCCCTTTTCGCGCGCAAATTCTATCACGTCCGGAGCGAAAAGACAATTTTCTGGATCATTCTGCGGGAAACGGGTGATTCTCGCCTGGTTGGCGTGCGCGCAGATATATCCGTCCGGGATACGGCGGGCTACCCATACTATTCCTTTGTTGTCGGGTCCTTTTCCGACAAGATCCATTACCCAGGCCTCTTCCTTGTCCGCTATGCTGAATGTCTCACCACTGGATGGATAGCCATATTCGTTGGCCAGAGATACGATGGTTCCAATAGCCTCACGCGCATTGGATGCTCTTTGCAAAGTAATGTATATCAGTGAACCATAGTCCATTATACCGGTAGTATCCACCTGCTCCCAACGCCCTCCCCAGGTAGTCTCACCTATGATGAGCTGATGCTCGTTCATATTGCCCACCGTCTGAAAAGTGTGGGCAGGTTGAGGAATCTCCCCGAGAGGCTTGGAAGTGTCCCATTCCGTGACCCGGAGCATTTCTCCCGGCTTGTGGTCGGCAGCCTTGTGGAAATAAAGCTCCCCGAAAAGGGAATGTGAATCAGCGGCATAGGAAACCATGCAGGAACCGTCCGAACTCGCTCCCCTGGTAATGATGACGTTGCTGCAGGCAAAAGCACGCGCCCCCGCCACCAGCAAAAGCGCAGTAATCAGATATGGGATTTTTCTCATTTCTTATTAAATTTGCAGTGTATGATACACAAAGTTATAAAATATCTTTTCATTTGCCTACTTTTTGTCTCTCCCGCAGGCCTTTTTGCCCAGGAGATGACCAAAGAGGAAATGGATCGGGAAAAACAGTTCCGCGAAACAATTGACAAAATGGTGGAGAACTATGAAAATGACCTCAAGCTTGAAGGGTGGCAGGTTTTTTACGTGGACTCCATCCTTACTCACGACTTCACCGCACTGTCGGAAGAAATCAGGCAGATGAGCAAGGCCAAAGTGGAGAACCCCGATCTTTATCAGGCGGTTCAGGATAAATGGATGGAGCAGACATACAACGCCTTCCATAAGATTCTGGATGAAAAGCAATGGGCCAGATACCTGAAGAACGGGGCTTCCAAAGACAAAAAGAGCAGAGATAAAAGGGCTGAAAACAGGAAAACGAAATGATAAGGGAAGACATTGACAGGATACTCTCAGATATAGAGAGTCTCAAATGCAAGACACAGAAAGACGTAGAAGAAGCCAGGGTGCGTTTCCTGGGCAAGAAAGGTGAAATCACGGCACTTTTCGATGAGTTCAGGACAGTTGACAAGTCTATCAAGGCGGAATTCGGCCGTCCACTCAACGAATTGAAACAAAAGGCGATTGCCCGCATCGAGGAACTTAAGGAAAATGTGGCTGTCGACACTGCAGCCGGCGGCCCCAAGCAGGACCTCAGCATGCCGGGTGAACCCGTGGCACTCGGATCGAGACATCCCGTCTCAATCGTTCGCCAGGAAATCGTGGACATCTTCCGTAAATTCGGTTACGATGTAGCCGAAGGCCCGGAAATCGAAGATGACTATCACGTGTTCGAAGCATTGAACTTCCCTCCGAATCACCCTGCCCGCGATATGCAGGACACCTTCTTTGTCTCCGCAGGGCACCTCAATCCCCTGCTTCTCAGGACACACACGTCAAGTGTGCAGGTACGTTCAATGGAGAGCATGAAACTCCCCATACGAGTGATATGCCCGGGACGAGTTTTCCGCAACGAGGCCATCAGTGCCCGCGCACACTGCATCTTCCATCAGGTGGAGGGCCTCTACATTGATGAGAATGTGACGTTCGCCGACCTCAAGCAGGCCATCCTTCTTTTTGCCCGCGAGATGTTCGGTCCGGATACGCAGATAAGGATGAGACCTTCATATTTCCCCTTCACCGAGCCCTCCGCCGAGGTTGACGTAAGCTGCAATATATGCCACGGCAAGGGATGCAACATCTGCAAGGGAACCGGCTGGCTCGAGATTCTGGGCTGCGGAATGGTGGATCCGAACGTCCTCGAGGCTTCGGGCATCGACTCCAGGAAATACAGCGGATTCGCCTTCGGCATGGGTCTGGAAAGAATTGCCATGCTCAAATGGCAGGTGAACGACCTTCGCCACTACTTTGAGAATGACATGCGCTTCCTCCAGGAGTTTGCCACAGCCCCGGAAGTTTAGGCCGGGCTATTGAAATTTCGTCCAATTTATTGGATTTTTTTTGGAGATTGTAAATTTCGTTGTATATTTGCAATCCCGTTCGCGGAAATAGCTCAGTTGGTAGAGCGCAACCTTGCCAAGGTTGAGGTCGCGGGTCCGAATCCCGTTTTCCGCTCCAAAGCCACTCTAACGAGTGGCCTTTGATTTAAAAAACAAGCATTTGGTGTAACTGAATGTGGTTGAGACTGGAGAGGTGGGTGAGTGGCTGAAACCACCGGTTTGCTAAACCGACGTACTGAGCAATTGGTACCACGAGTTCGAATCTCGTCCTCTCCGCGCAATGCAATCAAAGATGACAGGCGCCGCACAGAAGTGCGGCGTTTTTGCGTATAAGGGTGTGAGCGTCAAACGCTTGCTTTTGTAAGCGAATACCCGGGTACGCAAAAAACTGGTGTGGGATTCATGACACGTAGATACCGCGAAGATAGTTATTATTTCCTGAAAGGAAATCAGAAATCCAGAACGTATATGTAATCGTTCATATAGAATCCCTTGCCGATGGGGAAATCTCCCTTCCGGTCACGTGTCATGCCGATATGTTCGTAGAAGCCCACCGCCGGGTTTTCCCTGTTTACGTTGAGTTCTATCCGGCATCCATCAGGATTCCATTCGTGCAGGAGAGCCCTGATATATTCGAACATCTGGCGTCCGAGTCCGGAATGCTGGTATTCGGGCAGCGCATACAATTTCTGAAGGTGAAATCTCCCACGTCCG
>JAZLLN010000003.1:0-15602 GCA_045598165.1 Candidatus Cryptobacteroides sp.
TGCTGCATAATCCACAGCGCCCGACTGGGCGACTGAACTCGTTTGATTGCTTGTCGTTGTTTCCATTTGCCTTGATTTTTCAGTTTCGGCAAAGGTGGATCAGATTATTCAAAGGCCAAGGCGGAGAAGTGAACGCTTACGCAAAAAGCACCTTTCTCCCATTATGTTTTATACCGGATCTGAGCAGGTGTCAGAGTGGCTGGGGTCAAATATTTCGTTGCAGCACATTACGGTGACGAGGTCTGAACAAGTGACGCTTCTGCAAAGATTTCTCCCGCCATTATGACCACGAGAGTGTTCATATATGATTTAATGTTTTATCGAAACAATTTATTGGCCTCGCTCTCTTTTTGGGTTAAATTCAATAGGATATCCTTTTCTGTTATCTTGGTGCGATTTCCACACAAATCCCGACGGATTTCCAGCATAAATTCAAGATAGTACTTAAACTGTACGGTCATATCCTGATCATTTGTGTGCAACAACCACTTGTTGAATGCCTTGAAGACCTTATCAGATCCGTACATAAAAATATCTCGTTTGGCATCAAGCATTATTGCCATTTGCTTAAAGGTATCAGAATGTGTATTTGTCTTAGCATCTTTTAAGATAGAGTAGAACATTTCTACCACTTCCGCATATGCTTTGTGTTTCTTTTCAGAAAGCTGTTCGCGCATAATACGTATTTCTTCAGTCTGCCTGGCAATATAATACCCCGCAACTGCAACCACAGCAGTGACCGCAATCGAAAGAATAGTAATTATTGACTCTTGTGACATTTCGAAAAATTAATACTAAGCGGGAATAAGTTATCATCCTATTTCCGCCATCAGATTCTTTCGCCCTATCAGGCTGAAAATAGTGATTGAGTTGTCTTCGTTACGGATTCTGAGGGCACGAAGAATCTCGTTCAGCGTTGAACCGCTAGTGGTGATGTCGTCTATGACGAGGATGTTCTGGTTCCTGATGGTGCAGAGGGTCTCTCCGGATTCCGTATCAAGTTTCTGTATATTTTCGTACTTCCTGAGGGTGGGCTGGGCAAATCTATATATGTATCTGAGCATATATTGGTTGACCTGACTGGAGGATTCGGGGTAGATGACGAGGTCGTAGTCATAGAGGTTGATCTTGCCGTTCAGGTCGTTGATAGCCTTCTGGATGAAATGCGAGAGGTTTTCGTCCTTCTGGATGGACGGCGAGAATTTGACGTGCTGGATGAATTTCGTTCTGGTTTCGCTGGCGATTTCGGGCTCGAATTCGTAGCCGTAGTAGAAGCATTTGCCGAATGCCTCCACCTGATAGCCACTGCCTGTGAGGGTCACCAGGTCGCTCGTTCCATCGTGCTCGAAGTCGAACTGGAATCTTTGCTTCTCTATGTCGAAGGTTATGCCCATATATTTTGTTTTTGGCTTGTAAAGGTAGTGGTTTTGGGGGTTGCGCGTCACGCGAGTCACTCGCGTTTTGCGCAAGGGTTCAAGTTTCTGTGTTTTCAACGACGGAATTTGACGATGCAATCGATGCATACTGGGGTGTCGGATGCTTCTTCCATGAATATGTTGGCTGGATGCATGTCTTCGAGGTTGTATCGGTCGGAAAGGTAGTTGACGCCATTGCCGTCCCGGTTGTCTCTGAAACCTTTTGCTGCAAGCATTGTGTCTATCTCTTCTTTTGTTGCAAGACGCCTGCATTTTATGTAGGGTTGCGTCAGTATGATGCGGAAGAGGCCATCGTTGTCGCGGGTGAAGCCTATTACTCTCATCATTGATTCTGGGAACAAGTAATTATGCAGAGCTATTGCTTCGAGAGCTCGTTCCAAAACTGCATAAATCGAAGTCCTCAACTTGATTACTGACGTGTCACCCGTCTTGTAGAATACCTTCGCCTCTGCACCTTCGGCGATGCGAGGACCATAACTTGCGGTTATCCATTCTTCGGACTGCGGGAACCAGACATGCTTTGCTTCAGCCCATTGTTGCAGCTGACGTTCTTGTTCTTCGTCTATCTGCCAGTTTGCTGGTGCTGTTTGCTCTATGGTCGAGCAACGGCTGCCCGTTCCTTGGCTTCCTGCAACATTGCAACTTGCTGTAAGGCTTTCTCGCGCGTTGTAGCACACGATGAGCGCCCCAATGAGGAGCGGACCAGCTGAGCAGACTCCTGCATGCTCTGGCTGATTAAATTGAGGAATGTCTCTTGTTCCATTTTGTATTTCTAATATTTGTTTATCTATTGATTCGATGTCCATGTTCTTATCTGAAGTCTCTCTGTCTGTTGTAGAGTTGAAGCTTGTAAAGGTTGTGATTTTCCGGTTTGCGCGTCACGCGAGGGACTGGCGGGTTGCGATTACTGTTTCTTCTTATCCAACTCCTTGACCTCCCAATGGCCGTTCTGTGTCCAGCCTATCCACGTGATTTCATAGGATTGGCGCAAGCACTTCAGGTCTCTTTTCAAAGTGGTCAGGGATATCTTGAATTGTGCTGCCAGATCTTCTTTGCTGATTGTCGGTTTTGCGACTATTGTTTCCAGCAGTCCGCGGTATCTTTGAGCGAGTTTTCCTTGGGGGCCACTTTGGGATTACGTTTGTACGAATTTTCGCGCGTTACTTCGTTACCTGGGTTACTCTTGTTGTTTCAGTCTTCCCGTGCCACGTATTGCTGCGTGGGGCTGGTGGGGGAATCGGGTTCGGTCATCAGCAGACGGGTGCCGAGGATGGGGTCGATGTATTGTTGCTTCATGTAATATTTCCCGGAGACTTTGAGGTGTAATGCTATTTCTTCCAGAGAACGTGGTACACTGCAAAAGTCCACGATTAAATCCATCTTTTTACTCCTTAAGTTTTCTCGGTTACTCCTTAAGTTTTCTGAGCTACTCCTAAAGTTTTCTCTTGCTGCTCCTTGAGTTTTCTCCAATTTCTCAATCCTGCACTCGTGCCGTTTGGTCTTCTTGCTGTAGTTCACACCAACAAGGAGGATTTCGCCTGAAAAGCCGGAGAGCGCACCGGCATATTCCTGCCGCTTGATCTGGGCGATGGCGGCATCGGCACTCTGGTTCCACTTGAGTTCCAGCAATATGGCAGGGGCATCCACGCCTCGCAATGGCAGCAGCACGATGTCGGCAAAGCCTTTGCCGGAAGGGAGTTCGCGCACCATCTGATAGCGGTTTCTCGCGGTGTAGAAGGCCAGCGAGAGCACGCACGCGAGGGCATTCTCGTTGTTGTACCTGAGTACGCTGGTGTTCTGCTGATGCACCTGCCCGACCAGTGCCGCCACTTCATCGGCCTCTCCCTCCAGGACACATTCCATCAGCTGTTCCGACTGCTGCAGGGCTGTCATCACCTCCGCCCATCCGGTGTCGGCAACTGCTGCCTCGAATTCCTGCCGCACCTCATAATTCGGAATGGAAGCGCACTTGGTGATGCTGTTGTACGACAGATACCCCAGGTGGCAGAGGAGCGTGAGCACATCGTCCTTACATTCTACGCGATGCATATCGTTGCTGAAGCGCAGGGAGTTCACCTTCACCGGCACATCGCTGAGCAGGCTGACGACATCGTCCTTGAGACCATCGAAATTCATTGTGATGTATTGGCGCAGGCTCTCGAAGGTGTTTGTGCTCGCCCAATAGCTCTCGAACGACCCGCGCTTGATGGCGCGCATCACAGCGTATGGGTTGTAGATGGCCTTTTCGCCACCTATTTCATAGCCGTCATACCAGCGTTTCATCTCCCTGGCATCGATGCCGGTGCCGGTGCAGAGGCTGGCAACCTCCTCCTCGGTGAAGCCGAAATAAGGCGCGAGCTGTGCCGGAGAGAGCATCGTGTATTCCTCGAAGTTGTTCAATGCCGACTGGGTGTTGTATCGCTTTATGGGCAGGATGCCGGTCAGATAGGCGCAAGCGAACACATATTCGGTCTTGCTGCCTTTGAAGAGCCGGCGAAGCAGGTCCACATACTCGTCCATCAGTTGGGTCTGTCCCTCACGGCAGAGGGCGTCCCATTCGTCGATGAGGCAGATGAATTTCTCGCCTGTGCGGTCAACGATGTTCACAAGGAGGTCCATCAGGTCATCGTCCTCCTTGGTGGGAATGCCTTCGTAGAGGCTGAGCAGTTCGTCCCTGATGTCGCGCTTCATCTTGTCCAGAAGCCTCGGGTCGCCCGCATATTTGGTGACGAAGTCGGTCATATCCAGATACAGAACCGGATAACGGTTCAGGTGCTTTCCGAAGTCCTTGTCCCCACATATCTGCAAGCCCTCAAACAGCTCGCGCGAGTCGCAGGAGCGGTCGTAATAGGCATTGAGCATCTTCACCGCCACCGACTTCCCAAACCTGCGGGCACGGGTCACACAAAGGAAACGGCTGTCCGTCATCAGCACAGAGTTGACCTGCGCGATGAGCATACTCTTATCCACAAAATTAGAATTGCGGATAGAAGCGAAGCCGTCATTGCCCTTGTTTATATATTTTCCCATAAATCGTCGGTGTTGATGTTGAGGTTGGTGTTATGTTGTTACTCACAGGTGATTTTCCCACAGGTTGTGGGAATTTTGTTGTCGCTCCTGGGCTTCGTCTATCTGCCAGTTTGCTGGCGCTCCTTGGCTTCCTGAAGCATTGCCACCTGCGCGAGCCACATTTTGAACGGCTCTGCCTTGGGAGATGGGATACTCTGGATAAGCCGTAGCGTGTCGGCCGTGGTGAAGCAGTCGGTCTGATAAAGTTTCCCATTGGACGCTTTCATTTTCAACTCGTGACAATTTGTCACGACTTCACTGCCTTCCTTCAAAAGCCTCTGTTTCAACTTCCTCCAGTAGGCCGTAGGGTCCTTGCTGGCGGACTCAGCCAATACATTACAGACATCCGCAGCGGAGAACATCCATTCCTCACTCTCCGCATCCCAAGCATAGCGTACTTTCACGCCCTCAAATAATTGAATTTTGTTCTCCATAATATCTTCTTTGGATAAAGGTTGTTATTTTCCTGTAAAGGTAGTGGTTTTGGGGGTTGCGCATCACGCGAGTGGCTCGCGTTTTGCGCAACGTTACATATCACCTGACCAGCCGTGACCGAGGTCCCAGTGGTAATCATAAACGAATTCGAAGTACGGGAGGGCAAACTCCTTCTCTATCATACGAGAAAGTTCTGCCTCAATGGGTTTGGCCCACTGTCCTACGAAGACGATGAACTTGTTGATGCTCCAGGTCACGCGTCCTCTTGGCACTTGGGTGTAGTCTCCCTTGAACTTGGTAACTTCGCCTGTTGCCTGAGCACGGAAGTATTCCTTGGCCCATATCTGTCGGTGCAGATGCGGATAATTTATAAATGGCAGGCCTTTGTCGGCCGCTTCTTCCACCTGTTTGGGAGTAAGTTCTTGCTTGCGCACACCGAAGAAGGTCTTGTCTTGAGGATCATACCAGAAGATTCCGACCTGCGGCATAGGCTCGTCCAAGGCGCGCATTGCCTCCATCTGCTGTTGTATCTCTTGTTCTGACATATTGCTGTTTTGCACAATCTTACTTCAATTTCTCAATGCACTTCTTGAGTGAATCCGTCCAATACGGCACCTCAACTCCGAAGGTCTCTTTTATCCTGGTCTTGTCCAGCACGGAGAAGGCCGGTCTTGTGACGGGACTGGGGAACTCGGATGAGCGGCAAGGGAGGACGTTGCAGGCGGTCTGGCCGCTGAAGTGCTGTATCATCTTGGTGAAGTCGTACCAGGAGCAGACGCCTTCGTTGGAGAAGTGGTAGATGCCGGAATTGGGGTAGGGAGATCCTGAATCAAGTTCAGGATGACGGGAAGATGCCGGATCAGGTCCGGCATGACGGGATTCCGGGTCAAGCCCGGCATGACGTTTGTAGTCGTTCAGAATTACGATAATCGCATTTGCAAGGTCGAGGGCGTAGGTGGGGGTGCCGACCTGGTCGAAGACAACTTTGAGTTCGGGTTTGGTGGCGGTGAGGCTGAGCATTGTCTTGCAGAAGTTCTTGCCGAATTCGCTGTAGAGCCAGGCGGTGCGGATGATGACGTAAGCGCCCACGCCATCCCCGGCAGAGGCCTGAAGATCTGCATCGACCGCATTCCCGGCGGGAGAGGCGCCCAATACCCGCTGGATGGCTTGTTCTCCGTGGAGTTTGGTGAGGCCGTAGACACCCGTGGGGGTTCCGGTCTGGGCTTCTTTACAGGGGGTGTTGTATGGTTCCTTGCCGAAGACGTAGTCGGTGGAGATGTGCACCAGCAGGCCGCCGACTTCCTTCACTGCTATTGCGAGGTTCTCGGGGGCTGTAGCGTTTAGTTTTTCAACAAGCTCGTACTTTGCCGGATCTTCCGCTCCATCGACATTGGTCCAGGCGGCACAATTGACGACGGCTTCAATTCTGTTTTTCCTGACATATTCCCTCACGGCCTGGAGATCGGTGATGTCAAGATGCTCATAGCCTTCGCATACGTCCGTGAAGAAGTATGTGTCCGCAGTCCCGCGCGAGGTTATCTGCATCTCATTGCCGAGCTGGCCACCGGAGCCTGTTACAAGTATATTCATTCGTCAGTACGTGAATGGCGTTTCAAAATCTTTGAGCAGCGGACGCTTGGTGTCTTTGTCGCTCAGAACCGCCTTATCAGTCGGTATTCTCCAGTCGATGCCGAGAGACTCGTCCAGGATGCTGATGCCTCCGTCGGCCTGTGGGGCATAGAAGCTGTCGCATTTGTACTGGAAGACTGCTGTCTGGCTTAGGACTACAAATCCGTGAGCGAAGCCTTTGGGGATGAAGACCTGGCGGTGGTTGTCTTCCGTCAGCTCCACTGCCACGTGCTGTCCGTAGGTGGGGCTGCCTTTGCGTATATCGACTGCCACATCGAGAACTTTGCCGCGCACGCATCTTACCAGTTTGCTCTGGGTGAAGGGAGGACGCTGGAAGTGGAGGCCACGCATCACTCCGTAAGTGGACATCGATTCGTTGTCCTGCACGATGTTGAAGTCCAGCCCGGTCTTCTCCTTGAACTCGCGTGCGTTGAAGCTCTCGAAGAAGTATCCCCGGGAGTCTCCGAAGACCCTCGGCTCGATGATGAGCACGCCTTCTATGTTTGTTTCTATTATTTCCATTTATTTTATCTCCTTATCGTAATCCTTATCGCCTCACTATGTTCCTTTTTCCACCTGCCGGCATCATCCACCACCAGAGCGAGATAGCCCCCTCCGCCGGCCCCGGGCATTTTCCAGGCAAGGACTCCGTCCATTGAGGAGTACTTATCTATTGCCTCGCCTATATAGCCGCAGTCTTCACATTCGTTGCCAATATAGGTCGGACGGAGCATCCCGGGGAACATTGCAGTCTGAGCCTCGAAAGATGCTTTGTAGGCGGCGGCGAAGGCCGGCAGGTCGTAACAACCCGTGACGAAAACTTTCTTGTTTGGCATATCGTAATATGATATGTTATCCCAACGAAACTGCAATTATGGATACGCTTCGCGTCTGCCTGCCACACTGACAGGCACCAAAACGTTCAGGAAAAATGGAATCCCTTAATCGCAGTAAATTTACGAAAAAACAAAGAAAAATCAACCATTTTTTCAGCAAAAATGGTTGATTTTAACAGTGACGGAGAGAATTCTATTCTACTCCCAATCTTTCGGCCAGTTCACGCCCTGATTCCTGAGCCAGTCAATGCCGAGCACGGCGCCACAGGCAAGGATAAAGCCGAGGAAAGCCCAGGTCAGCAGAGTCTTGGAACGGCTGTTGCTCTTCTTCATGGGAACACTGACGCCCTGCACGGGAGAAAGTACGGGAGTATCCTCCTTAACCTTCATCTCAGCCTGCAGAAGCTGCTTCGAAAGTTCCGTGTAGAGGGAAGATGACATATTATACTCCGCCATCAGCTGGTCGTGCCTGACCTGAGCCGTCGCGGTAAGGATGCCACGGTTGGCATCTACAAAGCGGGCGAGGGCGAGTTGCTTGGCTTCATAATCAGCCTTCGCCTCCTCATACCTGTCTCTTATGTAATCTTCGGTCTTGCGGGCATTCATCAACTTGAAGTTGGTCACGTATTTGTCCATAAGGTCAAACGTGGCCTGGCAGAGTTCCGCACTGGCAACGTCCTCCCCGTGAGTGGCGGAAATGGTCAGATATCCTTCTTTCTTTTCCACGGTTACGGATACCATCTTGTCCAGAACCTTGGTACACTTGTACTCATCCTGCGTATAAGTGCTTATCGGAGAAGTCTTGCCTTCTTCCACAGGGACCACGACATCTTCAGGTTTGCCCTTTATGGCGGCCAGAATTGTGAACGGCAGGCCGATGGTATATTTCTTAACTTCTCCCAGCACCCCGGAAAAGCTCAGCTTTTTGTACCTTTCATCCGTCATAAGGTCATACATCGACACCGGCTCGTCGTACTTTTTCAAATGCAGGGGCACCCGCATCAGTTCCTTGCGGAAATCAACGTTCTGCAGCAGCTGCGGATAGATTGTCGGCGAAAGGTCCTGCCCGGCGGACATGTCCCCGAGATTGATGCCCGCCATTGCGGCAAGCGACGACAGGGACCCTCCGGAGCTCTTCGACCCCGACTGCGGCACAAAAGTGCAAGTCGCGGTATATTTCGGCTGCTGAAGCAATGCCGCCGCCAAACCAAGCGCACAGAATACGACAAAAACCTTGAGTATGAACTTCCTCTTGGCCCACAGCCTCAGGCCTATGGCCTTGAAATCTATCTCCTGCTCTTCGTAATCCGTCTGCGGATTGTACTGCGAGCCGTTGTTTACATTCTGATCTTCCATAGCGTTAGAACATTTTGATGATTGAGGTGACAAGTGCGGCGACGGACGTTGCAGACGAAGCAAGAGAAGCGATCTCTGCGGCAGAAAGTCTGGTATTCTCCGACTCCGAGCGCTCCGGCACTATGATTTCCATACCCGGTTCAGCCTTGATTTTGTCGCGCCTTGCCACCTGCCCGTTCATATATACGGCATAGGTCTTTCCGGCCCTGGCCTGCTTGGTGTAACCGCCGGCCTGGCTTATATAGTATGTCCAGTCCTCTTTCTCGTTGAATGCCACCGTATTGGGGAACAGCACGCCACCGGAGATCTTCACCGTATTGTTCATCTGGGGCACCTCGATGATGTCTCCCGCACGGAGGATGACGTCGGCTACGGAACCCGGATTGGCCATTGCCTTCTCAAGGTCTATACCGATGTTGTAACGGTCTTCAAGAACAAGGGAATCGACCTTTATCTTACCGCCTATCTTGCTCGCGGCAATTTCAAGGGCCAGTTTCTGGCGTTCCTGCTCCTCTTCCGTGAGCACACGCACGAGTTTTGCGCCGTGAGGGTAGGAATCATCGGTGAATCCGCCCACACGGGCCATCACGTCGGACAAGCGCACCTGAGCCTTGTCGATGACATAAGTACCCGGAGCCATCACTTCCCCCTCGACAGTCACAGCGGTCTGCGGACGGAAGTATGTGAGCCGCCTGAGCGATACCACATCGTAAGGTTTGAGTTCCGCCCTCCAGAAGTCGGCATTCTCTTCGAGATTAATGGTCTGCACCGAACCGCGCTCACGTCCTCCGCGGCTGGCTATCTCCACGTTCGTAAGGTCCACACCCTGAGTGCATCCGTGTGCCAGCTCTACGAGTTCGGCCAAAGTCATTCCATCCCTGTAAACGTAAATGCCGGGAGCATTGACTTCTCCGTTTATGGTGATTGTGGTGTTCTTCCTGAGTTCCTTGATGCTATAGATACGGACAGCATCGCCGGGAATGATTTCGAATTTCAGAGTATCCCTGGATGCCTTCTGAACATCGAACGGGAATATCACCGGATGACCGTCGGAGCCTTCGCGGGTAATCTGCCCGCTGGCTATGTATGCATCCGGAGTAAGCCCGTCCGCATCATTGATGAGACGACCTACAGTAAGACTGTCTCGATATGAATACACACCCGGTTTTCCAACGGCTCCGCTTATGGTGACGAAGCGGTCGGCATTCATATCCTCAAAGCTGTAGATAGTCACCACATCCTCTCTATGAAGTTCTATTTTCCTTCCTCCTTCAAGCACCTGGGTAAGGTCGAACGCAAGGAATTCCGGCTGGCGGTTTTTGTCCTGACGGCTTATCTGTCCCCTTCCGGTATATGCTCCTTCGATAAGGCCTCCCGCAGCCTTGACAAGAGATGCCAGATCATTGATTCCATCTCCTATTGCATATGAGCCGGGATATTTTACCGGTCCTATTATTTCAACGCGGTTCTTATACTGATTGACGTATTCCCTGACGCTGACAATGTCCCCGTCCTTGAGCGTGAATGTTGTGAAAGCCGCCTCAGTGATGTCGAAGGCGCGGCCTCCGTCGACGCCTCTGCGCATCACGTTGACTCCCGTCCTCTGAGCGTCGGTAGAGAAGCCCTGGGCATACCCGATAAGGTCTATGACGTTTTCACTGTCCTTCATCTCGTAGCGCTGCGGGCGCATTACGGCTCCTTTCACGGAAACGACGTTGGTGTATGCCGGAACAGTTATGACATCTCCGTCCTGAAGGCGGAGTTTCTCGTCGAACTTGCCTTTGAAAATGAATTCGTAAAGGTCAAAGCCTGCGACTTTCTTTCCCTTGCGGTAAAGAGTGATATTTCGCACAGAACCCTTCTCTCTCAAGCCTCCGGCCATGAAGATTGCGGACGGAATCGTTGAAAGTGAAGGTATCGTGTACGCTCCGGGAGTAGCGACCTCACCGGAAACGTTCACCACCACTCCCTTGATCTTGCCAACGGCTATCTTGAGATAGGTCTCTCCATTGTCTTCTCCCAGTCCGGAGAAAACGCGGGCGAGCTGCGCCTTGAGAGAGTTCTCGGCGGACTGCAGGCTCATCCCGGCAAGATACACCGGACCGAGGTCGGGCATATTGATGCTGCCGTCATTCTCTATCGTCGCAACCACGTGCGATACAGTGCTTCCCCAGATGTCGATTGTCACTTCATCTCCCGGACCAAGTATATAACTGGCAGGCGCCGGAGCATTGTAGCTTGGGATGACACCCAATCCACGGGACTTGAAATAGTCCTGTCCGAAGATATCGTTTTCATCGACTTTCTTTGATATCTCCGGCAGGATGGGAAGTCCGTCCGGTCCTATCATCAGCTCCGCCATTTCTCCTGTGGTCGGATCGAGGATGCCGGTGAGCGATGCTGATCTGGGATTGGTCTGTTTTCCTCCCCTTCCGGCATTCAGCTGCGGATAGGATTGTACCTGCGATTCCTGATTCCCTGTCTGATTTCCACCGTTGCGTCCGTTCATCATGGAGTTGATGTCGTTCTCGGAATAACCGTACTGCTTGGCCATGGCCTTTGCGGCGGCTATTTCCGATGCGCTCTGCGCTCCCGCACCGACAGTTACCGCGAGTCCGAGCGCAATGAAAAGAAGTTTTCTGATTTTCATATTCTGATTTGTGTTTTTGCTTTTTATGCAGGTTTGAACGCACCAAACCCATATCGCGCAAATATAGCAATTTATTTTCACATTTCCGCGCCCCCGGTTCCGGGGGTATTTCGTTGTGTATTTTGTTGTATCATCATTTTGGCAGAAATCGAGTCATTTTGCCATTGCCCGGGCGAAGCGGCCGTTATAGTTTTGCAACCGTAAAATATTGAAAGATGAAAGAGAAATTGATTATCCTGATGTGCGGCATCGCGTTGCTTTCCTGTCGGAAAGAGGTCCTTTCCCCAATTGGTCCGGACCCCGTTCCGGAAAATGCGGCGGCGGTGCGCGCAGTGCCGGCCAATGGCGGCATTGAACTGAAGTCGGCCGCCTCCGCCCCACGGCTTGTCGCAGAAATTTCCGGCACCGAACGTCTCGTGCTGCAGGAAAGCGTTTCCTCCATGGATTACGCGCTTCCGACCAGGGGCGTCCCCGTCAACACCTCGAATTTCGCCGGGCAATTCAGCGACGGTTTCCGCGCATTTGCCGTGTATTCCGGCGCGACTGACAGAAGTTCGGATTTGGCGGCCACCTTCACGAAGGTCCCCGGTGAGGATGTCTGGACACTGGTTTACAATGATATCGACTGGCCGCTCGATAACAGGCTCCGGTATTATTTTTCCGCCCCGGTCTTACTGCCGTCATACATTGACATTGTAAGCTCAGCTGATGCGAAGCAGACCGCACCCTCCATGGAGTTGCGTATAGGCGGCGGCTATCCCACTGCGGCCGCGGACCAGCGAGACCTGCTGTTCGCGAGCGAGGACATCACCCTCGTGCGCGGCGGCACCGTAAGCGCCGACGTGAATTTCTACCATATCTTCGCGGGAGTGCGCGTAAGGCAGGGCGATACCGGAGGCCGATTCAACGTCACCGGGGTGACGCTGACCGGAATGCCCACGAGCGGCAGCTGCAATCTCAGCATAACTTCCGGTTCGAAGTCCGCCGACTGCGCCGTCTGGAGCCATCCGGAGGCCTCGCCGTCTACGGCTGATTTTACCATCAACCCTGCCGACGGGGATGCGATTTTCTGCATTCCGAAGTCCTTCAGCGCCGGGGACGGTTCGAAAATGAGGATAAGCTACACCATTGACGGCGGAACTTCGCGCACGGAAGAGCTTGACCTCGGAGAACTTCTGGACGGACAATCCTGGCTCCCCGGCCAGATGCATACCTATACTGTGACCATCGCAGACCTTGGCGTTGTCGTCACCGATGTGGTGGAAACCGCTTCCAATGCCGAGGTAAGCGTCGGCAATACCGGGAACGTGGCCGGATATCTCCGCGCCACAATGACGGCCGACTGGGTGAGGGATGTGGCGGACACTGGCGAAAAGCTGATCGTCCGCAACTGCAATCCCGCATCAGAGGGGTCTTTCACCGGCCTGGCGAAGCATAACTGGCTGAAGATTGGAAATTACTATTATTACAAATATCCCGTCAGGGCCGGTGCCGTGGCGGCCGAAACCCTGTTCGACAGATACGTTGCCGGCACTGCCCCCTCCGTTCCCGCATACCTGCAATTCAGGATTATGGCGCAGATTGTTCCATTCGATGACGCCAGGGCTTCCGTGGCTTCGGCCTGGGGGGCTGACGTGGCGGCACAATTAAGTACAACCCCCGAAAGCAACTGATTATGAAAAAGATATTGTTTACACTCATTCTATGTGCTCTGGCCTTTTCGACCGGGGCGCAGGACTTCAAGCCGTTCATCCTCAACGACGGGGCGGAATACAAGACACTCCAGGAGGCAATCGACAATGCCCCCTCCGGCAGCGCCTCGACCATAAAGGTCAAACCCTGTCCGCCGGACATTGCGGAATACGGCTCCGCTTATTCCACCAATATAGTCTCCAATATCAACGCTCACGGCTGCGAGATTTTCACGCATAGCAAGTCGCTCACCATCGAAGGCCAGGCCGGAGGCGCACTGCCCATCCTCAAGGATTTCGTGATTGTGCTGGAATCGACTGCCGGCACGAAACCGGATTATACCTTCTCCAACCTTGCCTTCAGCGGCAAGAGCATCATTGTCGTGGACAACAAACACGGCAATTTCGGCAAACTGGAGGTGTTCGGCTGCTATGCTGACGTCACGAACTGTACGGCAAAGTTCCCGACTCTCAAGAACAAGGACAGCGTGGGCGCCACCTATGCCAGCGGCACCTTCATCCAATGGCTGCAGCGTTCCGTCGGAACCACGGACGAATTCCTGTTCCACGACAACGAGATTATCACCAGACTCAGCCAGGCGGGGGGTAACGTCCGCGTGTTCAACGGGGGAATGATGACGAAGAGTGCAGTGATCCGTGACAACGTGTTCGGCAGCGAGGCTCACCCCATCGAGGGGAGCAGCGCCTGGCTCGCCGTATCCCAGTGCACCGCCAAGGACGCGGTTATAGAGTTCCGCGACAATACCGTGTATGGGAAAGGATATGTGGGAATGTACTGGATTCTTGCCACGGGAGTGACCGCAACCGGACTTGACGTCTCGATACACGACAATATGATGCTGATTCAGAACATCGGAAGGCCGCGTTTCGATGCCTCCGGTGACGGGGATCTCCTGGTGTATGTTTCGTCCGGATACTCTATAGGGGGAAATATCCGCAGCTGGAGGAATTACGTCAACGGCTACTGCTTCAACGAGGTGATCAACAGTATCGGAGATGCGGTTGTCGTCGACAAGCAGGTGGGCCACACCGATGGCGACGGGCACATCCATTCCATTGAGAGCGGCCCCGACATACTCGTGCGGAGGTACGGCATCAAGAAAGATGATATTTATCTTCTCAACAAGGCGGACAATTATCAGGGCTCGGCGCACAACGTCATTGATCTGGGGAACTCCATGTACTGCGACAGATGCGACGTGATTCTTTCCGCAATTACCGTTAAATGCACCGGTCTGGCGGACGGGGAGAGTGTCTTTTTCGACATAATCGATGCCGGAGGCGCTGTTGTCGGAACCGTGGCGTTGAGCGGCGGGGCCGACAATGGCTCCGGAGTCAACGGCGGTGCGGTTTCCCGCACGATTGCGGGCATCGAACCCGGCATCTACACCGTTGCCCCCTCCGGAACAGACTGGTCCTGGACCTATGCCGTCCCTGCCGCGGTGACAAAGACCATCGCCGCTCTGAACGATACGGCCAGCCAGTCCGAGTTCACCTATGAATTCTCCCTTGCCAAGGAATCGGGAATTAAAGTGAAAAACGCCGAAAATGTGAAGATTGACAATATGAACTGACAAAATGCCGTTAGCACGGTATTTGGGATGAGACTGATAAACTGATGAGTATGTGCAGATTTATTGGCCTCATCCCTTTTTTGCGTGGGAAATCCGTGACCGGGACGTCGCGGAAGAAAGAGGCGGTTTCCAAAAGGCCGTCAAGCATATCCAGGATATTGGAGCAGGAAGTCCGGAAGTTGATGGATGAGGATCATCTGTTCACGGATAACGGTCTGACTGTGAATTCGCTTGCCTCCAGGATGGGCGTAAGCCGGGCCACGATGACGGGGGTTGTAGCCTCCGCTTTCGGTATGGGTTTCCGTGACTATGTCAACCGGCGCCGCATCGAATTCGCCAAGGAATATATGCTTGCCCACCCCAAGGCCACCCAGGATGAGATTGCCGATGTCTGCGGTTTCAAGGACGGAAACCTCTTCAACCGCAAGTTCAAGTCCCTGGAAGGCGAAACTCCCCTCTCCTGGCTTGCACGAAACTACAAACAATAGCGCATAAATCGGTGGAGGAAGTTGAAAGAGGGACTGAAACCTGCCATCGGCGCCAGAACCCTTCCGTTGCCGGAAATAGCACAAAATCTTAGGCTTTCCAAGAAATTTTCCTAACTTGCAGCCACTATCGATGCGCAGTGGCTTTGATTTATGTATTTGCAAGCTCTGCAGGTCGCTCTGACCGGGTATCTGACACCCTTTCTCGCTCTTGTGCATCAGTAAGCATTTTTGTTTTACCAGGAATCGTTATTGGTCCGACGAGGTCATATCATTCCACAAATGAGCCGTGATGAGCGATTTTTCAAATAAAGAAGGGCGGTGCTTTCTGTGTTTCAGCGAATTGAGTCCTTGTTACCACCTCTGGACTCAGGAGAACTTCGAGATTATTTTTCGGAATGATGCCGAGTTCCGCATCGG
>JAZLLN010000004.1:0-12789 GCA_045598165.1 Candidatus Cryptobacteroides sp.
CATCGACGAGTACATGGATATTACTGTCCAGTATTTCCGTGTCGTTGTTTATGAAGAAGAGATAGTCGCCCGCAGCCGCTTCCGCCCCGAGGTTGTTTCCTCCGGCGAAGCCAAGGTTCCTTTCGCTTCTGATGGCATTTACGTCCGGGTACCGTCTGCGGACCTCTGCGGCTTCATCGTTCTTCGAGCCGTTGTCCACCACGATAGTCTCGATGTCTTCAGAAACGTTGGCCTTCAGTGATTCCAGCAGGGCGCAGGTCAGATCCAGCCCGTTGTAATTCACCGTTATCAGGGAGATCAGCGGTTTGTGTCCGGTCATCAGTCTTATCTATTTGCAGAGTCTTTTCTATCTTTGGCGCCATGAATATCAGGGCGAAGAATGTATATACGATTATACCGTTCGGGAACTGTGAGAACACTTCATTGTTGGACGCCATAACGAACAATCCGAACACTCCCGAGAGCATTCCGGCTGCATATCCTTTCAGTTCATTGTTATGGATTTTGAACATTACCAGATATCCGCCCAGTATGAACAGCAGTGCCATTACCGTAAAATATACAATTGTTCCAACAACGCCAGTTTCAACCCAGAGCTGTACATACCAGGAGTCAGTAGGGATTTCTGATATGGCCGACTTGTCTCCGAATTCCTTTCCTCGACCACCGCTCATGCCCAGGCTGTTTCCGAACGGCATATCCGCCAGGATTGTGCGCAGTTTTTCCCTGTTATCGAGCCTGATAAGGTATGAAGCATCCTCCTTCCTATGGAATACTGTCCTTGCCCTTCTGATGGTTGTGTTTCCATTGCCGAAGTTTGTGCAGGCAAGCACGTAGATGCAAATGCCCATCGCTATTGCGACAGGGATCATCTTCTTGAAATCCCGGATCATCAGCAGATAGGCTAGGACTCCCGCTGCGGGAATGACCAATGCGCTTCTGGTTCCGGAAATGAATGTTCCGTACAGTGAGATGGCGGCAATGAACCACCAATAGATTTTGAGGGAAATTTTTTTCGTGTGCAGTCCGAGCACTGAATATACTACGAAGCAAAGTCCCATCGAACCTCCGTAATTGGCGGCATCCGAGAAGATTGAAAAGTACCTTGTACCGTAATAGATTATGTGCGTCCTTCTTCCGCCAAGTGCGTTGAGGAAGTATTTGTCTCCTCTTGTGAAGCCTACATATCTTTGATATAGTACCTTGAGAGTCGCTATGATTACAAGGATTGAAAGAACCATCATTATATCCTTGTAATCGCTTAAAGACTCAGTGCTCAACTGGACTATGATGTACACCATGAAGAAGTACAGAGCAAGTGTCCTCATTCCTGACATCCAGGCTTTGAATTCAAGCATTTTCGGGTTGAAAACCTCCAGAATGCAATATAATACCCAGATGCCTATGATAATAAGTATCCCCCAGTTGACCCTTTTCGCACTGACATTGCGTACAAGTGCATTACTGCACAGAACGAGGAGATTGAAAAGAATCATTATGTCCATCAGTATTCCTGATGGAAAATTATAGACATAGTGTGGTATTACCGGGATGAAGTAATTGACAATTAGCAGCATGATGAAAGCGAACTGCTTTCGCGCGAAAGATTCCACAAGTATGATGAACATCAGTGGAATCAGACTCGCCACCACTGCATAGAACAGTTTTCCGTGCGTCATAGCATATATTACAAACGCTATGGCGGCTATGGAAACCAGAGCGACCGGCAGATGGCGGAGTTGCTTATGCTTTCTTGTCAATAATTCACCCATTTCCGCTACTTGAAGCTGGCGTCCTCAATATTCCACATGGCGAATCTGATCTTGTGTCTCAGATTGAATGGAGGGAGGATGCCTGTGAACTTGCCGACGGTGTCCTTATCAGCTCCGTTGAGACAGATACTGATCTTCGTGTCCTTCGGTACGCTTTCCCTGACCTGTCTAAGGAGTATGCGGTCCATTTCCTTCCATTCCCTTTCGGAATCGACGATAAGAAGATTCGCGGCTGTGTTTATGAGAAGCTTTGATGGGAATGAAGTGCTTGAGAGTGGTGGATACTCGACGATGGTGACTCCTGCTTCAGGAAGAGTGTCCATATTGTTCTCGTTCACTGCGAAATCATAGATCGACCCCGCAAGCATGAAATACTTCGAGTCGGAATCGAAATCATTGTGATAGCTGACATAGACAGGCTTGAGTTCCAGCTTGTCGAAATACTTGTACAATGACTGAGCGATATATGACTTTCCTTCGCCTTCCTTGAGGCTGAGGATGTTGATTATCTGGTTGTTCTTCGTGCGGTCGAACATGTTGACCAGCGCATTTCCCAGCTGGTTGCAGGCGAAGTCCTCACAAACATCATCATACTCTTTGCCTTTGTTGTAAGGGAAGGCACCTATCACAGGATTGCAGCACAGCCTCTCCGCAGCTGAAATGTCATAAGGCTTTTTGTTGAACAGTTCCTTAATGATTTCTATCACTGACAGAAGGAGGAAAACCAGGATGAATGCTATGACTGTGTACAGCCTGTTCCTGGTCTTGATAGGGGTAAGGGCAACGGTAGGAGGGGAGAGAACCTTGAATGTAGCAGAACTGAGCTGCAGGTTCTTCTTCCTAAGCTTTGCTTCGTTGAGGGCCTGAAGATTGGAAAGATAATTCTGTTCGGAGAACTGTATTTCCCTGGTCTGTCTCTTGAGCGAGGATCCAACCGGGGAGAATCTTTCGATCTCGTCATAAACTCCCGTTTTGTTTGATTTCAGAACGTCCAGTTCAGCCTGGGCCTTTGCTTCGGCAAGGACTGCGTCAAGCCATTCTGTCGTCATTGCGTCAAGGGAAAGACCTTCTTTCGAGAATTTGGAGTTGGCTATGTTGCTGCTTATTCCGCGAAGGGATCCGGTCTCCCTGTTGATCATTTCGTTGATTTCATCTGCGTCCGCCTCCGTCCTGGCGCGTGAACTCTCTGTGTAGAGGGATGAAAGGTCGTGGAGTTTGTTGACGAACTCCGCGTTGGTCCTGAGTAGGTTCGCGGCCACTCCCATCTTGTCCTCGAGGATTGCCCTTCTTTCGCGTGCTCCTTCCAGCTCTCTGGAGGCTTCCTCGATAGAAACGTCAAGTCCCTTTGACCTTTCAGCGACCATCTTCGTCTGTTCCTCGTAGTTGATGATCCTGTTAGTTATGTTGTACTCGGTAAGGGCGTTTTCCTGAGCATTCAATTCAGACTTGATCCTTGCCAGCTCCTCCTCGAAGTATCCGACGACATCATTTGTCTGCTCGTATCTGAGTATCAGATATTGGTCGATGAATTCTTCGACGATTATTTTAAGTGTATGGTATACGATGTACTGGTCGTCATTCTCATAAGCGATGTTGATCATATCGCTGTTCCCGACCCTTTCGACCTGTACACGGCAAAGTGCCCCATAACTATACTGAGGATCATCCCAGAGGAACATCTGCCTGAGGCAGTTCGTTCTGTCCTTATGGTAGTAGGCGGAGATCCTTGCGTATGTGGAGTCTACTGAATTCTTGTCAACGATTTTCATTACATCATCAGGTATGTCGTTGGCAAGTTTCTTTGAAGACTTTGCCGTCAGAAAGTCATTGTCCCTTGTTATGTCCAGGTGGACAAGGTTCTGGGAGAGAAGCTTGAGATATACGTTCTCCAGGGTCGACTCGGCCTTGATGATGCTTATGAGATTGTCGATGGCATTGTTGACGGCCATCCAGTCCTGTGCGCTGCCACTGGTGGACAGGGCATCATATCCGGATACGATGCCTGTATAGATGGTGGTGCTAGATCTGTACTGGCTCGGCCTTGATTTCAGAACGCAGAACACGATGATTGCAGCTACGAGCGGAGCGATGAGAAGCCACCATCTCTTCTTATATAAAACTTTGATTATGAACAATATGGTGCGCATACTACCTGTTTGTGTTTTTTTGTTTTCTGTATGGTTTGTAGTCAGATATCAAGTCGAAGTTTGAAATGATCGGTGTGCATGAAATCACCTCCAGCGTCAGTATCGCCGAGTTCAAATCCTTCTTTATTTCTTCATATTCCCGGACAGCGGTAGTCTCGTAACTTTGGCTCCTATAAAGGCTCTCCGAGTCGTTCATGTTGTTTACGAATCCGTTCTCTGCAAAATTGTAGTTCCCTCGGGCAAGTATAACCTGCTCATAGCTGGACTGAAGCACAACTATCTTTTCGATAATCGTGCAGTAGAGGTCTATGATGTTTTTCTTGATTTCATCAAGTTCAGACTCCCTTCTGTACTTTGTCTGGTCCACTTTCGACTGCGCTTGCTTAACCAGGTTCCTTCTATTGAATATGTCCATCAGAGGAACGCTGAGGGTAACGCCGACATTATAGTATTGATTTCTCTGAGTGGACTGATTCTGTGACCATACCTGATATGTTGTCTCCATCAAAGTGATTGCAGCCATGTCAATGTTTCCATAGCTGTAGGTTCCGATAAGCCTGATCCATTCCAGAGGCTTGCGGCGTGCTGTTCTGACATCGCTTCTGTAGTACTCCGACTCGTAATAGAAATACTTTGCTGCATTTGAATACAGACTGGCGTTCGTATACAGCTCCTCGAGTGGTGGCAGTTCTATGTTTGCGTAGTCCTCTGCTGTCATTCTGCTGAGCTTGTACATGATGGAGTCCATCTTAACAGTTCTCAAACCGTAGTCCTGTGCAGATAGAGTCGATGCGGCCATTACAAAGATAGCCGCGCTGATAAACCATTTGTGAAATAAACTAGACATTTGTCCTACTAACTACTTTAATTACTGTTGCCAGAACGATCTTGATATCGAACATCAATGATTCCTTCTCGGCATATTCTATGTCGAAATTCCTTCTGACATCAGGTGTCATGTTTTCCTTGTCCTTCTGAATCTGCCAAAGTCCTGTGAGACCGGCCGGGCAGGCGAACCTTTTCCCATAAGCATCCGTGGTGAGAAGTTCTGCTTCCTCTATGGACAAAGGCCTGTTGCCTACGAACGACATATCGCCTTTCAGGATGTTTATCAGCTGCGGCAGTTCGTCGAGGCTGGTTTTCCTGAGTATCTTCCCAAGTCTTGTTATCCTCGGATCGTTTTCAACCTTGATGAAACAGCTGTTCAGCTCTTTCTTCGTCTCATACAGGTAGTTGTATTCACTGACCTTGTAATTGTCGGAATACAGATATACGTTGTTCAGCCTCGCTGGAAGATGGACGTTCTCCGGATAGACATAGGCCTCGATATACGTGTTCCTGTTCCTGAGGTTCTCAAGCTCATTTTCCGAGGCCTGCCGCATCGTTCTGAACTTGTAGAACTTGATCTTCTTGAAGTTCTGACCGATTCGCGTTGATTTGTAGATTGCCGGTCCCTTGCTCTCCAGTACAATGCATAGAGAAATCAGTGCCATCAGCGGGGACAGCACGATGAGCATTGTCAGTGAAAAGAATATGTCCAGCGCTCTTTTCATTTTACTTGTTCCTTTTAACAAGATTCAACACCCTGAGCCGAAGCTCATCGGGGTTGAAAGGCTTGGTCATCACATCATCTGCTCCCAGTTCGAGCATCTGGATCCTGATCAGGGAGGTGTTGTTGCTTGTAAGGATAAGGACAGGAATGCCGAACCTGACCTTCAGGTCCGACAGCAGTTCTTCTGTCCTTGCTCCTCTGATATTGGTGCTGAGCACTGCCAAATCAGCTTTCTCTTTGTTTGCAAGCGATTCTTCCTTCGAATATAGCTGGATGCATTCGAAATCAGTCTTCAGATATGTTTTAACAATGTCTGAAAGATATTCCTTGTCTTCGATGATTAGAACTCTTTTATTGGGCATATCTGTAATTGTTGTACCAGTTCTTGCAATTCTTGCCGTTTGATTCCACCCATTCTGCGAAGTCCTTATATTCACTGTCGATCTGCTTCATCTCCGTTGTAAGGATGAACTCTCCGTTCAAGGCTGATAGAGGGATTGTTATTGCAAACGGATGTTTACCGTCTTTGTCTACGAAAAAAGCTTCCTGTGCTAGTCCCAGAAGGTTCGCGTCAAGTTTCTTTGTACCTTCTTTCTTCGGCATATGGACTTCGCGCCTGTGGTCGTAAAGAAAATCGTCATTGTCGATGAGCGGTATGATGAACGGGTCGAGATCGGTGATGATGCTGCCGCTCGATATGTTCATTCCGGTGAAATCTCTGACTATCTTAACCGTCTTGCCGAGGTGCTCCTGAACGTCATCGAAAAGAATGACCGCCCCTGTTTCCTCTTCTTCCACAGCGTTCCTTGGAAGGGTTATATCCCCTCGCTGAGATTCCGGAATGACAACTGCGAACGCGTCAGCGACCTGGGCTGACTTGTACCTGTTGCAAACTGTGAACTCATCGACTATCTCTATTACGTTGTTGAAGATGTCTGACTTTATCTTTGAACAATGGTCGATGACCACATCATTCATATCATAATCACCCTTGACGGGCCAAAGGTCTTCATAACAGTAAGTCCTGTATATTATATTGAGGGACTCGTATTCTTTTTCTTCCGTTTCCGGATCATCCGGATCATCCGGGTCGTCCGGGTCGTGCGGATCAGGATAATACGGGTCCGGTATCACAGGAACATCAGGAATCTTCTCGGCTGTATAGGAAATACCGTCTTCCGGCATCGAACTCATTGTGAACATTATGTCATCGAAAGATCCGTCGTTCCCATATTCTGCTCCGTATACTACATAGCCTGCTGCATCCTTCCTGATGAACTTGGCGCTGTTGTATTTGTTCCAAACCTTGTCAGTGTAAATGAAATTCTCACTGCTGAAATTGTATCTGGTGTTATAATTGTCCGGATCCCAGGAGTCCTTGATTACGAAGAATCCTATTGCCATATCCTTTGGGAAATACTCGGAGATGGTACGTCCTCCATTCTGGTCATAGGAGACATAAAGGAGCTGAACCGTTGTCATCTTTGAGACAGGGGCCTTGTCTTCACCATAGAATCCTTTTACGCCATAGTTGACATAAGGGATGTTCCCAGCCACTGAGGTGTTCGGAAATATCAGGAATTTCTGAACCTCGCCGGCTTCCCAAGGCCTTTGCCCGCTCTTGTAGAAATAATATCCTACCGCGTTCAGGGAGTTGACGTTTTCGGTCAGGAATGTGAAATAGACCTTGACACTGTCCTTTGTCGTATAAATATCAATGTCGCCATCGGTAAGGCTGGTGGAGTTGTCGACAATGAACGGCCTGGTGCTGGAACCGTTCCAGAAAGCCTTCGTTATGCTTGGAAGAGCGTCAGCACCAATCACGCACGGGTCGATTATCAAGCCGTTATGGTCACCGATCTTTCCGTGTTCATATCCTTGCCACCAGTTCAGAACAGCATGCACCCCTTCGTATTCATCGAAGTAAGGCCAATCAATGACCCTGGTTTTCGCGGCGTCCTTGGAATAATGTACCCTTTCGTATTTGTACTGTATCGTGCTATCTTTGATAGCCGCTTTGACAATACGCGGCGTTCCGATAGCTGAGGTATACAGATAGACTGAATCCAGGACGGCTTCAGGCATGTCGAATGAAGAAAGGACTTTTCCGTATTTGTCCGTGAAAACCTTGAACAAAGGGTTGGTGCCCTCCAGGTTTTCTTCCATAAAACCTGGTTCGTCAGCAAATATGCTCACCTGTGTGTAGGCTCCATACTCACCATAATCCAGATCGATCTTCATCTGTGATGTGGTGTTGAAGTCAAAGAAATCCTCCGGTCTGAGTTTGTTCTTCTCGAAATTTTCCCAAGTAAGTTCCGTACAGCCCGCCAGAAGGCAAACTGAAGCGATCAGGGAAACAAAAAAAGATTTATTGTGCATGCAATTATTTCCTGTTGTTCTCGATGGCCCTTATCTGATTGGCCACGCTGTTCGTCAGGCTCTTGGAATTGATAGGCTTGGTGATATAGTCGTTCGCACCAAGCGAGCCTGTCTTGAGTATCTCTTCAGCTTCGCTGACTGCAGAAACCATGATGACGCGGATATGGTTGTTTGCGGAATCGCTTCTCAACCTTGTCAGGAAGGTTATTCCGTCGATGCCGGGCATCATTACGTCCAGAAGGATGATGTCAGGATTGATCTCCTGGACGGCATCGAGCGCAACCTGGCTGTTGTTGAAAATGCTGAGCTGGAAATTGGCCTTTTCCAGTATCTTTTCAAGAAGTCTGGTATTGATAGGGATGTCGTCGACAATCATTATTCTGTACTTTGATCCGTCGATTTCGTTGAATGCTTCGTATTCCATATCGATATGTATTTTGAACCGTTATTTTTTCGCGCATATTTCCGCGCACACATTGATATGCAAATTTACGACAAAATTCCGAATTATCAGCCTTTATTTCAGCTATTTAATTAAAAAGCGAATTAAAAAGATTTAAAAAATCAAACCTCCCCCCGGCTGAGGTTTAGTGTTTACAGTTACACTCATGGAGCCGTCATTCTCCCATATGTCTATGTCTGTCCCTTTCGAGCCGCTAGGAACGATGTGGCAGCTATAACCGTCGCTTATGCCAATGTACAGATCCTTCCTGTACCCGCCTTCCCTGAACAGCGGGGCGGAGGATACCTTCCTGAACGCTTGTGATGCCGCCCCATACCAATAGAGGATCTGCTCGGCGTATTCCTTGAATTTTGCCCCTTCCTCTGTCAGTTTCATCTCTGTCTTAGAGCGTTCGAACAGATGAAGCTCGAGCTCCCTTTCTATTTCCGCGATGTTCTGACTGACTGCCGGCTGACTGATTCCGAGCGATTTCGCGGCTTTTGTAAAGCTGCCTTCTCTTATGACAGCCATAAAAATGTTAAGTCTTGAATCTTCAAACATAATAAGCAATTCTTATTACAAAGATAAGGCGTTTTTCCTTTTCTCCGCCTTTATTTTGTAAAAAGGATTGAAAATGCTAAATTGCAGTGTAAAACGCTTAAGAAATGATAAAAGAACAGTTGTCTTCCCTCGATCAGGTGCAGCTAAATCTTGGCAGCGGCACAGGATTGGTAATGAGTATTGTGCTGGCCCTCATAATGTTCGGTATTGCACTGGGCATCAAAGGAAAAGTTCTGAAGGACGTCTTCGTCCATCCGAAGTCCATTCTGACCGGTGTCATCCTGCAGTGGGTCGGTCTTCCTCTTGCTTCTTTCCTTCTGATTGTCCTTTTCAATCATTGGCTCACCCCTATGGTCGCTCTGGGAATGCTTCTCGTCGCGAGCTGCCCGGGAGGAAACATTTCCAATTTCATAAGCTCCCTTTCAAAGGGAAATGTGGAACTTTCAGTCAGCATGACCGCTGTTGCGACAGTGTTCGCGCCTTTCGTCACTCCTTTCAACTTCTGGGCGTGGGGCAATCTTTACCTTAAATACGCGGCCCTTACCAATACCTTGACGATTCCTCAGCTTGAAATACCTTTCAGTGAAATTTTCAAGACTGTGTTCATCATCCTGGGCATTCCTATCATTATGGGCATGCTTTTCGCCCACTATTTCCCTAAGGCTACCGAAAAGATCAAGAAACCTTTCTCAATCTTCTCCATTGTAGTTTTCATCGTGATGGTGCTCGGAATGTTCATTCCGAACTGGCAGCTCTTCATCAAGTACATCATTTTCATTTTCATACTTGTCCTTATTCATAATGCCTGCGCCTTCGGTACCGGATACCTTGGCTCCACGGCTATGAAACTTCCCCGCAGGGACAGACGTTCCATTACTATCGAAGTCGGAATTCAGAATTCAGGACTGGGTCTTACCCTGCTTTTGAATCCTGCTATCTTCAGGCCTGAAATATGGTGCAACCCTGAGACGGGCATTATGTATGGCGGTATGCTGTTCGTGACAGCCTGGTGGGGTATCTGGCATATATTGTCCGGCCTGAGCATAGCTGCACTGTTCAGAAGCATTAGTATTCCTGATGACAAAGAATAAGAAACATCGTACCGACATTCATCAAGTCGGTTTTTGGTACAAGGCTTACAGACCTGTTGTGGATCTTGCAACAAGGCTTTGCTACAGCCGCTTGCAGGTCACTGGCCTGGAGAATCTACCGGAAGACGGTTCGTTCATCATTTCACCTAACCACAGTGATGCATTGATGGATGCTGTGACCGTGCTGCAAACGCGCAGGGAGCCTACGGTATTCGGCGCAAGGGCCGACCTCTTCGAAAATCCTGTCCTCGCCAGGTTGATGCATTTCATCAAGATCGTTCCTATGGTACGCAAGAGGGACGGTATCAGGAAAGTGATACGCAACCTGGACATTATCGAGGACATAACAGAAGTGCTTGATGAAGGAGTCCCTTTCTGTATGTATCCAGAAGGGACGCATCGTCCGAAGCATTCCCTCCTTCCTGTTGGCAAGGGCATTTTCAGGGTCGCGGTTTCAGCTGCAAGAAACCTTGACAAGACTATCTATGTGGTTCCCGCCGGAATTGAATATAGCGATTATTTCCGTCTGAACGGTTCTTGCCTTGTCAATTTCGGCAAGCCGATAAACGTTACGGCGTTCCTGAATGAACATCCGGATATGCTGGACGCCGAGCTCTATAGGAACCTTACATCGGAGCTTCAGAGACGGATGTCCGAACTGTTCTCATATATCCCTGATGATGAAAACTTTGATGCAGTCTGGGCATATACGAAGGTTATGTCTTCCGATAAACGGGGCGGCTCAGTGTATGACAGGATGATGGCAAGCCGTGAAATCATCAATTCGGAGAAGGATCCTCAGAAGCTTGAGATGGCCCTGGATTTTGACCGCAGACGTCACGCTGCCGGACTTTCAATCAAGGCTTTCAACGGACACTGCGCAGCCAAGTTCATCTTCAAGACACTTGGACTTCTCCTGTTCGTTCCTTTTGTGGCATTATTCGGAATCCTGGCTTTCCCTCAGCTTCTTGCTGCCACTCTCGTCAACAGGTTGTGTGTTGCCGACAGAGCGTTCTATAACTCCATCAGATATCTGATGGCTCTGTTTGTCACGCCACTGACTACCATCGGCTGGTTGATTGCCCTTGCATGCATCGGGTCCATTCCATTCTGGCCTTCCTTCCTCTTTATTCTCGTTGCTTCGAACCTTGCTCCTTTCATCTTCTATAAAGTTATCGAGTGGTATCGCGTCTGGTTCTCCGAACTCAGACTTTTCAAGTATCCTGAGCTGAAAGAAATCTTCAACAGAATCAAGAACAATTAATTTTTTATCTATAATAATAAAGAAGAGGCCGCGAAACGCGGCCTCTTCTTTATTATACATTCTCACGTTTACTTAGCAAGACGCTTGTAGGTTTCGAGACGTACCTTTGCGAACTCTTCTGTCTTCTGGAGCAGCTCTTCAGCTCTGTCCGGGAAGAGTTTGTAGAGGGATGCGAAACGGACTTCACCCTTGAGGAAGTCCTGGAACTTGGTCCAGTCTGGCTCCTTGGAATCGAGTGTGAACGGATTCTTGTCTGTTCCCTCGAGTGCAGGGTTGTAACGGTAGAGATGCCAGTAACCGCACTCGACGGCGAGTTTCTCCTCCTTCTGGCTGAGACCCATACCGGCCTTGAGACCATGGTTGATACAAGGTGCGTATGCGATGATAAGTGATGGCCCGTCGTAAGCTTCAGCTTCCTTGATGGCGTTCATGTACTGTGCAGGGCTTGCACCCATTGCCACCTGGGCGACATATACGTAACCGTAGCTGATGGCCATCATACCGAGGTCCTTCTTGCGGATCTTCTTTCCAGAAGCAGCGAACTTGGCGATGGCTCCTGCAGGGGTGGACTTGGATGACTGACCGCCGGTGTTCGAGTAAACCTCGGTGTCGAGGACAAGGATGTTTACATTCTCACCTGAAGCAAGCACGTGGTCGAGACCGCCGTAACCGATGTCGTAAGAAGCACCGTCACCGCCGAAGATCCACTGGCTGCGTGAAGGGATGAAGTTCTTGAGGGTAAGAAGTGACTTGCAGGTGTCGCATCCGCAGGCCTCCATAAGAGGAACGAGGGCGTCACATACGTCACGGGTGACTGTATAGTCGTTGCGGTTCTCAAGCCACTTGGTGAAGAGTGACTTCATCTCGTCGCTGCAGCAGCTGCACTCGAGACCCTTGGTCATGAGGTTGGCTACAGTCACGCGCATACGGTCTGAACCAAGGTGCATACCGAGGCCGAACTCGCAGAAGTCCTCGAAGAGTGAGTTCTGCCAAGCCGGACCGTGGCCCTGTGCGTTGGTGCAGTATGGTGATGCAGGGAATGAAGCTCCGTAGATTGAAGAACATCCGGTAGCGTTGGCGATCATCATGTGGTCACCGAAGAGCTGGGTGATGTTCTTGATGTATGGAGTCTCACCGCAGCCTGCGCAGGCTCCTGAGAACTCGAACAGCGGCTGGGCGAACTGAGCGTTCTTCATTCCTCCGAACTTGTTGAGCACGTTCTCCTTGTAACCTACCTTGGAGTTCAGCCAGTCGTAGTTGGCCTGTTCGGAAGCGTTCTCCTCGTATGAAGCCATTGTGAGGGCCTTTTCCTTGGCGAGGCAAACATCCACGCAGTTGCCGCAACCTGTACAGTCGGCGACTGATACTGCGAGAGCGTACTTGTATTCCTTGAGGTTGGCCTTGCCGTCAGCAAGCTTGAGGCCTGCAGGTGCGTTGGCTGCCTCTTCTGCTGTGAGGAGGAACGGACGGATGGCAGCGTGAGGGCAGACGAATGCGCAGGAGTTGCACTGGATACACTTCTCAGCATCCCATACAGGAACTGAAACAGCGACGCCGCGCTTCTCGTATGCAGCTGTTCCG
>JAZLLN010000005.1:0-42786 GCA_045598165.1 Candidatus Cryptobacteroides sp.
AATTGTATCATTTATTAACGATACAAAGGTACAAAAAACGGGGGACAATCCAAATAAATTTTGTCCCCCTAATTGGTTTCTAATGAAATCCGATGAAAATGCACACTTGGCTAAATATGCTTATATGCTATTGATTATTAGGTTATTAAGTGGGTTTTACTATTGCATCGCTTTCCATTGATTTGCACGGCTTTTCGTTATCTATTTCCCGATGCAATGCTTGCTGAAAATGAGGTTCAGCGTTTCCTGGCTTGAGATGCCGCCTTCGCCCCAGACGGAGCCGAGTTCGGAGATGGCGGCGCGGAGGTCCTCGGCGAGGAGTTCGGTGCTGAGGCCGGAGTCGAGGCCGCGGAGGCAGTCGTTCAATGCGTCAAGGGAGCGGGAGAGGGCTTCGTAGTGGCGCAGGTTGGTGACAAGGGTTTCGCCTGTAGAGAATCGGCCGGCCTGCGACTGAACGATGGCACGGCGCAGATTGTCGAGACCGGCTCCGGTTTTAGCTGAAATCTTCAGAAATTCCGGAAGACTGCCGGCTCCGGAATTCCCATTGCCACCGTCATTCCGGGAAACATAGGTTTTGCCGTCAGAACCGGTGGAATAGTCGCAATTATCAGCTTCAATGCCACGCATCCCGTTCTTGCAGTCGAAAGCCTCGGTCAGATCGCCCTTGTTCAATACCGGAATAAAAGTCTGCTCTTCAGAGCAATGCGAGAGCAATTCTTTGGCGGAATCAATCACAATATCACCGGGAAGAGAACCATCTAGAACAGCTATTACAACATCCGCCTTGCGCAGGGCATCATAGGAGCGGGAAATTCCCAGGCGTTCCACGACATCGCTCGTCTCGCGCAATCCCGCAGTGTCGATGAAACGGAATTGAATGCCGTCTATCGTCAGAACCTCTTCTACGGTATCCCTGGTCGTGCCTGCAATATCGGAGACTATTGCCCGGTCTTCCCCCAGCAGAGCGTTCAGCAATGTGCTTTTTCCGGCATTCGCCGCACCGATGATGGCTACTGGCACACCGTTCTTGAGCGCATTGCCGTCGCGGAAGGAGGCGGCCAGGGTTGCTACCCGGGACCTGAGTGTTTCCAGCAGGTCCCGCAATTGGCTGCGGTCTGCGAATTCCACCTCCTCCTCACTGAAATCGAGCTCCAGTTCCATCATTGCGGCGGCTTCCAGCAATTTGTCCCTCAGTCCTTTTAACTCAGATGAATAGCCGCCTCTCAACTGATTGACGGCCACGCGGTGCGCGGCTTCTGAAGATGCCGTAATAACGTCTGCCACGGCTTCGGCCTGGGCAAGATCCATTTTCCCGTTTACAAAGGCACGCCTTGTGAATTCTCCGGGACCGGCCATCCTCGCACCGGAAGCAACCAGCAGTCCCAGCAGCTCGGTGACGATATAGGAGGACGCGTGGCAGGATATTTCCACGCTGTCTTCACCCGTGTAGGAATGCGGCGCCCTGAAAACGGATACCACAACATCATCAAGCACATCACCTGACGGCTTCCGGACCACCCCGTATTTGAGAGAGTAGCCGGGCGCGTCAGCAATCCGGCCCCTGCCGCATTCAACAATACGGTCGGCGATGCCCAGACTCTCCGGACCGCTGATGCGTACAATGGAAATGGCACCCGTGCCTGCCGATGTGGCGGGAGCGCAGATGGTGTCCTGATAGTTGCAAACCATTATTCAGTGACAAATTTAAAGAATTGCCTGACCTCGGCAACAGTCTTGAATCTGGCCATATAGACCATATTGCCGAGAGCGGAGGAAAGTGCATCCGGCATACGCTCGCACATCACCATAGAGGCTCCGTAGCGGGCAAGAATGTCATCGCGCGAATTGGTGTGTTCCTTGCCGAAGCGGCGGCCCACATAGGCGCAGTAGAACTGTTCCCCCTGGCCCGTCCGGCACTCGTCGAAGGCAACCATATCGGCCCAGATCCTGAATACGTCAGTGCTGTGGGCGTAATCCATCATATCGGGAGTGAATCCGCCGGCAGGCCTCATATTGACCTCCAATCCGACGTAATCACCCTTCTTTCCGAGCCCTTCACGATCCCTGTCGAGCTTGAAGAATTCGAGATGAACGAAACGGGACTTGATGCCGAATGCCCTGACTGTCCTGCGGCCTATGTCGGACAAAGCCTTGGGAACGGTCTTGTCGACATAGTAGCAGTTTTCAAGATTGTCGTGAACGACATCCATAATCGGAGTGGGGAAGACGCTCATCGACTCGAAAACGGGCTCCGACTTTGAATTGTAAATGCCGTCATAAGACACGAGCAGTCCTGTGATGAATTCTTCAACGACGAATGCTCCGTAGTTTGAAGGATGGCTCTCAAAGAAATCTTTCAAATCGCTGTCATTGCACAATTTGAAGGTCCCTTCAGCACCGACTCCATTATCGGGTTTGGCTATGATGGGATAGCCGGTAAGCGCGGCGAAAGCCTTGACCGCGTCAAATCCTTCGGATGCCTTTATCTGCCTGGCTGTGGGGATGCCTCCGGCGCGGTAATATTTCTTCATCTCGGATTTCTCCTTGATGGAGCTGATTCTGTCCATCTGTATGCCTGACGTAATGTTATAGTCTGTGCGAAGCCGTGCGTTCTGCTCAAGCCAGTACTCGTTGTTCGACTCAATCCAGTCGATGCGTCCGTACTTGTGGGTGAAGAATGCCACGGCCCTGTAGACTTCGTCATAGTTTTCAAGAGAATTGACCCTGTAATATTCTGTCAGGGAATTCCTCAGTTCTTCATTGAGTTCATCGTAAGGGGCGTCGGCAATACCGAGGACGTTGACTCCGTTGGCTCTGAGCCCGGCGCAGAAATGGCTGTATGTGGCCGGGAAATGTGGTGAAATAAATACAAAATTCATAAATGAATACGAACCTTCCCGTTCGCTGATTTTGCGGATGTCTCCGTTTTCTATGACCCAGGCCTCTCCGTAGAGTGTCCTGCGTCCGTTTTCTTCAATAATATATACTCCGTCACAGAAGGTATAGAATCTGTGACCGTAGCTCATCGGTAAAATGATGTCGTGCAGCAGGCGCCTGCCGTCCAGCCAGGCATCACTGATGTCCTCCAGATGCGGGACAATGTTGATGTCGGTAAGCCCCAGCCCTTCAAATCGGGACTGATAGAACGGATCCGAGCCCTCTCCCGGCAGTTCGGGATGGGAATAGACTTCCTCCGCACAGTTCATGGAACCCGCGCTGCAAGCGAGTATTACACCGTCATAGGCCTTCAGTATGGCCCGAAGTCCGATTTCCCGGAAAAAGCGGTTCTGCGTGGGAACGTGGCCGCCGCAAAAGATGACGAAATCGCTGTCGGCCACAAGAGAAGCAGCCTGAGCGGCATTGTCCCTCGCAAGCATTCTTACGGAAGAGAATTCAATTCCGGAATTGACAAGGCATTCCTTCGTGGAATCAAATACCCAGCGGCAGTTGTCGGGGTCATCCGGGGCGGCACTGACAAGAAGGATGGCCGGGTGCTTCGGGAGCCGCTCCTTGAGCCTCTGAAGGAAACAGCCGTCAGAGGTAAAGTGGCCAATACCCTTGTTGCAGGGGCTTCCCGTGAGGAATAATGTCATAGGCTGCTGCCCCCGATAACACCGCGCAGCAGGGAAGTGGACGGTACCTGCTTGTCACTGACCGGCTGGAAATAACTCAGGAATTTCAGGAGCCTGTACGCCTCGCTGTATTCCGGGCAGTTCTTGGGCACGGAGGCCAGAATCCTTTCGGCATGAGAGCGCAGCACGGCGAATTCGACCAGATATGCGGAATTGAACAGCACGTCAGCCGTTTCCTGGAATGGGTATATCCATTTGACCTCGGCACGGCGGACGTTGGGCCAGTTGCTTATTGTCTGTCTGGCCGTGAAGGAACCCATATTGGCATCGCGCACGATGCGTCGCAGCAGACGGTTGTCGCTTGTGGGTATGCAGTTGTGGTCATCGAGGGAAATGCTTGTGATGGCATTGATGAATATCTTGTACTTGGCTTCATCCGGCACCTTGTCTGTGAGGAGGGGATTCAGGGCATGAATTCCTTCAATCAGCAGCACGGTCTCCGGTTCGAGCTTGAGCGTCTTGCCGTTGTATTCGCGAATTCCGGTCACGAAATTGAATTCCGGCACCTGGACCTCTTCTCCTGCAAGCAGTTTCAGCACATCCTGCTGGAGCGCCGCGTGATCGATCGTATCGAAATTGTCGAAATCGTAGTTGCCGTCCGGCAGTTTCGGGGTTTCGATCCTGTTGACAAAATAGTCGTCGGTTGAAAAGGACACCGGTTTCAGCCCGCAGGCCTTGAGTTGTATGCTTAGCCGTTTGCAAACTGTTGATTTCCCGGAACTTGACGGCCCCGTAATGAGAACGACGCGGACTTTTCCGTTATGATACCTTTTTTCTATTTCTTCCGCGATGCTGACTATCTTTTTCTCCTGAAGGGCTTCCGATACCTGAATGAGATCCGTGGCTTTTCCGTTCTGGCAGGCAATGTTGACGTCCCCAACGGTTCTCAGCCCCATAATCCTGTTCCAGTGCAGGTTTTCCTTGAGAACCTCGAAAGTCTTGGGCTCTTCGCGCTGGGGGGCAAGCTGTCCCGGTTTATGGCGGTCAGGCACCCGCAGCAGAATGCCTCCGTTGAAAGCTTTGATATCCCATATCTTCAGGTATGAAGCGGAGGGCACGAGCGCGCCGTAATACATATCCGCATAACCCTGAAGCGTGTAGTATTTGACATACATCCTTCCGCAGGTCTCCAGAAGCTTGACCTTGTCGTCAAATCCGCATCTGGAGAAAATCCCGACGGCATCTTCTGTGCGGACCTCGTGTCTGTGAAACGGTTCGTCGCTGTCAACAATCTCATTCATCCTTGCACGGATGGCGTCAATCTCTTCTTTTGTGACAGGTTTGCCGTCAGGCTTGTCGATTTCGCAGAAATATCCTTTTGATATGGGCCTGCGCATTGTTATCCTGCTGCCGGGGCACACATCGGACGATGCTTTTGCCAGAAGGAAACAAAGCGAGCGGCAATATACGCCTCTGCCGGCATATGAGGTATAATCCAAGAATTCAATGTCCTTGTTGTTGAAGACTTTGAATTTGAGTCCTTCAACCACGAAATTGACTTTGGCGGCAAGAATGGGGAAGGTGTTTCCCAACTTGAAGGAATCGGCAATCTCCTTGATTGTCACACCTTCCTGAAATTCACCGTAGGTTCCCGTGTTCCGGCAGAAAACTTTTACCATAATAGATTAGTAGTCAGAATGTTTAACGTCCCTGGGAGAGACTTTGTTCATATTGTCGAGAAGGTCGGTATTGGATTTGAACTCGTCCATCAGCTGCAGCATGAAATTCATTGCCTCGAGAGGATTCATTTCCGCGAGGAGTTTGCGGAGTATCCAGATACGCGAGCCTACCGCCTTGTTGAGCAGAAGGTCATCGCGGCGGGTTCCGGACAGTATGACGTTGACGGCAGGGAAGATACGCCTGTTCGACAGATTCCTGTCGAGCTGAAGCTCCATATTGCCTGTTCCCTTGAATTCCTCGAAGATGACGTCATCCATTTTGGAACCGGTTTCCGTCAATGCCGTGGCAAGTATTGTAAGAGAACCGCCACCCTCGATGTTTCGGGCCGCACCGAAGAAACGTTTCGGTTTCTGAAGGGCATTGGCATCCACACCTCCGGTGAGAACCTTTCCGGATGCGGGCTGTACCGTATTGTAGGCGCGCGCCAGCCTTGTGATGGAATCGAGGAGGATTACAACGTCGTGGCCGCATTCGACGAGACGACGAGCTTTTTCCAGAACCATATTGGCCACTTTTACGTGCCTTTCAGCGGGTTCGTCGAAGGTGGAAGCCACTACCTCGGCCTTGACGGAACGCTGCATATCGGTAACTTCCTCGGGACGTTCGTCAATGAGCAGGACTATTTCATACACTTCGGGATGATTGTCGGCAATTGCATTGGCAATGCTCTTGAGGAGCATTGTCTTACCGGTCTTGGGCTGGGCCACGATAAGTCCGCGCTGGCCTTTTCCTATGGGAGCGAACATATCGACGATACGGCATGAAAGGTCTTTGTCGTGACCATTGCCGAGAAGGTTGAATTTCTGGTCAGGGAAAAGGGGAGTGAGGAAATCGAAGGGTACGCGGTCACGGATGAATTCCGGAGTACGCCCGTTTACGTATTTGATCTTGACAAGGGGGAAATACTTGTCGCCTTCCCTGGGGGGACGGATTTCACCGGTTACGGTATCGCCGCTCTTGAGGGCGTTGGCCTTTATCTGCTGCTGGGACACATAGATGTCGTCAGGGGAGTTCAGGTAATTGTAATCGGAAGAACGAAGGAATCCATATCCGTCAGGCATTATTTCCAGAACACCCGTCGATTCGACCGTACCTTCGAATTCAGGGGCCTTCGGCTTGGGCTGTTGCTGCTGTTGCTGGGCTTGTTGCTGATGCTTCTGGTGATGAGGTTTTTCTTGAGTCTGTGCCTCAGGCTTGGGATTCGGTTTGTCTTCAACGGCTACCGGTGCAGGTGCCGCCGTTTCCGTTTCCTTTTCTTTCTGAACGGCAGGCTTCCTTCCGCGCTTTTTGGGTGCCGGTTTCTCCGTCGGATTTTCCTTCGGCGCTTCCGCCGGTTTTTCGGATGCCACTTGTTTTTCAGCCGCTTCCTTTTCCTGCTTTTTCAGTTCTTCCCCGGCCGGAGTTCCTTTCGCCGCTTCTTCTTTTGCGGCCGGTTTGGCCTTTGCAGGTCTTCCCCTGCGTGCTTTGGTCTTTTCGGGTGCGGGTTTCACTGACTCTTCCTTGGCTTCCACGTCAAGAATGGCATAGGCAAGGTTTTCATTGTCAAGTTTCTTGACGCTCTTGATGCCGTGTTCGTTTGCAATTGTCTCGAGCTGTTCTCTACTCATCTGGCTAAGCTCGAAAAGTGTGTGAATCATATAATAATAAATTTGTTGTTTCTAATTGTCCCAATATGACGTGCTCTTCTTGAATCTGAGCAGGTCGGACAGAGCCGCGGCGTTTGCTGATATGAGGAAACTGTAAGACTGCCAGGTCCCCGTAGGCACCCAGGAAACCGATATCTTGAAGCAGTGCAGGTCATAGGTGGCACTGAGCTGGGTAGTGGTGAGCTTCAGGGCGGATATGTCAAATCCGGATGTCATGTTTATGGACATCTTCGGCGTAAGCTTGATGTTGCCTGAAAAGCCCAGAGTCTGGGTAATCCTGTTTGCCGCATTCTTGGCGTAGGACTTGGTATAGTTGAGTGAATAGTTGAAATTGACAGACCACGGGACGTTCGGGTTGGTGTAGTAAACCCAGCCTCCGGGAATGTATTCTCCGGTAACGGGATGATAATATACACGCTGGTAATAATCTGCCGCGGATGAAGAGCCGCCGCTGCCGGAATCGCCGGATTTCTTTCCGTCGTTACCGTTTATTTTCCCATCACCGGACAGAGAATATGACAGGGAGGCGCTTGCGTTCGTGAATCTGAGAAGTCCCTGCCCCTGACTGAGTGCAAATCTGTTGATTTTGCGTCCGTCTTCATTGCAGGCATACGGATCGAACGCGGCGCTTGCGCTGAAATTCAATTTTCCAGCAGAAGTTGACATCGACAGGGAAACCGGATTCATCTTCAGGGAGTCCGCCAGGAAATTATATCCGGTATTGATATTCAGCTGATCAAGCAGTTTTACTTTTTTGACACCGTTTCCTGTGGTGTCGGCGTAGTCGCGTACCTTGGCTTCCAGATTGTTCCCTATGCTCAGGGAAGCTGTGGCAGACCTGCCGGATCCGGGGGCTGAATATATCTGCCCTGCATAGATGTTATATTGGTATTCCTTTTCAATTCCGTTTTTGTCGGTATAATTGAAGGTCCTGTAGCCGTTGGCGTATGTGGCGAGATCCGGACTGAAATTCATGCTGACGGAAGGGGAGATGACGTGGCGAATGGCTTGTATCTTCCTGTAATTTCCGAATTGGAACAGACCGTAGATACGTGTGCTGGCCGATATGGAGCCTGAATATGTCTGAGTTATTCCGAAATGGTTGAAAGCCTTGCCCTGAACCAGTTCAACTCTGTCCGTGTCCGGATTATATTGAGCTTCCGACGCTCTGAAGAACCAGTTCATCCCATAGCTGACGGAAGGGTTGACGGTAATGTATTTCAGAAGTTGGAAACTGGGGAGTCCCAGACTGAAATTATGCGTCATTCCGTTCTGCATGCGGTCCGCAATGTTCATGTCCTTGAATTCGGAGGCCTTGAAATTGATTTTGTTCTGAAGGGTTGTGTTATAACCTATTGAAATCTTCTCGTAGAACTTTTCCTTGCCGACGCGGTTTTTCCTCTTGAACGGATATATCGTACTCATTGAGAAGGTGACGTTGGGCAATGTGAATACATAGGAACTGTCCCTGGAATTCTGGCTGTGCAGGGCGTTTATGCTGAGGTTGAATTTGCCGTTCCAGTTCTTGGAAAAAGAAATTGAGGATGATGCCTGGTTCTGAAGCGCTTCGGTGACGGAACGCGAGTTGAAACGGTTGTTGGAAGGACTTGAGAAGTTGACGGAAGCGCTGAAGGATGTCCCCGGGTGCGCCTTCGGATCCTGTGTGTGTGTCCAACGCAATGCGAAGTTTGTGCTCTGGAAATAATCAGGACTGTCTTTTTCTCCGGTACGGTCGTCAGAATATGTCAGAGAGAGGGTTCCGTTTGCCTTGTAGTTTATCTTATATCTGGAATTGACGTCGACTCCCCAGGAACCGAGGGTGAAGTAGGAGCCCGTCACCGACAGGTCGAGGTAATCTCCGAATACAAAATACATTCCGGCATCCCTGACGTAGAATCCGCGGGCATTCTCCTCGCCGAATGTCGGCATCAGCATTCCGGTGGCCCGCTTCGGACGTTTCGGAACGAAACCATAGGGGAGTCCGACAGGAAGCACAACGTCCTCCACTACCAGATATGCCGGTCCGAAAATGGTTTTCTGTGACGGCTCCGTCACGACTTTCGCAACCGTAAGTCCCAGATAATAATGTGGTTCCTCGGCGTCACACACCGTATATTTTCCGTTGGAGACATTGATGGAACGGTCCGGCATCATCTTCACGTTCTTTCCGTGCAGAATCCCTTCGTCCTCGGTGGTCACGATGTTCGTGAGGTGCGCCTGCCGTGTGTTGAAATTATATTTCAACTCGTGCATGTCATAAGACTTGTCGCCCTGAGTCATTACGGGCCGGCCTTTCCATTCCCCTGTGAGCGTGTCGTAAACGCCCCTTGCATATACGGTGCCGGTGGACATGTCGTAATCCATCTGTTCCGCCCTGAGCTCGATGTCATCGTATTTCACGCTTACGTCTCCGTAGTAGTAGATCATTCTCCTGCCGTCGCTGAACACTTCTACGATGGAATCACGGGCTGCGGAGAATGCGGGTCTTTCAAGGGAACTCTTGCTCTGAAGAGCCATGGAATCCGCTTTGAAAAGAGAATCCGCCCGGTGCAGGGAATCCCTTCGGGCGAGTTCAAGGGAATCCGGCGCAACGATTTCCTTCACGAAAACATTTGAAGAGAACGTCCCCGGGCCTTTATCTGACGGCCTTTGGCGTCCGACACGTTGCGCGGATGCCTCCAGTCCGAAGACTGTAAGCAGAATAAGGCATATTAATATGGGATTGTATTTCTTCAAATGTGAATTATTGCTAAATTTGCAACCAACAAATGTAATAATTTTTTCTGAAAAGAGCAATCAGCATATTGTCAGGACTTCTCCTGTGCCTTGTTTCCGCATCGGCAGGGAACATCGGTCTCAATACTGTCGTAATTGATGCCGGTCACGGAGGCACGGATCCAGGAGCTGTCAGTCCGGATAGGAAAACGTACGAAAAGAATCTGACGCTTGACATTTCCAAAAAACTGGCCGAAAAAATCAGGCGTGAATATCCCGGCGTAAACGTGATTCTGTCCCGTCCCGCGGATAAATTCGTCGCGTTGGAGGACAGGGCCACGTGCGCCAATGACAGGAATGCGAATCTTTTCATATCCATTCATATAAATTCCACCAGGTCCGCTTCACCCAACGGTTATTCCGTGCACATTCTCGGGCAATCAAGCAACAAGAACAGAGATCTGTTCGCATACAATATGGATGTTTGCCAGAGGGAGAACTCGGTGATACTTCTGGAAAACGATTACGATACAAAATATCAGGGCTTCGACCCTTCCGATCCGGAATCGTTCATATTCATGCAGCTTATGCAGAATGCCTATCTTGAGCAGAGCCTTGAATTCGCCCAGATAGTTTCCGATAAACTTGCAGACGGTCCCATCAAGGCCAACAGAGGGATATGGCAGAATCCTTTCCTTGTTCTCTGGCGGACCTCGATGCCGTCGGTGCTTGTTGAACTCGGGTTCATTTCCAATTCCTCCGACCTGGCTGTCCTGCGCGACGATGCAAAAAGAGACAAAATTGCAGATTGTCTGATGGAGGCGTTCAAGACGTACAAGGCGCGGTATGACGCGTCGGTCAGAATCAGTGTGGAACATTCCGAACCGGTGGAGCGGCCCGAAGAGAAGGATCAGCCGAAGGATGTCAGGAATGAAAAAGAACTTTTCGGCTGGCAGATCATGGCCGGCAGGTCAAGGATTCCTTCCGGAGACAAATGCTTTCTCGGATATGAGCCGACAATTGTGGATGCCGGAAACGGGATGTTGAAATATGTGATCGGAGTTTCGGAATCTCCCGAGCAATCGTATAAGGAATCCGCCAAAATAAAAGCCAAATATCCTTCTGCGTTTTTTGTGCGTATAGCAAACGGCATTTTTCCTTATAACCACGTTGCTGAAAAGCAGAATTAACCCGTTTTCGTTATTTGGAAAATTTCAAAATTAGATATTGGGCTGCATTGCGTTGCAAGTGGGGGGATGTCTATCTATCTTATTGAATTGATGGAAGTTAAATGTTTGTAAAATTGCTAACCGTTTCACTTTATTTTAAAGAGAAAAATCAATAAAAGCAATACAAAAAATATTTTTTTCAGAACATTTTTTCCTCCATCTTTGCAGAGCTTTATCCCAGTAAAGTTTATATGAATTCACAAGAAAGGCATACGGATGTCTGGGAGAGGTGTCTGCGAATTATCGAGCACCTCGTGGAACCCCAGCAATTCTCGACTTGGTTCAAACCGATCAAGTCGCTTTCTCTCGTGGATTCAACACTTACTCTTGAAGTTCCCAACGATTTCTTCCGGGAATATCTCGAGTCTTCATATCTTGACATTCTGAGCAGGACCTTGAGGAGGGAGTTGGGTGCAGATGCGAAACTGTCCTATCAGATGAGACCGGTTTCCGGTCAGCCTGTCATCAGAGTACCGGCACAGAACGGATCGGTCCCTGTAAACAGGGAGATTTCCGTCAATGCCTGTCAGCCTTCCGGCAACCCGGGACCTTTTGTATATCCCGGAATTCACAGGGTCAGAATCAACCCCAGACTCAATCCCGTTTACTGTTTTGAGAACCTGGTGGAAGGAGACTGCAACAAGATGGCCGTGACCGCCGGTGTCAACATATCCAACACCCCCGGCAACACCCCGTTCAATCCTCTGTTCATTTTCGGCGGACCGGGATTGGGCAAGACCCATATGGCTCAGGCAATCGGTATTGCCATCAAGGAAAAGCATCCGGAACTCGTTGTCCTGTATGTCACCGGCAATGAATTCAAGACCCAGTATATGGATGCGGCCGGAGTGCGTAACAAGCTGACCGATTTCCTCGCATATTATATGAGGATAGACGTGCTTATCGTCGACGATATCCAGGACCTTGTGGGCCCGGGCAACCAGAACGCGTTCTTCAATATTTTCAACCACCTGCACCAGAACGGCAAACAATTGATCCTTACGTCGGACCGTGCTCCCGTTGATCTGCAGAATTTTGAGGAAAGGCTTCTTTCCAGATTCAAATGGGGACTTGCCGTTGAACTGACGCATCCGGATTACGCCACCAGATATGCGATGCTCAAGGCTCGCAGCGAAAGGGAGGGAGTGATTGTGGAAGAAGAGCTTCTGGAATATCTGGCGACCAATATCAGAACAAATTTCCGAGAGCTGGAAGGAGCTTTGATTTCTGTCATTGCACATTCTGCCGTATACAAGAATGAAAGCCAGCTTGCACTGGCGGAGAGGCTGGTGGACAAAATCGTGTGCGAGACGTCCAACGAGATTACAATCGACCGTATCTGCCAGACTGTCTGCGAGTATTTCAATATCGGTCGCGATATCATAACTTCCGCCTCACGCAAACGCCAGATTGTTCAGGCACGCCAGATTGCAATGTATCTCTGCCGCAGCATGATTCACAACTGCTCCCTTTCCACAATCGGAGCCGAACTGGGCGGAAAGGACCACGCTACCGTGATGCACGCCTGCAATACCGTCAATGACCTTATGGCCTTTGACAAGACATTCAAGAAGTACGTATCTGACATCCAGCAGATGCTGGCACCCGCAGAGCGTATCTAATCAACAAAATACATATACATATGAATTCAGACCGGGTACTTGAAATATTCAAGGAGATTACAACCATTCCCCGTGAATCAGGTTATGAACAGCCTATGACGGAATGGTTGCAGAAATGGGGGGCATCACACAAGCTTGCAGTGCGCACAGATGAAACAGGGAATGTATGTATCACACGTGAGGCGTCAAGAGGCAAGGAGAACGTTCCCACCATTGTCCTTCAGGCTCATCAGGATATGGTTTGTGAAAAGAATGCCGGAGTGGACTTCAATTTCCGTACAGACCCTGTCAGATATGTCATTGAAGACGGCTGGATGGTTGCTAAGGACACGACTCTCGGCGCGGATGACGGAATAGGAATCGCGGCGGCTCTTGCCCTGCTTGAAAGTGACGTGCCGACAGGGCGCATCGAGGCTGTCTTCACAATTTCCGAAGAGACAGGAATGGATGGGGCAGAGGGAATGAAGGAAGGTTTCTTCACCGGCAGGACTCTGATCAATCTCGATTCCGAGGATGAGGGCCAGCTCTTCATCGGATGTGCCGGCGGCGTGAACACCAATGTCAGAATCACATATTCGACGGAAGCAATAGACAAGGATCTCACAGTCCTTTCCGTTGAGATAGGAGGCGGCATCGGAGGGCATAGCGGTGACGATATCAACAAAGACAGAATGAACGCCGTCCAGCAGATGGCGAGATTCCTGTATTCTGAGTTTGATTATGGTTTCCAGCTGATTGACTTTGACGGTGGCGGCAAGCACAATGCCATTGCGCGTGAGTGCAAGGCAGTTATAGCCGTTCCCAAACCCCTTGGTACCAAACGGCGTCTCAACAAATTTGCCGCGGATCTCAAGGAAGAATTCCATGTGACGGATCCTGATATATTCTGCTGTTGCCGCAATGCTTCCACAAAACTCAAGGCTGTCGATTATTTCTCCACCCTGGAACTTCTTTCGTCTTTGTTCACCTGTCCGCACGGTGTCCAGGCCATGAGTCAGGACATCCCCGGTCTTGTCCAGACCTCCACGAACCTTGCCGCCGCACACCGCAGGCCGCGTTTCTTTGAGATCACGACCAGCCAGCGGAGCCCTGCTGTAAGCGAATGCAGGATGATTGCAGCCAAGGTCAAGGCCAATTTCGAGGCCGTGGGAGCAGAGGTCAAACACTCCAATGAATATCCCGGATGGAATCCGAATACCGACTCCCACATTCTTTCCGTATGCGTTGACAGTTACAGGAAACTGTTCAATCAGGAACCGGAAGTCAAGGCCATTCACGCCGGACTTGAATGTGGTCTGTTCCTTCAGAAATTCCCCGGTCTGGACATGATTTCATTCGGTCCTACACTCCGTGGCGTGCACGCTCCCGGAGAGAGGATGGAACTGGCATCACTTGACAGGTTTGTTAAACTTTTGGATGACGTGGTATGCAACTTCAAGTAGCTCCATCCGTGTTGAGTGCGGATTTTCTCCATCTGGAGAAGGATATACTCATGTTAAACGACAATGCCGACTGGATTCATCTCGATGTGATGGATGGAACCTTCGTTCCCAATATTTCGTTCGGCTTCTCGGTAATAGATGCCATTGCTCCGATTGCCAGAATTCCCATGGATGTGCATTTTATGGTGGTTCATCCCGAGAGATGGTTCAAACACGTTGCGGAGAAGGGAGCGGAGTATGTTTCCTTCCATCTCGAGGCTGCCGGACGCAATACGGGGAAATATATTGATGAGTTGCACGCGCTCGGTGTCAGGGCCGGCGTTGCGATTGATCCTGACATTCCTGTCAGGAGGCTTTTCAAATACATAGGGAAGGCGGACTTTTTCCTGATAATGTCAGTATTCGCCGGATTCGGCGGGCAGAAATTCATTTATGAAAGCATTGACCGGGTGGCGGAACTGAAAGCCGCTATCGTCAAGGCCGGTTCAAATGCTTTGATCGAGGTTGACGGAGGCGTCGGAGAAAGCAATGCGGCCGCGTTGAAGGAAGCGGGAGCGGATGTCGTGGTTGCGGGCAGCTCCGTCTTCAAGTCAAAATCTCCGGAAGAGACTATCAAAGCCCTTCAGAAGGCTTGAAATATTCAAACCAATTCTTCTTGCACAAAAAGTATATCCGCTCCTGAGTTTTCTTGAGCGGATATTCTTCGTTCAAGTACTGCCATTCTGTCATTGGAGTATTTTTTGTATATTTGTAGATGCGTAGGAATAAATTTTTATTAAAAGATGGCAAAAAAACAAGATAACAAACAGAACAAGCAACCCAAAATAGTCCGCATCAACTTGTCCTGGCTTTATATATTGCTGTTCGTCGGCATCGGATTCCTCCTCTTCCGCAATTCCGGAGGCCAGCCGCAGAAGGTGGAATGGGCCCAGGTGCAGGAGATGTTCAAGGCGGGTGACATCAAGGACATTCATTTTGTCCGCAATGACTTCAAAGGTACCATAACCATAAAGCCTGACAGACTTGACAGCTATGCCGACCTGTTCGCGGGCAAGCAGATACCCAAAAGCTCACCTCACTTTTTCTTCCTGACATCGGGAAAGTTTGACCCTGAACTGGAATTCGGGCGTCTCAATTCTGAATTGCCTGAAAACCAGCAGGTCAAGATCATTATGGAGAACGACGCCAAGATCTGGGATAACATTCTGGAATGGGGCCTGCCGCTTCTTCTCCTGATTCTGTTCTGGGGCTGGATGTTCCGTGGAATGGGCAGGTCCATGGGCGGTGGCCAGGGAGGGATGAATCCCTTCAATGCCGGCAAATCGACCGGGAAACTTGCTGACAAGGACAAGGTTGACGTCACGTTCAAGGACGTGGCCGGTCTGTATGGAGCAAAGGAGGAAGTCGTGGAGATTGTGGATTTCCTCAAGAATCCCAAGAAATACACTGCTCTTGGTGGAAAGATACCCAAGGGCGCCCTTCTTGTCGGTCCTCCGGGTACCGGAAAGACTCTGCTGGCAAAAGCCGTTGCCGGAGAGGCCAACGTGCCGTTCTTCAGCATCAGCGGTTCCGATTTCGTGGAGATGTTTGTCGGCGTGGGTGCCTCCAGAGTTCGCGATTTGTTTGCCCAGGCCAAGGAAAAAGCCCCTTGCATCGTTTTCATCGATGAGATAGACGCCGTCGGCCGGGCCAGGGGCAAGAATGCCGGATTTTCAAGCAATGATGAGAGAGAAAACACTCTCAATCAGTTACTTACGGAAATGGACGGATTCGGCTCCAACAGCGGTGTGATTGTCCTCGCGGCCACCAACAGGGCCGATATTCTGGACAAGGCCCTGATGCGTGCAGGCCGTTTTGACAGACAGATCCACGTTGAACTGCCGGACCTTAACGAGAGGAAGGAGATATTCCAGGTGCATCTGAAAGGACTCAAATTGGATTCGGATTTCGATTTGGAGCAGATTGCAAAACATACTCCGGGAATGTCCGGTGCGGACATTGCCAATATCTGCAACGAGGCGGCCTTGGGCGCGGCCCGCAATAACAGGACGTCTGTCGGCAATCAGGATTTCCTTGATGCCGTCGACAGGGTGGTCGGAGGAATCGAAAGGAAGAAGACCATAATGTCTCCCAATGAGAAGAGACTTACGGCATACCACGAGGCGGGTCATGCTGTTGCAGGATGGCTTTTGCCCGGTTGTGCTCCCGTCCTCAAGGTTTCCATCATACCACGTGGACAGGCTCTCGGTCTCACTTGGTATCTGCCGGACGAGAAAGTGACAAATTCCAAGTCCGATATGATGGATGAAATGTGCTCCCTTGTGGCCGGCCGTGTTGCAGAGCAGTTGGCCAACGACGGAGTTCCCTGCACGGGGGCCCTTAACGATTTCGAACGGCTTACCCGCATGGCTTACGCTATGGTTTCATATTTCGGTATGAGTGAGAAGGTCGGGAACCTGTCTTTCTATGATTCAACCGGGGCGAGAGGTTACGAACTCACCAAACCTTACAGTGAGAAGACTGCCGAGCTGATTGATGCCGAGGCCAAGAGGATAGTTGACGAGGTTACCTCAAAGACGGAGAAGATGCTCAAGGCGCACTGGAACGAGCTGGAAAGCCTGGCCGGAATGCTGATTGAGCGGGAGGTGATATTTGCGGATGACATTGAGACTGTCCTGGGTCCGAAGGCCGGAGTCCACGGAGAGGAACGTCTCGCCAAAGAGGAGCAGCGTGAAGAAGCGTCCGAAGAGACGGACAACAGTTTTACCACAAACACTACTGCAGATGAATAATTTTGCAAAAAGGACAGTGTTCGGGGCATTGTTCGGAGCGGTTCTGATCGTTTCCCTGCTGTTCTACACAGCTTTGTTCCCGGCAGTTGCGATTATCGCAATATACTTTATGATGAGTGAATTCTATGGTATTTCGATGGGGGAGTCCTATCCGCTTGCCCGTAAGCTCGCGATATTCAGCGCCGAACTCCTGTTCGCCCTGATGTTCGTCGTATACCAGTTCGGTGTTCCCGTCAAATGGCTGTCCCTGTCAGCGCTTCCGCTGTTCGCCGCCATGATCTCCGTTCTTTTCGACAGGGAAAGGGAGCAGCTGTATCAGTTCCCGTATATCTTCACAGGATTGCTGTATATCGGCATCCCAAGCGCCCTTCTGCCCCTGGTGGTTTTCAAGGACGGAGAATTCAACGGTTGGCTGCTGATGTGTTTCTTCATCATTATCTGGTGCTCGGACATAGGAGCATACTGCCTTGGGACTCTTCTGGGACAAAAGCCTGATTCAAAGAAACTTGCGCCTACAATTTCGCCTAAGAAATCCTGGTGGGGCGTATGGAGCGGTCTCGTCTTCGCCATGGGAGCGGCCGTCGGACTCAGAGCCTTGGGATGGCTTGACCTTCCTTTCTGGCATACACTTGTTTTCGGTGCCCTCGTCAGCGCGGCCGGCGTGTGTGGAGATCTCTTCGAATCCGTATGGAAGAGATATTTTCATGTCAAGGATTCCGGGAATGTAATACCCGGGCATGGCGGAATGTTGGACAGATTTGACAGCAGCCTGTTTGCAATTCCGATAGGAACTGTGTATCTTGCAATATTCAACCTGCTTTAAAATGAAAATAGACAGGAACTCATACGGAACAATAGCCCTGGTATATGCCATAGGGATAGTGACAGTCGCCATTCTTCTTGTTTTCGGACATGTAAGATGGCTGGATTGGGCTGTCATTCTTTTTGTTCTTGCCTTCTGTTTCTGGCAGACGATGTTTTTCAGAGTGCCGAGACGTTGCGCCATTGGAAATGACAAGACCGTAACCTCGGTGGCGGATGGCAGAATCGTGATAATTGACAGAGTATATGAACCTGAGTATCTGAAAAGAGACTGTATTCAGGTTTCTGTCTATATGAATTTCTGGGACGTTCACGCCAATTTCTGGCCTGTCAGCGGGGAAGTGCAGTACTATAAGTATCATCCGGGCAAGCATCTTCTGGCTTTCAAACCCAAAGCTTCCGAAGACAACGAGCATACAAGCATATGCATAAAGACTGTTGACGGACACGAAGTGCTCTTCAAACAATTGGCCGGCACTTTTGCCAGAAGGATTGTATGCTATGCAAAACCGGGCATGCAGGTCAAGGCGGGAGAACAGTGCGGCATTATCAAATTCGGCTCCAGAATCGATATGTATCTGCCGCTGGATGCCAATATTACAACAACTCTCGGCATTGAACCGAGAGCATGCGAGACCGTTATTGCTGAATTAGCCTGAGAAGTTCGTCCACGGCTTTCTCCTCCGGAACATGTTTCAGGACGGCTTCCTTTCCTTTGTATATGGAGACCTTGCCGTTTCCTTCTCCGACGTAACCCCAGTCGGCATCCGCCATTTCTCCAGGGCCGTTCACTATGCAGCCCATTACGGCTATCACCATACCTTTCAGATGCGAGGTTCTGTCCTTGACTTCCTCAAAAGCCTTCTGAAGGTCGTACATCGTCCTGCCACAACCCGGGCAGGCGATATATTCCGGTTTGTAGAATCTGCGTCTTGACGCCTGCATTATTTCATTCACGAGATAATCCGACAGTCCTGCCGAGGCCGGAATCTCATCTATTGTACGGTTCAACAGTTGCGGCCCCCAGGTGCAGGCGGCATCCAGCAGCTGATTTTCTTCAGCTGCAATTCCGTTCCCCGAATATCTTTCCGACAGATAACGGGCAACGGGAATCTCATTCACAGGATCCTCCGTGAGTGATACCCTTACGGTATTTCCCAAGCCTTCCGAAAGCAGAGTGGCTATTCCCACACAGGATTTGATTCTTCCGCTGTCTCCGTTTCCGGCTTCCGTGACTCCTACGTGAAGAGGGAAGACCACGCCACGCTCCTGCATCATTGTGGCCAGTTGACGGTATGCCTCCACCATTGTCACGGTGTTGCTTGACTTGAGCGAGACAACCACCTGATAGAAATCGGCATCAATGCACATCTCTATCCATTCCATTGCCGCCTTCGCCATGGCATAAGGTGTGTTCCCGTACAGGTCTGTTATGTATTTTCCCAAAGATCCGTGATTCAGTCCGATTCTTATTGCAGTCCCGTAGGTCTTGCACTCTTCTATCAAGCGTCCGAACTGCTCTCTTGCCTTGTCGTGATCCGGATGGAAATTGCCGGGGTTGATGCGTACCTTTTCCACTACCGGAGCAACGGCAATGGCGGTTTCGGAGGAGAAGTGAATGTCAGCTGCAAGAGGGGTGTCAATCCCTTCCCTGCGCAGACGGTCGTGAATCTCCCTGATGTGCTCGACGTCCTGCATGCCGGGAACCGTTATCCTGATAAGTTGAGCTCCGGCATCAGTCATACGGCGGCATTGCGCGACGGTGCCGTCTATGTCATATGTATGGGTGTTGCACATCGTCTGCACAACAATCGGGTAATCTGAACCTATGACAAGGTTATTGCCTATCCGGACTTGCAGTGTTTTCATTTTTCTGATTATATATTAGGTCGTACGCTTCTTTCTTAAGCACCCGGCTTGTCTTTCCGGTTCTTTTTGTAAGTTGGAAATGGATGCCTGCCGATACGGTGATGTCCAGCGGGTTGGCATATCTGTAATAATAATTGTTGTTGACTGAAGGAGCAGAATCGGGTTTGTACAGGCTGCTCCATGACCATCCGGCAAGGACGTTGAAATGGAATTCAAGCGGATCGAAAAGGAGGGCGAAACCGACGCCGCCTTCCATTCCGTAGTCAAATCTGTTCTCGAATGAGGCGAAATTATTTCTGATGGATTCATCGTTGATGGTGCCGTCGCGTGAAACGCTGCGCCGCCAACCTCCATAGAATCCGAGATCGGCCATCAATCTGACGACAGATATGTCAAAATGAAATTTCGACCGTATCGGAACCTTGATGACATCAATCGTCTCTTCCTGTATGTAGGATACATTTCCTACAGTGCCGAAGTCAAGGGCGACAGTTCTGCCAAGTTCAGGGTCCTGTTTGAAACGGAAGCCCTGATGTCCGTAGGAAAGTCCGGCCTCGATGCCGAAATATGGCATGAAACCAAACAGCTTGCAGTATTTGGTGAACATCACGGACACGTTGTTCCAAGTCATCGGCCATTCCTGGGAACCGACTCTGGGATTGAATATCTGGTTTGAAAAATTCACTCCATAATTGACACCTATGGATATGTAGTCGTTTATTTCCGTCTTCTTTGAAACGCTCACGGAATCAAGGTACTCATCGGAGAATTCCTGGCCGGAAGCGGTCAGGGACACTGCAAGCACAAAAAGAACCGTCATTAACCTTCTCATCCGCCTACATGTTTATGAGTTTCTGAAAATCAATGCTCTGATCTATCTCGGAAGCCTTGGGCAGCATAATATACCTGTTGCCGTTCAGTTTGTAGTAAACTACCCGCTCCGGTTGTCTGTGTTCAAGAAGAGAACCTGTATCAACGATACTGTTCCTGTTTCCGTCAACCGTAATGCGGAGAGAATATCTCCCTTCCTTAAGATACGGGAAAACGAGTTTTGTGTCGGATTCGACGACATAGCTGCGCAATACCTCCTTGCCGTTCTCAGCGAACAGATCGACGATTACTTTCCTGTCAACGCCGCTCATCATTACGTTCAAGGTGCTCAGGTCTTCGTCTGTGGGGACAGCAACCTTTGTCTCCAGGCTGTCGGAATAGAATCCGTTGATGTCGCGGAACGCCCTGTCCGGAATCTTGAGGAAATATTCGTATCCTTTCTGCATCTTGACATCCGGAATGATGTAATAGCACCTCAGATTGGTGGAATCCCTTTCGATCCTGACTTTGGCGGAGAATTCCTTCTGGCGGGGATTGAGATACCGGAACTTGAGAGAATCGAATTTCGCCCATATTATCGGATACTTGAATTCCAGGCGGAAGCCCTCTCTTTCAAAGGTCTCCGGAGCGGCTTTCATAGTGAACACGCAGGTCGTATCTTCGTGTTTGATATCTTTTTTCGATACATACCTCTTCTTGGGCTTGGCACCTTCCTGAGTCATTCTGAGATGTTCCAGATAAGGTTTCATCACTCCTGTTGAGTCAGTTTTGCGGTAATTCACGAAGAGGTGCAGGGTGTCGGGAGCCGGACGGCGGTCATTCACCCATAATTCAAGGCTGTCCTGCAGTATGTTGAACTGGGATATGATTCTTTCCGGTCTGTATCCTTTGATCCACAGGGAGTCAATCCATACATTGGGGGCATTGAAAGATATATATGCGGCCCTCTCCGCAATACGCTTGTGGTTTTTCAGGAACTGCTTGCGGGGCTTTTCCCGGAAAAGGTTGAGTTCGTATTCAGTCTTTCTGGCAAGACATTCCAGGGTATCCTTCATATTGAATTTCATCAGCTCGTATATCGTGTCATTGACGACGTTGACGGGCCTGACGGCAGAATCGACGAAAGCGATCAAATCATTGTCCGGATCATATATGTTGTTGCCCATGGCATCCTTGATGGCATACAGCCGATATACGGTGTCTTTTATGTAGGGAATGCTGAAGAATCCCCAGTCATCAGTCTTTGCGGCGGCAAAAGGCCTGTGCAGGAACACGGCGGAATCAGCGGGATCTTTGTAAAGCATGACCGTCGCATCCTTGACAGGGTCAAGAGTGTTGCAGTCCTGGACGACTCCGGTGATATACATCGAGTCAATCTGTTCGCCCGTAGAGAAAACATAGGTGAATCCGGGAAACATATTGCCCTCATTGTTGTCTGCGAGCGCATTGGTAAGACTGAGGGTATAGGTGGTATTGGGCTGGAGTTCGTTTTCGAATTTGACATAAAGGCTTTTTCCCTTGATCTTTGAAACGGGCGCCTTTTCGAGAGGAGGGGAGAGAAAGATGTTCTTCATCTCCTTGATGACAACATATTCGTTGAAGGTGAACTGAATCTGCAGGCCTGACAGGGGAACGCAGACCGCTCCCGGGAGAGGTTTGATATCGACGATATAGGGCGGAATGGTATCCTTGTCCCCTCCTGTGGGGGCCTCGGTCGTGTTCGCGCAGGAATGCACGAAGAAAAGGGGAGCCAGGACGATGGCGGAAACTATCAGGGGAAAGAATCTCTTTATCATATGTCTGTCCTTACGACATCCTGTATGCCGTCAATCTGTTTTAAATCTTTGATAATGTCATCAAGACTGGAACTGTCCTTGACGGAAAATTCAAAATAGCCGTTGAATATTCCGTTCTTGGAATCAAGCTGGAGTTTTCTCAGATTGATTCCCCGGACAAGAGAGAGATAATAGGTGATTCTGTTGAGAGAACCGACTTCATCTATCCCGTGAATCCTGATGGCGACAGGCAGTTCCTGTCCGGAAGAAATCCAATGCAGAGCTATGGCCTTGTCCGCGTTGTCCACTGACATTCGTTTGGCCGCGCTGCAGGATTTCTTGTGCACGAGCACGGTTTTCCCATCTTCGGAAAGATAACCTATGATGGCATCGCCGGGAATCGGATTGCAGCAGTCTGCGGCAATGTATTGTTCCACATTTCCGCGATATTCGCTGACTATCATATTCCCGAGATTCTTTCCTGTACCCTTACCGACGCCGTCAAGCGCCATTCTGAATTCTTCCGGTGAAATCAGACCGAGCCCCAGTCGGAAGAAAAGTTCCTGGGAATCATTGATATGGGTATATTCTATGAGTTGGCGAAGATGTTCGTGGCATGGTGACAGACCCATGACGTGGAGGATTTCCCTGTAGGATTCTTCTCCCTCCTTCACAATACGGGTCATCTGGTCCCTGAAATAATTGATGACCTTAGCCCTGGCATTGCGTGTTTTAAGGTACTGCAGCCATTCCTTATAGGGACGGGCTGTTTCGGATGTGATGATTTCAACCTGATCTCCCGTCCTGAGAACCTGTGACAGGGGAGCAAGCTTCATGTTGATTTTTGCCGCAATCGCCCGTTCTCCGATATGGGAATGGATAATATAGGCGAAATCATGGGCTGTCGCTCCATTGGGAATGGTGATCTGGTCTCCCTTGGGAGTATAAACGACTATGTCTGAAGTGATAAGGTCGGAATGAATTATGTCCAGCAGCTCCAGTGCGTCGAAATCCTCGTTGGCCAGCACTTCCTTGATGCGTGTCAGCCACTTGTCCATCTTGCTTTCGTTTTCGCTGGCGTATCCTCCCTGTTTGTAGTTCCAATGGGCCGCTATGCCTTTCTCGGCGATGTCGTCCATTCTCTTTGAACGGATCTGAACTTCCACCCATATTCCGGCCTGGCTCATAAGAGTGCTGTGAAGCGCTTCGTAACCATTGCTTTTGGGCGTCTCTATCCAATCCCTGTGTCTGCCTGGATTCTCTTTGAACAGTCCGATGATATCGGCATAAATCATGTAGGCCTGTTTGCGTTCGACCTCAGGATCGTCCGAACTTGGGTTGAATATGATTCTGACGGCATACAGGTCGTATATCTGCTCGAACGTGACTTTTTTTGTGCGCATCTTGTGCCATACCGAATACGGAGATTTGATGCGAGTCTTTATTACAAAGTCGAAATCATCCCTTCGCAGAGCGCCGGAAATGGGCGCAATGAAGTTCTCGATGGCATCCTTGTTTGTCTCGACGCTTTCTTTGATCCTGCGGGTGAGTTCATTGTATGCGTCCGGCTCCTTGTACTGAAGCCAGATATTCTCCATCTCCGATTTGATGGAATACAGGCCCAGCCTGTGGGCTAGAGGAATGAACAGGAACATTGTCTCAGAGAGAATCCTGTCCCTCTTTGCCTCGGGCATGTCAGCAATGGTGCGGCAGTTGTGAAGTCTGTCCGCAAGCTTGATGAGAACGACTCTGGCATCATCGTTGAGCGTGAGCAGGATGCGCTTGAGATTCTCCGCCTGTGCGCTTTCAGGGCTCATCGGCACGCCTTTCCTGTCTTCGCTGTCAAGAACAACCTTGATTTTGGAAAGTCCTTCTACCAAAGACCCGATCTTCTCTCCGAAAAGATTCGTTATGTCTTCGAAAGTATATCCGGTATCGGAAACGACATCGTGCAGCAGTGCGGCGGAAATGGACTTGTAGCCAAGTCCTATCTCTCCGACAACAATCTTTGCTACGGCAATGGGGTGAAGGATATACGGGTCTCCGGAGCGTCTGCGGATATCTTTCAGCGCACTGTTGGCGAATTCGAAAGCCTTCCGGATAACGGCTGTTTCGCTTTCCTGCCTGCAGCGCCTGTGCGCAAGTTCCATCAACGACTCGAATTCCGAGTTGATGACGTCAAAATCTTTCTGTGTGAAGTTGGAATTCGGCATGATTTACTCGGAAATATGATAGTTGTCCACGTTTTCGTAACTGTACGTCAGCTCCGCTCCGTAGATTATTATCTGCCAGCTGAAATTAAGCCATACCAGGAACAGGGGAACTGCGGCAAGAACTCCGTATACGTCATTCAGGCGGCTGACGAACACTTGGGTTTCAAGGTAAAGGTACTGGAACAGAACGAAGAAGAGCCCGGATACCAATGCCGACTTGAATGCATTGATATACTTTATTTTGGGTACCGGAATCCATTTGTACATCGCGGAGAATGTCAAAACGGATATTATGTAGATGATCAGCCAGCCGAGCAGCTCCACTATGACCCGGACATCGCCCAGATCAACACCGATCAGGCTTGGCAGGTTGGAATAATACACGATGCCGAAACCGAACAGAATTACGATGAACGGAAGTAGGATCAAAGTCAGAAGATAGAACGAGAACCTCTTGTACATCTTGCGGGGAATCTTGCGTATGCCCCATACATTGTTGAAGATTCGTTCTATCTGGAACATCAGCCATAGAATGGCCCACAGGAAAGTAAGGGCTCCGATGAACCCTACAACCCCGGACTTTGCGGTGTCTATGATATTGCCGGCCTTATCCATCACCAGGGCAATGATTTCCGGATTGCCCGGAATGGTTTTGGACAGAATCTCAAACAGTTTGTCCGACACTCCCAGACCTCCGGAGACTGTAAATATAACCGCCAGCAGGGGAATAATCGCCAAAGTGACAAAATAACTGAGCGATACGCATTGAAAGCCCATTCTGTTTTCCGCAAAGGTCCTGAAAGTGATGCGGACCAGCTTGACAAAACGGACAATATTCTTCCAACTCTTCTTGGAATCGGTGGTGTCGAGCGTCCATAATTCGTCAGAGAAGAGCGCTCTGAAATTGTCGATTGTCGTATTCTCTTTCAGGTTCATTTCAAAACAGTGTCAGTTGCCCTTCTTCCTCATCAGCGGTTCTTCCGGCAGAAATTCCGTATTCGGCCATGAATTGTTCTTCGGACATTACGGGAATTCCCAGACTTTCGCATTTCTTGAGTTTTTCCGGTCCGGGCTTGCTCCCGGCCAGAAGGAATGATGTGGAACCGCTGACGGAAGTGCTGTTGCGTCCTCCGTTGGCGGCAATGAGTTCTTTCATCGCATCGCGGGAGATGGAGAAATTGCCTGAGATGACAATGGTCTTGCCGCTGAGTTTGTCAGAGACAGGGCTTTCGTCATCTTCAATGGAAAACTTTAAACCATGGGCCCGGAGCCTTTGTATTTCAATGGAATGAGGAATGTCTATGAAATAATTATAAATGCTTTGTGCAATCACTTCACCGACATCCTGGACCTGAAGAAGGTCTTCTACCGATGCCGCCGCAATTGCATCTATGTCGCCGAAGTGTCTTGCAATCTCACGTGCAGTCTGCTCTCCGACAAACCTTATGCCGAGAGCGAAGAGAACCCGCTCGAAACCCACTGACTTCGAAGCTTGCAGACTTTCGAGAAATCTCTCGGCAGAACGTTCTTTCCAACCTTCGAGAGCCATCAGCATACCTTTTGTCAGGTCGTAGAGATCTGCCGGTGTTCTTACAAGGTCGAGTTTGTAAAGTTGCTCCACCGTAGCGTCCCCGGCAAGAATGTTCATAGCTCTGCGACTCATGAAATGAATGATGCGTCCCTTGATCTGCATAGGACAGCCGTCCTGGTTGGGGCAGAATGCCTTGGCTTCATTTTCTGCGCGCACAAGGGGAGTTCCGCAGTCGGGGCATATTTCGGGGAAAGGCTGTGGCAGAGCCCCTTCGGAGCGTTTTGACGGTTCGACTCCGGTTATTTTGGGAATGATTTCTCCGCCTTTCTCAACATAAACCCAGTCTCCGATATGAAGGTCCAGCATCCTCATCTGGTCTTCGTTGACCAAAGTTGCGCGTTTGACTACGGTGCCGGACAGTTGAACCGGTGCCAGATTCGCCACAGGCGTGACGGCTCCGGTGCGCCCCACCTGATAATCAATGCTCAGGATAGGGGTGAGAGCCTGTTCCGCCTTGAATTTGTATGCTACGGCCCAGCGGGGGGATTTGGCGGTATATCCAAGGACTCTCTGGGATGCCAGTTCATTGATTTTGATGACAATTCCGTCGGTTGCGAAGGGAAGCGTCCTTCTCGCTTTGTCCCAATAGTCGATGTAATCCTTGATTTCGTTGATATTGCGGCATATCCGACGTTGGTCTGATACCGGCAAACCCCAGCTTGCGGCAGCGCTCAATGCCTGATCGTGAGTTTCAAAGGCGATGCTCTGCGCCGGAATGTGGTACAGGGTGCAGATCAGCCCTCTTTTCCCGACTTCTTCCGGATTGATGAGTTTCAGCGACCCGGAAGCGGCGTTCCGCGGATTGGCAAACGGAGCCTCTTCATTGTCTTCACGATAACTGTTCAGTCTGTCGAAAGCCTCGTACGGCATAAGTATTTCTCCGCGTATCTCAAATTCTTCCGGGAAATCTCCGTGAAGCGTCTGCGGGATGTTGGAAATGTGCCGCACATTTTCCGTCACGTCATCTCCGTTGACTCCGTCGCCTCGGGTAAGGGCACGGAATAATTTTCCATTCCTGTAGGTGAGACAGATGGCTGTGCCGTCGAATTTCAGCTCGCAGCAATACGAGAAGTCCGTATCCAGTGCTTTGTCCGCCCTGGCTGAGAATTCCTCTATCTCGGCAATTGAATAAGTGTTGCCGAGAGAAAGCATCGGGTATCTGTGCGCCCTTTTGATAAAATTTCCGGAACTTTCAGTTTCGGCGTTTCTACCAACAGGCGCATCAAGGTCGCTTCCGACCTTTTGGGTAGGGGAGTCGGCTGTCAGGAACTCGGGGAAATCCCTTTCGAGATCCTCGAGTTCCCGCATAAGACGATCGTACTCAAAATCCGAAATAACAGGGGCGTTATCCACATAATAACGTCTGCTGTTTTCCCAAATGATGGCTTTGAGTTCGACAATTCTTTGCGCTGCAGCCGTCCTGTCCATTATTTTTTCTCCAACTGTAAGGTTTTTGTTGTCTGGTCACAGACCTCGGACGGACCCCAGTACTGGATGGAACCGGGATAGACATAGCAGGTGTTGAGAGCCCAGTCCTCGCGTCTGGCCGCAAAAAACTTGAATGGTTTGCCGTCCAGCTCGACGAGAGCCTTGCGGATGACGGGTTTCATCTTGCCCGAGCGCTTCTCGAGGTTCATCATCATCGTGATGGGCACGCCGCCGGCAATCCATTCCGCCGCAGGGGCTGTGGTGTTCTTGATAACTGACATATATCCCGTCTTGCCTGTTGCGATGAGGCGGGATGCATTGAAACCGAGGGAGTAGCAGTAGTCGGCGTCGAAATTGGACGGAGCGGCGCAACGTCCTTCATATCCGAAGAAATGGTGCTGGGCGGAGAATTTTCCGCAATATTTGCCATCTTTCTTCATGCATGCGAGTTTCTTGGCCACCATGCGTGAAAGGAGTTTCTCGGTCTCGATGAGGGAAACCTGGACGTTGCCGTGAGGGTCGCGGTCAAGAGCGAGCTGGCTTGCGACGTCGTCGGGCAGGCTTTCGAATACTGAAAGATTGGCGGCGCTGAGGTGTGCCTTCACGTAGGCAATCTGCTCCTCGCGGGCGATCGTCTTCGCCTCGTCGGTGGCAAGGATGTCGTTTAGTTCGGCAATCAGTTTCTTGATGGCGGGGATGAATTCAATCAATCCTTCAGGAATGATGACGGTACCGAAATTGTTGCCTTTCTCCGCGCGGGCGGCGACGATACCGGCAATGTATGCGACGATATCGTCAAGGCTCTGTCCTTCAGCCTCAATCTCCTCCGAAACGAGGCAGACATTGGGCTGGGTCTGGAGAGCGCACTCAAGTGCGATATGTGAAGCGCTGCGTCCCATCACCTTGATGAAATGCCAGTACTTGCGTGCGGAGTTGCAGTCACGCTCGATGTTGCCGATAAGTTCCGAATATGTCTTGCAGGCAGTATCGAATCCGAATGAAGCCTCGATCTGGTCGTTCTTGAGGTCTCCGTCGATTGTCTTGGGGCAACCGATGACCTGCACACCGTAGTTCTTGGATGCATAGTATTCTGCCAGCACACAGGCATTGGTGTTGGAATCGTCACCGCCGATGATGACAAGTGCCTTGATGCCGAGTTCGCGAAGGATGACGATACCTTTTTCGAACTGGTCAACCTCTTCAAGCTTGGTGCGGCCGGAGCCGATGATGTCGAAACCGCCGGTATTGCGGTATGCATCCATGATTTCGGGAGTGATCTCGATATATTTGTGGTCAACGAGTCCGCCGGGTCCCATCAGGAAGCCATAAAGTTTGTTGGCGGGATTGATGCTCCTGATACCGTCGAAAAGTCCTGATATGACGTTATGGCCACCGGGAGCCTGTCCGCCGGACAGAATGACACCTACATTGAACTGAACGGCATCGGCCTTCACGCCTTCCTTGAATTCCACTACCGGCATCCCGTAGGTGTTGGGGAAGAGAGTTTTGATTTCTTCCTGATTACCAACAGATTGGGTTGCTTTGCCTTCTACCGCTTTGACCGGGCCCTGGAGAGCTTTTGGAAGCTTGGGCTGATATGCAGCCCTTGCTTTTTGAAGATTTGAAATTTCTGACATAAGAATATCTCGTAATGAATTGTAAACGTTGCCTATAAATCTTACAAATTTAACAAAATTGCTCATCATTGCAAAGACGACATTACATTAAAACTAACATCAATATGGGAAAATTTGTAGTGTCAGTCCGAAATAACGGTGAATTCCAGTTCAAGCACAAGGCTTCCAACGGGCAGGTTATCGGAGCAATCCGAATGCATGTCTCGGAAAACTACAATGAAGACAGGCATCGCTTCAGTAATGAAGAATGCACCCGAGGCTCCCGTAGTCGAAGAAATCTAGATTCTGACAATTGCGGCGTCGTAAGCGCCGACATTGATTTCAATGCTGTCCTTCGAGGGATGGCATTGTTTTTTTGCCTCTTCGGGGATTCTGATGACGAGTTCCGTCGCAGTTTCGGAGAAATTGCAGACTGTCAGCCAGCATTCGGAGTCATTGAACCTGAGAAACGCAAAATGTCTTGTGCGGTCAAACCCTCCTTCTGAATCATTGCAATAGCAGAGATCCCAGTTCCCTCCATCCCGGAATGCGGGGTGGGAAAGGTATGAAAGGATTTCACGGTATCGTTTGAGAGTCCTGTTGCCGCGACGACGCCCAAGGACGTTGACATTTGTCCAATTGAAAATCGAGGTTCTCCCGTTGTCGGACTCGGATGCGTTCTCTCCGACTTCCTGTCCGGCGTACAGCATGAATGATGCGTCATTGAAAAGGGCGGCCGCGGCCAATGCGGCATAGCCCTTGTCTGCCGAACCGGCAAAGAAAGGGGAGGCGAGGCGCTGCTCGTCATGATTTTCCAGGAAATTGAGCATCTTGGGCTGCATCTCTCCGAGGCTCTGCCAGTTCCGGGTCAGGTCTTCGGCGGCCCGGCCGCTGCATACTATTCCACGCAGGGTGTCATAAATGCCTGATTTGTCGTAAAGAAAATCAAAATGACCCTCCTTCAGGTATCTTGAGTAATTGTTTTTGTCATAGACCTCAGCAATAAAACTGAGTTCCGGGAACTCTTTCTTTATGCTGTCGATCGCCCAGTTGAAGAAATCCACCGGAACGAGTTCGACCATATCACAACGGAATCCGTCCACACCCAGGCCTGCCCAGAATCTGAGAATGGAAAGCATTGCCGCCCAGGTATCTCTGCGGGAGTAATCTATTTTCACAGTATCCGTCCAGTCGTAGTCGCAATAATCGAAATGGGGAATGCCGCCGTGACTGTCGGAGTAATTGCAGGCAACGTGATTGGGGACAAAATCAATGACCGCCTTCAGTCCGGCATTGTGCGTCCTGTTTAACAATTTGGTGAATTCGTCCAATCTATTTGATTCATTGTCGGCAAGATATGGATTTACATCATAGTAGTCTGAAATCGAATAGGGAGATCCCGGATTCCCCTTTACGAATGCCTCTCCGCTTGCGTGGCGAATCACGCCCGTAAACCAGATATGATCAACGCCGAGACTTTTCACATATTTGAAAGCATCCGAGTTCCAGTCGGAGAACTTCCCGTTTCCCCAGAAACGGGGAAGAACCTGGTAAATGAAGATTTTTTTCATCAGAATGGATATCCTACACCGAAGTGGAATGCACAACCGTCGCTCTTGAACCACTTGTCCGGTCCGAGCCATCTCTGGCCTTCATCACGTGCCGGGTCGTGTATCTTCATGCCGAAATCAAAACGGAGAATGATAAAATCGAGATTCAACCTCAGACCGACGCCCCAGTCCGCCGCCAGAGAACGATAAAAGGTAGTGAAATCAAACACTGACTGTAAATCATCGGGATTGACAGCGGCCAGATCGTTTACCTTTGGAAGGGTCCATACATTTCCAAGCTCGGCGAACAGGGCCGCTTCCAGTTTCCAGAACAATCTTGCCCTGTATTCGAGGTCAGCCTCTATCTTCACATCACCCGTCTGGCTCGGAAGCAGCGTGTACGTTATTGGCTTGGAAAATCCGGGACCAACGGATCGGGCCTGCCATCCGCGCATGCTGCTGGCGCCTCCGACGTAGAATTGTTTCTCATAGGGCAGGGAATAAGAGTTCCCGTAAGCCCCTCCCACCCCAAGAGACAAGCGGGCGGCAAGGGCCTGGCCGTTCCATTTCCCGAAACGCCATACGTTGCAGAGGTTGAGTTCTCCACGCAGGTATTGTGAGAAAGGGACATTGAAGATTTGGGCGGAACCGTTCTCTCCCCTTGGCATCAGCCCCTTGAAAAGACTGAGGATATTGCCGGAAGCATCGAAATTAAAACGAAGGTAACGGTATGAAGTCTTTGGAACGATATCATTGTTGGTCGTAAGGTACAATGTCCCGCCGGCTCCCGCATCAAAATGATCCGAATATGAATAAGTCAGATATGGATTCTTTTCAAGGGTTTCCTTGAATCCGTCCGAAATGTCCGTCAGCCGCACGAAACTCATCTGAATAGGATAAAGCTGGAAAAGAAACTTGTTGCTCAAACGGCCGTTATAACCATATGAGGCTGACATGATGTGCCTTGTGTATTCCGGGCGCGACTGGAAATTGTACGAAGCCTTGATTTCCGTACGGGTGATCGTGGGTGTTTTGTGGGCTGGCGCAGGGATCAGCAACGGCCTTGGAAAGCTGATGCTGGCGTTGACGCCGAATTCATTCGCTCTCAAATTATCCTTGGGCTTGAACTGGAAGGCTCCCTGGAAGCCGATATTGAACCATTCTCCACCGTGGAACAGATTCTTGTGATAAAAATTCAATTGCGGGGAGATGCTTACAAGACCGGTTGAAGTAATGGAACCTTCAAGATTGATTTTAAATCCTTTGAGTTTCGCCGGAGTAAGGTGGATATCACAATTGACAAGATTGCTGTCGGTGGGTGTGGTCTTGATGTTCACGCCGCTGAACAACTGAATTGAAGAGAACCGCGAATAGGTCGTATTGACATCTTTTTCCCTGTAAACCGATCCTGGGACTATTGCATTCAGCCGTTTCTGAACCTTCTCATTCAACACCAGATCATTGTCATAGGATATCGTCACGTCTCCGAACCTGTATTTGTGGAACGGTGCGGCCTTGCCCGGATCCGCACCTCTCGTATAGTTCCGGATATGATAATCGAGTATGGCGGCCCCCGGAGTCGTAATCGTATCAGCCTCAAAGAAATAATTGCTTTTGCTGAAGCCGAAATAGCCGTCGTTCCTCATATGTTCCGAAGACCGCGCACTCTCTTCCTCAAGCCTGGCTTCGGACAGCAGGGAACCTCTTTTCACCAGCACTCCGGATGTGTCTGCAAAAAATGAGTCGGCAAAGCCGTCATCTTCGGGAACCTTGTACCTGATGTCCAGAATCGGGAGTCTGGAACCGAGATCGATATTGTACACCACACGCATCAGACGGCCTCTGGACTTTTCATCGGCACTGACCCTGGCGTTGTAATAACCAAGGTATCTGAGGTGATTCGTAATGTTCTCTTCGGAGGACTTGACCAGCTCCGGATTGTATACCACCGGTGCCGTGCCTATCTTGCGGCAGAAACGCGAAAATGCACTGTCGCTCCCGTCAGACCAGTTGTAAATGTTGAGAAAGGGATTCCATCCGAATATAAAATATGTATTGGACTGTTGCTTGATGTATGGAGTCAATTCGCTTGCCCTGAAATGTTTGTCATTGACTTTCACTTCATTCTTCGCCAAGCGGTACTGGCCCGGAGACAAGGTCCTGACCGTGCTGCAGCCGATGGTCAGAAGGCAGGATAGGAGAATTATGGGAAAGATTCTTTTCATCAAACTGTCCGGCGGCGGAATTCTGAGATTGTGACTGCTGTGGCAATAGCTACGTTCAGGGATTCCGCCGTAGGCCCTTCGGCAAAAGACGGAATGTGAATTCTTGACGTGACCATACGGGAGATGGCGGGGCTGATTCCTCTGGCTTCGTTGCCCATGACCACGAGGGCGTTTTGCCGCAGCTCGGAAGAATAGATGTTGTCGCCGTCCATAAAAGTGCCGTAAACAGGTTTCCCGGCTCCTGTGAAGCTCCTGCAGACATCCTCCAGATTGCAGTATGTCACCCTTTTTCTGAAAATCGCCCCCATCGTCGACTGGACGGTTTTGGGGTTGAACAGTTCGACGGTATCGTAAGATGCGAAAATACCTTCCACGCCAAACCAGTCCGCAAGCCTGACAATCGTTCCGAGGTTCCCCGGATCACGGACGGAATCCAGGGCCAGATACAAACCGTCCGGGATTTCCCCTACCGGTTCCGCATCGGGTATCCTGACAATTGCAAGAACGGGGGATGGGGTGTTGAGCATGCTGATTCTGGACATCAAGTCATCGCCTATTTCATCTTTCCTGAATATGTTGACGACATCAAAAGACGAATCGACAGCCTCCTGCACCATTTTTTCTCCTTCAACGATGAAAAGCCCGGACTCGTCGCGGAATTTCTTCTCCCGGAGCGAACGAATCAGTTTTATGTCTGCTTTGCTTATCATTTCTCTTTGGGATAATATTTGGGCCAGCATGCCTGCAGATACGCTTTCAACGTATTCTCGTGCTTGTTTTCCTGAGGATGGTAGAACACGGTTCCTTCCATTCCGGAGGGCAGGAACTCCTGATCTACGAAATTGCCGGGAAAATCATGTGCATACTTGTATCCGTCCGAATAGCCGAGATCCTTCATAAGACTTGTCGGTGCATTTCTCAGGTAAAGGGGGACGGCACGGGTCTTGTCTGCCCTGGCCGCCTCCAGGGCCGCTTCGACGGCCAGATAAGAGGCATTGCTTTTGGGTGATGATGCAAGGTAAACGGTAAGTTCCGCCAAAGGAATCCTCGCTTCCGGCATTCCTATGGAGTTGACCACCTGAAAACAGGCGTTTGCAAGGAGCAAGGCGTTTGGATTTGCCAGACCTACATCTTCGGAAGCGCTCAGACACAGCCTTCTGGCAATAAAAAGAGGATCCTCTCCTCCGTCCAGCATCCTGGCCAGGTAATATACGGCGGCATTCGGGTCTGATCCCCGGATGCTTTTGATGAAGGCGGAGATTATGTCATAATGCAGCTCTCCGTCCTTGTCGTAAATTGCGACGTTTTCCTGCAGGCAGGAGGTCACAGTCCTGTTGTCAATCACAATCCTGCCGGCAGTTCCCTGACGGGAATCAATGACTATTTCAAGGATGTTCAGCAGTTTCCTGGCATCGCCGCCACTCTGTCTCAGCAGTGCTTCGTCTTCGAGTATCGCGATGTCCATGGTCCTGAGAAGTTCATCCTCCTTTATCGCCCGGTCGAGCAGACGCCTGAGGTCCTCAGGTTCCAGGGACTTCAGGACAAAAACCTGGCACCTTGAGAGAAGGGGAGTGATCACCTCGAATGACGGATTCTCGGTAGTGGCGCCCACCAGAATCACCGTGCCTGCTTCTACGGCACCGAGGAGCGCATCCTGCTGGGCCTTGTTGAAGCGATGGATTTCATCTATGAACAGAATCGGCGCCGCGGCCTTGGAAAAGAGGGACTTGCCTCTGGCGGATTCGATGACGTCCCTGACATCCTTGACACCTGCACTGACTGCGGAAAGTGTGAAGAAATCCCTGTCGAGGGAGTCTGCTATGATCCGGGCCAGAGTTGTCTTCCCGACCCCCGGAGGCCCCCATAGAATAAAGGAGGAGACATTGCCGCTTTCCAGCATGTTCCGGAGTATGCAGCCTTCGCCCACCAGGTGTCTTTGGCCGACGTACTGGTCCAGGCTTTTGGGCCTCATTCTTTCGGGAAGAGGCGGCAAATTCCGGGTTAACATTTTTGTTTCCATGTCTAACAAATTTGTTACTTTCCTTTATTCATACATTCCTGTCGCTAATATAGCAAAAAAATTCCTATCTTCGCGTTAAAGAGGACCGGATAGATTGTAAAAAGGTGAAAGCGTCCCGATTCATACTTGTTTTCATAGGGCTGGTCATCAGTCGCGGAGCATTGTGCCAGGAAAAATCCATCGGTTTGTTCAACTCACCGAAGGGATTCGGAGTGACGTACTTGAATGATGCCGGCAACCGTTCTTATAATTCCTTTTCGCTCTATTCTGATATGACGGGAGTATTCTCCGGAAAGAACAGTAATCCCGGTATCAGGTTTGAATATTTCAAGGTTTTCTTTGTAAAGGAAAAGAATACGCAGGATTGCGAAATACGATTTTATGCAGGACCCGGAGTTTCCTCCGGATATGTGAGGGACTATGGATCCGATATTTACGGCGTGCTTCTGGCTTTGAGCGGCACTGCGGGTGTCAGATTCTGTTTCCCGCGTGGAATAGCGATAGACCTGGGGCTTTCAGCCGACCTGGGGCTGCACATCAGGGGGAAGGAAAACGGACAGACAGCCAATCTCAAATTCTACAGAAACGGTCTGTACCGGATTCCATATCCGCAAATCAAACTGGAATATTGTTTCTGATGAATATCCGTCACGTCATAGCATCTTTGCTGGCAATCCTGAGTTTTACCTGCCTGAACGCTCAGGAAAGACGCAAGTTTGTGGATTTCAATATTGAGTGGGGATATAGCGCGACTCTGTTCGAAAGTCATAATTACATATATTATGATGACTACGGCAGCAGAATTCCCGACAAATATACAGGCCTTGCACGGATGAGCAACGCTTATCTGCTCGCCGGTGCGGGATTCAATGTCGGCGGGAAGTCAAACATAGGCATTCAGAGCGGCTATTGCGGAATAGCCCGGGACAGAAATATCATTCCCCTCCTTCTAAGATACAAATACGCCTTTGCCGGACCTTCAGCCGACGGTGCGATACTTATTGCCGGAGCAGGGGCCGGATTTCCCGTGAATACAACTTCGGATGCTGTTGTGGTATCAGGCAGTATCGGTGGCGGCTATCGTCTTGTTTTGAGCGGAAAAACCAGCATTGACATCCAATGTACTGCACGCCTGGCATATGACAGACCGGAAGTTTTTCAAAAAGGGAGCAACAGACCCGTGCCTGCAGGCAGGATTCTGCGCAATGATGCCTTTTACGGCTCACTGAATATCGGCCTGGCCATTAATTTCTGAACAATATCACATAATATGCCGCAAAGACGGCAAGCAGGAGAAGACCTTCCCAACGGTCTATTCTGTTCCTGTGCCCGGTATAGGTGCACATCCAGAGCAATGCGGCACTGACAATCAGGGCAACGGAATCAAAAATACTGATTGAAACGTAAGAGAGGGGGGTGACTGTGGCTGATATTCCCAGAATCAGAAGAATATTGAAGATGTTGGAGCCTATTATGTTGCCGAGGGCAAGCTGGTCTTTATGCTTCAGGGCGGCAACAACACAAGCCGCAAGCTCAGGAAGGGAAGTGCCGCCCGCAAGAAGGGTTATGGCTATGACTTTGTCGGAAACCCCTATCCTATGGGCAAGTTCCACAGCGTTGTCCACGAACATCTGCCCGCCGAAAATGAGACCGGCAAGTCCTCCTGCAACAAAGAGTACCGCAATGATGATATTCCTTTCTTTTTGAACATCTTCCTCTACATTTCCGCCTTTATCATACTTGAAGCAAATGAACATATAGATAGCGAAAAGTATCAGAAACACAATACCTTCCAGACGCAATACCACATTGTCGTTCATCCCGCAGAAAATCAGCAGGAAGGTTACCAGAAGCATCATCGGCAAATCTCGTTTCCTGTTGGCTTCGGTTACGGAAATAGGGGAGACCAGTGCGGTCAACCCCAATATCAGAAGGACATTGAAGAGGTTTGAACCGATGACGTTGCCAAGTGAAATATCCGCATTCCCTTCTATTGCACCGGTAAGGCTCACAACCAGCTCCGGACAGGAGGTACCGAAGCCGACAATTGTAAGTCCGATTACGAACTCGCTGATATGGAATTTTCTGGCAATGGCAGACGCCCCGTCAACAAGAGCCTCCGCTCCGACGACAATAAGCGCAAGACCGGCAAGCAACAAAACTATCTCTATCCACATAATTTCTAGCCTTTGATTTCCAATTTGCAGACATTCTCAACGTGCTGGGTATGAGGAAACATATCTACCGGCTGCACAGCCGTAATCCTGTATCTCTCACTCAGTATTGCAAGATCTCTGGCCTGGGACGCCGGATTGCAACTTACATAAACAATACGGCGCGGAGAGGCATTGAGAATGGTCTTCACCACGTCAGGATGCATACCGGCACGCGGAGGATCCACAATCATCACATCCGGAGTTCCGTGCTTCCCGATAAACTGAGCATCAAGTACATCCTTCATGTCACCGGCAAAGAACTCACAATTGGTGATATTGTTGCCTGCCGCGTTGATTCTGGCATCGGCAATGGCTTCGGGCACGTATTCGATACCTATCACCCGGGAAGCCCCGGCGCTGACGAACTGGGCAATGGTGCCGGTGCCTGTATAAAGGTCATAAACAATCTCATCTCCTTGAAGGTCAGCGAATTCCCTTGCCACCTTATACAGCTTGTATGCCTGCAGGGTGTTGGTCTGATAGAATGATTTGGGGCCAATCTTGAACTTCAGGCCTTCCATCTCTTCATAGATGGCCTCATCTCCCTTGAAAAGGATACAGTCCTGATCTCCGATGCTGTCGTTGACCTTTGCATTTATGATATAGTACAATGATGTGATCCGGGGGAAACGGTCCGCAACTGCCGTGAGCATATCCTTCATTCCGGGGAATTCTTCGCCGAAACAGACGATGAGCATAACGTCACCGCGTTCCGTGGTACGGACAAAAACAGTGCGCAGGATGCCGTGATTTTCCCTGAAATTGTAGAAGGGGATGCCGTGCTCGAGAGCATAAGATTTTATAAAAAGCCGAATGGCGTTCGATGGTTCCGGCTGGAGGTGACAATGATTGATATCCAGCACCTTATCGAAGAACTTTCCAACATGGAACCCAAGTCCCGGAGTGAACTCCGTCTCCGCCGCCATTTCTTCGGAACTCAACCAGCGTTTGTCGGAAGCGCTGAATTCCAATTTGTTGCGGTATTCCCTGATTTTGTCAGATCCGAGTGTGGGACGGATTTCGGGGACCTCAAGGTGTCCGATTCTGACCAGCTGGTCATAAACCTGCTGACGTTTGGCTTCCAGCTGCATTTCGTAGGGAAGCGGCTGCCATTTGCATCCTCCGCAAACCCCGAAGTGTTCACAGAATGGCTCAAGACGTTTTTCCGAAGGTTTGACGATTCTTATTATTCTCCCTTCCAGATAATTCTTTTTCTTCTTTATCACACGTACGTCAACCACATCTCCCGGAACCGCGAATTCCACGAAAAGCACGCAACAGTCAACGTGGGCCACGGCCTTGCCTTCTGCGGCAACGCTCTCAATCAGCACGTCAGAGAGGGTCAAATCCAATTTTTTGTTTCTTCCCATACAGGCACAAATTTAGCAATAAATTTCTACCTTTATGGAAAGTTTATCCTTTAAATTCTTATGTATATGAAGATCCTCAGAATCGCCATACTGATTGCCGCCGCGGGTTTCCTGACTGTTGCCTGCCGTAATGTCAACGTACAATCTGCCGGTGACGGCACTGCAAGCAGTGTCTTTGAAGGTCAGGTGGATTATACCGCGCATTTTTCCGGAGAGAGACTTAGGGTTGACCTCATACTTGCCGGGGATTGTTCCCATCAGGCCGCATACCTTAAGGAAATGCACAGGGAAGAGGAGTGGGCAGGTTCTCCTAACGCCCTCATCGACAAATTCGGATACGGGAACTACTTTTTTGAACTGTTTGAAAACGAGGAACTTATATATTCAAAAGGCTTTTCCACGCTGTTCGATGAATGGACCACTACCGAGCAGGCGAAGACGACTCCTATGGCGACCGGGCAGTCCTTATGGATGCCTTTCCCCAGGAACAGGGTACATCTTGTTGTGTATCAGCGCGTAAGAGCGAGCGGGAGGTTCTCAGTAATGTTGGAGATTGACATAGACCCGGAAGATAGACATATTATTCCTGGATGCGACAACGGTTTCAATATCAAAGCTTTGCAGTACAAGGGAGACATTGCGCACAAAGTCGATCTGGTACTGGCAGGGGAGGGCTACACTTACGATGAAATAGGGAAGTTGCGCGCCGATGCCCTCAGGATGACTGATTACATATTCGGAATGGAACCGTACTCGGAAAGGCGTAATGATTTCAATATCTGGCTGGTGGAGAGCGTATCCACGGATTCCGGAGCGGATATTCCACAGGATGGCGTGTGGCGCAACACATTGATGGGATCGATGTTCGACACCTTTTACATCGACAGGTATCTGACAGTGATGGATCATACAAAAATAGCATCCGTGGTGGCCGGAGCACCCGTTGATGCCGTGATTGTCCTTGTGAACGACTCAAAATACGGCGGGGCGGGAATGTACGGATCGTACGCTATGACCACAACGGACAACAAGCGTTCCCTGCCTGTAATCATCCATGAATTCGGTCATTCATTCGCTGGTCTGGCGGATGAATATTACGACTCCGAAACGGCCTATGAGGATTTCTATCCTCTTGACATAGAGCCCTGGGAGCCGAATATCACCACAAACGTACGTTTTGAGGACAAGTGGGCGGATATGATTGAGGGCGGAACTCCGATTCCGACGCCCAATGACTCAAGCTGGATGGGAACGACCGGAATGTTTGAAGGCGCCGGTTATATGACCTATGGTTGCTACAGACCGTTCTATGATTGCCGTATGATCACGAATACCGCACCTGCATTCTGCCCTGTCTGTCAGCGCGCCATCAACAGAATGATTGATTATTACGTCAAGTAATCGGCGGATTGGTACATATGAATAATAAGTGATTCTTTCCATTCCAATACGCAATTGTGTTTTTATCTAAGAAACCTCTTGAAGAATATTCAATATCTTTGCAGCATGAGAAAATTAGTTATTATTTTATTATCAATGTCTGTTGCAGCGGGCGCTGTCTCCTGTAAAAAAGTGGATGACAGTCCGAAGCCTTATGAGGTTATATGCATAAACGATATTGTCATCGAGTCGGAATTCATTACCGACAAGGATTATAAATGTCCTTTCAATGTGATTCTTCCTGCAGACTACGAGACTTCCGGGAAAAAATATCCTGTCCTGTATCTTCTTCATGGAATGAATAATGACAACCATTCCTGGCAAACAAAGGGGGATGTTGTAAAACTGACGAAAAAGGCGGTGGATGCAGGAGTTATTGCCCCGTTCATCATCGTTACCCCGAATGCATACCTGACCTTCTACGTAGACGACCTCGAGTGGCCGGAAATATTTGAGCAGCCCGTACTCAAGTTCGAGAGTTTCTTTACAAAAGAACTCCAGCCTTACGTGGAAAGCTATTTTCCGGTGCTTGCCGATAAGGGGCATACCGCAGTGGCCGGCCTTTCAATGGGCGGATACGGAGCATCATACTATGCTTTCAAATACCCGGAAAAATATTGTTACTGCAATTCTTTCAGCGGTGCAGTAAACGGTGGGGACTGGACCGGACTTACTGACAGAGTTCCATCAGTGGAAGATATCTTTAACGCCAAAGAGTATACAGAAGATGATTTCCCCCGCCTTTCGGAATATGTTATGGACTGTGGAGGTGAAGATATGGTATGTTCCCTATTCAATGAACTCACTCACGAATTCCTGAATGACATAAGTTTCCCACATAAATACAGAATGTATCCCGGCGTGCATGACTGGGATTACTGGCGTCCCGCCTATGAACGTATGCTCCCCGAACTTGCGGAGCATTTCGGCAGGTGATGTATACTTTTGCATCCATTAATTCAGACGGATGAACGTAAACTGAGTTCATTCACGACCCAAAAACAGCTGAAGACGAAAAGCAAACAATAGAGCATGAAAACATTTTCTCTATTCAGGAATATCATTATCACAATTCTCATTGTGATCTGTGGCGTTTTTGTGGTGGCCTGCAGAAACAACGCGGACATCCTTATCGAAGCCGAGAGTTTTGATGAAAAAGGCGGTTGGGTGGTAGACAATCAGTCTATGACAGTAATGGGCTCGCCGTATCTTCTCGCTCATGGCATGGGCATCCCTGTTGCAGATGCAAAGAGTCGTTTCGATGTCGGAAAGCCCGGAGATTACCACGTGTGGGTGCGTACCCGTGACTGGGTGAAATCTTTCAAGAAAGAAGGTGCACCAGGCCGTTTCAAACTGCTGGTGAATGGAATTGAGCTGGAACCTGTATTCGGTACGGAAAAGGCCGATTGGAACTGGCAGGACGGTGGCGTGGTGTCTTTGAAGGAGGGAGAGAACGAAATCGTCCTGCATGACCTCACCGGTTTCGAAGGCAGGTGTGATGCCATCTACCTGACACGTGATATACATGCTGAGGCTCCGGTGAATGAAATTGGCGCATTGGATGGCTTGCGCCACAGAGTGTTGGGGCTCGGGAATCCTGGCGATGGTGGAAAATATGACTTTATCGTCGTCGGTGGTGGTGCAGGAGGAATATGCGCTGCAGTCAGCGCTGCAAGGTTGGGCTGCAAGGTCGCCCTGATTCAGAACAGACCGCTTCTCGGAGGCAACAACAGCTCCGAGATCCGTGTAGGAATGACAGGTTATGTATGCCGTCCTCCTTATCCAATGCTTGGCACACTGATGGATGAAATGGGCGGAGTCGGGGACTTTGTGCTCAGGGAAGCCAAGGCATCGGGAGATTCGACCCGTATTGCCGTAATCCAGTCCATCATGGACCGATATCCTGAGAAATGGCAGGCCAACGCAGGACCGATCGGGAATTATGAAGATGAAAAGAAACTGAATCTTGTAAAAGGAGAGGAGAATATAACACTGTTCCTCAACACCCAGGTCATTTCTGCCAGAATGAAAGGCAACAGGATAGTCTCCGTTACAGGTAAGAATATCGAGACCGGTGAGGAACTTATTTTCAGGGGCACTACCTTCGCCGACTGTACGGGTGATGGCAATCTCGGCTTCATGTCCGGTGCCGATTACAGGATGGGACGTGAAAGCAAAGAGGAGACAGGGGAGAATACGGCTCCCGAGCAGGCTGACAACTTGACCATGGGATCATCTGTGATGTGGTATGCCGAGGCTGAGGGTAAGGACAGCACTTTCCCTGAATGTCCTTGGGCGATCCAGTTCAATGATTCTACATGCCAGCCTTGCCTGCGTGGTAACTGGGACTGGGAGGTCGGACTGAACAATGACCAGATTACAGAGATCGAGTATATCCGTGATCATGCGTTCAGGTCGGTCTATGGCAATTGGTCCTATCTCAAGAACCATTATCATGGCAAGGACGAATATGCTGATAAAGCATTGGAATGGGTGGCGTATATAGCTGGAAAGCGCGAATCTCGCCGACTTATGGGTGATGTCATCATTAAAGAGCAGGATATTGTGGAGAAGGTGGAGTATGATGATGCATGTGTCGTCACAAACTGGGGGATGGACCTGCATTATCCGAAACCTCTGGACGGAGTCGATGACGAACCGTTCCTGGCTATCAGTATCAATGCAGGACACAAGGATTATCTGCTGCCATACCGATGCCTGTATTCCCGCAACATTGACAACTTGCTCATGGCAGGCCGCAATGTCAGTGTGACTCATGTCGCACTGGGCACCGTGCGTGTGCAACGGACCATAGGAGTTATGGGTGAGGTGATAGGCTCTGCCGCTTCACTCTGCACCCGTTACAGGACGACGCCTCGCGGAGTGTATGAGGACTATCTCCCGGAACTTAAGGAACTTCTCAAGAAAGGAACAGGGCGCAGGATATTATGACCACTTCCGGTAGGTGATTACCGCAACTGTATCCATTGCAACAGAGAAGGCTGCGAGCATAGTGAATTCGAACCGGAGGTCGGCAATGGTGCTTCCTTTCAGACAAACGG
>JAZLLN010000006.1:0-33443 GCA_045598165.1 Candidatus Cryptobacteroides sp.
AGGGCCCTTGCAACAGAAGAGTCTTTCTTCATAATGCTGATAAAAAGTTTGTGGTAAAACAAATATCAGCATTATTTTTTTGTATCTACGCCTGAATCGCGCTCGGCCGTCTAGGACGCTCCCCGGCAGGGGTTAGTTCAAATGATAGTCTAACACCGGAACGGCCATTTTCCTGACGCCGGGAAAATGGTCTGATCCGACGTATTGCCGGCATCAGCAAGACGCCCGTTTGAACGCCTGAATAAGGCCGTTTGAACACCATTCCGGAGGATATCGCTATATGACACGAAAAAGGCCTCAAATAAGCCTGCAAAGCCTAAATGAAGCCCACTGAAGTGTATGAGATCAGAGTCTATGTAGTCGATCCACGGGTATGCCCACTCTTCTCTGCGATGTAGCCTTGGGGAATCAGAATGGATTTGTCCTGTTCGGGATAAAAATACTCCTTCATTCTGACATCTTCCGTATCTTTTGCCCATTCCATAAAATAATCGACTGCGCACTGAGGACGGTATGCATCGAAAATTTTGAGCCTGTATCCCTGTAGAAGGAGCTCATCGCTTACAATCTTCAGTGAATCCGCCGCCTGACGGGTGATGATTGCGACAGGTTCCTCGTAACCGGGGATACGGTCTCCTATAAAGTTGTACGTACTATAATAACGGATTTCCAAAATGGCTTCCGGTACCACATCTGTCACTATAACGAAGTCCGAACTGTCCTCTTGTGGGATTATGGCCGTTCCGGTATTCTTGCAGGAGGAGAACAGGGCAAAAAGTATTATTGCGCCTGTTGCCAGAGAGCATCCATAATGTTTTATTGCCATGGTGAGAGTCTGAATATTCTAACGTCGTGGGCGTTGACGGTAAGTTGAGGGTTATTGTCTGTTTTAATAACAGGAATGTTGCTGTTCCAGAGGTCAACGGCGCTGTAAATCACCTTGTTGAAATCGGTGGACATTCCGCTGATGGAATCAGTGAAACAGAAATCTGTCCAATCAATGCTGACGGTGCAGTCTTCAGAGCCGCGGTTCAGGATGCAGAAGGCCCACTCTCCACCTTGCAGGGGCTTGAACCAGTATTCCAGATCGCCTTCACGTTTGAAGCGGAGGCCCTGAACTCCGAGCCTGTCCTGATCGATTGCTATGACGGCCTTGTTGGTGAGTATGGCCAGGGTCTCGTCGCTCATCGTCGTAAGATCATTTCCAAGAAGCAGGGGGGCGGCCATCATGCACCACATCGTGAAATGCGCCCGGTCCTCGTTCACGCTCATTCCGTTGCCTACTTCCAGCATATCGGGGTCGTTCCAGTGGCCCGGGCCCGCATATTGTCGCAGAGGGGCGTTTTTGTCCAGAATGTTGAGAACGCTGAGTTTTGTCCAGACATAATTTCCATTTTCATCATAATGGTGCAGAGGCTCCGCGAATGAACATCCGATGTCTCCTGTGGTACGCCAGGAATGTCCGATTTCCTCCGCCCATAGCCAGGGTTTGTTGGAGCCCCACTCGCACATACTGAAGAAAATGGGCCTGCCGCTTGCGCGAAGGGCATCCCTCATAAGTTTGTAGGCACCCTTGGGATTGATGTTTTCATGGAAGCACCAGTCATATTTGAGGTAATCCACTCCCCAGGATGCGTAGGTGTAGGCATCCTGGTATTCGTGACCGTAACTGCCGGGGCGGCAACCGCAGGTCATTGTGCCGCCGTCGCTGTAAATGCCGAACTTGAGGCCCTTGGCGTGAATATAATCGCCCAGCGACTTCATTCCTGAAGGGAATTTCTCCGAGTCTTCGTGGATGAAACCCTGTGCATCCCTTTCTCCGTGCCAGTGGTCATCCAGATTGAGATAAATGTATCCGGCATCAAGAAGACCCTTTTCGACCATCACGTCGGCGGTTTCGCGAATGAGCTGTTCGTTGATCTTGTCTTCGAATTTGTTCCAGCTGTTCCATCCCATCTGGGGAGTGTCGGCGAGACCTTCCCATTTCTGGGCATAGGTGAAGTTGGAAAGCAGCGTCAATGCTGCGATTATGGTTGTCAGTTTTTTCATGTCAATTATGTTATTTGAGCCATTTGTCGAGCCACCCGAAGAATTCGTGATGCCAGAAGAGCGCGTTCTGAGGCTGGAGGATCCAGTGGTTTTCTTCGGGGAATATTATGAGTTTGGAGGGTACGCCCATCATCTGGGCGGCGTTGAATGCGGCCATGCCCTGCTCGTAGGGGATGCGGAAATCCATCATTCCGTGAATGCAGAGGATAGGTGTGTGCCAATTTTTTATTTTTGACTCCGGGTCATTCGCATAGTGATGCTTTGATTTGGCGACATCGGCATAAGGTGCGCCGGCCTGCTGCATTCCGCCGAAGGTGATGCCGTCACCGGCAGGCCCTGTCTGGCCTTCCGTATAACTGTATTCTTTCAATCCGCCGTTGTCCCAGTTACCGAACCACGCCTCTTCGGTGGTGTACCACAGCTGTTTCTCGTTGAAAATGCCCGCGTGAGCGATGAAGCAGTCGAAGAGGTCGCCGTGGATTCCCATCAGATTGTAAACGGAGAATCCGCCGTAGGAAGCGCCCACTCCGGCGAGTTTGTTGCACCACGCCTGATCCTTGGCCCATTTGCCTGCAAGCAGATAGTCCTGCATATTGAGGCCCTGGTAGTCTCCGCTTATCTGTTCCTTCCAGGGCTGGCCGAAGCCGCTGTTGCCGTGGCGGTTGGGGAGAATCACCACATATCCCTGCTGGCACATCATCCTGAAGTTCCACCTGTAGCTCCAACTCTGGTCCATAGGGGTCTGGGGACCACCGTTGAACATCTCCACTGCGGAATATTTCTTTGCCGGGTCAAATCCCGCAGGATAGAGAACCCAGCACTGGAGCTGCTCACCTTCGGGTGTGGGGATGAATATTTCTTCCTGTCTGATTTCCGCCAACTGCGAAAGAATGTGCTCGTTCTCGTGGGTAAGAGCCTCGCAAGAAGCTTTTCCTTCAGAGGGAACGGTGACCTTCACAAGTTCGGTAGGGAATTCCATGCTCTGATAGCTTGTGAGTATGTTTTCTGTTCCATCCTCGCAGCTGTATCCGAACGGTGCGCCGAATCCAAGCCACCAGTCTTTCGGAGTGATGCGCGTGATGTCGCCACCATCGGCGCTGACTTTGCAGAGGGCGGTGATGCCGTTGACGGTAGAGGGGAAGATGATATCATTGCCTGCCCAGAAAAGGCCTTCAACGTCATATATATAGTTCTCTGTCAACTCATTGACCACACCGATTTCCAATCCGAAATTCTGGCCATCCTCCTCCGGAGCCATCGGAATTATCTCCGCCACCATAAGGCGCTGCCTGTCAGCCTCATATCCGTCACGCTCCATGGAGATCCAGGCAAGTTTGGTACCGTCGGCATTCCAGGAGGGGTCTGTGTCGTAACCTCCGCAGTCCGTGATTTTAATTGTCCCTCCCGTGAGAAGGTCGTACACAAAAATATCGGTGTTGGTGCTGAAGGCATATTCCTTGCCGACGTGCTTGCGGCAGCTGTATGCAATATGCCTGCTGTCCGGCGCCCAGTCAAGCTGCTCGGCGCCGCCGAAAGGCTCGGTCGGAAGTTCGTAGCCGGGATCACTGCCGCCGAGGATGTCGAATGAATTGTCCGGAGTGATTGTCCCGTTCACGATAGAAGCGACGTAAGTGCGGGGTGTTTCCGTCACCCAATGGTCCCAATGGCGGTACATCAGGTCCGTTGCAACGAATGCCTGCGCTTTGTCAAGATCGGGTTCGATGTCTTTGGGACTCTTGACGGGGCCGGGTATGCTGCTCACATATAGGATGTTGCACTCGTCGGGAGAGATCTTGTAGTCGCTGATTCCCGCCGGAACGTCACTCAATTTCACTTTCTTGCCGAGTTTGCTACCCTTGAGAGGAGCTTTCCACAATTCTCCTCCCTGAAGGAAATAGATGCTGTTTCCGTCCTTGCTCCAGCGTGCTGAGTTCACGCTTTGGGCAAATTTTGTCAACTGAACCTTTCCGCTGCCGTCAGCATTGCAGATGAACAGGTTGCGGCAGGACTTGTTTTCCTTGACGGAGGTATAACTTACTCCGTAGAGAATCCGGCTTCCGTCGGGTGACAGCTGGGGGTCGCTGAGACGGCCCAGAGAAAGGAGAATTTCCGGAGACAGGACTCCGTCTGTGGCGTTGACTTCTGATGGTCCGATGTAAACGGACTTGCTTTCATTGTTCTTCATAGTTCCCGATACCAGTGAACTGATTCCGTAGCCGGCTGCCAGGCAGACGACTGCGGCAATAATTTTGGTTGTGTTCTTCATTATACGTTTTAACTTATTTTGCTGTAATCTTTTATGTTGTATTTCCCTTTGCGCAGCTCTTTTGAGAGAAGCGCGTTGCGCTCGCTTTCGAGGGCAGGGTCATCCGCAAGGATTTTTTCGGCATAAGCTCTTGCCTCCGAAAGCAGGATTCCGTCCTTGGCCAGTGACGCAATGTTGAGGTTGATGGGCAGTCCGCTCTGCTGGGTGCCTTCCAGATCACCGGGACCGCGCATTTTCATATCTTCTTCCGCAATGTCGAAACCGTTCTCCGTGGCGCACATAAGGTCGAGCCGCTGCAGGGCATCCTTTCCCGTTTTGTAGTCGCGGACCAGGATGCAGTATGAATTCTCCGCCCCACGTCCTACACGGCCCCTGAGCTGGTGCAACTGGCTGAGACCGAAGCGTTCGGCACTCTGAATGACCATGACCGAAGCGTTCGGCACGTCAACTCCGACCTCGATAACGGTGGTTGAGACGAGGATGTGCGCCCTTCCCGCCACAAACGCCGACATGTTGAAGTTCTTCACCTCGGAGGTCTGCTGCCCGTGGACTATCGCCACCTTGTAGCCCTTTTCGAGGGGGAATGCCTGTACGATGTCTTCGTATCCCTGTTCAACGTTGCTGATGTCCATCTTTTCGTTGATGAATATCATAGGATAGACCACAAATACCTGGCGGCCTCTTGCTATCTCATCGCGCATGAATTTGTACATCGCCGTCCTTTTGGACGGAGTGATGCAGATGGTCTTGACCGGTTTTCGTCCGGGAGGCATTTCATCTATGACGGACACGTCAAGATCGCCGTAGAGAGTCATTGCCAGCGTACGGGGAATGGGGGTGGCCGTCATTACCAGAATGTGAGGGGCTGTCTGTCCCACGCCCTGAATGACCGGGCCTTTGGACCAGAGCCTGGCTCTCTGGTCAACCCCGAAGCGGTGCTGCTCGTCAATGACGGCAAGCCCGAGGGACTTGAACTGCACCTTGTCCTCCAGAAGGGCATGTGTGCCGACAATTATTCCAATGCTGCCGTCAATCAGCCCTTCCTGTATTTCTCTTCTGTCTTTTGTGCCGGTGCTGCCTGTAAGGAGGGCGCATCTGACGGAAGTGGCCGCCAGATATTTCTGTATATTGGCATAATGCTGTTGTGCAAGGACTTCGGTCGGTGCCATGATACAGGTCTGGAATCCGTTTCCTACGGCAATTAGAGCAGTCAGGACGGCCACCATTGTCTTGCCGGATCCGACGTCACCCTGCAGCAGACGGTTCATCTGTCTGCCGCTCATCATATCCGCACGGATTTCCTTGATGACACGCTGCTGGGCACCGGTCAGAGAGTAGGGAAGGGCGTCATAGCAGGCGTGGAAATCATTGCCGACGTGCGGCATCGGGATGCCCTTCTCGTTGCGGCTCCTGATGTATTTCTGCTTCAGAAGGCTCAGCTGCAGGAAGAGCAGCTCTTCGAACTTGAGCCTTCTCGTCGCTTTCTGAAGGGCGTAACTGTCAGACGGGAAGTGGATGTTCTTCAAAGCATACTGGAGCGGACACAGTCCCAGGTCCTTCAAAATATAATCGGGAAGGGTTTCCCTGATTTCCGGAAGGCACAGATTCAGCGCGGAGGATTCCAGTCTGCACATTACCTTGCCTGTGATTCCTCCGGTCTTCAGTTTCTCGGTACTCGGATATACTCCCGTCAGGGCAGACTGAGTCATCGACCCTTCCTGAGGGACATCTATTTCGGGATGCACGATATTGTACCGTCCGTTGAATTCCTGAGGTTTTCCGAAAAAAATGAATGTGCCGCCCGGGACAAGTCTGTCCTTTGTCCACTTTATACCTTTGAAGAAGACCATCTCCATGCGGCCGGAATCGTCTTCGACAATGACACTGAGTCTTTTGTGGGGCACTTCGGTCAGACTCACGACTTTTGCCTTGATCTGGACGAACGCGAGGTCGCTGCGCACATCCGCAATTCTGTGGATGGAACTGCGGTCAATATATCTGAACGGATAGAAATGAATCAGGTCATCAAGCGTTTCCAGACCGAGTTCCTTTTTGAGCAGTTCTGCCCTTTTGGGGCCGACTCCGCTCAGGAACTGAATGCTTGTACCTAATTCCCCCATTTCCTATTCTTTCAAGGGTAAGTCTATACCGAGGTCTTTTGCCGCCTGAATCAAGGTGTCAAGAGCATAGACTATCTGCTCTTTCTTGTGTTCGCTGCATACGTCGAAACGAAGGCGCGCCTTGTTCTTGGGAACTGCAGGGTATAATGCGGGAGGTACGGAAACGCCACGCTTGAGCAGTTCGTTGCTGAGTGCCACCGCATTCTCGTCGGGACCGATGAGGACGGGCAGGATGGCTGTTTCACCGGCACGGCCTATGTCGAGTTTGCGCTTTCCGGCCTCTTCGGCAAAGAACCTGATGTTCGAGTGCAGGCTTTCCATTATCTCGGGATTGGCCCTCAGAAGTCTTACGGCTTCAAGTGAACCGGCCGCCAGTGCGGGTGACATACCCACGCTGAATACGAAACCGGGAAGATTGTAGCGGAGATATTCAATGAGGCATTTGCGGCCTGCAAGGTATCCGCCGCAGGTGCCGAGACCCTTGGAGAGGGTTCCCATCTTGATGTCGATGTCATTGGGTGCGAGTCCGAAATATTCGTCAACGCCGCCACCTGTCTTTCCGAGAACGCAGGCGCTGTGGGCCTCGTCGACCATAAGGAAGCAGCCGTATTTCTTCTTGAGTGCCACGAAGCCTGGAACATCCGAAATGTCACCGTCCATGCTGTATGCTCCCTCGATGACTATGAGAACCTTTTCGAAATATTTGCGCTGGGCAATCAGTATCCTTTCAAGCGCTGCAAGATCGTTGTGCGGGAAGGGTTTTGTAGTGGCGTCCGAGAGTTTGCAACCCTGTTCAACGGAATTGTGTGCAAGTGCGTCATAGAGGATGAGGTCGTTCTTTCCGCAGAAATTGCCCACTACGGTAACGTTGGTGGAATGGCCTCCTACGCATACCAGAGCGCTTTCGGAGTGCTTCCACTCTGCAATTTCCTTCTCCAGTTCCTCATGGACCTTCTTCTGGCCGGCAAGAAGACGGCTTCCGCTGGCGCTGGTTCCATATTTGTCGATTGCGGCCTTTGCCGCATCATTGACCTCCTTGCGGCCGCTCATGCCGACGTAGTTGTAGCTGCCGAAATCCAGAACTTCCTTTCCGTCAATCACGCTGGTGTCCCGCAGAGGAGATTCGTGACATACGAAATACGGGTTGTTGCCGTCTTTCATCAGTTCGTCCACCCTGTCCTCAAAATGTTTGTATTCGGCAGAATCTTCGAACCTGGTGACGGCTGTTCTCTCGACAAGTTCCTGTTTCCCTCCTTCGACAGAGTCGTGATTGATGAGTTTTGTAAGTATGTCGACGGCACCGTTGATGGTCGCGCAGACAGGATAGCATTCCGTGGGAATCATCACGCTGAAGGTATCTTCCGCCCTTGTGATGATGTCCAGAACTTCAAGGCTGTCTCCTCCGAGGTCATCAATGAAATTGGCATCCGGATCTATGCTGTCTGCGGGCAGGTTGAGAACCTGTGCATATATGCCCTTGACCAGATACAGTATCTTTTCGTCCTTGGGCGCGCCTGCGGATGCCGCGGGAGCCGTCGAATCGGATTCTGAAGGACGGATTTCCGTATCTTCAGCTTTGGAACTCAGGTCGAGATTACGGAACTTCAGTTCTCCCGATTCAATCATCTCCTTGAGTCTTATCCTCTTGACCTTCATTGTCGTGGTCATCGGCATGGATTCACCTGTGACGATGGCCCGCGCCAGTCTCTTGTAGCCGGGAAGAGTCTTGTTCACAAGCCTTATCTCGCGGCTGAGATTCTGAATGTAGGATTCGTCCCCGATCTTGTCTCCGATACCGACTGCAAGCGTGATGTCCTCGTACTTGCTGTGAGGCCTCTTGAGACCGAGAATGGTGTATTGATCCTTGATGCCGGAGAACGCATCCTCCATCTCGTCAGGATAAACGTTCTCGCCGGATTCATTGACTATCACCTCCTTGATTCGGCCTTCAATGAAATATTGGCCGGGAGCTTCGATAATTCTGATGATGTCGCCCGTGTGGAACCAACCGTCCTTGTCGATATCGGGAGGAAGCAGTTTTCCGTCAACGAAGCGTCCGTCGTGCAGTCCCTTGCCCCTGATGAGAAGTTCTCCGGTTTTGCCGGGTTTCTTAGGCTCCGTCTCTTTCTTGTTTTTCCTGCCGGTTTCAAGGATCTTGTATTCAGTGTAATCCATTGGAGCACCGATACTTCCAAGAAGTCTGTTGTCGAGTCTGTAGGACGTCTCGAAACCGTTGATCGCCGTTTCGGTCATACCGAAACCGCAGATGGTATAGTACCCTATGGCATTGAGGAATCTGAGACTTTCAGGATCGGTATGGCTGCCGCCGAGCACAATGCTCTTCATATTCGTTCCGAAAATCTGCTTCTGAATCTTGCGGAACATTGATTTGGCAATCCTGAGGCCGGTCTTGGGAGCAAATGTCTGGATGGCGAGGCTGGTGGAGACCATACCCTTGAAAATGTTGCGTTCCAGGACTCCCTGGTTGTTGATCTTGGCCATGACGCTGCGATAGATGCTGTTGGCCAGGATGGGCACTGCCACAATCTGGTTGGCCTTGCACTTCTGCATGGTGCGCGTGATGGTGAGAGGGGAGCGGTCTTTGAGGTAAACCATTGTGTCGCCAAGGAAATGGCTCCAGATGAAAATGGCGGCGAACCCCAGCACGTGGTGGAAGGGGAGGAATGCAAGCGTCCTGAAACAGCAGTCATCTATGAGAAGACGGTTTTCGTCGTGGACTTTTCTGGAAAAGAGCGCCAGATAGCATATTGTTTCCTCGTTATATACGAAGATGCGGCTGTCGGAGGTGGTCCCGCTGGTGCAGAGGGCGATGTCGTGGCCCCAGATAGGGGTGTATCCGTCAACGTTCGGACTGTTGATGAAATCGGACACGAGCGCCTGCTTTATGTCCGGGGAGAATTTATGCCTCTTTCCCGACACTATGGCTTTGCAATTGCATTCGGCCATAATTTTTTCGGCTTTGTCGTCCGGCAGGGATGCGTCGAGTGTCAGAATATCGTGACCGGAGCGGACAAGTCCCCAGAAAAGAGGGAACCATTCCTTGCAGGAGTCAAGCGAAATGCAGACTCTGCCTTCTGTTCCGAACACTTTCGCCAAAGCGACGGCCCAGTTGTCCGCCTGCTGCTTCAGCTGATTGAAAGTCAATGATTTTTCTTCGTCACCTTCAAGCCAGACTGCGGCTTTTACGTCTCCGTGTGCGCAAATCAGTTCATAGAGATTTCTGAAGGTCTTTTCTTTTTCCAACAATGCGCAATCGCGCACGATGTCATAAGTGAAAGAAGCTGACATTATTTTAGGTTAGGTTTAGGTTCAAAAAGCCTTCAAATATAAGAATTTTCCAATATTTTTCATAGTCGCTCATTCGAGAGTGACAGTGACTTTTGAAGTCCTGCCCTTCTGCACTTTGTAGCGTATCTGAATGACGTTGAAACCTTTTTCGGATGCTTCGCTTGAGTTTACAAGCGAATATTCGGATTTTGCGCCCCGGGCGTAAAGGTGTGCGGTCTTCCCGTCCATGCGGAGAACAGCGCCGTCATCGGTGATTTCGGCGTCAGCCCTGGTGACAAAAGTGAAAATGACGTCGGATTTTTTCTTCGCCTTGAGCTCGTCGGTGATTCTGAGAACCCTGTCTTCTCCGACTCTGAAAGAGCGGACCGCTTTTTCGAGGTCTTCAGAAAATACTTCTGTCATATCGACCGTCGCTCCGGCTTCAGTGTCATTGCAGAATGTGTCCGAGATGCAGGCTTTCCCATCTACTTTGAGGAGATGCCCGTTGACCGTCAGGGTGTTATGCCATTGGTTGCCTAAGGGGAACACCTCCCATCTCATCGATTCCTGGGTCATAAGCCAGAAATTGCCGCCTTTTGCCTTCAGCTCGTTTTCTGACTTGGTGTAAGAAGCGGCGCCCGGGTCCGAAGCCCAGCGCACACCGTCCCTGTCGAATACAAAGGACCCGGGGTCGGCGTGTCCGTGGTTGTTGGATGCTTTCCCCGCCTTGATGCCAAGGTACCAGTCGCTTTCTGTCCCGCTGAAGTCACCTCTTATGGTGACAATTGGATTGTCGCCGTCTGCGGCATATATACGTGCTGCCGGTCTGTTTGCGGTTTCCGCGTTGATTCTGGCCGCATATCCGGCCATAATGGGAAGGAAACTGCAATTTCCGTCGTAGTACATACCCTTGTCAAGGAATTCCAACTCTTTCTGAACAAGATATGGCTTCTCGTATCTGTATGCGAAATACCAGACAGGGATGGATGGTTTTTCGGCGCTTCCATTATCCGAATAGTTGAACATTTCGTGTGCGCTGCCGTAGCAGTTGACGATGAAATCCGCCGCCTTGTCAAAACCTTTCATCTCTCCCAGGCCGAAGTCGTCTCCGATGGCGGAGTCGAATGCGTCGTGCATGACTGCCTGGTACTCATTGCCGTAAACCCAGTAACCGGGCCCTTCGGAATAACATCCGTCCGGGGCGTAAATCTTGGATATTTCCCTGCGGCTGCATCTTACCGCGTTGTGCAGTATGTTGCCTGTCAGCTGGCCGTTGGCTTCACGTGTGGCCAGAGCGGCAATCACGAGCCCTCCGTTGCAAACCTGATTCCAGTTGTGGTGGCGGTCATAGAACCAGGCCTTGTTGAGATCTGATGCTTCGTAGAAGGCCTTGGTCAGTATTGCGTCCTCTATCCTTGATTTCGTTTCGGGAGAAAGGTCATCGTACAGCCAGTCATAGGCTATTCCGAGCCCTGCGGCCAATTCTGCCACGTCCAGAAAATGCCAGGCGTTCCAGTCCTGCATGGAACAGACGTCATCGACCGTCCTGAGCGCCGCATCGAGGTATTTCCGGTCTTCCGTGAATCTGTATGCATATGCGTTGTATGTCAGGCGTCTGAGGGCTTTCCGTGACAGCCCGAGAATTCTCTTCCCCGATTCGTCCAACTTCCATTCCACGTGGTCGTCGGGGAAATTGTCGGTCTCTTTCATTATCTGGCTGTGGATTTTCGCGAGAGCCGGATTTGTGCCGTCAATCACCTGCTTTTTGAGGTCATTGAATTGATCGTTGTCAATGAAGAGTCTCGGGTGGCGTGTGGCGTTGCGGTAGCGGAGAAGTGCTTCCAGAAAATAATAGTCGGCATAGGGGAGCGGAACGTCTATTTCCTTTCCTCCGGGGAAATTGCCTACGGAATGCTTAAGGATAAAGCCGCCGTTCTCTCCGGGCTCGGCCAGATATTCCTTTCCTGCAAGTGTCCGGAGCTGTTTTTCCGCCAATTTGAGGTAGTTCTGCATTCCTGTGAATTCATACAGTTTGATGAAGGCGGAAGCCATTATCGCTGCGGCGGAAGCGTCCCTGTAACTGTCCGTGCATTCGAAATCCCAGTAAGGTATGCCGTCTTCGGGCAGGGTCCTTGACAGCAGTTTCGCAATGTTGTCGGCGCAAAGGTAGAACTGTTCGTTCCCGGTCTTGAGATACATCATCAGAAATCCGTAAAGGGCCCAGGCTTCTCCGCGTGCCCAGGTGGATTCGTCGGAATGACCCTGATGTGTCTGTTTTTTTATCACACTGCCGTCCGCGCTGCTGTAATCCAACAGATGATAGCAGCTGTAATCGGAACGGAAATGATTGTTCTGGGTGGTTGTGGCGTGCTTCTCGGCAATGTCTCTGAGATTTTCGCCGCCGTTCAGCCTGTATGCGTTCAACAGGAGTTCAAGGTTCATCATATTGTCTATGATGACCGGGAAATCCCATTTCTTCGTCCATTCCCCGTCCCAACTCCTGATTGCCCCGACAGTGGGATTGTACCGGGATGCCAACTTGTCCGCCGCTTTCAGAAGGACCCCTTTGAAACTTGCCGTATCTTTTGTGAGACGCAGCGCGTTGCCATAACTGCAGTTTATCATGAAACCGATGTCGTGGTCGGTCTTGAGGTCAATAAGTCCTGACAGCTCGAGTGTCCGGCGCGCGGCCATCGCCCCGATCTTTTCGTCACCGGTGTATTCGTATATGTACCACAATGCGCCCGGGAAAAATCCGCTCGTCCATTGTGTGATGTCGACGGAAACCGCTTGCCCGTCTGCGTCAAGAGTACGGGGACTTCTGCCGGATGGAACATTCCTGTCAAGTTGTGAGTATTGCCTGACGGCAGTGTTGAACACTCTGTCCGTGAGAGCGTCCATAGTTTCTTCTGCGCTTGTTGCCGCTGATGCGGCGAGAATAATCAAAGAAGATATAATCAATTTCCGGGTCATACCGCGAAGTTAAGGGATTTGCCCGTTTTTGCAAAAAGAAAAAGAATGTTTAAATTAGCATTATTAACGTTATATGAATATGAAATATTTGAAGTTCCTTTCCTTATGCTTGTTGTTGGTTTCCGGCGTTTTGTCCGCCTATGCTCAGAACGATACCAGGAGTTCCGGATTGTATGCCGTCAACGGTGATGAGTCCGTAAAACTGGATTTTCTTCCCGGAATCACATCCAACGGCAGGGTCGGTATTCTCGGTGTGGTTGAATTCGGCAATTCAGCAAGCAGATTCAAAGGAGAGACTTCCGATGTCAAAGTGTCCGGAAACGAATTCGCCCTCGTGATAGATCCCGATAGAAAGAATGTTGTAAGGACACTGAAGAAATATGAGATATTCATCAAGACAATGACTCCGGACAATATGCTCATTGTTCCATTGGTGGTTGAAGATAACTGGAGGATTTATGACCAGGGGCTGAATGTCAATGGCTTCAATACTGAATTTAAGGAGTTGGTGGACTTTACTTGGGAACGTATTTCCGACAACTCATTCAGAATTCTGGCAGAGGGCCTTGTGCCCGGTGAATATGCATTCATATTCAGGGTTTCACCACTTTCCCCGTTTGACTTCTCCGGAGCATTTGATTTTACGTACATAGTCGAGGACGCTTCCTCCATTACTGAAGAATAATGTGGGATATTGCTTGTATTGAAGGCTTGTTCAGGGATGGAGGCGTGTCATCCCTGGTTTTGCTGAACAGTGCGGAACCCTCCTGCACCGCGGAATATTATGTGCGTGCCGCCGCAGGCTCTTTCAGAGTAGACTGCAGATTCGATGTCCTGATTGGAAAGAACGGTTTCGGCAAGAAGAGAGAAGGGGATTTGAAGACACCTCTCGGGGAATTCCGTGCATTGACGGCTTTCGGTATAAAACCGGATCCCGGGACTATGCTGCCATATATTGATGTCAACGAAAACATCGTTGCCTGCGACAGCAACTGCCGTTATTACAACAGGATCGTCAATCTTGCCGAATTGGGGGATTCGGCTGAGGCGGTTTCGGGTGAGAATATGGCGGAACTCATCCCCGAATACAATTACGGCATAGCGCTCGACTACAATCCCGAATGTGTCTATCCTTTGGGCTCAGCGATATTCTTCCATTGCAAGGGTCTGAAATCATGGACTGGAGGCTGCATAGCCGCCGATGAAGACATTGTGCGTCACATCCTCCAGACCGGCGGCCCCGATCTGCGATTCGTAATAATTTAGCTATAAAAAATAGGGGCATTCAAAGCAGGCCATTGTCTCGTCATTGCTGGTTATTGATCGTCATTGCTGGTTATTGATCGTCATTGCGGGTTTGACCCGCAACGGCATCGGGAATTCATAAGCGGATGGCATCCGGGACCCGATGCGATTCACAACCCTGGCCGGATGAACTTCCAGAAGGATATCGTAAAGCCGGGTACAATCAGAAGCGAGTAAGACCAAAATCGTTTGGCGATTCAGTATAACTCTCAAGTGAACAGAAGCGGTGCTGTGACGCTTAACGGCCCCAAAATGCACCGTTAGGCATCGTCGTCCTGTCTTGAAAGGTCTGGAAAGCATAATGCGATGCCTAACGATTTTGACAATCGAACCGGCACCTTGTTTCTCCGTTGTAAGCAGAACTTAAGAATGCCCAAACGTATCATTATCGAAAAATTGCAGACATACGAGGCCTTTTTGTGGATGAGATATCTATGGGAAGATGAAAATCATCTCGCACAACATTGTGCCATATACGGCCTACAGCAAGGCTGAGCGTGCTTGATGTAACCAATTTGATGCCATCTAGCACACAGATGGCCAGTATATGCTCTGCAGCCCATATCCGTGTGCTTGATGTTTTTGATCTTTTCTGGAGCCCCGGCAGACAGACGTGAATGCTCCACGCCGACTTCTCCTTAAAGCATCAATAAAGGTTTCCTACAGGGTGTTCCTTCACCCAAACACAGGATGACGTTGAGGTGTTCAGGATGACTTGAGACGTCATAGGGCTCGACTCGCAATCTCATTTTCAGCTTATTCCTGTCGGTATTGAACTCGGCGTAAAACGTATCGGCGCCTATGCAGAGTTGAGCGTAGGTACAATCACGACCGTTTTCTTCGGCGCCCGCTACCATTTCTGAGCATAGAGATGCTCAAGGCCCATCAGACAAATCCCCACCCTATTAGCCGGCGTTGATGGCATAGACGTAGCCCGGAGCGGAGTTCCTTCTCGAACTCTTCAACTGATGACCAGTCATGCAAAAATAACAACCCTGTCTTCATAAGTGTATTTCATGACAAAACCCCGAAAGTCTTTTGTCTAACTTTCGGGGTTCGGGTCACTTATTAGTCATCTCCTCGATGGAACGGGGAAATCCCGTTATGGGTGGAATCCTAGAGCTGGGGACCGGCGGCTACGAGAGCCTTTCCGGCCTTGTTGCTTTCGTACTTCTTGAAGTTCTTGATGAAACGGGCTGCAAGATCCTTTGCCTTCTCTTCCCACTCTGCGGCTTTCTTGTATGTGTCGCGGGGATCGAGGATTGCCGTGTCAACTCCCTTGAGTTCGGTGGGAACCTCGAAGTTGAAATAAGGAATCTTCTTGGTGGGAGCCTTGTCGATGCTGCCGTCGAGGATTGCATCGATAATACCGCGGGTGTCACGGATGGAGATACGCTTGCCTGTTCCGTTCCAACCTGTGTTGACGAGGTAAGCCTTGGCTCCGCTCTTCTTCATTCTCTTCACAAGTTCCTCAGCATACTTCGTAGGATGCAACTCAAGGAATGCCTGGCCGAAGCAGGCTGAGAATGTGGGAGTCGGCTCGGTGATTCCGCGCTCCGTGCCTGCAAGCTTTGCTGTGAATCCGCTGAGGAAGTAGTACTTGGTCTGCTCGGGAGTGAGGATTGAAACCGGAGGAAGAACGCCGAATGCGTCAGCTGAGAGGAAGATGACCTGCTTTGCGGCGGGACCAGCGCTCAGGGGACGTACGATGTTCTTGATGTGGTAGATAGGATAGCTTACGCGGGTGTTTTCGGTAACGCTCTTGTCGTCGAAGTCTATCTTGCCGTCCTTATCGACGGTAACGTTCTCGAGGAGGGCGTCTCGATGGATTGCGTTGTAGATGTCGGGCTCGGACTCCTTGTCGAGCTTGATGACCTTTGCGTAGCAGCCGCCTTCGAAGTTGAACACTCCGTGGTTGTCCCAGCCGTGCTCGTCGTCACCGATGAGTTTGCGCTTGGGGTCGGTGGAGAGGGTGGTCTTTCCTGTGCCTGAAAGGCCGAAGAAGATGGCGGTGTTCTCGCCGTTCATATCGGTATTTGCTGAGCAGTGCATTGCAGCGATGCCCTTGAGGGGAAGGAAATAGTTCATCATGGAGAACATACCCTTCTTCATCTCACCACCGTACCAGGTGTTGAGAATCACCTGTTCCTTGCTCGTAACGTTGAAGGCGACACAGGTGTCGGAACGGAGGCCGAGCTCCTTGAAGTTCTCAACCTTTGCCTTGGATGCGCAGTAAACCACGAAATCAGGTTCCTGGTCGAATTCCGCCTGATTCTTGGGTCGGATGAACATATTGGTCACAAAATGAGCCTGCCATGCTACCTCCATGATGAAGCGAACCTTCATACGCGTGTCGGCATTGGTGCCGCAGAATCCGTCAACAACATAGAGTTTCTTTCCGCAGAGCTGGTTGATTGCAAGTTTCTTGACTGTCTTCCAGACCTTCTCGCTCATAGGATGGTTGTCGTTATGGTACTCCTCGCTGTCCCACCATACGGTGTCCTTGGAGTTCTTGTCCATGACGATGTATTTGTCCTTGGGGGAACGTCCGGTATAAATGCCGGTCATAACGTTGAGTGCACCGAGCTCTGTTTCCTGAGCTTTCTCGTAACCGTCAAGTTCGGGACGGGTTTCTTCGTTGAACAGCACCTCATAGGTGGGGTTGTATACAACCTCTTTTACTTTCTTGATGCCGTACTTTGTCAAATCGTTCTTTGTCATAGTCGTTATTGAATTTTAAATACTTATTTCCAAATAAGCACGGGCATTGCCCGAATCGGTCACAAATCTAATAAAATTCCGGGAGAACTCAAAAGCGTTTGTGAATGTTTTTGATAATGGTTATCTTGCAGAAAATATATGCCTATGCAACTCCGTATTCTGATATCTTCAGCGATCCTCTCCCTCATCGCCGCGGCCTGCGCTTCCAATGTTCCGGATGTGGGCCAGGGCTTCGAAACCTGCGTTTTCCATGCACCCTGGGACGGTCTTGAAGACAACACCCGTTTTTCCTGCCACAGCACTGCAGACAGGTTCTTTTTCAGTTTCGAGGTGGAAGACAGCACTTTGACCGTTTCGGAGAGTTTTGACAGCGAACGCGTGGCTGATTTTGAAGACAGGGTGGAAATTTTCTTCTGTCCCTCAGGAGGGATGAAGAAAGGTTATCATTGTGCCGAGATTGACCCGGAAGGACGGGTGATGGACTATGCGGCCCGCTATTACCGGGAATTTGATTTTGACTGGGATTTTTCGACGCTGGAGGTCAGATCTTCAATAATCCCTTCGGGATATAGGGTTGCGTGCAGCATATCACGTTCAGAACTTGAGGAATTGGGACTGGACCTTGACGGGAAATTGAAACTGGGCCTTTTCCGGGATGATTTCCACGACGGAGAGGACGTCAACTGGTATTCTTTTGTGCCGACGGATGACGCCGAGCCGGATTTCCACAAGGACGATGTGCTGTTTGAATGCCGCATGACTCCGAAAACGGAGAAACACGGGGTGGTGGTGTATCCCAACGACATAACGTCAGTCGGTCTGGATGAATGGGAGAACAGGATAAGACAGAGCGGAATCAACCTCATAGGCCTTCATGCGGCTACCGTGAACGACCCGATAGATACCCTTGAGGCATTCATAAAAGGAAGCACGGGAAAGAAATTCCTGGAAATGTGCGGACGTATGGGGGTGGATGTCGAATACGAACTCCACGCGCTGCAGAACCTTCTTCCACGGGATCTGTTCGAGTCCCATCCCGAGTATTTCCGGGAAGATACGGCAGGTGTCAGACAACGGCAGTACAATATGTGTTTCACATCGGAGGAAGCCGTTGAAGCCATGAGACCGCAGTTGGAGTCCCTTCTGGAATGGATGCGCCCCACGACCCACCGGTATTTCTTCTGGACGGATGACAAGCAGGGCAAATTCTGCAATTGTGAAAACTGCCGGAAATACTCGCCGTCAGAACAGGCTCTCATTTATGAAAACAGATTTCTGAAAATGCTCAGGGAATATGACCCCGAGGCGACACTCGCCCATCTGGCGTATCATCAGACAATAGAGCCCCCGGTGCAGGTCAGGGCAGATGAAGGTGTCTTTCTGGAATTCGCCCCGATCAACAGGGATTACACGCTCCCTTTGCCTGCCGGGGCCGTCGATGCACTGAATGCAAATCTTCTGGCTTTCCCGGCGTATTCCCAGCATATTCTGGAGTATTGGCTGGACGAGTCGATGTTCTCGGACTGGAAACGTGACAAGCTTGTCCCGAATCCGTTCAGGCGGGAGGAGTGCGCGCGCGACGTATTGCAATACCGCCGTCTGGGCGCGTCCGATATCACGACGTTCGCCACATGGCTTTACGGTGACTATATCGACAGGTATGGATCTACCGAATCTCTTTTCCGCGGCTACGGAGAATCTTTTGAATAATCTTCGTGATGACGGCAGTCGAGACGCTGAAGAAATGGTGGGGATATGATTCCTTCAGGCCTATGCAGGAGGAGATTATCGACTCTGCCTTGCAGGGGGAGGACGTGCTGGCAATTCTTCCGACGGGAGGAGGCAAGTCCGTCTGTTTTCAGGTTCCGGCAATGATGCGTGAGGGCCTGGCCCTCGTAATCACGCCATTGATTGCCCTTATGAAGGATCAGGTGCAGAATCTTGAGAGCCGCGGGATAAAGGCGCTTGCCATTCACGCGGGTATGACGAGACATGAAGTTGACCTTGCCCTGAACAATGCGGCTTATGGTGATGTCAAGTTCCTGTATCTGTCCCCGGAACGTCTGTCAACGGAACTCTTCAAATCCTATATCGACATTCTTCCCGTCAGCTTCATCGTTGTTGACGAGGCGCACTGCATCTCTCAGTGGGGATATGATTTCAGGCCTGATTATCTGGAGATAGGAGAGTTGCGGAGGCGCATAGATGCTCCCGTCATTGCCCTTACGGCTACGGCAACCCCTGCCGTTGCGGAGGACATTATGGCGAGGCTCTCCCGTGGCAACAGGGCGTCAACGGGATTCAAGTTGCTCAAATCAGGTTTTGAGAGGCCGAACCTGTCGTATATAGTGCGGCAATGTGAAGACAAGATAGGTCAGGTGCTTTCCATATGCAAAGGGGTTCCCGGAACGGGTATTGTCTATTTGAGGCATCGCAGCAAGTGCGAAGATGTGGCGGCGGTCCTCAAGGCGAACGGTATTCCCGCATCTTTCTATCATGCCGGGCTCGGGCGGCTGGAACGCTCTGAACGTCAGGAATCCTGGAAGAAAGGAGACTTGCGGGTTGTCGTATGCACCAATGCGTTCGGGATGGGCATTGACAAGCCGGACGTCCGTTTCGTCGTTCATATGGATCTCCCGGACAGCCCTGAGGCATATTTCCAGGAAGCCGGGCGCGCCGGCCGAGACGGGAAAAAGTCATATGCGGTACTCCTCTGGGGGCCGGCGGATGAAAGACGGCTGCGCCAACTTTTCGAGGCATCATTTCCGCCGCTTCAATTCACCGAGGACATTTATCAGAAGCTCCATCAGTTTTATGAGATTCCATACGAGGCGGGAATGGGCCGTCAGTTGAAATTCAACATTGAGGAATTCTGCCGTCATTATCATCTCAACAGGGCTCAGGTTCATTATGCCGTAGAGTATCTTGACAGAGTCGGGCATCTGAGTTATTGTGAGGAGGTGGATATTCCGGCACAGGTGAAAATTGCGGTTGACAGACCTGCCCTGTATGATTTCGAACTTCCTGAGACGGCAATGGTTGAACTCCTGGAGATTCTGATGCGGCGTTATTCCGGAATATTCTCCTTTCCGGTCGCCATCGACGAGGAGTATGTCGCCAGGTCAATGAAAATTACCGTTCCGGCACTCCGTCAGTTGCTGTACAGGCTTTCATTGGAACATGTGATAAGATATATTCCGGCGGACAACAGCACGGTCATCTGCCTGCATCACGGGCGTCTTATGCCGGGCAATGTGGATCTCCTGCCGGAGAAATATGATTTTCTGAAAAATACGGCGGAATCACGGGTGAAAGCGATGACGGAGTATGTGTCAGAGACGGACGAGTGCCGTTCCCGTTATCTGCTGCGGTACTTCGGACAGAGCGAAACCAAAGATTGCGGCTGCTGTGATATCTGCCGTTCAAAAACAGAAAGGTGGCAGTCTGCCATCGGGAGCTTTCTGGCCGATAATCCTGATGCGGGATTTGAGGAGGTCAAGGCCTTCATCGACAATCCGGAAAATGGACTGGGTCCGGAAGCCATCGAAATCTACCGGCGTCTGCTTGATTAGAAAACAAGAATACTCAATCCTATCAGAATCAGGACGATGCCTCCGGCTATTTCTGCCGGTCTGCCGAATTTGTCGCCTATCCGGCTGCCTCCGAACATTCCTGCAATCACGGAAATAATCGTGACGATGAATACCGCAGACAAGTCAAGAACCACTCCGTCGCGGGAAGTATGATCCATTGACATTCCTATCCCTACGGCGAAGGCATCGATGCTTGTAGCTATTCCGGCTATTATGACATTTCTGATTCCGTTGAGATTGCGGGGAGTCTCTTCGTCCTTCACTGCTTCCAGAATCATTGAAGCTCCCACATAAAGAAGCATCAGAAAGCCGATTATCCCTGCCATTTTTTCGATAATGCCCACGAACAGATCACCAAACATCCACCCGAGCAGCATCAGCAGTGTCTGGATGATGCCGAATGCCAGAGCCACGGGGCCGACTTTCCGCCAGTTTATGTCGCTGATTGTAATACTGGAGCAGGAAGTTACTGCGAAACAGTCTGCGCATAGAGAGAGTGCCAGAAGAAAAGCGGAAAGAACACCGGTGAGATTCATGGCGCAAATTTACGACATTTGTTATTATCTTTGCGAAGATAAAAGCATGAAAATATGAAAACACTCAAAATCATTGCGGCAATAGCGGCATTCCTCATCTTTGTTCCTTTCAAGAGCGCCAATGCCCAGGTGAATCTCAATCTTGGAAATATCGCTTCGTCCCTTACAGGAAATACGGGATCTTCCGCCGGCCTGGCTCTTCTGAATCTGTACACCCAGTTCAAGGCGGATGGCAAACTTGACCTTTCCAACTCAAATAATATCAGCAACCTTGTAACTCTTGCGACCAATATCAAAGGTTTGAAGGGAAGCACTTCCAAGACGGATCTTTCATCTTTCGTCAACGGACTCATTTCCGGCTCCAAGAACCTTGTCAACAAGGGTAATTCCACGTCGGTTCTCAATTCCCTGAAGTCCATTTCCAATCTTGACCTTTCTTCCCTCGGCAATGCGGCTGTATCTGCAGCTACGGCCAAGGCAAAGAGTAATCTGCTCGGACAGATGGCGAAAGCCACAAAAGATACTGCCGACAACGGTGACACACAAAAGGCCGGGTCAATTCTGACAGATCTCTTCAAGTCATTGAAGTAACGGCTGCCCGGTCATCTTATGAATGTCCGCATTGCGAATGACGGGGACCTTCCGCGCTTGATGCAGGTTTACGGGGAAGCCAGGGAAATAATGCTCTCTGACGGAAATGTCCATCAGTGGAAATACGGCCACCCTTCGGCTGAAATGATACAGAGCGACATAGATAACGGTTATTGCAATGTGGTCGAAGATGGCGGCATTATTGTGGGAGCATTCGCATTCATTCCGGGTGAGGACCCCACGTACCTCGAAATCGAAGAAGGGGAGTGGGTTGACGACACTCTGCCTTACGCCACCATTCACAGGCTTGGAAGTACCAGGTCATCGAAGGGGGTGGCGAAGGCGTGTTTTGACTGGTGCTGGACCCAATCCCATAATTTGAGAATCGATACCCACAAGGACAATAGGATAATGCGCCACTGCATAGAACGCTTCGGCTTCAGATATTGCGGCGTCATCCATCTTCTGAACGGGGCTCCCCGTTATGCGTACCAGAAGGTGGATTCAGGAGATTGATTGCATCCCGGCACCCTGTGTCTCCTTTTCAAAGATTTCTTCGAATATGCGGCGAAGTCCGGTCTCGTCGCAGATGATTCCGCGAAGCCTTCCGAGACTTCCGGCGTTCGGAGATTCCGGAATCCAGAGTTTGAGGTATCCTCCCTCCGCATATTTTTCGTGAAGGTGTTCGAGCGTCCTCTGCCAATGGCCTTCCCTGTCCAGTTCCGGATAATGCCTGAGACTGAACTGGACAGTCCTTCTTATGACTGTTTCCGGCTCAATCTGACGGTCCGCTTCTGCAATGATTTTCCCGTATATGCTTCTGGGTTCGTGATCGGATGAGGCCCTGTGGTCTTCAGCCGCCTGGGCTATGGTTTCAATCTGTTCTTCGGAGAACCACCGGCGGAGATCCTGATTCTCCCTGATGATACGTCCTGATATCAGATGGTGGTTTTTTCTGTCTTCAACCAGCCCGAGGTCGTGGCAGGCTGCCGCGACGGCCACCATATCCCGGTCAACGTCGTAGTACAGGCACATCGAAAGAGCGGCCTTCATCACCGAATCCACGTGATTCACGGAGTGTGCCGGATCGAACTGTACGTATTTTGGAAAGATATGCTCCTTGATGTATGCGAGTATTTCCGGATTGACTTCAATCATCTGCAATTTCAATTTGTCACGCTCTCTATCCTGAATCTGATTACGGCCGCCGGTGCCTGGACTGTGACTGCGTCCCCGGCTTTCTTCCCCATAAGTGCCTTGCCGATAGGGGAGTACAGAGAGATTTTTCCTTCCTGAAGGTTCGATTCGTGGGGGCTGACAATGACGAATTCTGCAAGGACACCCGTGTCAAGATTGGTCAGTTTGACCTTGCTCAGAATTGTTACCTGGTCTTTGGGAAGATTCCTGGTGTCTATCACCCTTGAATATTCCAGAACCTTTTGAAGATACTTGATCCGGCTTATAGCCTTGGCTTGCGCTCTCCTGGCCGCCCTGTATTCGAAATTCTCGCTCAGGTCTCCCTGCGCACGGGCCTCGCAGAGGGCATCCTTTATCTTTGGATACTCCACGTTGATCAGCTCGTCCAGTTCGGCGGCAATTTTGTCGTGACACTCTTTTGAGAGATATTCCATTTCACAAAAATACACATTTTGTTTAACTTAGCCGAATAAAAAGGATTCTCTAAAAATCACAGGAACAATGACACATCATATCATCCTCTGGAAGCTCAAGGACGAGTTCACGGAGGCACAGAAAACAGAAATCAAGAAGAATATCAAGAACGGACTTGAAGGGCTCGCCGGCAAGATACCGGGACTTCTGAGCATCAAGGTCAATACAGTTGGATTACCGTCAAGCAACGTGGACCTTATGCTGGATTCCACCTTCGACAGCCCGGAATCCTTGAAGGGCTATTCCATCCATCCTGAACATGTGGCTGTCGCCAATGGACGGGTCCGCCCATACACTGCAGGAAGGTATTGTCTGGATTTCGAGGATTAAAGTTTAACCCGTTCACATCATGAAGAAAATTTTGAAAATGACACTGTTGATGATGATTATGGCAACAGTGGCGCCGGTGTTGAACTCCTGCACGAAAAATGACGGAAACGAGGAACCCCTTATAGTTGAGGGTAATGTGAGGCATGTGATTCTCTGGACCTTTGAGCCAGAATGAAAAAATGGAGGTGATCGGACTGGCAAAGTCCTCGATGGAGAAATTTGTAGGGGAGATTGACGGGCTGATCAAGGCTGACGTCATCTATGAAAAACGGCTGAGTTCTTCCAATTGCGATTTTATGTTCGACATGTATTTCAGGGATGCCGGGGCTTTGGAGAATTTCTCAGTCAATATTTCACGGAAACTTTTTCTATTGACGTAACCGTCGGTTCTCCCCGGCCCGGAAGAGGCTTGAAGATCGTGACCTGGCAGTAACCGTATTTGCCGCCCAAATCTGCCGCCTTGCGCTGAATACTATCCGAAGTGTCTTCGAAACGGCAATAGAACCTGTAGTTTATCCCGGCAACAACCTGAGTTGAGACTGAAAGGGGAGTGTATGCCACGTCTCCATCTCCGGTCGCTGACCTGAACATTTTCATCTCATCCTCGGTAGGTTCCCTCTGATCTGTATATCCTCCGCATAGTTGCTGTGGCTTCGCCAAGTCGGAGAAGCGCTCAAGCTGAACCGCCATCAGGCTTCTGTCCCAGCCGCCTGTGACTTCCTCCAACTTGTCCTTGCGGATCCTGAATCCTTTGGTGAAACTGTCATCGGCGGAGTTTGAGCCGGTCTCGACAATGATGCCGGTACCGGTAATGATGAAAGAATCCCTTTCGCCGCCGCTGGCAAGATGAATCAATGAGGCGTCCTTCTTGTTGAAGCAGTAGATGTCATATAGCGCATAACTGCCATCCTCGAACTGGTCGCCGATAAGAAGCTCGTCGTAACCGTCACCGTCAATGTCTTTCTTTTCGAATCCTGCATAAGGAGAACTGTAGGTATAAACCGGACTCAGATTCATCTCCTTCGGGTCCATATCTTCCCAATGGGTCTGATAGCCGACGACAATATATGAGACGATGTCTGCATAGCCGATTTCGCCATAATCGATGACCTGCTCCCTGATAAGACGGGAGCCGCAGCCTGCGAGCATCAGAATGGATGCACCAAGCAGAAGAAGATCCTTTATTTTCATAAACTTTTGATTTCAGAAACGTACATTCCGTGAAGTTCCGGGAAAGTAGCGGTTGACGCTCATGATGTACTCCGCGTACTCCGGATACTTCGATTTGCTGATGTATTCCCCCAGAGTGGAACTGCCCAGGAAAAGAAGTATCAGAAGTACGGCTCCGCATACAGACCAGTTCAGCACACCAGCCCCCGCTACAATGGAAAACAGGTAGAATGATACCCATATGGACTGCTCGGCGAAATAGTTCGGATGACGGCTCATTTTCCAGAGACCCGTGGTGTTGAAACCCTTGTTGTATGGAGCCGGCAGTTCTTCAAGCTTCTTCCCGGAGTTGATCATAGCCCACTTGGTGCTCTGAAAACGCCATTGCTGTATGTCGGCAACAGCTTCGTAGGCGATGAAAGACGCCATGAGAATGCCGACTACAATATCCTTCCACCCGAATGGTTCGGCTGAGCCGATAGCCGCAACGGCAGGGAGCGTGGTGAGCAGCACGAGAAAATTCTGATAGATGGAGATGAACAGAAAATCGAAAACCACCCATTTCCAACGGGGCTGGAACTCTTTGCGCTTGCGCAGCCAGGGCCAGCGATAGTCCTCCTCGCCGGTCCAGAATTTCCAGGTGTAGGCACCCTTAAGCGCGAAGTTGAAAGTAAGGCGTGTGCCCCAAACCGTAGCAAGGATTGCCATCAGCACAAGACGTGCCTCAAGGCCGGATTTAAAAGCGGCCACCCATACGTAAACGGCAGGAAGAATGCTCCAAAGTTTATCCATTTGACTGTTGTTGCGCGTAATCTCCCCAACGATAAAGCAATACGCGGCGCTGCAGGCTGCAATGACCAACAGTACAGAGAGTGTTTCAGATTGAATGGCGCTGAGTCCCAAGAATGCGAATGGTTCCATATTTTCCCGGTTTTTTATTTCACCGTCAATGCAAAAGTTTTTTGATGATCAGTTATAGAAAACTGATGAACATGCTTATTACCGTTATGTTAAGTATATCCACAACCGAAGCCCCGACCAGGGGTACGATAATGAACGGAACGCTTGTATAGCCGTGCTTCGAGCAGATGGCGGACATATTCGCCATTGCGTTGGGCGTTGCCCCAAGTCCGAATCCGCACACTCCTCCCACCAGCACTGCCGCGCTGTAATTGTGTCCGAGCATGGGGAAAGCAATGAACCTGCAGAATAAGATCATCAGGACAACCTGGGAAAACAGCATAATGCACAGAGGAAGCGCAAGACCTGCAAGTTCCCAGAGCCGTAGCGAACACATTGCCATTCCAAGGAACAGTGCAAGGCACACGGAGCCGATCTTGGTAATCTCCGTAGAATGCATCTTTATGCCTTTTGGCACGGCGTCCGTTACATTGCGCAGAACAATGGCACAGATGAGGGACCCGAAATAAGAAGGGAAGGATATCCCGGTCATGGCCAGCAGCTTGCCGAGCAAAGATCCCAGTCCCATCGCAATAAAAATTTCAAAAGCCGCGAAAGTGAATCTGTTCATTTCTTCAGATTCAGAAAGTTTCTTTTCTACGGTTCCCTTCTCCGGTTCAAGGCTTCCGGATTCATTTTCATCCGGGCTCAGATGTTTTCGGGAAATAATCCACCCGGCAATCGGACCTCCGAAAAGCGAACCGGCGATGAGCCCGAATGTGGCGGTTGCCATAGTAATGGACCTGGCATTGTCTATTCCATGGCTCTCGAGCAGTTCGGAAAAGCCGGCAGCCGTACCGTGGCCTCCACACATCGGAATTGAACCGGCGACCATCCCGAATACGGGTTTGAGCCCCATGGAAGAGGCTATTCCCACTGCCACTGAATTTTGCAGCACAATCAGAATGGCAACCAGCACAATCATGACAATGAGTTGCTTCCCTCCCTTCTTTATCGCACTCAGATCACACTGAAAGCCGATGGATGTGAAGAAAATGAGCATACAGATATCCTGTATTGAAGTGTCGAACGAAATTTCCACCCCTGTAAATGCTTTCAGTGCAAGGCTCAGGAACGACACCACCAGACCTCCGGTAACCGGATCGGGAATGCAGATGCGGGAAAGAAACTTCACCTTTCCGTTGATGAGACGTCCAAGCACAAGCGCCAATACGCCCAATGCTGCAGTTATCGTATGGTCAAGGACTATCATTACTTGCAAATATATAAAATCCCCTTTGCTTCTCAAACTCAGGAGAGGATGTTTTGTCCGTACGTAGCCTCCCCACGATTCCGGAGACTGCGTACACCTGAAGGATCTGATGTAAGGAAGCCGCTGCAAATATCAGGCATTTTGCCTGAAACCTGTTTTGAACCGGTTGAAGAATTTGATTATTGGAAATTATTCTTGTATTTTGGCCCCGGAAAGAGATCAGTTATTTTTCAAAACATGTTCCTGATATTTGCATTATGAAAAGCATCCTGATAAAAGACACGACATCTATGGAGCGCATTCAAATAGTGAAAGATGCTCTTGAAGGTGAATATGACGAATTCTATGATGACTATGTCTCCGGAAAAAAGGAACTCTCTGAAATCAACAGGGAATACAGCGAGCAGTTTGCCGGTACAGGAAAGGAAGATTGACGGCAATGAAGGTCGATGAAGCCATATTGCATCTGAATGGAAGCGGAATCCTTATCCGTGAAATAGAAAAGGGAACTTGATGATTACCGCTGTCCTTTCCATTACCTTATCGTCTCGATAGATGTGATCTCCGGTTCTCCTTGTCCGGGGAGAGGCCTGAATATGGTGAGATCGCAGTGTCCGGGACTGTCTTCTCCGGTGCCGCCGCTGAACCTGCAATAGTACTTGAAATTGACACCGTTCGCGATCTGGGTCCGAACGTTAAGGGGAGTGAAGGACATACCTTCCACGTTGTCTGTTACCTCGCGGAAGAACAGGTATTCACTCATATCAGGTTCCCTGTATCCGGAATATCCTTTGTAAAGAATGCTGTCTTCTTTGACCAGGCTCGCGAAGGTGGTGATGTCAATGTCTGTCGGACAATTTTCCCGTGCCGCGGTCTTCATCTCCACAAAATTGCCTTTCTTGATCCGATATGCCTTCGTGAAACGTTTAAAAGCAGGGTCGGTACCTTCTTCGATGATTGTCCCTGATTCGTAAACGGAGAATCTGTACCGCTCTCCGCCACTTGCAAGATGAATCAAAGATGCGCTTTTGGGGTGTATGGTGAAGATGTCATAGAGGACCGTGCTTCCGTCTGCGTACTTGTCACCCAGGAGAAGTTCCGGTATGCCGTCGCCGTTGATGTCCTTCTGACAGAAACCGCAGTACGGGGAACAGTAGCAATATACATTGCAGAGATCCTTCATATCGGGGCTTATCTCTTCCCAACGACTTTGATATCCTTCAACGATATACGACACTATGTCGGAAAATCCGGTTTCCCCTTTGTCAATGACTTCTTCCTTCGTGAGCCTTGGCTGGCTGCCGCAGGAAGCAAGCAGAAGAACGGCGGCCATTGCTGCAAAGATTTTTTTCATTTCTCAACCCTTATTTACAAATATACTCCTTTTTAACAATCCGTGTGACAAATCGCAAAAATCTTTATTGTGCAATAAGTGTAGCCATGACGAAATACAGAGACTGCGTGCTCAACCGCTTCTAAATGCAAGATGGAGTGATGCTCACGGGGAGATGAAATTCATCTCGCACAACATTGTGCCATATACGGCCTACAGCAAGGCTGAGCGTGCTTGATGTAACCAATTTGATGCCATCTAGCACACAGATGGCCAGTATATGCTCTGTAGCCCATATCGGTGTGCTTGATGTTTTTGATTTTCTCTGGAGCCCTGGCAGACTGACGTAAATGTTCCACGCCGACTTCTCCCTAAGGCACCAATAAATGTTCCATACAGGATGCGCGTGTTCCGGCACAAGACGAAACAGTAGAAGTTCAAGATACTGATGCCGCTACTCCTCGTCCTACAGCTTGCGCTGGCCGGATGGTTGATCTACTCCTGCATTGCTCTTTGAATCCACCCGTCCAGGAACGCCATCTGCCCCGGAGTATGGAACCAGTGTTCGCCGCCGGGCATCACCTCGAGCGTGCTGCCTGTCCTGCGTGCGAAATCGGAGATTGTCGCCAGTGAGGTGAGATTGTCTTTCTCCCCGTAGAGGATGTGCGTCGGCACGCGCCAGTAGATCGGGTGCTGCCGCACGTAGCGAAGATGCTCCTCGTCCAGCGTCACGCCCTCGATGCGCTCCAGATCGACGATGGGGGAGATGAAGTATGCCACCGCAATACTTCGGCCCGACAGCGCGCACATCGCGTAGAAAGCCCCGATGCTGTTGGCAATGATTCCGATGCTCCCGCATCCGCGCTCCGCCAGTCCGTCGAAATATTCCGCGAACTCCCGCTCCGCCTCCCACGGTGTCTGCGCCTTATAATCGAAGCCGATTACCTCGCAGCCCGGGAACAACGGCCTGTAGTGCTCCGCCTCGTCAGGCGAGCCGTAATGGCCGTGGATGTAGATGAGGGTGGCCATGGGAAGAATCAAAGAAGTGTCTCTATTTCAGAAATTATTGTTTCATCAGCCGGAAGCCATTGTACATTACGCAGATGCTCGCGGTCCAGCCAGGCTGCCGCCTCATGCTCCAGAAGAGTCAATGAACCGGAGACAATGCTGCACAGGTAACAGCGCATTGACAAGTGGAAAGCGGGATAGTCCCATTCGATTGTGGTCACATAACGATCAACGCGTATTTTCGTTGCCAGTTCCTCCCGGATTTCGCGCACCAACGCATCCTCCGGCATTTCACCCTGTTCAACCTTGCCTCCCGGGAATTCCCACCATCCCTTCCATTCGCCATATCCCCGCTGCGTCGCGAAAATGCGCCTTTCGTGAACAATGAGGGCCGCTACTACATTGATGGATTTCATAGTTCTTTCAGCCCTAATGACTTCAAATACTCATATGTGCCGTTGTAGAATTCAGGGAGCCTTGTGGCATCTTCCGGGAAACCGCTGACGGTGAGGTTTGGATTGCCGGTCGGCACGCAAATGACCATTCCCATGCGTGCACGGGTGAGAAGGACGCGGTAAGCGTTTAGCATGTATTTGCGACGCTCAATGCTGCCATCTGTGTTGCCAGTTTCCTCGCGCCAGGCAGTTTTGCCATTGAAGTTGAAGTACTTCCATTCATGAAATAAAGAATTACCGGAACAGCGCATATCGGCATCCCAAAGCACGCATGTGTAGTCAAGTTCGAGACCTTGCACCTGAATCTCAGTCGCAGCGTCCTCAAGGTAGTTGGATGAACGGATATCGTTCTTGTCTTCCAGGAACCAGTGCACTGCATTTTCGTCTCCCTGATCCAAAATATCTACAGCCAGTGGCTTGAATCGGGCGGCGGTCTTTGTAACGAGTACACCGGTGCGTTCAGAGCCACGAGCTTTAGAACGGAGCCACTCACGAGCTTTGGCCATATCACGTGTCAAGACGATAGGATAGCGGTTCTTAATTTCGCTGTATATGCTTGCTGCATCAGGATTAAAAGACAGCAATGAATGTACGAATGCAGATAATTTCTCTGCGCGGAAGGAGCGCAGACTGACGCCCAAATGAAGATTGTCAGTGAATGTAACGTTGCCGTTATCAGCAAGCAACTCGTTGACCTTGCCTTCCGCGTATTCCGGTTCTGTTAATTTGTTGGAAATATAGACTTTCCAGTGCCGGAATTTGTCATTTAGTGCTGCTATCCATTCGGAGATTCCAGCCTCTCCGGTGTTGATTTCCTGTCCACCACCTACCAAGCAAATGATTGTTGCCCAATCCTCGCGCTGGTCTAGCGACCAGATAAGGAATGCGGCCTCAGAATATGGGAAATTTGGGACTTTAAGCTTATTGCCATAGGTGCCACCGCGTTTCAAATAATCCGCCAAACGCTTGTGCGTCCAAGAACGCTGAGCTTCATCGAAGATTGCGACATGCTCGACTTCTCCGTATCCGGCTTCGTTGTGCTTCAAAGCTTTCGTAGGATCGATTTCAAGTACTCCATTTTCAACAGGGTTCTTGATCTTCTGAAGCATATTGTCGCGATAGCGGTGAATTATCTGAATGAACTTACCGACCTCACGGCGGGAGTCCGACATATTCTTCTTCTCGCCACTAGCACGGCACTTCTTGTGATTGTCAATTGCTAGAGCTTCCGTTAATACAGCAACCAATGGACCGTTGCCGGAAAGATATACTGCCCCTTCGTCCTCTACCATTTCATTTCCGCCCTGATATGACTGTTTAACGGCTACATCAAGGCCGACAAGGGTTTTGCCGGCGCCAGGTACACCCGTGACGAAACAGATGCTCTTTTCGCCCTTTTCTTTGCTATCCTTTATCACCTTAAGAATGTAGGCGATAGTTGCATCCGTCGATACCTTATCCGCCTCGTGACGGGTAATATCTTCTACGGTATGGTTCTCGTACAACGTCCTCGCAGCCTCAATAATCGTAGGCGTAGGGGAGTAGGGACTGATTATCCAGTCAGTATTCAGCGTTTCATCAGTCTCTGTTGCTCCAGCGTGAACCAGCACATTGATGATGAGCTTCTGAACGCCCTCTGCTCCCGTGATAAGTGGATTGTATATGGAATCATCATACACAGATGGTTGAAATTCCTTGGACGCGTTGGGATACTTTGTGGGAATGAGAATCGGTACTATGGTGCGTTCCTGACTCAGTAGATGGAAGTTCTTCAGATCCAATGCGTAATCTAGAACCTGTTCGATATCTGCTTGAAGTGCATCCTTCTGCCCGACCTTGAATTCAAGGCAAAAGATAATTCCTCTGAGAAGAAGAACTACGTCAATCCTCTTACCGAGACGCGGGATGTCGTATTCGAAAATGATCTGCCCTGACTCGTCCTTCCACGGCTGCAGAGCCTTTTGCATAATGTCAATCTCTCCGGCCCAAGCCTCGTTGGTCGAGGTCAGAATATCACCGTGATAATTGATGCCAAAGGAGCCCAAGAGAGACTTTGCATCTAAGGCAAGGAATTCATTTATTGTGTTGTTGTATAGGCAACGTGGCATTATCTATATTCGTTTCTGTACAAAGATAGATAATTTGTATTATTTTCGATAGATGTCCGCGACTTTAGGCTTCTATTTGCCGATGCAGGATTTAGATGAACTTAATAACTTATTGTATATTAAACAAATAACCTTTTTGACATTTCATTTCTGTCCCCCGTTTGTCCCCCTAATTTTTTAAGTGGCTATCGGGGGACAAGATTTTTGATGCCGATAGCTGCACGGAGGTCTTTGGGGAGAACTCCAAAATTAAAGGGCGATTCTCTCACGAAGAGGGAACCGCCCAGGTGTTAACAAATGAAGTCTGGCATCAGACCTCGGCTGCAAAATTACGAATTTTTAATCATTCTCCAGCGCCTTCAGGATGTCGAGGAATTCCTTCGGGGTTACTACTCGCGGAATGATAGGGAAGTGCTTGGTGTTACCGGTCACAAGGAAAGAGTCTTCCCTTGACATTGCGACTTCCAGAAAGACCACATCATTCGGGTCTGTGGCAGTATCTTCTACCGGCACTCTTTCGGAGTCAATACCGGCCTCGATGATGGCATTGACTGCCCAGACAACAGCATCCTCCGGGAACGGGAATTTTGGTCGCCTGAGCACTTCGTTGTACTCGGCGAGAATTTCGTCGTTGTACATCGGGATAATCTCCCTGTCGAACAAACGCTCAAGAATCTGCACGGGTGCAACGTCCGGATGTTTTGCAAATAAGGCAGACACCAGAACGTTGGTGTCAATGACAGCATAGACTTTCATTACCTGCCCTCCCTGACGAGTCTGATTTCCTCGTTAATCTCATCGAGGGACATATCCTGCATACCGGCTTCGGCAGCGGCCTGGCGCATACGATAGAATGCGGCACGTCCCTTAGCCATAACATCGTCCTTTGAAGGAGCTTCGATAGTGAAAGGAATGCTACGGTTGCGGACCACCTGCCGGACGTAGATGTTGAACGCCGTGTTGGTGCTCATTCCGAATTCTTCGCAGAGACTGTCGAACTGTGTTTTCAGATCGGAGTCCAATCTTATTGTAAGTGCTGACTGTGACATAATGCTTTGTATTTGCTGCAAAGATAGCAAAATGATTGTTAACTGCAACCACTTTGCGACAAAAATAATCAGCATCATTATCCTTTGTCCATTTTTTTACGCAAAAAACAGGACAAATAAACAACCCTCCGCAGATTTCTCCACGGAGGGCATTCAGAATTTACCGGTCTCTCGACCTACGGACTAGTCTTCGTTGCTTTCAGAAGCCGTGAACTTGGCTACTGCAAGCATTTCTCCCGATTTCTCGCCGGTGGCGGTGTTGACAAAAAAGTACTTGAAAAATACTTTTGGATTACCGGCTGACACTGCACCGTACTTAGCCTCGTAGTCATCCTGGATGTCGACTGCCGTTGTTGAAGGAGTCTCAGGGCCACCGATTTCTGCTGCCTTGCTGTAGGCACGGCTGATACCGTTGCTCTGGGGAGCGGAAGCGCAGATGATGAGCTTGAGGTTGGTGGTGACAGAAGGAACGGAGTTCAACTTGAAAGTGAACGCCGCATCGGTGAGAGTGATGGTTGCATCTGCAGGAGCATCAACTCCGGTGAGAGCCGGAGGAGCTGTCATAATGCTTCCTCCACAATAGAGTACCCAGTAATTCAGACGCATAAACAGGTTGGAGCCTGTGATCTTGGTCTTGGTACCGAGAACGGACTTGGCCTCGGCTGACAGGGCAGCGGAGTTCCACGCCAGAATCTGGGCGTTGG
>JAZLLN010000007.1:0-4088 GCA_045598165.1 Candidatus Cryptobacteroides sp.
TGGCCGCAAATCGCCCATTTCTACCCCTTTCCCTGCCACAGAATGGGTTTCAAGGTGCCGAGAGCCATTCTATGGCAAGTAGCGAGAATCTCTCCCCAACAACATTATTAATTTCGTCGGATGCTTACTCTCAAGCGAGAACTGATTCATCAGTCTGAACGGATGATTCATATTCGGTTCGCGGAGGTTTTTCAATAACTTTTCATTCTGAGAAGTTATTTGTTTTGCGGCGCGTAATAGAATAAGTGTTGGAGAGCGATATAGCATAAGTGTTGAGAAGAACAGCAACGCAAATATTTGTTCATCCGTCTGGACAGATGAAGCCTTGAAGCGTCTCACTCCGATCCCGTCAATAGACCTCCATATTTTGAGATTTGCCGAAATATAATTATATTGCGGATATTCAATAATTTACAGACATTTTACACACAAAGGACAAATTACACAGAAACAAACAAAGCATCTTTAATGAACCGTACTCCGATCTCCTCCTCCGAACTTCGAAAGTTGTTCCAGAAGGACTTCCCAGAGATTTATGAACTTGCTTCAAGTAATGATTTCAAGGGTTTCCATTCTGAACTTCACCGTATCCTTCAATCCTCCCTTCCGAAACCCTCATCGCGATTTCTGCTGACTCTTGCAGAAAAAGAAGGCACCGTAGTTCACGACCTTCCGTCAGGAACTGACATCACCCTTTCAACATTATCTTACCTGTACCATTTCCTCAATGCGAACAAGGGATCAGAGCAATTCTTCGAAGGTGCTTTGGACATATTCTTCACACTCCATGCACTTGACAGGGAACATCAGATGCCATCGAAGCGCACCGTGAGCCGATGGATGGCCCGATGGCCCAAAGGGACTGATAGCACCGTTCTGAAGCATCGCGAGGCGAACAAGCAGAGGATCATCGCACATCTTGTCGAAAGAATCTCCGCCGGGCACAGAAAATCGGCAAAGTACTTCTTCACAGAAGGTTTAACATACGAGCAGAAACGGAATCTTGTATGCGGATGGTGGAATGACGCCGCCTTCCATATTGCAATGGCGGCCCGTACACCAAAGGAGATCGACGCGCTGCTCGGAGAGTCGCTCTCTTCCGAAGAAAGAGCGCTTTACAGGAAAGCCGCGAAAAAAGGGATGCCCTTCTTCCTCACCCCGTATTATGCCTCTCTGCTATGCACTGACGGCGAGTCCTACGATGACCGCGCCATACGAAGTTATGTGATGTATTCCGAGGAGTTGGTCGAAACCTTCGGCAGCATCAAGGCTTGGGAAAAGGAGGACGTCGTTGAAGACGGCGCGCCGAACGCGGCGGGCTGGCTCGTGCCGGGTGGCGACAACATACACAGGCGTTATCCGGACGTGGCGATCCTTATCCCCGACACGATGGGACGATCCTGCGGCGGCCTGTGTGCGTCCTGCCAGAGGATGTACGGGTTCCAGAACAGGAAGTTGCACTTTGAGCACGAGCATCTTGCTCCGAAGGAGTTGTGGCCGCACAAGTTAAGATCCCTGATGCATTATTTCGAGACGGACACCCAGATACGCGACATACTCGTCACGGGCGGTGACGCCCTGATGAGCAGGAACCATTCCCTCGAACTGATTCTTCACGAAATCTGCCGGATGGCCGAGCATAAGCGTGAGGCGAACAAGGCACGGCCCGATGGGGAGAAATACGCCGAGATCCAGAGGATAAGGCTCGGAAGCCGGCTGCCCGTGTACCTCCCGATGAGAGTGACTGACGATCTGGTCCGTGTGCTGGAACAAGCAAGGGCGGAAGGCGAAAAGGCCGGAATCAGCCAGTTCGTCGTGCAGACGCATTTCCAGACGCCGCTGGAGATCACCCCGGAATCGGCTGAAGCCGTGAGAAGGATACTCTCCGCCGGATGGCGGGTGACGAACCAACTGGTCTTCAACGTTGCCGCATCCAGACGCGGGCATACTGCGAAACTGCGCACGGAGCTAGCAAGACTTGGAGTGGAATGCTATTACACTTTCACTGTTAAGGGATTCGATGAGAACCGAAGCGTGTTCGTACCCAACAGCCGTTCCGTACAGGAGGCCGCGGAGGAGAAATGCTGGCTCCGGAGTTCCGACAGGAATGTCCTGAACCTTCCGGGCATAGGCAAAAGCATGACCTTCGACTTCGTGGGGCTGTCCGAAAACGGATGCCGCATCCTCTGCTTCGACCACGACAGGACAAGGGCGCACAGCCCCGTCATAGAACATTATGACAAAGTGTTTATCACGGAGAACCGTTCCGTCGCCGGCTTCCTCCGTCAACTCAAGGATATGGGGGAGAAGCCTGAGGAGTACAAGAACATCTGGGGCTATGTCCACAGTGAGACAGAGCGCCGGGACCCCGCCTTCGAATATCCGGAATTCGACTTCCGGGTGACGGGCGAACTGTCGAATCTTGATACTGACCGGCGAAGTTGATAATACTGTTCCAATTCGTTAATATATTGCATCCGTCTGCACCGATGAATCATAATTGGCTATTTAAGTCTTTCGGCATCAGAGCCAATCCATACTCAGTCATTTCTCCCTGCTGAATAAGATGTTTGCAGCGTTCGATGTTCCTGAGGCACCAGTTGCCTCCTTTCCTTCTTGGAGAAAATCTTTGAAAAGGTTTACCGGAGTCAATTCGTTTCAAGGTGCTATCGATCCATCCGAAACAAAGGGCAACTTCCACGGCATCCACATAACCGATGACATCGACATCAGGCTTGGAACTGCGGTTCACCCTTATCCAGAACTCACGAACCTTATCGTGGTTCAGAGAGAACCAACGGTAAAGCTCATCTCTGGTTTTTATGTCGAGTATATTCGTGACTTCCATAATTATTTTCAATCAATAGGTCCAATAGTGTGCCCGTCACACTTCAGAGGCACTGATTCCCGCAAATGTTCGGACAGTTCCTCTTCTGTAATCCTGTAAATCTTAGGCGTATTAGCCCGGGGAAAGCGATTGAAGAATGGGTCGATGCTTCCGTACCATTCCATCTTAGCTATGTCGTAGTACTTGGGGAGGAGCCTATACAAATCGAATATCTTCGTGGCTGCGCAGACGGTGATTCCCTTATTGCCGTCCGGGAATGTAGAAACGCAGAGGTAATGCTTCTTGAACTGAGAGCTTCCGTTTCTCACAATGTTCTGCTCCGGCTCGCCGTGATGACGCACGGTTATGTGCCTTCCGTATTTCTGGTTTATGGTTTCCATTATCCGGCGAAAGGTATCTCCGTGAACGGATGAGTCTCTGAGGTTGCGGAAGGCAATGTAATAGTGGATCATCTCGTGGATGACTACATCCTCCAGTTCCTCCTGCGGGAGGTCGAAGCCCGTACTGATCTTCAGGCGGAAATCATAATGGGAGGAAATTATGCCGAAGAAGTCCCTTCTGGACTTGTATTCCATCTTTCCGAGGAAAGTTCCGGCTTTTGTCAGAACAATTGGCACAACAGGCAGGACACCCTCGAAGCAGAGGGCATTGAAGCGGTCGAAGGTCTTCTGGACAAAAGTCTGAGAGGCAATCATAATGATGGATTACCGGTTAATATGTGATAATCTCAGGGTTGTCAGAATTCTCAATTACATGGCAACTGGATGAGAATACAGTACCATAGGTTGAAAGGAATTCGTCTATCTGCATCGACACTATCGGTATATCCTCATACCCTTCCGGACGGGAATTATCGCTGTTGCCCTCCGGTATGCCTTGTGAAGAAAATAATATTCTCGGTATCAGATACGGCTTGGGCATTATGAAAGTGAATGATACGACCTCGGTTTTTGGGACCTGGGGGATAAGTTCGACAATCGCAGTGCACGCTACAGGATAGCCGGGGTAACTGAATGTCTTAACGTAGCAGTCCAAACTCAATGAAGAGTCTTTCCGGACTGTATCTATGTGCTCCCGCCCGGAGTTATCCGTGTATTTGATGACAAAATCGAAATATTCCAGACTGGAAACGTGAATAGGAACAATTTCGGTTATGTCAATTTGCCGTACTTTTGAATTTTGCAGAAGCTCTTCCTGTCCGCCTTTTGAACAGGAGGCCATTGTCAGCAGGCAGAGTACT
>JAZLLN010000008.1:0-18227 GCA_045598165.1 Candidatus Cryptobacteroides sp.
CTATGAAAAACTTCTCAGGGGAAGGCCGCGCGGCCAGGGGCGGAACGCCCCTTTGAGCGCAGAATATATCTACAAACTATAACGTTGAATCGAAGTGATGATAATCCCTAACAACATTTGGAAAATCCATAAGAATATATATACATAGAACATATAATTTAGTATCTTTGCGCGAAACAAAATATATAATGAAGAAATTTTTCCTTACCGTCTGCCTTCTGGCAACATCAGCCATTCTCGCTACAGCGGCTCCCGATCACGATTATGTCATTACATTTGACCAGTTGCCCGCTGTTTCCCAGACTTTTGTCTCCACTCATTTTGCCGGGGTGCAGGTTGCATACTGTATGCGTGACTCCCATAGTTTCGAGGTAAGGCTTGCCGATGCTTCCGAGATAGAATTCAATCTCAACGGGGTCTGGAAAGAAGTTGACTGCAAGTACAAGGGACTTCCCGCATCCGTTATGATTCTTCTTCCCGATGCCATCCCAGCATATGTCAAGACCAACTTCCCCAATGCAATAATTACAAAGGCAAGTGCAAAGATGTGGGGCTTTGAAATTGAATTGAACAACGGACTCGAAGTAGGATTCAGCACTACCGGCCAGTTCCTTAATATCGACGATTAAATGAAAACGACAACATCTCTGTTCATCGCCGCGGCAATCTGCATGTTTGCCGTCAGCGGATGCAAAAGCATAGTCACTTTTGACACGCTTCCCGAAAATACCCGGATTTTTCTGACGCAGAATTTCCCCGATTCACCCGTGTCCTATGCCGTAAAGGAATTCAACGAATACAGTGTCACTCTGGTCAATGGAACCGAAATCGAATTCAACGGAAAGGGAGAATGGGAGAAAGTCGATATGAATCACGGTATCGTGCCCGATGCCGTGCTGGCCACGCTCCCGGCATCAATCAATTCTTTCCTGACGGCATCCTTTGCAAACGTGCCCATTGAGAAGATTGAGAAAGGCTTCCTGCCTGCATACAAAGTGGAACTTGTGAACGGATTGGAGGTCGAATTCAATTCCAAGGGAATCTGCAGAAACATTGACGATTAATTTGCACCGCATAAAATGAAAAAAGTAATTCTTTTGTTTTCAGTCCTTCTGAGTGCATTGCCTCTCTGCTCCTGCATAAAGGAGGCAGAGTCCGAATCAGTGACCAACGTACGCAATTCGCTGGCGAACCTGAACAATGCCAATGCCCAGGCCGCCACCACTCTGGCAAATTCCCAAGCCGCCCTCGACAAGGCCCAGTCGGACCTTCTTGCAGCGCAGGCAAAGCTTGTGGCGGCGCAGGCGGAAGAGCAGGCTCTGATGAACCAGCTCCTGGAAGTGCAGATAGCATCCGCAAAGGCGGAACTTGAAGCGCAACTGGCGGAGGTGGAGGTAAGAAAGGCTCAGGCCGCCGCTAACGTAAAGCGGATAGCGGCCCAATTGGAGATTGATTTGGTCAATGCAAAGACGCAACTGGTTCAGGCCCAGCAGGCATATCAGACAGCGGCCACGGCGTTCGACACGTACAGGGCAAACGAAATCCTGAGTCTGGCCACCACATATACGGTTGTATGCGGCAATCTCTTGAATTCTCAAATGAAACTTATGGCCCTCGAAACCCAGAAGGCCGGCCTTGAGAACGACCTCGCATCAATGAACGCCACAAAGGAAGAACTTATCAAGAACAACAATGCGGAGATAGAAAGCGTCAGGACAATCATTGCCGCCCTTAAGGCTACAATGGATATGACACCGGAGGAGCTTACCGTAAAACGCAATGAGAAGTCAGCGGAGGTGATTGCAACCAATGACGCATACACCAGAGCCCTGAAAGCACAGGCTGATGCCCAGAATGCCATCGCCGTCGCCAAATTGGACATCACCAACACCTTCCAGTATTATCTGTTCCCCGAAACTCTCATTCAACCGACCAGCTTCACTTCAACGCAGGAAGTTGTCAGCGAAAGCGGACGGGTCATAGTTGACGGTTTCGGCACCCAGATAGCTCTCTCTCCGCTGGACCAGACCAGTTCACAGAACATTTTCACATACGGTTACGAGTTCGCTCCCTATGACTATGCCATAGCCGTCATATCTCACCCCGCACTCACGGAAGGAATGATTGATGTTTACGGCAATGCCTGCGTAAATGCCGAATTCCGTCGTGAAACGTTCCAAAGAGCAGCCGACTACCTGAAATCCACCGCCAAGCTCACGTACGATGAATTGACTGCGATGATTATAAAGGACAGGGACAAAGTTGTGGCGGAAAAGGCCCAGTTCGAGCGCTATGTCGCCAAGGTTGACGAACTGCTTGGTGACAAACCCGAAAAGCTGGTTGCGGCGCAGCAGAAGGCCGCCGATGCCAAGGCGGCAGCCAAGACCGTCCAGAAGGCTCTGGATGAATATGTCTTGCTTTCCACCGCCGCCGACAGGGTTGCACTCGCAGACGCTTCTGCCACCCTGACTGAAAAACAAACAGTTCTGGACAATTTGAATAACCGGATAGCGACTGCCAAGGCCGCGATGGGTTCCCCGGAAGGTTATCAGACTGTATGTAACCTGTATCAGCGGATAATAAACAGCTACACTACTCAGATTGGACCTCTTCAAACCAAAGTTGAGGAAGCGAGGCAGGCAATGGAAAATAATCGGGCGATAGTAGAAACGCAGAGAGAAACAGCTCTGGAGGCCAAGGCCGATTATGACGATGCCGACAAGGCTTACGCCGAGGCCAGGCTTCTCAATCTGACTGAGCCTACAAAAGAACACGCCGATGCCGAAGCCGCCGCGCTGGAAGCAAAGAATGATGCATTCACCATCTGGAAAAAGGAGGCCGCCGCATTGGAACTTGCCGAGGCCAATCTGCAAACCGCTTCCAGCCAATACCTGCTTGCACAAAACAATCTGGATACAGCCATAAACAATAAAGCGCTGATTGAGAGTTCTCTGGCCAGGACGCACACCGATTACGAGACGAACAAGCAGATTGTTGATGAGTCGTCCGCACTCATACCGGATGCTACCGAGGCAGTGAGACAGGCTCAAATCGCATACGATTCGATATATCAGACTGTTCAGGATCAATTGAAAGACGATCCCACTTTCCAGAGACTTACGCAAGAGAGCACCGATGCACAGGCGGCAAGGACGCAGGCCGATGCAGATGTCACCGCAATACAGACTTCCATCGACAATATTCTTGCTGAATATCCCGAGTACACCTCTTATCAGACCCGGTTGATTCCCACATACAGAATACTTCTCCTTGATGACGATGCCATATTGAAAGTCTATGAACTTGCCTACGAAGACCTCGAAGCGCAGATTGAAGTATGGTTGAGCAGGGTCTTCGAAACGATTGACAAGAAAGACCTGTACATCGCCGCAATAACCGGGCTCAACGAACTCCTGGAAACCGGCCGGGTGGCAGATCTTGACTGTATGTCCAAGCGCGAAGCCGATTTGCGTGTCCTTGATGAATATGCGGCAATCAATATGGCATTTACTGACGCTCAAGTCATCCAGAACCATATTCTGGGATACGAGCAGCAAATTGCAGACATTCAGGCACGGACCCAGCAGGTTCTGACGAACATTAAGGATTACGAGACTATGGTGGCATATCTCGACTCACAGATAGCCGCGCAAAAAGAAGTGATTGCCGCAAATGAGGCAGCCGTCAAAGTTGCCAAGGAAGCCCTTGACAAAGCGATTGCAGCCGGACAGCAATAAGGATGAGACTGAATATACTATTGGCCTGTACACTGGGACTGTCCCTGATTTGCACCACAGTCAACGCTCAGGAGAAGAACAAAGCAGTCTTCTCATTGGCGTTGACTGCCGGGGCAAACAGTTTTGCGTCGGTCAGCGCAATGCCCGGGACACAGGCGACATATGAAACTCAGGCGCCCGCCGTCAACTGGATGGACAAGAAATTGGGATTCGGAATAGAGGGAGGGATGCAGATCGGCCCTTCCTGGAGGATAGTGCTTGGAGGAGCCTTCAGTTACGGGATGAATCCCGGATATTCCGGACGTCCCGGCACTGCCCTCCCCGGTCTCCCGGCAGAAGACAATCAGGGTCAGATACCGACTTACAACGCCGTTGCCGCTCAGAAGTCATTGTCCTATCTGGCATATACGGGATTCGACTATCTGTTCGGCGTCAGCGCTCTCCCCAGACTCAAACCCGTGCTGGGCTTCAGAGCTGGCGGGTCTTATGCCGATGACAGCAAAAAATGGGATGACCCGCTGACAATGGGAGCTTCCGTCGCGGAAGCTTTCTATCTAAAGGGAGCCATCGTAGGAGGAGCTGACTACTTCTTTACGGATAACTTTTTCCTCGGCATAACCCTGAATCTGTTCGATTATACTTACACCGTGAGCCGGTATAAACCGCAGGAAGGGCTTGCCGCCCTGTCTGCCGACGGGCATCTTTTCGGCGCCATCGCCAACCCTGCACTGCGGATAGGTCTGCGGTTCGGAGGAAATGAAGGTCATCAACGGAAGCGCTAGAATTTGAATGAAGCTCCGACGGAAAAGATTCTCCGATTGTAATAATGCTCCTCAAAACGCGCGTATGTCTTGTCTTCAGAATATGTGGTGATATTGATGGGCCGATCGAACAAATCCCTTCCTTCCACATACACGTTGAATCTCCTGAAATCTTTCTTCACCCGGAAATCACATCCCACATATTCGGTAATTGAACTGTATGTGCGGATTATCTTGCTCTGGTATCTTCCCTTGACATTGAATGACCAACCTCCTTTTATCCTGAGAGTGGCATTCCCATTCAGGCCCCAGTCAGAACTTCGGGTGGCGGCTCCGTCATTGTTGTAACCGACGAAGTAATTGTAATACCCTCCCAGTTCGGCATCGAAATTCTTCAGCTCCGCCTTCAACGTGAGTTTTACGCTGTTGTCGAAACTGTGACCGGAATTGATCCAGTTATAAATGCGATATTCGCCCCCATTATTGAACACCTTGTCCATTCTGTCCCAACTTACCTTTCCGATTCCTTCAAGAGTCCCGGTGAAGAATCCGGAATGAAAAGTATAGAACAGGGAAGCTCTTCCGTTGCCGCTTGGCTTCAGGTCCGGATTTCCCACCTGCACCTCATTCGCGTACGCACCGATTCTCGGGAACCAGCATACCTGAAGATAGCTCGGACGCACAAGCCCCTGTTTGTATGTCACACCAACTTTGTGCATGGGAGAAGGTGTCCAGCTTGCATTGAAGTCCGGCAGCAGATAAACTTTACCGAAATTGAATCTGCCCCTATCCCCTTCGCTGCCGAGTTTGCTGACGTAGAAGTCAGGAGACAATTGAAGGCTGATATTGAATTTACCGGGAGAATATGACAATTTCGCGCCTGGGCACAAGTCCATCGTGAAGAAATCAAAGTTCCGTCGGTATCCCAGACTGTCAACCCATACTTCATTGACATAATTGGCCGCGGAGAGATTGTCGCCTTCAAACTCCATCCTTAAATCCGCGCCCAATTCAAGATTGAGTCCCTCAAGATTGAACATATCCGAATCACGATACCGGACTGAAGCATACAGATTGTTTTTAATATCCAGCGGGGTGATTCTGAATATCCGTTCGGACATTATCATCTCATCCTCCCGCTCGGAAAGATCCCCATAAAATGCAGAATCTTCCATTGCATCGTCCGGAATGGCATCTCCGGACATTCTGTACCATGTCGAAGATTTGTCGGTTCTGTTCAGCATCCATTCAATTCCCGAGTCAATTTCTCTGCCGACCTTGTCGAACTTGTGATTCCACTTCGCCAAGACATTGTATTCCGCCACATTCTGCAGCACATCCTCTATGTCAAGATAGGTCCGGGTCTTGATATCCTTATAGTCGTCACCCGAAAAAAAATTCTGCATCGAAAGGATAACCCTGTCCGGGGTCTGACGGTTCAGCCTCTGCTTGAAATTGAACAAAAGGGAATTCCGCTCGTCAGGAGTGTATTCCATCAGCACGCCGGCTCTCCCGTCAATAATTGAACCTTCGTTATGATTGACGTCCAAACTTACCTGGGGAGCATTTAAATCCTTGACATTGACGGTGGATCCGGAAACGGAAGTCGCGGCAAATTCCGATAGACACTGAAGGTCCAAACGTATATTGAACTTGTCGGTCCTGTACCTGCCCCAGGCAGAGAAAGCGCCCAAACTATGTGAATACTTCCGGGAACTCATATCCTTTACAAAATTGGTTCCCGCATTAAGATCGACATTGCCATCCCACTGACCCCTGACCGCTTCCTGTCCGAAAGAAAGCGGTTGAGCGGAGAAGAAGCCCAGAATCAAGACAAGCAATTTAAAGTTGGTCTTCATTTCATAATGCCCATATTGCCGCAGGGAAAAACTTGAAACGGGCAGCGCCGTCGGCAACAATTTTATTCTCCCGCAAATTTATAAAAAAACTTGTCTCCTCAAGGGAATCCGGCTCTTTTCATTAAGAACCTGTTTTGAAATGGTTAAAGAATTTGATTATAGGAAATTTTTCTTGTATTTTGGCCCCGGAAAGAAATCAATCATTTCAAAACAGGTTCTAAATTTGCAGAGCAACGAAACGAATTCTTTTTGTATGCAAACAAAAGAAGAAAAATACACCGCCCTCCTTCCGGCAGTTCATTCCCTTATGAGTGGCGAGGTAGATGAGATTGCCAGGATGGCCAACCTGTCCGCCCTGCTGCATCATGAATTCGGTTTCTGGTGGACAGGCTTCTACCGGGTGGCGGAAGATGACATGCTCGTTCTCGGCCCTTTCCAGGGCCCTCCTGCCTGTTCGAGAATCCGCATTGGGAAAGGAGTCTGCGGAACAGCCTGGGCTGAAGACAGGACGATTGTCGTTCCGGACGTGTCAAAATTCCCCGGGCACATAGCCTGTTCGAGCGAATCCAAAAGTGAAATCGTTGTCCCTGTGAGAAATCACGGACGGATTGTCGCCGTTCTTGACATTGACAGCAGGGAACTGGGGACTTTCGACAAGACAGACGCGAAGTACATGGAGAAGATTGCGGATTGCATCTATGGACCACAGCGTGACATATGGTTTGCCGCCGGATGTTTCTGGGGTGCGCAGAAGTTCTTCAAGATGATTCAGGGAGTCGAATTCACCGAAGTGGGCTTTGCCAACGGATGGAAGGAGAACCCTACATACAAGGAGGTCTACACGGACACAACCGGCCATGCTGAATGCGTGCATGTAAGGTACAATCCAGAGATTGTCCCACTGAGAGAACTGGTACGGCTGTACTTCAGGATTATCGACCCGCTGAGCCTTAACGGGCAGGGTGAGGATGAAGGGACAAGATACAGGACCGGAGTCTACTACGAGGACGAACGGGATTTCGATATCCTGTCCAAGGAATTCTTCAGGGTGGAGAAGAAATTGGGAGCGCAGCTGGCCGTTGAACTACGGCATATAACCAGTTTCTACAGGGCCGAAGAATACCATCAGGACTATCTGGACAAGACTCCCGGCGGATATTGCCATCTGAGCCCGGAGATGTTCAAACTTGCAGCAAAGTACAAGAAGAAATGAGACTGGTGATTCAAAGGGTAAAGGAAGCCTCCGTCTCCATTGAGGACAGATGCCGGGCATCCATCGGACCGGGCCTGTTCATTCTGGTCGGAGTGGAGAATGGTGATACTGAAGCCGATGCAGAATGGCTTGCGGCAAAGACAGCCGGACTAAGGATATTCAACGACGTGGATGGGGTCATGAACTGCAATGTCATCGACTTCAACGGGCAACTTCTTGCTGTCTCTCAATTCACACTCACCGCGTCTACCAGAAAAGGCAATCGTCCTTCATACATAAGAGCGGCGGGTCATGATCTGGCCGTTCCGCTATATGACAGATACTGCGAACTCCTGGCAGAAAAAGCAGGCAGACAAGTCTTCAAAGGGGTTTTCGGAGCGGATATGCAATGCAGTCTCATTAATGACGGTCCTGTAACCATCATTATTGATTCGAGAATCAAGGAATAAAAAAGGATATCCCTGCACATAAAGATTAAGAATATGATAGAAGAGAAAATGCTGTCCCTGCGGAACGAATCGCAGGTGAAGGGACTGAGCAGGTTCTTCAAGACCGGGCCAGGTCAGTATGGGGAAGGAGACCTTTTCCTTGGCATCAAGGTACCGGTCACCCGAAGCGTCGTAAAGGAGATTTGGAGGGAATGCAGTTTTGAGGATCTTGAATCCTCGATTGCCAGCCCCTGGCATGAAGTGCGTCTGTGTTCGCTGCTTGTACTGATACAGATATACAAGCACTCCCGGAAAGACAAGGACCTGCAACGCCGTTGCGTGGAGTTTTATCTTTCTCATACCGGCAGCATCAACAACTGGGACCTGGTGGATCTGAGTTGCTACGAAATTCTCGGAGATTGGCTATTGGACAAGAAGGACCGCAGTATCCTGTATGACCTTGCCAGAAACGGAAAAACCATCTGGGAGAAACGGATCGGAATCGTAAGTTGTATGCAGTTCATACGGCACGGCAGCTTTGAAGATGCAATTGCAATATCCGATATCCTGCTGCATCATCCTCACGATCTGATTCACAAAGCAGTAGGGTGGCTGTTGCGGGATATCGGCAAACGTGATGAAACATTGCTCAGGAACTATCTTGAGTCTCCCGCACCGGGAGAGCACCTTCCGAGATGCGCCACAATGCCACGTACAATGCTTCGTTACGCAATTGAAAAGTTCCCGGAACAGGACAGGAAACTATACATGTCAGGAAACCCCATCTCTTCCCCAGCCTCCAGTTCAGTTTGCGCGCGGGTTCTATGAAGAATATTGAACCTTTATAGCATCATTGCAGCACACGCTTGCCTGACGGAAGCAAAACGATCCGCGAGGGTCTTGTTCTTCCTCGCAGTCTGAAGACTATAGGAAGATTGCATATTGACTAGCAATTCCGCATTGATATCCAATGCGGCTTCCAGCAGCAATGCAGTCTCAGTAGTAACAGGTCTCTTTCCGTTAAGAATCTCGTTGAGCATTGTATATGGGACACCTATTATCTCAGCCAACTTCTTTTGCGAAACACCTCTGGCTTCAATTTCATCCTTGACAAGTTCTCCAGGATGTACAGCTATGAAAGGTTTATTTGTCTGTGCCATAATCTACTTGTAATGATTTGTTATATCTTCCAAGGTGCAGATCGTAACAGTCGGCTCTGCGCTATCCATATTAACTACAAACTCCAACCTATACTGATTATCAATTCTTATTGAGGAGATTCCAGCCTTATCTCCTACAAGACTTTCGTAATTAAGCGAATGCAAGAGATATAAAGCTTCAATATTTGGAGCGTTCTGCAATGTGACAACTCTTAGCACATACTTCCTTACAACCTGAGGCTGATACCTATGATGTTTGTCCGAGCACTTTCCTTCCTCAAACAACTCCCTCAGATACTCTTTGCCGAACTTGACAACCATAATAATCAGTTCTCTTCTGCAAATATAATATTTCTTTTACATATTCACTAAATAAGTGAAGACGCGGCGCGCCGCGGATCGTTGAAGCAAAGGGATATTGTAATAATCTGATAATCTCGGACGAATAATCATACTTTCGTTATTTTTCTCTCATTTCAAAATTTCCTTCAATCTCTTCAAGTTGCTTTATCATCCTGCCAAGTTCAGAGTAGGTATAATCGCGGATGCCGGATTGTCTGTCGGAAACTGAGTGCTCTGCATTTTCCACTGCAGTAGCAAGACTTCCGCCATTCTTTTCAAAATAAGAATGCAAGCCCTTTGTTTTTATGAAAAATTCAACGGTCTTGCGATATTCCACATTGCGATTCAAGTCTTCAATCAATGCATCTTGTGATGAATACATTTTGGAAGTATAACGGAAGTAATACAGGAAGAACAACTCCGAACATCTATGTGTCTCGAAGAACTCCACTTTACAGAAAATGCCCTTTCTCGGCCTATCGATCACTTTGGCATATCTGGTTTTCATCTGGAGATATTGAGTCCTTTCGGGCCCACTCTCTTTGGTATCCATATCTATCATGCAGAAGATATGGCTATAACCCATATCAACACCTTCCTTGATCTTCTGCTCCAGTTCCTGAAGATTAGTGTGCTTAGGATAATCCGGTTTTATGGTTATGTGCTTGAAGGTATCGGCCAACGATTTCAAATAGAAGAATTCCGTAGGGCCTTCTCCCAGTATAAGCACGCTATTGTTCAACTTTCCCATATCATCCCTCCAAATCAATAAAGATACTTCCAAGTTCAGGCTTAGCGCCCAAGCGACCTATACGATAAGAGTTATACAGCGACAAGTTCTTGTGCAATCCGAATGAATCTCCACGAGAATATTCGGACGAAGCCGTGCTTTTGTTCTTTTCAGCAAACCAAACGACACCGCGATTATCGTTAATGATATCCTGTGCAAGAAGAGCGGTTTCCTGGCTGGTGATTATCAGCTGCGACTTCTCTGAATTGAACAGGAATACATTTAAGTAGTAGAACAGCAAATCATAATGGAGATTTTCGCCAAGTTCATCCAAATAATAAACGTGGCCACTGGAAATCAGATCATACAAGGCATCCAGAATCCGGATGTACTGTATTGTACCTTTTGACTGCCATTCGAGGGGAATATCAAAATTCCCTTCGTCAGCATGATTGACAAAGGTGACCGACTCAATAGTCGACCTCAAAAGTGCAGATTTTAGATCATCAGGGATAACCTCCTTCTCAATACGTTCACGGTATTCCTGTGGAATGTCCCTATCTTCCACAATAGGCTTGTACTCAAGGATGTTCAAATCTGCTTTCTGAAGCATCATATTGTAAAACTTACGCTTCTTCGGGTCTGCATATGCTTCCTTCAGTATCTCGACCAGCCCGCGCTCTCCATCGCCATCCACATCGTGATAATTGTTCATTATCCAGCTATGAAGTTTGTTAAAAGGCGCGATATCCTCCTTTAATGCCACCTTCCTGCAGACTGCTAACACACTATGATTGTTAAGCGTTGCTTCACTAATGCTGGCTTTGGTTTTAGCAGCCAACTCCAGACTTCCGCCGAACTTGATTTCAGCCTGGACATTATCCCCGATGTATGTTCTCTCATAAAACAAAGACTTTGAACCCTTTGGATAATAATTGAGCAATTCATGGAATATTATCCGATTGTTGAATTTGACTTCATAATCGTACCTGATTCCATCCGCATAGAAGGAAACAAACATTTCAGTCGGGTCCTCTTTTGTCAGCTCAAAAGGAACGCATCCGGCTATTCTTTCTGCAGCATCCGACTTCGGCAAAACAAGAAGCCTGAAAACCTCATTAAGGGCAATCAGCATATTTGACTTTCCGGAGGCGTTAGGGCCATAAATGACACCGAGCTTATTCAGGAAAACTCCTTCAACGACTTCGGAAACCAGCACAGATGCCGGTCCCTTCGCCTCAAAATTCAGTTCCTGCTTATCTCGTATAGACAAAAAGTTTTTCACCCAGAAATCCCTAATCATAATGACATTGTTTGATTAATAGTTTCAATAGTAATTCCTGCACAATATTAGTGTATTTTCATAGAAATACCAAATATTTCTCTTATTTTCGTAGCAAAGTTACGAAAATTGCCAATATTTATCAAAATTCCACGATATAAGAAATGAAGAATCTATTTTCATTAAAATTGCGAGAAATATGTTGCCCCTGGCCCTGGTCAACCCTTTATGTGACTGTTATGTGACTAAGGTCTCGCAAATACATGTCAACACCCGTAGTTATCGAACCCATAACGAGAACTCCGTTTTCGCCATTCTACGTGCCTCCAAGGCCGATTTTGGGCACAAAAAAGGGGACCAAGATTTGCTCTCAATCCCCTTGTGCGGGTGAAGGGAGCACAAATAGTAAATCGGGATAAATTGAAGTGAATTGGTATAAATCTTTATATCAACATCTTACAAGGATATTATTTGATTCTAGCTAAAAATATTTTGTGCGAATTTTGGTTTGGTTGTGCAATTTACTAAATTTGCACAACGGGATTTGAAGCACAAAATTATGGAAAGAATCACCATTTTCGTAAGGTCGACAAAAGAGGTCGGAGAGATTAAACTCAGGTTTCGCGTCATCGACGGGCGCGATGTCCAGTTGTATCACAAAAGCAGCATCAAGGCGTCTCTGGAGGACTTGCAGAAGTTCACTCCTGACGGCAAACTCAAGCCCCGGGTCAGCATCTACAATCAGAGGCTTCTGGATGACATCACCAAAGAAATAGAACTAATCCGCAAAGCCTACCTCCAGATGAAGGTCAAGGGCATGTCGATGATTTCCGAAAATCTTGAGACCCTGATTGAAGCGAAACAGCCTCTGGAGAAGAAAACCGTCATCGTGGACAAATCCCTTATTACTAAGTTCAAGCAATATGTCGATGCAGGATACCGCGACGGCATTTTCGGGATCAGCCGCTATAAGCACGATAAAGGGACCATCGGCAAATTAGAACGCTTTCTTACCGTCCACCGCAAACGCACTTGCACGTACAAGGACTTTGACGAGGTGATGTTGATGCAGTTCCGCGACTTCGTGCAGAATGAATACGAGTACGTTGAGAAATATCCGAAGATCTACGAGCGCCTTCACAAACGCGACACTCCCACTAAACGCAGAAGCAACAATACCGTCGCCAACGAAATGCAGGTGCTGCGTGCATTCTTCACCGAACTGGAGGACACTGAGGAAATCTCCCGCAGTCCTTTCCGCAAGATCAGCCGCGACCGCAGGGTGATTCTCACAAGGAAGAAATATGACGACCCGATTTTCCTCCGCAAGGAAGAATTCGAAGCTCTGCGCAATTTCAAGCCAGCAAAGACGCTTGAAGAAACAAAGGAGGCATTCCTGCTCCACTGCGCCCTCGGCTGCCGTATCGGTGACTTCCAGCGTTTCACGATGGACAATGTCGGAGTGTCAGAGGAAGGCATCCCTTATATTCATTATCTCCCGCAGAAGACTAAGGGAACTCAGAAGGACAATAGCGAAACCGTTACTCCTCTTGTCCGCTATGCCTTTGATATCATCAAAAAGACGCAGCTCAATCTTCCTATCCTGAAATATCCATCCGGCAAGAGCGGTTACAATAAGAAAATCAAGCAGCTGCTCAAGGCTGCCGGCATTGACCGCAAAGTAACGGAGTTCGATGAAGTCGAAGGCGTCAATAAGTATATCCCGATTTGCGAAACTTCAAGCAGCAAGCTTGCCCGCTCCACCCACGTCGATATGATGGCCAAGGTCCAGATCAATCTGTATGCCGCCGGCCTCCACCGCCAGGGCAGCGGTGCCGTCACTCACTACACCATGCTCGAGCTCGCCGACCGCTTCAAACTGATGAACCTCGCCTTCAACCAGGAAGATTACAGGGTGGATAAGAATTTGGAGGTGATTTAGCGAATTTCGTAGAACTCCATAATATCCAGCATCTTGAAGCGGATGCCGTCGATGAATGACGTCCAGCTTTCGTGAAAATGGCCGTATATCCAATTCTGCACCGGAAGTTCGGTTTGCTTTATGCATTCGTATATACAATCCATCGTCTGCCTCTCCGCTGCGACGTTGTCAAGAAGAGTCGGATCCATCTCCGCCCATTCGTAAAGGAAGGCATGGTCTTGCTTTTCGCAAAATGAAGGCGCGGTGTGAGTGACTACAGTGTCAATTGGCAGTGTCAGGGAATCAATGGCTTCCTTTAAGAACACAGGGGCCTCGTCCGGCCAGTAATATCCGGTTTGCGATAAAGCGCATCTCACTTGCTTCTTCAGGCGGTATTCCCTGTCAATGCTGATGGCTCCGCCAATGCAGAGGATATTGTGGCCGCAGGCGGAAATGACGGAATAATCCGGAACGGTACGCCATCTCTTGCAGGCAATCCTTTCTTCATTGAAATATGCCGGATTGTCGTGATTGCCGCGCACGAAGGCTATCCAGTTGTTAGCCTTACGCAAACGGACTGCATCCTTGTTGTAAACCTGCTCGTAATATGCCGGCTTGTCAAATCCGAAGCCGCAATCCCCGGCCACGATGAGCAGCGTATCGGTCATCTGATACTGGATGCACATCTTGTAGGTAAGTGTATGGAAATCCCCGTGGATGTCACCGCAGACAACCACGCTCTTCGCTTCGGGATATTCGAACAGTTTGCTCATTACAAGCCGAATGCTTTCTTTATCAGGTCTATTACATCAATAACTTTTATCCCACGCGCACCCGCTCTCTCGATAAAGTCATCTTGTGGAAGATTGTTAAGAACAGTGTCGAAGAACCTATGCAAATCGGCCTGAATTTCTTCAGGAACGGTGAATGATTGTTCTGCGGTAAGCGTGAGCCCAAGTCTGATAATGTCATTCCGGTGTTTAACAATATCATCCGAATCAACTTTCTCACCCAGCGCCTGCCTTTTCTTCAAATCCAAGTAGGCGCTTGCTTTAAGACAAATCAACGCATTGCTCCTGGCAATATGAACGCCTTGCACAACATCACTATTTTCAATAGTATAGTTATAGTATGCGTCATTCATTAAAATTGCAGATAGACTTGATAAATCCTCTCCGGTAGGAATAGGGACAATATGTACATCCTTCGGCGACCTGATAAAATCAGGAATTCTTGAGAACAGCTCTAACTGTGAAGGAAATGAAGCATCTTTGGGCTTACGGAAACGGTAAAACTCCGTTGTCTGCGAACCTTTCTGTATATGTTCGTATCCGGCCATCCTAACGAAAGACCAGAACTTTTCAACAAACGCGTCAGATAGTGCTTCAACAATGAGGATAATGTCCAAATCCTTTGTTGCTCTTGGAACAAGCTGGGCCTCGTCTTCCCATATGTGACTGGCCGCACCACCGATGAGGACATAACTATTCTCAAATCCGGTGAAGTATTCGGAAAATGTATTTAATCCTTTTATCATATCGCTGTCTCCTTTAATTTTTCAATATCTTTATGGACACGTTCGTCGGGATTGTCTGCCATAGAAAGAATCAGGGACATTTTGTCGCATATACTTCCGCTTGCAAGAAACTCAGGATTGTACATCCATTTTTCGATGCTGTTGACTCCTCTAGTGTCCTGGCAGACAGAAATCTCCGCATCTTTTCCTACGGCCCTGCACTCTCCGCTTGCAACGAGCATCGAGTATTCCTCCAACGCCGACTCTCCGGCAATTACGCCGCCGATTCCGTCGACAGGTTCATCTGTCCGTATTATTTTTATGACCGGATTGCGCAGATATGATTTTGCCGCATTCAGCAGCGCGTCATTAGCGGGGAAATTCAATACAAGCTTCCGTCCATCATTTTTCAGAGGTGCTATTTTTTCGCCAAGCCATTTCAAAGCACGGGATGCGGTCAGATAAGTCGCCCCGAATTTTCCTGCAATGGTATTGGCATCAAGCCCGTTAAGGTTTCCTTTCTGGACTTGAAACAGAATGATTAGCTGTGCAAGAGGCGGGATGATATCAGGCAACGCTTCTTCGCTGGCATATCTTCCTCCAAGGTCAATGAGAAGCGTAGGCATAAACATCCTTTTTCCGGGAACGACAAAATCAATCCTCTTCCGAATCAACCTGTGTACATCCACAGGGGTAGAATTTTCCATCGCAAGTACGACAGGCGTCCCAGCTATTTTTCTTATCAGGGAAGATTCTTTCTCGTATCCTGAAGGCGTTGTCGTATCGCTGTCAATGGCAAAGTGAACTTTGTGACCGAATATCTCAGACACATATACGGAATATCTTGGAGAGAGAGCGTATGGAAGCTTGTTCTGAACTCCAGTCGCCTTTTTTAAAGCGAACTCCTCCCCAAGAGCCTCGTTCAAATATCGTGTTAATTTGGTAATCATTTGTAATGTATCATTAATCTATGATAGATTGCAAATATAGTGATAATTATTTAAACTGAAAAATCTTTCTGCGCCTACATTCCCCGAAGTATACCCAGCCGGCTTTCAAGGTCTGAATCACAGATTTTCAAACTGATGAACCTCGCCTTCGACCAGGAAGATTACAGGGTGGATAAGAATTTGGAGGTAATTTAGTCCAATATATTGCAATATCAGTTATTATATATTATTTTTGCACTGTTATACATATAGTATATAATAATGCAAACTGAATTGAAAAACATTACCGTAGCAGGGATAAACATTGCTCTGACTGAACTTCAAAAGAAAGAATTGAAGGGGGCAATCGTGGATGATATTGCCAGATTCCAATTCTATCGGGCAGCGGTGGCAGGGAATGAATTCGTTCTTCTCGTACCAAAAATCAGCATCAATGAGACTCCGGCAAACTGCGCGAAGATTGCCGGCAGACTATCGCACGGCCTGAGTCTTCCGATGGTCTTTTATTTTCCGGCTCTGAAGTTTTACGAAAGACAGCGTTTCATTGAAAAACAGGTTTATTTCATAACTGGCCGGGGGGATGCATTCCTACCGAACATGATTCTTTCTTCCAAGGCATCGAAGAGGAAAGAAGCATCCAGGCTTTCCGCCTCAGCCCAGTTCCTCCTGCTTTACCATCTTCAGCAGGGCAAATTAGACGGGCTTTCAATCTCGGAAATTGCCGATATGACACCTCAGTACTCATACGTCAGCATTGCCAAAGCGGTGGAGAATCTGGAGGCTCTCGGCCTGTGCGAATGCATAAAAGATCCGGAGCGCAACAAGCGGCTCAAGTTCAACGCGGAAGGACTTGCTCTTTGGGAAAAGGCCAAGCCATTTATGGCCAGCCCGGTAAAAGCTGTCAAATACTGTGACGCCATTCCTGCTGCCGGATTTCAATATTCCGGAATCAGTGCCCTGGCTTCATACACAATGATTGCCCCGGATGAGAATCCGACTGTTGCGGTCTATTCCAGCGAGTTCAAAGATGGGAATTTCCAGGGACTTAATGACTTTGACGGAAATGTCAAGGTTGAAGTCTGGCGTTATCCCGGTTTGGACTTAAAATCCGACACAGTGGACATGTTGTCCCTGTTCCTGAGCCTGGAAGGCAACGAAGACCCCAGAGTTGAAAAAGAAAACAAATCAATGTTCGATAAGATATGGCAGAAAATGTGATTGTAGAAGAAAGATTCTTAAATTTGTAAAAATTGAATGCGTTATGACAAGAGTATTTATCAGCAGCGTGCAGAAAGAATTTGCGGCCGAGAGAAAAGCATTGTGTAAATACATACGCGAGGATGTTCTCCTATGCAAGTTCTTCGAACCGTTCTTGTTCGAAGAAATTCCGGCCACGAATATGTCGGCACAAGAAGCATACCTGAAGGAAGCTGCCGAGAGCGAGATTTATCTTGGAATCTACGGAAACGAATACGGCTATGAGGACGAGCAGGGAGTGTCTCCTACGGAACGGGAGTATGATACAGCAGTGGCTAACGGCCGCCATCGTCTGATCTTTGTCAAGCGTTCCGAACAGAGGTCTCCCAAAGAGACAGCTTTCATCAAAAGGGTTGAGTCCCAGGTTGTCCGTAAGGCATTCAATGACTATGAGGAGCTGAAAACCAATGTATATGCATCCCTTGTAAGATTCTTGGAAGACAACGGATACCTGCATTCACTTCCCTGGGATGCCACATATCACCGTGAAGCGACGTTGGATGACATTGACCCGAAGAAGGTCGAATCATTCATTGCCCTTGCCAGGGAGAAAAGGAAATCAAAGCTGACTTTCGACCCGGACAACATCCTCGGGACCTTGTATCAGCTGAATCTTGCCAGCATATCAGGGCAAATAACCAACGCCGCACTTCTATTATTCGGAAAGAACCCGCAGGGTTTCTTCCGACCTAGCGAGGTCAAGTGTATGCTGTTCCCGTCTCCACTCAAGCGCAAACCCATTCTTTCATACCAGGTTTACGAAGGAGGCCTTTTCGAGATGATTGACTCGGCTGTCGGATTCGTAATGCAGCACATAGACGCATACGTTGGGACCCACACACAGGCATCCGTGGATGTAATCTATGAAATCCCGTATGAAGCTGTCCTCGAAACAATTGTCAATGCCTGCTTATGTAAAGGTTTACATAAAATGGTTTATGTAAAGTCTGATATTATGTCAAGAACTTTCATCTCAGTCTGATTCCGCATAACTCCAAGCCATTAACTTTACATAATCTGTTTACATAATATATTTGCGTTTTCGGTCACAACCAACACAAAAATATTATG
>JAZLLN010000009.1:0-19780 GCA_045598165.1 Candidatus Cryptobacteroides sp.
CCTTGAGTAGGGAGCATAATCCATTGTTTTTCAATGGATTGAAGTTACAAATAATAACTGAGACTACCAAAAATAAGTGAAGAACTTGCACTGCCGGGGATGCCGCTTCTATGAGCCTGCAGAGGGTTTTTCAGTGCCCTCCGTTTTGGATGGTAGGTATGTGTTTATTTTGTTGTAAATCAGAGGATTAAGCGTATGTCTGTGGCGGCTCACGCAGTTAATGTTTGCCTTTCGCCGGATAATTTTAGAGGCTGATCTTGCGATAGATTATCGCTGAGGTATATGACTGTCAATGCCAAATATATTGTCCATAGTCGGTTAAATTTGTTTGTCTGATTCAACGCTGGAAGTGCTGCCAGTCCTTGCTGTTCCCCCAGTTTCCGCCCCAGATGAAGCCGTGGGCTTTGAAAAGTCTGACGCAAAGGTCGTCCCTCTGTCTTTTCTATGGAGTTCCAGGTGTCGGAAAGACTGAGCTCTGCCGCCAGCTTGCAAGGTCGACAGGGCGTGACTGTGTTGTCGTGGATCCGGCCAAGCTCAATGGCTCCTATTGGGGGGACACGGAGAAGAATGCGCGCGAAGTGTTCAGCGCTTACAAGTACCTGTATAAGATAAGCGACCGGGCACCGATCCTTGTCTTCAATGAGGCTGACGGTATTCTCAACAAGAGATTCACCGAGGTGACAAGGGCAACTGAGAAAAGCGAGAATGCCGTCCAGGGCATTATTCTTCAGGAACTGGAGACTTTCGAGGGGATATTCGTGGCTACGACAAATCTCCAGAACAATCTTGATGCGGCTGCCGACCGCCGTTTCCTCTACAAACTGCGCTTTGACTATCCTTCTCCGGAGATCCGCAGCCGTATCATACGGATGAAGATGAACTGGGTGACAGAGGAAGAAGCCACCGCCCTTGCGAATGAGTTCAACCTAAGCGGCGGTCAGGTGGATAATATCGCCTCGAAGTGCATTATCGAGAAGTTCATGACTGGGAGTGAGGCCTCTTTGGAGAAGATGCGCGGTTTCTGCCGTGAGGAAGTATCAATGAGGACTACCGATTCCCGCCATGAATCCAGAATAGGATTCATATGCTATCCCCGTAAGGATACGAAGAACCTAACGATTTGAAGGTATTCGGGTATAACATATAGAAACAATAACAATCATTATTATGGATAACAGAAGATACGAAGTAATCGGAAACAACTATTTCGGCATGTCTCTCAATGCAGAGTCAGTTACAGCATGTGTAAGCAACTATCTTGCATCAGGCAGGAAGCTCTCTCAAAAACGAAAGTCCGAAATGGGAGAACTGCTGAGATGGGCCACAAAGGCAGAGGTGGGAGAATACCTTATCAGGGATGAGTACACAGTTCGCGTCCATGATGCTGAAAAACTCAAAAAAGAGTCAAAAAAGCGTATCGCAGCGTAACAAAAAGAAGACGGCAATGACTGCAACTGACTTTCAGAGATTCGCATCAAGCGAGAAGGGCATCAGCCCCATGACCGTAAGCCGTTATGGAAATGCGGTCAATTCCTTAATCACACCTAACATCATTGAGGAACGTTCAAACAACATGGTCCCGATGGACGTGTTCAGCCGCCTGATGGGTGACAGGATTATTTTCCTTGGAGTCCCCATCGATGATGATGTTGCGAACATCATACAGGCGCAGCTTCTCTATCTGGAGTCCCAGGATCCGTCTTCGGATATCCATATGTACATCAATTCCCCGGGAGGGATGGTCCACAGCGGTCTGGCCATCTATGATACGATGCAGTTCATAGCGCCCGATTTGGCGACAACATGCACCGGAATGGCTGCCAGTATGGCAAGTGTCCTTCTTTGCGCAGGAACGCCCGGAAAACGGGCCGCTCTGCCTCATTCAAGGGTGCTCATCCACCAGCCGCTGGGCGGAGCACAGGGACAGGCATCCGATATCCTTATTGCCGCGAGGGAAATAGAGAAATCCCGCGAGGAATTGTTCAATATCATCTGCCAGCATACCGGTCAGAATTACGATAAGGTCTTTTCCGATTCCGACAGGGATTTCTGGATGACAGCACAAGAAGCAAAGGACTACGGGATGGTGGACATAATACTTGATAAAAGGTGCAACTTCAAAACGGAGAGTGACTATGGTAAATAAAATAAAGAATGTCCCTGCTGTTGATAGCATTGACCATATCGAATGTATCCTGCCGGAGGGATGCGACGTGGAACGTGAGGTGAACAGCGTCTTGAGAACGGTTTGTGAAAACGGCCGTGAGAGTGTGTATGTGACAGGGACTGCATCCGGAGACAGCAATGACCCCATTCGTGGAACTGTTGTGGCCGTTGGACATACCGATGGCATTCAGGTGGTGGTGGCCGCCGACAACAGAGGGGAGTCAACCAAACTTGGCTCATTTTATCCAATTGGTAAGCCGTTGGAAGACGTTGAGCGAAGGAGTGGGGACTGCCGGTTCTTGGAAACCCAGAATGATCTGGAGGGATACGGATACATGCCTGAAGAGAATTTGACGTTTCTGGTGGCTAACTATCCGGAAATAAAAGAACGATGCGGAAGACGCACCACGACCCGGTTGGACGTTGATCTGATTGGATTCTGTTATTCCTGCCATACGGTCACTTCGGAGTCACCAAAGAACTTACAGACTTTGGATCTTACCGAAACAGCATGGTATGAGGAAATCTCGCCGGAGAAACGTGCGGAACTGGACAGAAGCTGGAATGTAGGGGAGGATAAGAAAGTCACCTTTGACTTCACTTACATGAAATACTTCTATCAGAAAGGAGGCGAGTTCCCGGATGAGTTCGTTTTCGCTTCACCTGTGTATGCCATAGATGAACTTGAAGTCTTTGGCTTGCCTATGTACAGGATGAAGATTCAAAGCAAAGAGGCATGCTTTGAGGATGAACAGGACATGTATATCACTGTCTATGCAAAGAAAATGATTTTCCCTAATGAAGTGAAGGTCGGTGACTTCGTGAAGGGTGTAGGATGGCTCCAGGGCGTTGTTGTGTAATTTTGACGAGAATAGGCAAAAATACGCTTAGATTTGGAAAATTATATATATATTTGTATGCCGATAAAGGTCTTTGACATACGGGTATCATTACCATAATAAATTACCAATCAACTTATTCTGCCCTGCTGCGTACCAAGAAGGCCTGCGACAGGGACCCTAAATGGCAGCGGGGGTCAATCTGCCATGTTTTTCTTAAGAGGGTAACATTGGGCTTTTCCAGCCGTTCGAAAGTATGTTTGCGGATGATTACCGTAGATGTTCTCGCCCTCATTTTCCACTTAAAAATCTCGTATGTCAACGAAAAGCAAGCTATTAATGTGTCCATGTGATGCAGGCATTGTCGTCTGCGGATCATCGGAGCTAAAGGAGTTTGCTTCATATGTTGTCCTCGGGCGACAGGCTAGATTGATTATTTGCTCTACTGATGGGAAAGAAAGAAATACTCAGGCCGATGGGGCTGAAAGATTTGGAAAAGATACTCTCCGTTGCGATCGTCATAGGAGAAGGCGCAGAAGAGTGCTTTAGGACAGGCGGCGTAGGTGAACTCTATCAGGGTTCCAAAGAGTCCCCGGCAAGGTTCAGGATAAAGATCATGGACTTTCTCTATGAGGATGCACTTGAAAGCGTTCTGGAGGACATGCGTCGGAGGTACGCGGTATCTGCGCCTCTGGTTGATTTTCTGGTCCTCCGTGGTGATGATGAGAGAAGCCTTGAAGGCATTCTTGCAAAAGAGAAGCGTGTGGGGGAGACCTTTTCCCTCAATAAGGAAGGTGGATTGATGTTCACAAAGCCGGGGAAGCCCGGCATTCAGAACGTATCGAGAGAGGATTGCGAGCCATTGCAGGAATCCTCCGAAATGAAGTATTCCGTCGTGTATCATGACATAACCGATATCCTTATGAAGGTTACAGGTACTGAGGGGGTCTTCATCCATGAGATAAAGGATGAACCGGGCCAGTTCGTTCTTGACTTCAACCAGATGAAATACTACAAGCTGGGCGGACTCGAACCGGACAACGATGAGAAGCTGCCTGCGTATTCGTCCTTCCGGAACATTTCATTCGGGGCTTGCCAGTATCTTCTGATTGCTCAGGAATCCCGTGCGGACGTTCTCATCAACTGCTCAATGCGATGGACTGATTACAAGCTTGTGCTTGAAGTGTCCCGCTCCTTCAGGATAGGGAATGGGAAGACTACAACCCTGTATAATTTCTTCCTTCCTTCGGGACGATATCTTTCATCATTCTGGTTCAATGGCGTGGATACTTCCGGGAAATCGAAGATTATGGATAACAGGGCATATATCAAGACTCTTCACGGCCGTCAGTGGTATCATATCCATTATAACGGGAAAGTGGAAAGGGAAAGATTTGAACCCGATGGATATTAAAAGCAATGAAACAGATTACAGATATTAGACTTGAAAGGAAGTTCGATGGGGACAACGTGTGGTTCACATCGGACACACATTTCTGTCACGAGAACATAATACGCTTTTGCGACCGTCCCTTTAAGAATGCTGAGCACATGAACAGCGTCCTTGTGGACAATTGGAATTCTGTTGTCCCGTCTGACGGCATAGTATTCCACCTTGGAGATTTCTGTCATGGGGGATCCGCAGAATGGAGCCGTCTGCTGGACAGGCTCAACGGCAGGATAGTCCTGATTCTTGGCAACCATGACCTGAAGAACATGCGCCAGGGGTTCATGGACCGTTTTGAAGCGGTCAGCCAGCAGATGAGCATTGTGGTGGACGGCCAGAGAATAATTCTCAATCACAACCCTTTCCTGTGCTACGGAGGCTCATACAAGGATGTATGGCAGCTTTTCGGGCATGTCCACAGCGGTCCCCGCAGTCATACTGGGCTTGACATGCCGCGTCTTGAGAATCTGTTCCCCCTTCAGTATGATGTTGGGGTGGACAACAACAACTATACACCGATTTCATTTGCGGGGGTGAAGGCGAAGATTGAGAGGCAAATAGAGTCGGCGAGTAAGGAGTTATGGAATCCCAACCTCTCAAAAGGCAGTAACGACGGTTGTATTGTCTTTCTTGACATGCGCTGCTGCCTCGGGCGAGGTAGTGAGAAAGGAAAGACGTTGAAAGGGACGGTGGACAACTTGAGATACATTGTGGAGTCAACAGGGGCTTTCATCGTTCTCACGGGTGAACTTGAAGACCGTGGTATCGAAAACTGTACGAAGATGTGGAGCCGACAAGCACTTCCTGGGAGTCTTCTCGGTGTCACTCCGGATAATAATACAGTAAAGGAGAGGATTGCAAGGTGGCTGTCACAAATTGGCAGAGGATACCGCTACATTTACCTCGGCAATGAACCGTTTGAAGACTTCAGAAGTCTAACTATTGATCCGTCTGTCGGTATTACATGTGAGGATGCGGAAAAGACGATCAGCATTCTTGGTAAATAATCGTCAGAAGAGAAATAAGGATAAACTGAATATCATGATTGGTGAGAAACAACTTGGCTATATTGAGTTCTGCAAGCGTTTCGAGCGCCAGCAGCAGATAAGGAGTTATAAGGAAATGACTCTTGAGGAACTGACCAAAGTGGTCGGCAATGCTGATGATGCAAAAACTTTTTATGATGCCCTGAAGTCAAGCCGCGAAGGATATTTCCGTATAAGGAAAATCAAACCCTCGCTTGGTGATGAGAAGGAAGGGTGGTCCTACGCCTTTGCTGAGAACATGCCCCTTCATATTGATAATACGGAAAGATGGTATTCCACATCGAATGTTACAAAAATCAATTGGGATGAAGGGACCTTTGAGACCCTGAATTCGGTTTATTCATTTGAAATGGTTAATAATTGTTAAGGCTATGAAAGCATACGGTAATCTCGTTGCCCCGGATTTCATCACCGGATATACCAGAATGGGAAAATGGAACCTCGCAGAAGGGGAGTCCCTGGAACTTCTGATAAAGATTGAGGAACAGCTTTGCAGGCTTGCTCCGGAAAACGAGTACGGCTACCGTCACTTGTGGATATCTGTGCCTCGCGGTGATATCTCCCAGTGGTGTACCAGAGATGAGTGGGATGAGGAAAACACAGGTATTCCCGAGAAAGACAGGATGGACTATGAGACGCAGTGGGAACTTGAATTTCCCATGGCCACTTATTGGTTTATGGTAGAATATGCCGCAAGATACGATGATGAGAAGGACTTCCACGATATCACTATCCGCAATGATCGCGGTTTCTGCTGCGCCATCCATAATCGTGATAACGGAGCCTCCTATTGTTCGGACATGAAGGAATTCCTCAATAAGCTCCTTACCGGTATAACGGAACTTGTTGATGATATCTGTGCTACACCAGACAGGTATAATTCATATGTGGAATCACATCTTCCGGGACAGTACCGCTATGGTCGTATCGCGAGGAAAGACCTTGACCGCATTGCGCCGTTCTGCAAGCTGGATATCAAGGAGCCCGAACTTGCGAAGACAGTGCTGAGGAAGATTATCAACAAGGAGTTCACCCCTAAGAAGGACTTCACGATACGTGATTTTCTGAAGTATTACCATATAGCGGCTATGGCATTCCATAACTCGCTCCCGGAAGGCTTTGAGAGTCTGTCGAAATACGACAGGGCGGATGATGTTGAGTTCTATTCGTTCAACCACGGTGAACGTTTTGACGGACTTGACCTTGACGACCCTAAGGACATGGACAAGATAAAGTATGACCATTACGGGGAGATTGACCTGACCAGGCTTAATATCCATGCTGACAACTATCATCAGGATGGTACTCTGGTCCGCGTCGATTGCAGTTATGCTTCTATGATCGATGATGCTGTCAATGTGGCTGTGGCTCTGTACAAGGCCGGTGCGCCTTTGGATATGAGTTGGGCTGAAATGATGCTTGCCGCTGTGGAGGGGACGGATGAGGTACGCATACGTCCTGACACCTATCACGACTATTTAGGACATGATTGCGATGGGTGTGGCGGCACGATAGAGATTCCGTTCGAATACGAACTGGAGGATTCCTGGTGGACCGTAGACACTCTCCGAGGGTTCATGAAATATGCTATGTGGGACAAACTTGATGAAGTTAAACCGTTATGACGAATTGTATGACACCTGAAACATTTTGCGCTGATCCTATCCTGACAAGAGAGATCAGCCGCCTTCCTGAAAGCGATTGCTTCAACCACACGGTGGTGGATGAGAAAAGCTGTGAGGTGATGTACCGTATTGAGACCTTGCTGGGAAAGCTGGCCCCAATGGGGATGGACAATATGCGCCGTCTGTGGATTGAGACCGTTCGCGGTGATATCAATGACTGGAAGACCTACGAGAAGTGGGCCGAGGATGAAGACGAGCCTACGGAAGAGAAATGGCGTGAGGACTGGCTGTTTGAATACCCCAATGAAGTGGAATGGTATGAGATAGTGACAAGGCAGTATATGCATCTCCATTCTCTTATCATTTACAATGACAGGATACACAGTGTGGATTTTGCCAATCAGGAAGATGCTTATGGGGAGAAAAAAGCTCATTACCGCTATGACTTCTCCGAGTTCCTTCTGAAGCTCGAGTCTTACTTGAGTTCAGTAGTGGAAAGGATTGAGGAAGATCCTGATTCGTATAATGAATATGTGGAGAAGAACCTTTCGTACTATCATCGTAAGGGGACTATCAAGGCAAAGGAATGGCTCAAGATCCTGCCGGATTCCGAAATACTGGTCAAGGGCAGCGATGATATCATCAAGGTGCTAAAGTCCAAACCGAAACAGTACCCTGAACCGATGTACGAGTCAATGACTCTGCGCAAGTACATACACATCTGGAGGATTGCCTATGACGCATTCCATGAGAATATTGATTGGGATTGGGCTAAACCATACAAGGCCGATCTCTCAGTGACGGATGAACAGATGTTTGAGAGGAGCCCCAAGGGAAGGGAGGCTTTCGATTATGACCTTGATTCTGAAAAGGGGTTCAAGGAATGGTGGAATGAAAACCATATGTACCATTGCTATGATATCGTATATGCCAGGGTTCACCTCATTCCTCAGGAGCAGTATGGAAAGAGCGGATGGTCATTGTATTTCTGCGGAGACGGAGAGGGCTATCTTCTTGGGACTATCGGCGCGGCGGTCGCTCTTGTCAAGGCCGGGATTCCTTTTGAGTTCGATACCAAGGAATATGTTGACTTCCTTAGAGGGAACTTCACAATTGAGATAGACCCGCTTGATCCGCGCAGCAGTGTGGAGTGCCCCAGACGTTTCCTTCCTTATCCCGGGGGAAATGTCTCCCAGGAGCAGGTGGACAGATTGATAGCTGAAATCAAGTGGAAGAAGCAGAAGAAGGTCAGGCTGAAAAAGAAATGATGCAATTGCTGCAAGACTTGCAGCAAATTCATAGAGTAGAGATTTTGATGCATCTTTGATAAGAACTACGATTATGGGAGTATACGTTTCAAAATACATAGAGTACAGAACAAAGGATGGCAAATGGCATCTTTTGGATTGCTATGTCCCCAAGACTGACGTAAACAGCATATATATGGAGGACGAGCTCATTACCCGGACACAGGATTCAAAGGAGCTCTACCGCCTTAATGAATTTGTAGAAAGGCATGGCCATTGGAATGCTTTCCTCTATACCGGAGGGAAGGAATCTCCTTTGGAAGACAGAGGCCTTCCTGAGGATATAAGCGCGGACCTACAACAGATCATGGATGGATTGAAGGATGATCCTGAGGTGCGCGGCCGTTCCTGGTTCACCCTTCAGGAACTGTGGGATAAGTATGAGGCGGATCTGGCACAGTTTAAGAGCGATTTTCCGGCAATATACTATGAGAGCATGCTGTCGGCAACAAATGCGAAGCTTGACAGACTCCAGCGGTCAATAGTGGCTCTCAAGAGCAACGGGGCTATACTGGAAGGAGGGGATGAGAAGATGGATGAAACGGAGTTGTGGGCTAGACTCAGTGACTTCTTCGAATTCAATTATCAGCAACTGGTAAGTGAATTCACTCTCCATCATGAGGCTTCCCACCTTGTATCAGACATGCAGAGATATTTCTCAGACGAGGACGTGAGGGTTGTATACTATTTGATATGAAAAAGGTCCGTCTTCCAAACAGATACGGTGCATTCGTGCATCTTGAACGTGCTGGCCGCAGGGCATTCAAGCTCTGCGGGAATTTCCAGTATATGAGCATTCTTGGCGAACGGGACAACATCCAGGCCGTGGATCCGGACGGAGGTCCGTTCATTGCGGTCGGAGGCAAGGTCGCCGGGATGGAGGTGGAATCCATTCATGACGATGGACAGAATATCTACATCTATGTCAAGGATAATGAGGATATTAAGATTCTGTTCCTTGATTTTGACGGTGTGCTCACATCGGATGCCAACACTCAGAAATGCGTCCTTGAGCATAGGCGTGAGAACCTGTTCGGCATAGACTGGTTCGATCCGGATTGTGTCGCTGCGCTCCGGAAAATCGTTGATGAGACAGGGGCTGTCGTGGTCATTTCATCATCATGGCGGGAACTGGGAAGGGACAAGTTGCTCTATCTCTGGAAGGAACTTGACATGCCCGGGGTACTTTATGGGACAACCCCGGAATGGGTGCTGACAAAGAAGGAGGCCATTGAGCAGTGGCTTTCGGACAATGAACACGATGCCTATGCCATTCTGGATGATGATGTGCTTGGCGTTCCTAATCAGGTCAAGACTAATCCCAGGAAAGGCTTGTCATTGGAAGATGCTGTGAACACCATTGATACTCTGAACAGACAATCTGCGGATAGCATGAATACTGAACCATGAAAACCAAAGCGTTGAAAAGAATACTGGTGGGGTGGCCCATTGAGCAGGTTACGGATATTATGAAGATGAATGGATGGAGCCAGGTGGATGCCAATGAACAGCATATGGTTTTCTCCGATGGGTTTGATTCCATTGACGTATATGTCGTGGATAATATTGCGCAGCGGGTATTGTAACAAATAAGGAATATGGCTATGAAAGGAAAGGACTACTTGGAAATAAGAAGGAGGCAGGACGAACTTCTCTCCCAAATTGATGATTCAACTCCGGTTGACGATTCCAAAATACAGGAACTGTTGTCCTTACAGGATGAGTGTGATGAGTTTGAGCGGGAAAACCTGCACAAGGGCTATGATGAATTGAAATTGGACTTGAATGTCAGGACCGTCATAAGGGTTATCCGGATGGCCCATGAGGCCGGGATGAATGCGAGTGATTTCGTCAGCATGGTCCTCGAAGAATACATGGATGCAACAGGTGAAATCACCTGGACAACGAACCTGATAAGGACCGAGGATTACAATGGTGAGTGCTATCCTGTCATCATTCCGGAGGAAGCTATGAATAAGCGTGGATGGAAGGCGGGTGACTTTGTAAGGGTTACTCTCACTGAAGACACACTGACCGTTAAAAATCTGCATATTGATTAAGGGTATATGGAAACGAAACAGGTAATAGTATTCAGAAAGGATCTTCTGAAAGGGGAACATGCCATCAGGAAAGGCAAGTTCGCTGCACAGGTCGCTCATGCCTCGACAGGCGCTCTTTTGAAGTGGTTTACAAAAGAACGGTGTGAGTACTTGAGCATCGGCCCATACGGAGAAGCGGAGCCGCAGCAGTTCTTTACTCGTTATTCCATGGAGTTCAAGGACGGAACCCTACTGGATAACTGGCTGAACGGGGCTTTCACTAAGGTTGTCGTGAGTGTAGAAGGAGAGAAGGAGTTGCTTGAACTGGAAAAGGAACTGCAAAGGCTCAACGAGCAGGAATCCAAGCTGATACCATATGCTTTGATTACTGATATCGGAAAGACCGAATTCCATGGGGAACAGACTGTCACCTGCCTTGGCATAGGCCCATATTTCTCCGAGGAACTTGACAAGATTACCGGCAATCTGCCATTGTTGTAGGATAATGCTATGAAAGAGAAGATTATTGAAAGGCTTCATGAGATTGAGAAGAAGTACGATGTTAAGGTCCTCCTTGCCGTCGAGTCCGGCAGCAGGGCGTGGGGCTTTGCGTCCAAGGACAGCGACTACGATGTGCGCTTTGTCTATATCCACAGGAAGAACTGGTATCTGTCCCTTGTGGAAGGCCGTGACGTGATTGAGGAAATGGATCCTGACGGAATTCTTGATTTTGCGGGGTGGGACCTCAGGAAAGCGCTGCTGCTTATGTCAAAGTGCAATTCGATGTTCGTGGAATGGCTCCGTTCCCCGGTAGTATATTACAAGGACGGCACCTTTGAATATACGATGCGGAAACTTTCCCGTCCATGCTTCAGAAGGGCATATTGCATGCACCACTATTACCACATGGCGGTAAGGCATGATGAGCGGTATCTGGAGAAACGTGGCTTTGAACTCAAACGCTTCATGTACTATCTTCGGGGCCTTCTGGCTGCGAAATGGGCTTTCGTGGAGAACGACTATCCGCCGGTTCCGTTCATGACGCTGGTGGATTCTCTTGTGACTGACATGGCGGTGCATGATGAACTGGTTGAAATGGTCCGCCTCAAGAGTGAGAGCAAGGAGCACGATGCAACTATCGTAAGTGATGCTCTCATCGGATACGCTTCATCGTTGCAGAAAGAGATTGAATCGGCCTTGAATGACCAGAAGAAGGAATCCGCTCCCGATATCAAACCGCTCAATGATTTCTTCATTGAATACATTGACCAGATGGACGAGACTTTTGACTGGGAGCCGGAACCGTATACAACCACCACCGTAATCTCCAGCGAAGTGTTTGATTATGAGATCCGGAATCGCCTGCTGAAGAAAGGCAACAGACCTACTGCCATCATCTTTGTCGGGATACAGGGGTGCGGTAAGACTACGTTCTTCCGCAAACGCATTGAGCCGTACATGAAGAGTTGGAAGCGCATCAGCATGGATGAACTTCACAACAGGAACAAGGAAGCTGCCATGGTCCGGGAATGCATCGAGAACCGCCGGTCTTTCGTTATTGACAACACCAACCCGACAAAGGAGGATAGGAAACGCTATCTGGACATGCTTGATGGGAAAGGGTACAGGGTGATGTGTTATTTCTTCCAGAGCAGGATGAAGGACTGCGTGGAAAGGAACAGGCTCAGAGGGGAGCTGGTACCGGCGAAAGCCATAGCCGCAACCTCGAACAAGCTTGAACTGCCATCCAAAGACGAGGGCTTTACGGATATGGTGTACATCAAGGTAGTGCCGCCGCATTTTGAATCAGAACTGTATGTTGAAGAGTCAAAGACAGTCACTTTCCATGAAGTTCTGCATCAAACGAACATAGAGAATGTCATTACTGCTCTGAAGTCTCATTACAAGAGTTCGGAAAATGATCTTGACGGATACAGGGAACTGATGGATGAACTGCTGGGGAAGAAGCCGGTGTTCTCTAAGTATCAGATATCCATTGAGCATGTAAATACAGACGATGAGGAATACGAACACGTCATCGGTGTTATCCCGGGTGATGAGCAGGCGTATGGCATTGAGTTCATCTCCCGCGAGGAATGGCTCGGGATGCATCTGACGGATGATACGTTGAAGAACTATTCCAATGAGGATATCATTGCTCACTGCCTGTGGGAAATGACCTTCTTCGGTTTTACCGATTCTGAGGTGCAGAAAAAGAAGGATGAATTGATTGACTCATGTCTGGCAGAAGACGGCGAGTGCTATACAATTGAAGACGGGACTTTGATCCCGGAAGATTTTTAGGAGAGAACGGATATGAAATTCGATGAACTTGACAAGAAGATGAGGGTGTATGAGCAGTCCCTTGACCAGATCATCACCCCGGAGAATTACATCGTGGCCAGAATAGATGGCCGCAGCTTTACACGTCTTACGAAGGAAGTATGCAAGTTTGAAGCTCCTTTTGACAGGAAGTTCAACACGATGATGGTGCAGACCGTGAAAGACCTTATCGGAATCTCCGGCCTGAACATCATCTATGGCTATACCCAGAGTGACGAGATATCCCTTCTGTTCGCAAGGGAATCCGACAACTTCGGCAGGAAGGTCCGCAAGCTCAATACCATCCTTTCCGGCACGGCCAGTGCGTCGTTCTCCCTTCAGCTTGGACAGATGGCTGTCTTTGACTGCCGAATCATCCCACTGCCGAATGCAGAACTTGTAGGGGACTACTTCGCATGGAGAATGGAGGACTGCACAAGGAACTGCCTTAACTCATGGTGCTACTGGACCCTACGCAAGGAAGGGGAAAATGCCACCAAGGCGAGTGAAATCCTCAAGGGCAAGAGCATTGCCTTCAAGAACGAATTCCTGTTCCAGAGGGGTATCAATTTCAATGACCTCCCGGTCTGGCAGAAGCGTGGGGTTGGTGTGTACTGGAAGGAGTTCGAGAAGACGGGCTTCAATCCCATCAAAGGTGAGGAAACGACAGCCATCCGTCGTGATCTCTTTGTGGATTACGACCTTCAGAAGCGTGAGAACCCCTTGAATCTGTTATTTAAATGAAGGTAATTAAGAGATTTTGTCTATGGAAAAGAAAGAATACAGACAAGTTAGGGAACTGTTCATTTGCAACTGCAGTGATGTTGAACATCAGATAATAATGTCATACTTCAATGACGATAGTTATCCTTATGTATATTGCTCTATTCATCTTGTTCCAGAGAAGAATATCTTCAAAAGGATTCGCAATGCCGTATGGTACATCTTCGGCCATCGATGCGCGTACGGTGATTTTGAGGAATTCATCTTCAACACTGAGGATGCTGACAGGCTTCAGAGTGTTGTTGACTACCTGAGGCTTGTGGAAGAAAAGAACGAAAATCGAATGGACAATAACGTAGGAAAGAGTCATGCAAAATAACGAAAGCGAAATAAGACGTGAAGTTGAAAACGCAGCGAAGACAGCTGCAATGTTCAATGACGTGAGCAAGGAGCAGATGTTCAAGCTGGGATTCCAGTACGCCATCAAGATGCTCAAAGAAAGGATTGAAGAATTTGAAATATGCCCATAATACAGTACGCATCAGACCTTCATCTTGAGTTCGAAGAGAACGAAGATTTCATAAAGCAGTTTCCATTGGAAGTTGCAGGGGATATCCTTGTCCTTGCGGGGGACACATGCTACCTCGGAAAGGGAGTGGATTATTTCAAGGACAGTTTCTTCAAGTGGTGCTCGGACAATTACAGGGAAGTATATCTCCTGCCAGGTAATCACGAATACTATGGAAAGTTTCCTCTTGACCAGACGCTTGATGATTGGCAACTTGATATCTTCCCTAACGTGCATTATCTGAACAACAGGTCTGTGGTGATAGGGAATTGCGAGTTGTTCTTTTCAACACTTTGGACCTATCTGGATCCGATGGAGATATATGATGTTCAACACGTGATGAATGACTTCAGAAAAATCAAACTGAGTGAAAACAGTTACAGGGCGGTCAGCCAGAACAGGATTCACGGGATATGCCGCAGATGGCTCACTCAGGCCTTGAAGGAATCCAAGGCAGAAACAAAGGTTGTTGTGACCCACCATTGCCCTTTGGCTGATCCGGGAGTTCAGGCTTATGTCGGCACGACTGCCTATCCTGCTTATGCGGAAGACATGTCTCTCCTGATGAAGGAAACCACGCCGGATTACTGGATACACGGCCATGTTCATACTCGCTGTACCAATGGGAAAGTGGTTGACGTAACGACCGTCCTTTCAAATACACTGGGGTATGTGGATGATGATGAGAATGTCGGTTTCAATAGAAAAGCAGTGATAGAGATATGATTCTTGAAATACGGATTGTGAATGAGCGACCGGATATTCAATATCTTCGCAGAACCATTATGCCCCGAGGAAGTGGAGAAATTTCTTCGGATGATGGAAGAAGATGATGAAGTACGCCTCAAGAAATCAAATAACAGGGAAGATTAAGACAATGAAAATACAGTATGCATCAGATCTTCATCTGGAGTTCGGAATGAATTCCAGATACATGCAGGTATATGGGCTGGAACCGAAGGGCGATATCCTTCTTCTGGCCGGAGACGTGATATACCTTGAGAACCGCCGTATGGAGAGGGATCCATTCTTTGACTGGTGCTCAAGGCAGTTCAAGGAGACAATCATTGTCCCCGGGAATCATGAATACTATAAGGACCCGATTGCGCGAGCAGGGCACCAGGATGGGAAGCCTTTGGATATGACTCTGGACAATTACGAGCACAAGGTCAGGGACAACGTGAGGTATCTGAATAATCGCTCTATAGCCTTCGGTGATATTGAGGTCTTCGCCACGACTCTCTGGACCATCACAGATCCGACCAACTATGTAGGTATCCAGACAGGCATGAATGACTGCTACCAGATTATCTATGGCAACCATAGGCTGTGGGCTGATGATTATGAGAAAGTCCATAAAGTCTGTCGCAAATGGCTTGATGAAGCCCTCAAAGCATCTACGGCCAAACATAAGATTGTCCTCACACATCATTGTCCTACCATGCGAAAGGAGTTTGACACGCATCAGGTGGGAAGCGGACTTTATTCGGCTTTTCACGTTGATATGGAGAAATTCATCGCGGAACATGATATTGAGTACTGGATATACGGCCATACGCACGTTCATGATGGTTGCGGCACCGTTTTCCCGTCCAAAGGGAATGGCACGACGCTTCTTTGTAATCAGCTTGGCTACGTGCAGATGAATGAGGACTTGAACGGATTCCAGGGTGACAGAATAATACGGACATAGTTCAGCCGCTGGTACAAGGGTTCCTCCCAGCCGTAAGAGTATCAGGGTCTCAAAGGGTGATGCCGACTGCTTATCCATTATAATCCGAGAAAATCATGATAAACGAATATTCAAGATTATTCCTGATAGATGCCGTCAGCAAATACAGGAATGCCGAACACGAAATGTGGGATATCTATTGTGCCAGAACGCGTCATGCTCACGATGATGCAGCGGCTTATCTTTGTGCTGCTGTGGAAGCCTTTCTGGAGAACGATGATGAGAATTTCCGGGATATTCTCAATCGTGCGGCATGGAACGGGGAGGAAACACCGTTAGACGAAGGACTTGTTGAGCAGTTGAAGGAACGGGCCAAGCAGATTGACAAGGAGCATGAGCCGAAGCTTATCACCGTGGAGGAATTGACGGAACGCCTCAAGCCTGTCGAGAAGGAATACAAGCCAATGACTGAGGAAGATATCAAGGGTTTCAAGGAGTTTATGGCTCAAATTGAAGCCGATAAGAAGAAATAGGTGATATTTGTGAGAGTAAGCAATCTGGAAATGAAAACCATCATCGATATCCATAATCACACCATTGCCTCCGGCCATGCCTTCTCTACGATTCAGGAGATGGCCCATGCTGCCGCAGAGAAAGGTATAGAATACCTCGGTATTACTGACCATGGACCAGCGGTCCCCGGTACGTGTGACCCCGTATACTTCAGGAACTATCCATGTGTCCCTCGGGAAATGTATGGCGTTAAGCTCCTGATGGGGTGCGAGGTCGATATCCTCAATGCAAAGGGGGAGATAGATATAGATGATTTTCATTTCAGGTTCATGGATATCTGCATAGCCGGTATCCACCGTCAGTGCTGGACTGCCAGTATGAAGCATGAGAACACTGATGGAGTGCTCAGAGTAATGCATAATCCATATGTGAACGTTATCGCCCATCCGGGTGATGGAACGGCCAATCTGGACTTTGAGCCGCTTGTAAAGGCCTCCCGTGACACCGGAACGCTTCTTGAGATCAACTCGGCCTCTCTCAAGCCTTACAGGAAAAAGACCTCGGCTAAGTCGAATAACCTTGAGATCCTTCGTCTGTGCAAGAAATACGATGTTCCGGTCATTCTCTCGGCTGATGCACATATCTCCTTTGATATAGCGAACTATGTGTATGCTCTACCGCTTCTCGAAGAAGCGGATTTTCCTGAAGAACTGGTCCTGAATGACAAACCGGAGGCTTTCTTTGCCTACACGGGTGTCATTTGGAATCACAAGAAGTACGAGTCGGACAGATATTCATTATAAGCCCCCAACGTTCATGGAAAAATATATCTTTCTGGATTTTGACGGCGTTATGACCAGCGGCAAGAACTATGATGTTCTTGTAGCCGCAGGGAAAAGGATCAATGACGAATATGGGGACCTTTTCGATCCTGATGCAGTCGCTAACCTCCAGAAGATCCTTGACAGCACAGGCGCGGAGATTGTCATTTCCTCAAACTGGAATATTCTTGGATTGAGATTCATGAAGGACATGTGGATAAAGCGTGGCCTGCCGGGTAAAATTGCAGGCGTAGCTGTCGAAGGAAGCTTGGAAGATTTTGATTTGGCTTCAATGGATATTGAGGCGAATATTGACTTCCTGATGGGGCAGAACCTCAGGGGAAAGGCTGTCTCCGGATGGCTTTCCCGTAATGCCAAGACGAAGGATTGCCCGTATGTCATTATCGATGATTTGGATGCCTTTACACAGGAGCAGCAACCTCGATTCGTGAAGGTCAATCCAACGGTCGGCCTCAGTATGGAGGATGCTGTCAAAGCCATTGAAATCTTAAACCGCTAAACCTTATGGAACTCCCTCTCTATATCAGGCATGAAGTCCCTTTCAGCCTTGAAGAAGACCAGATCCTGTATCTGGATCCGGTAGGTGGTGAACACCTGTCTAAAGAAGCGTTCAACTCCATACGGGAGAAGTATCAAGCGCAGGGTTTGACGCTCCTTTCTCTTCAGAGTATTGTTGATTCCCTCCCGGAAGAACTTCTTGCTTACTACGTGCCGGAAAAAGGCAGTGACCCCATACCGACTGCTACGGTTCTTGCCGAGAGGCTTGCTGGGGAAATACAGATTGAACTTGACCGGCCTCAGACACTTCGGTTTGAGAACAGAATATGGTTCAGCGGTATTGGCGCGGAAGGGGATGAGACACCGGAGGATTTCCTTGAGAACTATCTTGTCGAAGCATGTGGCGGAAAGGCTTCGGTTGGCAGCGTGCTGTTCTCCAAATGCTGCATAGAAGATGAATCTTTCTATAAACTGGGTATGCCTAGCGCCTGTGCTCCATGCCCGGGAGGGGACTTGTTTTCTGAGAATAATGACGAATATAGCATAGATGTTCTTCTGGAAGAACTCAGGGAAGCAAATGAGGACAAACTGCGGGAACTGGGCCTCAGCGAGCAGACCCTGCGTTTCCTTCTGGGATACGCCAATCCGAAGTATTCCCACGTGAGGATTCAACGTAACGCTTCAATTATCCTTGAGGATTATGGCGGCAGGGAGATAAAGATGGATGATAAGACCAAGGCTCTGTATTTCCTGTTCCTTCGCCATCCTGAAGGACTTTCCATCAAGGACCTTCCTGAGCATATTGAAGAACTTCTGGACCTATACCAGTCCATTTCCGGGCGTGATGATCCGCAGGCTATGCGCAAGACCATCGAGAACCTGTGTGATCCGTTCCAGAATAACGCCAATATCAGCCTTTCCCGAATCAAGAAGGCCTTCTGCGAGGCTTTCACTCCGCTTGTGGCAAAGAAGTACTACGTTGATGGGGAAAGGGGAGGCCTGCGCAGTATTGCCATTGACAGAAGCCTTGTCACTTGGGAGACTATCAGATGAAGTCCTATTCTTTTACCAGATTGTCGGTAACCGGTTTCCCTACCATTAACGACCTCAATAACAAGTGGATATTTCCGCTTGACGTGAAGGTCATTATCAATGTCTCCGGCCACGATTACCCCAAGGCGGTTGCTGCAATCTTAACCCAGCGCGGAATCAAGACATATCATTTCCCGCTTGTAGAGGAAGGTCCCGATATGGGAATGGAGAATATTCTTTCAGCTATCAGAATCCTCAAGGAAGCAGATGAGGTCGGGGATAAGGTGATTCTTCATTGCACCTGTGGCAATAACCGAAGCCGTACTGTTGCGGAGGCATTCTGCTATGCGAAGACCGGTGAATTGTTGGATGATGAGTACAAGGGTTATATGAATCACCTTGTATACAATTGCGAGACCGGGCATCTGCCTGATCTCGCAAAGCTGAAAGGTCTATTGAGGAAGTAACCGTTATTTCCTCTTTTTCTTCTGGAAGAAGTTGTCAGAATCCGCCATTGAGCAGCAAGGGGCTGCCTTGCAGAACATGACTGTGGACTCGGCGAGGATGCTTCCCATTTCTTCCGTCCCTTCTTCCGTCGCATCAAAGTTCAGGGCATTCTTGATTTCCAGTTCGCGGGCGACTTCCACCGCATCCTGATTGGCTCCGATGTATGCGAAGGTCCAACCACTCTCGCGCTTCTTGGATACGATTTTCTTGACAGCAGCACCTGAGAATTCTGTGCTGGAGTTCTCCATTCCGTCCGTGATGATTGTCACCAGAACGGGATCATCCTTCTTTGTGACCTTGTCAAGGGCATTGATGGCAATTCCCATTGCATCATAAAGGGGAGTGCAGGCTCCCGGCTGGTATTCCTCCTGCTTGATATCTTCGATGTTCTCCACTGGCATCCTGTCGCGCACTGTGCGGACCCCTTGTGAGCCTTATGCAAAGCTTCTCATAAGGCTCATAAGGAGATGAAGGGCTTGCTCAACCTCGGGAAATGCCAGTGCATCGACTTTGCCGGGCAGATTGCTGGACTGTCACTATGTATGATACAATACAACATCCTCGGCTGCGTGAAGCGGTTCGAGGCATACGAGACCATCGGAGGTCTCTTCGCAGAAGTCACCGGTGAGACTGT
>JAZLLN010000010.1:0-57228 GCA_045598165.1 Candidatus Cryptobacteroides sp.
CAGTTTCCCTCACAGCCGCACAAAGTGGTTTGCAAACTGCGCCTGAACGCCGTATGCGGTGGGCCTACCACCATCTCTTTCAAAGTTGCGAAGAACATCTTTCAAGTGGCCAACTCTACGAATGTTCTTCTCGTGACACACTCTTTTTGCAAATATATTTTTTTTCGCAAAAAACAAAACCCTTCTGACTCAACTCCTTCAAATAAATATTGAGAACACTATCGACGTGACGAATGTCGTCATCACCAGCAAAGGGAGCATCGGATCCAGAGAGCGTTCTTCCCGAGTCCACACACCGCGGAGATGAAGGACGAACAGAGGGACTGTGATAAAATACAGCCATTGCATCCACCCTGTCGCCGTCATCCACGAATATGCAAGCATGAACAGCCATCCGGCCGAGATGAGTGCGGTCTGATAAATCCTGGCATTCTTCAAGCCAAGCCTGAGAGCAACGGTTGTCCTGGTGGCGGCATCCGTCTTCATGTCCCGGATGTTGTTCACATTCAGCACTCCTATGCTCCAGCATCCGAAAGCGGAAGCGGGAAGAAGCCAGACGGCATTGAATGTATGCGAGCAGACGTATCCCGCTCCAAGGACGGAGGTCAGGCCGAAAAAGATGAATACGAACAAATCCCCCAGTCCCCGATATCCGTACGGATTGTCTCCTAATGTATAGTGCATGGCCGCCCATATAGCCGCGGCACCGAGCAGCAATAGGCAGGCGGGGCGTATGTCTGCAAGCGTTCCGAAACTGAGCCGCACCATTGTCAGCCCGCTTACGCAGCAAAGACAGGTCATGACCGCTATGAGACTTTTCATCTGAGGGATGGTCATCTCTCCGTCCTGAAGGGAATAGCGCATGCCCTGGCGGTCGGCAGTATCCGTGCCGTGAAGGGTATCCCCGAGTTCATTGGAAAGATTGGACAGTATCTGCAGAAAAACCGTGGTGAATATGAGCGACACCAAAACGGGCAGTTCCGGCTTCTCCACGACAGAGGCCAAAGCTATCCCTGCAATTATGCCGGCCAGCGACAGCGGAAGCGTGCGCAGGCGCATCGATCTGATGCAGGATTTTAAGGTCATATCATTTGCTTCCTATATACATACGGCATATTCCCAGGGTAAACGCCCTGTGGATTACATCGCGGAACCCGCAGTCCCGCATCGTAGCCATCCATTCCTCCTTGCCGGGGAATCCAAGGACAGACGCCGGAAGATAGGCGTAAGCCGCCTTGTCACCGGACACAAATCCACCGATACGGGGCAGAATCTTTGTAAAATACAGACAATACAGCCATCGGAGAATGGGATTGGAAGGAACAGACAATTCAAGTATCACAAGTCTCCCACTGGGCTTTAGCACGCGATGAATTTCTCCCAGCGCTTTTTCCCTGTTTTCAAAATTGCGTATTCCGAACGCTATCGTCACCCTGTCGAAACTGTCTTCCGCGAAACGTAGCAGCTCGGCATCGCCCTGCTCCGCAGTTATCCTGCCTGAAAGCCCCGCCGCCGAAACCTTCTGCCGCATAACCTGCAACATCCCCTCCGAAATGTCAACTCCGGTGACTGTCGTGAAAGGGTCGCTGTGCCTTGCTGTCTCTATGCTGAAATCACCCGTTCCGCAGGCAATGTCCAGAATGCGCTTTCCGGGATTCCCGTCGGCAATCCACTTGAGAGCCCTGCGCCTCCAGGACCTGTCCACACCGAGGGACAGTATGTGATTCAGCCTGTCGTAATCTCCGGCTATGGAGTCAAACAGTGTTTTTATTTTTTCGGGATCCGGGCCTCTCATTCTTCGTAGACGACCTCTTCCTCCTCCCTGTCGTCGTCATCTCCCTCCTCATCGTCCAAGTCATTTTCAATCTCATCGTCCTCACCTTCCACACCGGCATCTCCCGGAAGGCGGCGCCGATCTTTGGGAAGGTCCTCGAACGCCACATAGCCGCGTTCGAAATCGATTGGAAGCGGGCCCTTGGTCTCCAGTACGGTAGGGAGCGCGCACCTTGTCTCCGACTCCCCTTCCAGAGTTACAATCACATATTTTTTTGCTTTGACATCGTAAAAGTACACGAAACTGACAATCCCGGCCCTGACAGTCTTTTCGACCGTGACATCGTCAACCGTTCCGTCGCCGAGGTCGATGAGGGCATAGCGAGCCGCCACGCTTCCGTTTTCATCGAATGCCTTGAAAAGAATGGGCTGATCCACAGGGAATTCCAGATCGGACCTCAACTGTTTGTGAAATGTATAGAGGGTATTGCTTCCGCTGACCGAATAAAGCCTGTAGAAACCTTTGATCCCCTCAAGTGTGACTCTGTACTTGTAATTCATGGTGCGAAGATAAAAAATAATCACTAAATTTGGTGAGGTATGCCTGTTATTTTGGATACATATTTGAGCATTGCATCAACTTCAGAAGGCCTTTTCAAGGATAAGGGAAGCAGATTCATAGCCTTCGCTCATCCTGTTGAAAGCGAAGAGGAGGTGAAAGCCATAGTGGGCTCCATAAAGAAGGAGTATCACGATGCGCGCCACCACTGCTATGCCTACAGGATAGGGAAGGATGGCGGAAAATATCGCGCAAATGATGACGGGGAACCTTCCGGATCCGCCGCCAGGCCCATACTCGGGCAGATAGACTCGATGGGATTGAGCGATGTGCTTGTCGTGGTGGTACGCTATTTCGGAGGTATCAAACTGGGTATTCCCGGCCTCATCAACGCCTACAGGACAGTTGCGGCCGACGCTCTCGGCAAATCGGAGAAAATCACGAAGATCGCCGGATCCTGGTACAGGATGGAGTTCGGCTATGACCGGCTGCCGGCAGTGATGAAGATTCTGAAGGAAATGGACCTGCCCCAACGGGCACAGAACTTCGGGAATGAGTGTTCGATTGAAGTCAGGGTACGTCTGGGCATTGAGCACGATTTCTTGGAGAAAACAGAAAAATGCGTTAACTTTATAAAGAAATTGGACACATAATAACACTGAAATATGAAAAAATTACACGTTTTCAATGCAGGCCCCTGCCTTCTTCCGCAGGAAGTCTATGATTCAGCCGTCGAGTCCATAAAGGACTTCGCCGGCACCGGAGTTTCCGTACTTTCCATCTCCCACCGTACAAAGGAGTGGGATGCAATTATGGACGACACGCGCGCACTCTGGAAAGAACTTCTCAATATCCCCGACGGATATGAAGTGGTATTCCTCGGCGGCGGCGCCAGCATGCAGTTCCTTTACATCCCGATGAACTTCCTGGAGAAGAAAGCCGTCTATGTGGATACGGGAGTCTGGGCCCACAAGGCTTTCAAAGAGGCAAAGGGGCTTGGAAACGCCGTCGAAATCGCCAGTTCTTCCGACAAGAACTACAACTACGTCCCCAAGGGATACGAGATTCCCGCCGATGCGGATTATCTGCACATCACCACCAATAACACAATCTACGGCACAGAACTTAAAAAGGACATTGACTGCCCTGTTCCCCTGATTGCAGACATGTCTTCCGACATTCTCAGCCGTCCCGTGGACGTCAGCAAATACACCGTCATCTACGGTGGAGCACAGAAGAATGCCGGTCCTGCCGGCGTAGCCTTCGCCATCATAAAGAAGGATGCTCTCGGCAAGGTCAGCAGATACCTGCCCACAATGCTCGACTACCGTGTACATATCGACAAGCTCTCAATGTTCAACACCCCTCCCGTATTCTCCATCTTCGTGATGCACGAGACCCTCAAGTGGGTCAAGGAGCAGGGAGGCGTTGTGGCCATGCAGAAGAGGAACGAGCTCAAGGCCAAGACTCTATACGACGAAATCGACCGCAACACCCTGTTCACCGGCACAGCCGCGAAGGAGGACCGCTCTCTCATGAACATCTGCTTCGTGATGGCTCCCGGCAAGGAAGAGCTTCAGGATGAATTCCTGGCCTTCGCCAAGGCACACGGCATCATCGGCATCAAGGGTCACCGCAGCGTGGGCGGATTCCGCGCATCCACTTACAATGCAAGCACTCAGGAAGACGTGGAAGCCCTGGTGGCCTGCATGCAGGAATTTGAAAAATTGCACGCATGATGAAAGTTCTTCTAGCAACACAGAAGCCTTTTGCGGCAGCGGCCGTCAAAGGAATCAGAGAGATAGTGGAAGCGGCCGGGCACGAACTCGCGCTGCTGGAAAAGTATGAAAGCCAGGCCGACTTCGTCGCGGCCGTCAGCGATGCGGACGCCATCATAGTCCGTTCCGACAAGGTAACCGCAGAAGTCGTGGAGGCCGCTCCGAAACTCAAGATAGTCGTAAGAGCGGGCGCCGGCTACGATAATCTGGACCTTGAAGCCTGCACAAAACACGGAGTGGTGGCAATGAACACTCCGGGGCAGAATTCCAACGCCGTGGCGGAACTCGCCGTTGCAATGATGATTTTTATGGCAAGGACACAGTTCACCCCCGCCACGGGCAGCGAGGTGCAGGGCAAGACTCTCGGCATCCAGGCATTCGGCAACGTCGGCAGGCTTGTGGGTGCCAAGGCCAAAGCTCTTGGAATGAATGTCAGGGCCATCGACCCGTTCCTCCCCGCAGAGAAAATCGTTGAAGGAGGCGCCAAACCCGCAGCCAGCCTCGAAGAACTTTACTCAGGCTCCGACTATGTGTCCATTCACATCCCTGCCACTCCCCAGACAATCGGCAGCATCGGCTACGAGTTGATAAGCAGGATGCCGAAGGGAGGCACCCTCGTGAACACAGCCAGGAAGGAGGTCATTGACGAAGCCGGACTCGAAAAGGCTCTGGAAGAGCGCCCCGACCTGAAATATGTGACAGACGTGGCCCCGGACAACCTTGCTGTCCTGCAGGAGAAATTCGGGCTGCGCGTTTTCGCCACTCCCAAGAAGATGGGTGCCCAGACATCGGAGGCCAACGTGAATGCCGGTCTCGCCGCCGCCCGTCAGATATGTGCCTTCTTCGCAGAAGGCTGCACAAAATTCAAACTCAACTGATATGGTCAGAGTCAAACCGTTCGCGGCGCTCAGGCCGCCGAAAGACATGATAACGGAAGTGGCCGCTCCGCCCTATGACGTCCTCAACTCCGAGGAGGCAAAGGCGATGGCGGGCCCCGGATCCCTGCTGCACATCACGAAGCCGGAAATCGATTTCGAACCCGTTGCCGGAGAGCACGAACAGCGCAGCTACGACAAGGCAGTGGAGAATTTCAAGGCCTGGCAGGAGAAGGGGTGGCTTGTCCGCGACCCCAAGCCGTGCTATTACGTGTATGCCCAGACAATGGGAAGCAGGACACAATACGGAATCGTGCTCTGCGCCCACACTGATGACTATGCCGGGGGCATCATCAAAAAACACGAACTTACCCGCAAGGACAAGGAGGACGACAGGATGATACACGTCCGCATCCAGAGCGCCAATATCGAACCCGTGTTCTTCGCCTACAGGGACAACGCCGAAATGGCCTCCATCGTGGAGAAGAAAGTCAGGGAAAAGTCCGAGTACAGATTCAAGGACGAGAACGGATTCGGGCACGAACTGTGGGTGATTGACGATGACGCGTCCATATCCCGCATAAGCGAGTTGTTCTCCACTTCCGTGGACGCATTCTACGTAGCGGACGGACATCACCGCACCGCCGCCGCCGCACGCGTCGGTGCCGAAAGGAAGGCCGCCAATCCCAAACATACGGGAGAGGAGGAATACAACTGGTTCATGGCCGTGTGCTTCCCTGAAAGCCAACTCCGTATCATCGATTACAACCGTGTCGTAAAAGATCTGGGCGGTCTCTCCGAAGAAGAATTCCTGAAAGCTCTCGAAGAGGATTTTGAAGTGGCTGTCAGTTCCAAACCACGCTGCGGGCGTCCGGCAAAACCTGTAAGTCCGACCGGGCTCCACAACTTCTCGATGTATCTTGGAAACAAGTGGTACAGTCTCAGCGCCAGGGAAGGACGTTTCGACGACAACGACCCTATCGCCGTCCTTGACGTGACCGTCCTCTCCAATCTCGTTCTTGACAAGATTCTCGGCATCAAGGATCTCAGGACCGACAAACGGATAGATTTCGTGGGAGGAATCAGAGGTCTGGAGGAACTTCAGAAGAGAGTTGACAGCGGGGAGATGAAGGTGGCATTCGCACTGTATCCGGTGTCTATGGGGCAGCTCACCGCCATAGCCGACAGCGGTATGATAATGCCGCCGAAGACTACCTGGTTCGAGCCCAAACTTCGTTCAGGACTTGCCATTCATACATTCTGACACATTATGATTCCGGATTCCGCACAGATTCGCAGGACTCTGAAAGAATTCTTCGGGTACGACGGCTTCAAGGGCGACCAGGAGGAGATCATCAAGCACCTCGTCGGAGGTGGCGATGCCTTCGTGCTGATGCCCACGGGAGGCGGGAAGTCTCTATGTTTCCAGCTTCCGGCAATGATTCTGGACGGCACGGCCATAGTCATTTCCCCGCTCATAGCGCTGATGAAGAATCAGGTGGATGCAATCCGCGGATTCGTGTCAGGCAACGAAAGCATCGCCCATTTTCTCAACTCCTCTCTCACGAAACAGCAGATTGATGAAGTGCGCGAGGACCTCATCTCCGGGAAGACGAAGATTCTGTATGTGGCGCCCGAGTCACTCACCAAGGAAGACAACATCTCCCTGCTGAAGGAGATTACCATATCCTTCTACGCCGTTGACGAAGCGCACTGCATCTCCGAATGGGGCCACGATTTCCGTCCGGAATACAGGAGGATCAGGGCTCTGGTCGATGAAATCGGCAGAGCTCCCATCATCGCTCTGACCGCTACCGCCACGATGAAGGTGCAGAGCGACATTCTCAAGAACCTCGGGATACCGGATGCCGCCGTCTTCAAATCATCCTTCAACAGGCCGAACCTCTATTATGAGGTAAGAGACAAGCTGGATGCGGAAAGAGACATCATCAGATACATCAGAAACAACCCGGGCAAGTCGGGAATAATCTACTGCCTGAGCCGGAGAAAAGTGGAGGAAATGGCCGAACTGCTGTGCATCAACGGCATCAGGGCACTGCCCTACCACGCCGGGTTGGAAGCGAAGGTCCGGGCGGAGAACCAGGACAAGTTCCTGATGGAGGAGGTCAACGTGATTGTGGCCACCATCGCCTTCGGAATGGGTATCGACAAGCCGGATGTCCGGTTCGTGATTCACTATGACATTCCGAAGAGCATAGAAAGTTATTATCAGGAGACCGGACGCGCCGGACGTGACGGACAGGAAGGCCGATGCATCGCGTACTACAGTTACAAGGACATACGCAAGTTTGAGAAATTCATGGTCGGGAAGCCTGTGACCGAGCAGGAAATCGCCCGGCAACTGCTTTCGGAAGTGGTTTATTATGCCGAGTCCAGCCAGTGCAGGAGGAAGCTTCTCCTGAACTATTTCAGCGAGGACTACCTGCAGGACAACTGCTGTTCCTGCGACAACTGTCTGCACCCGAAGCAGACCTTCGACGGCCGTGTGGAGATGAGTACGGTGATCAGACTCATCCTGAGCCTTCCCGAGCATTTCAAAGTGGATCATCTCGCCAACATTCTTGCCGGCAATGAAACCGCCCTCATCAAGTCCTACAATCACGACAGGTGCAAGTACTTCGGAGCGGGCAAAGACCATTCCGACAAATTCTGGTGCACCGTGATACATCAGGGTCTGATGCGGCATCTCCTGGAAAAGGAGATTGAAACTTTCGGGCTCATACACGTCACCGATGAAGGGCGCGCTTTTCTGGACAATCCCTTCGAGTTGCTGCTGGTTGAAGACAGGGTGTTCTCCAAAGGGGACGGCTCCGACGAAGACAACGAGGAGGAGATGATGGAGGCGGGTGCCATGCAGAACGGGGGCGGAGGGGACGCCACCCTTCTCGCGATGCTCAAGGATCTCCGCAAGGACCTTGCAAGAAAGCTCAAGCTCCAGCCCTGGATTCTGTTCTCCGACCCCGCACTGGAAGATATGTCCATCCTCTATCCGGAAACCTTCGAGGAACTCAAGAACTGCCAGGGTGTCGGAGACGGCAAGGCACATAAGTTCGGTGAAGAATTCATCAAGCTCATAAAGAAATATGTCGAGGAAAACGAGATATCACGCCCCAATGACTTCGTGATGAAGTCCTCCCCGGCAAAATCCGTTGACAAAATATACATCATCCAGAATATTGACCGCAGGGTTGACCTCGAAGCAATCGCTTCAGCCAAGGGAATGGAATTGGGAGACCTTATGGACGAAATAGAAGCGATCGTCGCCACGGGCACCAAGTTGGATCTCGGATATTATATCAATGAGAATCTTGACCCTGACGTGGTGGACGAACTTCTTGAATACTTCCGGACCGAAGCGGAATCCGACTCCCTGAAGGACGCGATTGAAAATCTGGGCAATGACTATGACGAGATGGAAATCCGTCTTGTCCGCCTTAAATTCTTATGTGAGGTAGCATCGTGATTCCGCAGGATACAGTAGATCTCATTCTCGACAGCGCCCGCATTGAGGACGTGGTCAGTGATTTCGTGACGCTCAAGCGTCGCGGGGCGAATTTCGTAGCCTGCTGCCCATTCCACAACGAGAAGACGCCGTCTTTCTACGTATCCCCCTCGAAAGGCATATACAAGTGCTTCGGATGTGGCAAGGCCGGTTCCGCAGTGGGCTTCGTGATGGAACACGAACATTTCTCCTACACGGAAGCGCTGCGGTACCTCGCCTCCAAATACCACATAGAGATAGTGGAGAAGGAAGAATCGGCTGAAGAACTGGCCCTCAAGCAGCATAGGGAAAGCCTGTTGCTGGTGTCGGAATTCGCACAGAAATTCTATTCGGAGCAATTGAAGGCGGGAGAAGGGAAAACTCTGGGCTACAATTATTTCCGTTCCAGAGGACTGGAGGACGAGACCATTGCCAAATTCGGCCTCGGATGGGCGCCGTCCGGCAGAACGGCCCTTCTGGATGCCGCCAGGGCTGCAGGATACAAGCAGGAATATCTCATTGACGCGGGGCTCGCTGTTCAGCGCGAAGACGGAGCCGTTGTGGATAAATTCCACGAAAGGGCGATGTTCCCCATCCATTCCGTGAGCGGAAGGGTCATTGCATTCAGCGGAAGGACACTGCGTTCCGACAACCCGGCCAAATATGTCAACTCTCCCGAAACGGAGATTTACACCAAGAGCAAAATCCTTCTGGGGATATATTTCGCCAAAGCTGAGATATCAAGACAGGACAAATGCATTCTTGTCGAAGGAAACGTGGACATGGTGACGATGCACCAGCTCGGCATCACCAACGTGGTGGCTTCCTGCGGTACATCCCTGACGATAGAGCAGATCAGGCTCATACGGAAATTCACCGAGAACGTAACGATAATGTACGACGGAGATTCCGCCGGCATCCACGCCGCACTGCGCGGCATCAATCTGGTCCTCTCCGAAGGCCTCAACGTCAAGATAGTCCTTTTGCCGGAAGGCGAAGACCCCGACTCCTACGGCCGCAGCCACAGCCGGGAGGAAGTGGAGAGCTACATCGCATCCAACGAGCAGGATTTCATCGCCTTCAAGACGAACCTGCTGCTTGACGAAGCCGGAGGAGATCCGCTCAAGAAAGCGAACCTCATAAATGACATCGCGGACACAATCGCCGAAATCCCCGATGCTGTGAAACGTTCCGTCTATGTGGACGCCACAGCGGCAAAGTTCGGCATAGAATCCGCAATCCTTTTCGACCGCATCAACCGCACCCGGCAGAACAAGCTGGTTGAGGAGAGGATTGCCGGACAGAGGCAGGCCCTGAAAGAGGAAAGGACTCCGGACAATCCACGACAGGCGGAACAGGTCAGGACGAAGGGCATTCCAGAGGAAAACAGGACTCTCGCCAAAGCGGAGAAAGACCTCCTGTATTTCCTGCTGACCCACGGCACCGACGAACTCGACTTCGAAAGCGACTCGGACTATTATTCCGGGAATGAGGATGACAAGCCCACAGTTACGGATTTCATCCGGGTTTCCTTGGAAGCGGACGGTTCAAGTTTTGTAAACAGCGCATACAGAGCCGTGTACGATGCCTACATCAAGAGCTATGACGAGGGCCTTACGCAGGAGCAGATTCTGCGGGGCCTGTACAACTCGGAAGACAGGATGATTGCAGAAATAACCGGAGACCTGGCCACCGAAAAATACCAGCTTTCCGTTGAAAAATTCAGAAGTTCAATGACAGCGACGGCTTCCTGGCTTGTCACTTATGTGCCTAAAGCCATTTTGTGCTATGCCGAACGTCGCGTTCAGGATAAAATTGATTATCTTCGCCGTTCGTTGCAGGGCGCTCCCCCGGAGGAGGTGGAACCGATAATGAAACAGATGGTCTCACTTCAGACTGCGCAGCGCAGCATCAATGCAAAGATTGGAAGAGAAAAATAAGAAAATCGCCATGGATAAGAAATTCAAAAGAACCCTCGTGACCTGCGCGCTTCCCTACGCCAACGGTCCTGTACATATCGGACATCTGGCCGGAGTTTATGTCCCGGCCGACATCTATGTGCGCTACCTCCGGATGCGCGGGCAGGACGTCCTGTACGTCTGCGGCTCCGATGAGCACGGCGTGCCCATCACGATAAAGGCGCGTCAGCAGGGCTGCAGTCCTCAGGACATAGTGGACAAGTATCACAACATTATCGACGGCTCATTCAAGGCCCTCGGCATCAATTTCGACATCTACGGGCGCACGTCATCGAAGATACACGAAGCCAACGCATCCGAGTTCTTCAAGAAACTCTACGACGAGGGCAAGTTCATTTCCAGGGAAAGCGAGCAGTATTATGACCCTGAGGCCAAAACCTTCCTTGCAGACAGATACATCGTCGGAACCTGCCCGAAGTGCGGTGCGGAAGGGGCATACGGTGACCAATGCGAGAAATGCGGAGCGACGCTCAGCCCCGAGGAGCTCATCAATCCCAAGTCCAAACTGAGCGGTGCCGAGCCCGTCAAGAAGAAGACCACCCACTGGTATCTTCCTCTGGACCGGTACGAGGCCTGGCTCCGCGAATGGATTCTCGAAGGTCACAAGGAATGGAGGCCCAACGTCTACGGCCAGGTCAAGAGCTGGTTGGACGGAGGCCTGCAACCGCGTGCCGTCACAAGGGATCTGGATTGGGGAGTCCCCGTTCCTATTGAAGGTGCCGAGGGCAAGGTCCTCTATGTATGGTTCGACGCACCCATCGGCTACATCTCCAACACTATGGAACTTCTTCCCGATGACTGGGAGAAATGGTGGAAATCGGAAGACACGAAACTGGTCCACTTCATAGGCAAGGACAATATCGTATTCCATTGCATAGTGTTCCCCGCAATGCTCAAGGCCTACGGCGGATACGTCCTTCCCGAGAACGTTCCCGCCAACGAATTCCTCAACCTGGAAGGCGACAAGATCTCCACGTCAAGGAACTGGGCCGTCTGGGCTCACGAATATGTCAAGGATTTCCCGGGCAAGGAAGATGCGCTGCGTTACGTGCTGACAGCAAATGCTCCCGAAACCAAGGATAACGATTTCAGCTGGAAGGATTTCCAGACACGCAACAACAGCGAGCTGGTAGCCATCTTCGGCAACTTTGTAAACAGGGCCATGGTCCTGACCCACAAATATTTCGAGGGTAAGGTACCCGCCCGCGGAGAACTTCTGGACATTGACCGCGAGGTGCTGGCAGGCATCCCCGAACTCAAGGCTTCGATAGAGAAGAATATCGAAAATTACAGGTTCCGCGAGGCCTTGAAGGATGCTATGGGAATTGCGCGGCTCGGCAACAAATACATCTCCGATACGGAGCCCTGGAAGATTGCCAAAACCGATATGGCAAGATGCGCCACAATTCTCAACATCTCTCTCCAGCTGTGCGCGGACCTCGCCATAGCATTCGAGCCTTTCACCCCCTTCGCGGCAGGCAGGCTGAAGAAGATGCTGGGAGTCGAGCTCAACTGGGATATGCTTGGCGGCGAATCAATTGTTCCGGAAGGCCACAATATCGGTGAAGCGGAACTACTTTTCACCAAGGTTGAGGACGAGCAGATTCAGATCCAGCTGGACAGGCTCGAGAAAATCCGCGCTGAACGCGAAGCCGAGGCGAAGGCTGAAGCGGCAAAGCAGGTGGCCCCTCAGAAAGAGGAATGCGGCTTCGAGGGCTTCGAGAAGATGGACATACGCACCGCAACCGTCCTGGATGCCGAACGTGTGCCCAAAACGGACAAACTTCTCAAACTCACGATTGACACCGGAATGGACAAACGCGTCATCGTATCCGGTATTGCCGAATATTATTCTCCGGAAGAAATGGTAGGCAGGCAGATATGTATCCTTGCCAATCTCAAGCCTCGCACCATACGCGGCATCGAAAGCCACGGTATGATACTGATGGCAAAACAAGGCGACGGCAAGATGCGGTTCATAACCCCGCAGGATGCCGTCGCGAATGGTGCTGTCGTAGGATAAATTACTTCTCCTCAGCCTCGGGCTCCACGAACTTGCCGACCTTTGTCAACTTGATGTTGAAGACAAGGGTTGAGTTGGGTTCGATTCCCTGGTTTCCACGCTCGCCGTATGCGAGGTTGGCAGGAATGTAGAGATCAATCTCTCCACCTTCACCGATGAGCTGAAGTCCCTCGGTCCAACCGGGGATTACGCGGTTGAGAGTCAACTGAGCGGGCTCGGCATCCTCCTTAACCTCATCGAATACCTTTCCATCAAGAGTCTTGCCCTGATAACGTACCCAAACAGTATCGGTGGCTGCAGGATGAACATTGTTGCCATCGTTCATGATACGGTACTGGAGGCCGCTCTCAGTCTCAACCACACCGTCATTCTTCTTGTTGGCGGCAAGGAATTTCTCGCCGGCTTCCTTGTTCACAAGAAGCTTGTAGTTGTGACGGTTCTCGAGATAGCTGTTGAACATATCATTGATTCTCTCGGGATTGACCTTGAACTGCTCATTGAAACCGGGATCACGCATATCGCCCTTTGCATTGACAAAGTCCTTCATTCCCTTGACAATCTGAGAGTAGTTGACGTCACCGAAATCATATCCTTTGATGAAAGATCCGAAATTGACGCCGATAAGGTAACTTACAGAATCAACGACCGCCTTGCTGGGGATATAATCCTTCGCAGTCTTCACTGCCTCGACGGCTTCCTCACCTTCTGCCGCAACTTCCGCCTTGGGAGTGCAGGCCACTACTGTTGCGCCCATCATCAGGGCCGCTAAAATAAATTTTGTTTTCATAATTATATAAGTACTTTAAAAAGCTTCTACAATTCCCAGGCAAGGGCGGATGCACCGAGGATGGCGGCATCTGACTCCTTGAGGCTGGAGAAGACTATCTGAACCTTGTCTTTCCATATCCGGAGGACATTTTCGTTCATAGCCTTCATCATAGGTTCATAAAGGAACTCCTTTGAACGGGCGAGGCCTCCGAAGAGAACGATAGCCTCGGGAGCGCTGAATGCGATGAAATCGGAGAAAGCCGTTCCGAGAAGGGTTCCGGTATAATCGAAGATATCTAGAGCTATCTTGTCTCCCTCCTTCGCCGCATCATAGACATCCTTTGAAGTGATGTTCTCAATGTCACGCAGAACTGAAGGCTCCTTTGAATGCTCAAGCCACTCCCGCGCCGTACGGGCGACACCCATTGCGGAACAATAAGCCTCAAGGCAACCGTAGCGTCCGCAACCGCAGGCACGTCCGTTGTGACGCACCACATTGGTATGGCCGAGTTCCCCGGCGAATCCGTCGTGACCGTAAACTACCTTTCCGTCAACCACGATGCCGCTGCCGACACCGGTACCGAGGGTTATCATGATGAAGTTCTTCATTCCCCTGGCAGAGCCGTAAGTCATTTCTCCCACGGCAGCCGCATTGGCGTCATTGGTCAGACTGACAGGAATTCCGTCAAGCTTCTTAGTAAGTTTGTCCGCAAACTTGACCGCCTGCTTTGCAGCCCAGGCAAGATTCGGTGCAAATGCAACCTCACCGGTATAATAGTTTCCGTTGGGAGCGCCGACTCCGACACCGCGGATCTCGCCTTCCTTGCCGGACTCCTTTATGCATCCCTTCACGGCTGCAGCAAGAGCATCAATGAATGCGTCCGCATCAGCGCCGTAAGTGTCTGAACGGATGACCGTCTGCGCGATTACAGTGCCACGGGCGTCAACAACGCCTATCTTGGAGGTTTGGCCCCCTACGTCGATACCGACAACAAATTCTTTAGCCATATGTCAAATGCATTAATTAATCAACAGGAATATCTTTATTGACGTTCTTGCTGCCCACAAGCGCATAGAAAACGAGGAAGAGGAGGCAGGCGACCAGAATCCAGTAACTCTGGAGATAGCCGACTGATTTGGCAAGCATACCGCAGAAGAACGGAATGATACCACCGCCGCAAACCAAAGTCATGAAGACTCCGGATGCAGGTGCAGTGTATTTGCCAAGACCCTCAGCTGCAAGGTTGAAAATAGAGCCCCACATGACGGATGTGCAGAGGCCGCAGAGGAACATGAACAGCATTGAAATGGGAATGACCTTGTCAAATACGGTGACCTGAATACTCTTTGGCAGGAACATCACAAGGAGAAGGAAGATGATCGCAACGGTTGAAGTGACAGCGAGCATAGTCTTGGATGAGACCTTTCCTCCTATTGCACTTCCGATAAGACGGCCGATAAGCATGCAGAACCAGTAGAAGCCCACGATTGTACCTGCCACTGCCGGCATATTGAGATCATTGGACATATAAAGATTCGCCATGTTCGGTATGCTGACCTCTATTCCAACATAGAAGAAGATTGCGACCGCTCCGAGCACGAAATGACGGAATGAAAGGGGGCCGTATTGGTCCTTCTGAACGTTGCCGGCCTTACGTGCTGCTTTCTCTTCCGGAGTCTCCATATGAGGTTCGGGAATATTAGTGAAGGCGATGATGACTGCTGCAATGACAAAGATAAGCATTGCTATGAGCATTGCGGGAGCTGCGTCAGAGACGTTTGCTTTCGATGCCTCCCCTCCGATGAGGAAGCCCAGGAGAATAGGAGCCAGAGTTCCACCGACAGAGTTGCAGGAACCTCCGAGTTGGATGAGACGGTTACCCTTGTTGCCACCGCCGCCCAGGGTATTGAGCATAGGATTGACAACAATGTTGAGAAGACACATTGAGAATCCGGCCACAAATGCACCGATAACGTAAACGAGGAATGACTGGGCGGGACCGGCAAGCCACTGGATTCCCACACCGATGAAACCTACGGTAACGGCAAGAAGGGCCGTGAACTTATATCCTTTTCTTTTGAGGATGATTCCCGCAGGAATTCCCATACAGAGATATGCAATGAAGTTAGCGAGCGTCCCGAGCTGGCTGAGAGCAGGACTTGCACCGAACTGATTCGATACGATTACGCCCATTGAACCGGCGAAATTCGTAACGAATGCAATCATGAAGAAGAGAGCAAACATCACCACAATGGCGGGTGTGTAGTTCTGATTTTTTGTTGTTTCCATACTGATTTACATTATTGATTATTAATTTTCAACTATTTCAGCGACTGTAAATTCTTTTCGTTGTAAAGCACCTTGCCTTCCGGGGTCATTGCATACTCAATGCGGTCGGCATAATGCTTCTCGACCTTGCGGCGGACCATCTTGGCTGTGGTGTTGAGCATCCCGTTCTGCTCGGTGAATGGTTCGTCAGCCACTATGATGGCTGCCGGCAGCCATTTCTCGGGGAACATACCCGCCTTGCCGCCGCCGGGACGATAGGCATCCAGCTCCTTCTGGAGGATGTCAAGCATCGCCTTGCGGCCGGTTTCAGCCTCAGGGACAAGATTCATCTTCCTGGCCGCATCGTAGAGGGCCTGCTTGTTGGGTACGACTATCACAACGGTGTACGGACTCTGATTGTTGTACAGAACGGATGCGTCGATATACTTGGAACCGTCAGCAAGGCTGTCCTCATATCCCTCGGGAGAATATTTCTCACCGTCCGAGGAAATCAGCAGGCTCTTGAAACGTCCGGTGACATACAGGAAACGGGGATTCTCCGTGCAGATATAACCGCGGTCTCCGGTGTGAAGCCATCCGTCAACAATGGTCTTCGCCGTCGCCTCAGGATTCTTCCAGTAACCGGCCATCACGTTTTCTCCGCGAATGACAATCTCTCCGGTCTGTCCGTGAGGCAGTTCCCTGCCGTCTTCATCGCATATCTTTATGTCCATAGGCTCCACTGTGCGACCGGACGAACCGAAGCGGGCGTGTCCCCTGCCCATTGAATTGGAGCAGATGACGGGAGTGGCTTCGGAAAGTCCGTACCCCTGGAAGATAGGCATTCCAACGGCGCAGAAATAGCGCTGGAGTTCAATATCCAACAGAGCCCCTCCACCGATGAAGAACTGGAAACGGCCGCCGAAATTCTCTCTGATGCTCTTGAAGACAAGCTTGTCGAAAACGGCCTTGAGGATTCCTCTCCACCAAAGACGGATGCAGGGCTTGCCCATATTGTAATACTCCCTGTTGTATTTGATGGCATTGTCGAGGGCGAAGTTGTAGAGCTTCTCGACCTTCGGTCCCTTCTTCTTCACGCCGGCCTCGATGTTCTTGCGGAAATTGCGCGAGATGGCGGGAACGGACAGCATCACGTGAGGTCTTGTCTCCCTGATGGCAATGGGAATGTTCTTGAGCATAGTGACAGCGCTCTTTCCTCCAGGTACCGTAGCGATGCTTCCGCCGGCGCTCATCATGAAATAGAAACCGGCCACGTGTGCGAAGCAATGGTCCAGCGGCAGGATGATGAGCATCACGGAATCAGGGTCGACGTACACCACCGAATGGCACTGCTCGATGTTTGCCGTATAGTTGCGGTGCGTGAGCAGGATGCCCTTGGGATCGGCTGTCGTTCCTGAAGTGTAACTGATGTTGGCATAGTCATCCGGCCCGACTTCCTTCATTCTCGCCTCTATCGCACCGGGATGTTCCTGCATATATTTCAGACCTGCGGCTCTGACTTCGCTGATGTGTATCTCATTCTTTTCAAGAGGGATATCATCGAACACGATGACCTTCTCCACGGCAGGGCAACTGCCCATTACACGGCGGACCTTTTCAATCTGGCTCTCCGATGTCATCACGAATCTGGAATCGGAATGGTTGATCCTGAAGGTCAGGTCCTGGTCTGACTCGAGCTTGAAGGAGAGCGGAACGTTGACGGCTCCGGCGTAAAGGATACCGAGCTCGGCAAAGATCCACATATTCCTGCCTTCGGATATCAGAGAAACCTTATCCCCTTTCGCAAGACCGAGGGACATAAGGCCGGCTCCGAGAATCATTCCCTCCCGGTGGGTAGCGGCATAGGAAGTCTCCTCCCATTTTTCACCGACCTTCTCACGAAGGAAAGTCTTGTCCGGATACATCCCGGTGTACTTCTCGACAAAGTCGATGATTGTCAACCTTTCTGTTGCCATAATGAATAGATATTAATCAGACTGCGGGAAAAGCCCGTAGAGCTGGGCGTCGATCATATTTGTCACTGTCTCGAAATCCTCCGGACGGTTGCCGAATTTTATCTTGTCCGCATCCACAATCAGAAGATTCCCCTTGTAATCCTTAATCCAGTTCTCATATTTTTCATTGAGACCGGCAAGGTAGTCGATGCTGATGCTCTGCTCATAATCCCTTCCACGCTTCTGTATCTGGGCAATCAGGTTAGGCAGGGAAGAACGCAGATAGATGAGCAGGTCAGGCATGCCGACAAGCGACATCATCAGTTCGAAAAGGTCCGAATAGTTCTCGAAATCGCGGGTGCTCATAAGACCCATATCGTGAAGATTGGGAGCAAAAATCCTCGCATCCTCAAAGATGGTCCGGTCCTGGACGATGATATCATCCGTCTTTGCGATATCAACCACATCCTTGAAACGCTTGTTGAGGAAATAAATCTGAAGATTGAAAGACCACCTCTCCATATCTTCGTAGAAATCCGACAGATACGGATTGAAGTCTACGGATTCATATTTGGGAATCCACCCATAATGGGCGGCAAGCATTCTGGTCAGCGTTGTCTTCCCGCTGCCGATGTTTCCTGCGATGGCGATATGCATAGTGCCTGTTGACTTATACCTTACAAATATAACAATTATTTGAACAACCCGAACAGCTGCGCGTCTATCTTGTCGGTAACGGATGCGAAATCGGCGGGATTGTTCTCAAAGTCAAGATTATCCACTTCCACAACAAGCATCCTTCCCTCATATGACGATATCCACTTCTCATAATGGGCGTTGAGTCCCTGAAGATAATCCAGAGTCATCCCCTGCTCGTAATCCCTTCCCCGGCGACGTATGTTGTCCACCAGGTGAGGCACCGATGCCTTCAGATATATCAGCAGGTCAGGAGTGCCGGCCATGCTTATCATCAGATTGTACAACTGCATATAGGTATCATAGTCCCGGTCGGACAAATTCCCCAGCTCGTGGTTGTTGACAACGAAGATATTGACCCCCTCCATCAGCGTACGGTCCTGGACAATGATCTCCGATGACCTGGAGATCTCAAGCACGTCCTTGAACCGCCGGGCAAGGAAATATGTCTCAAGGTTGTACGACCACCTCCGGATATCCTTGTAATAATCTTCAAGATAGGGGTTGACGGCGACGGACTCGTACTTGGGAGTCCATCCGTAATGTTCTGAAAGCATCCGCGTCAGCGTCGTCTTCCCGCTGCCGATATTCCCCGCTATTCCGATATGCATACCTTTGCTCTTTTCCTACAAATTTAACATTTTTTCGTATTTTTGCGTGGTTTTCAATTCCATCGCAATGCACAATCTCAAGATTTTCTCTTTCAACCTTTTCCGCGAGCACACAATGGTTCTGTCCTCCAAAGGAGGGGCCTGCGTCATCGTCGATCCCGGATTCTACGGTCCCGAAGAAAGAAGAGAATTCTTCGATTACATCAACGCAGGCGGACTCAAGCCGGAAGCCATTCTTCTGACCCATTGTCATATAGACCATATCTGGGGCGCCAAGGAAACGCAGGATGCCTTCCGGATTCCGTTGTATATGGGTCCCGAGAACAAGGAACTGTTCAAAAGCTTCGACAGGATGACGTCGAGAATGGGCGTCAACGCTCCGGATTACGACTTCGACGTCACAGAGGTCAGGGACAATGACATAATCGAAGCCGCCGGTTTCAGATTCAAGGTAATAACGACACCGGGGCATTCTCCCGGTGGGGTATGCTATCTCGAAGAGAATGAGAAAATAATGTTTACCGGCGATACCCTTTTCGCCGGAACCATAGGAAGGACCGACCTCCAGTTCGGGGAATATGACGACCTCATCAGATCCGTGATGGAAAAACTGATATGGCTGGAGCCCGACACGGCGATATATCCCGGCCACGGGCCATCCAGCACAATAGGTGTCGAAAGGACAAGCAATCCCTTCCTTGAGCCCTTCAATGAAAAGGAATAATCTTTTTTTAATTTTTTAGTACCTTGTATTGCAAAGTACCAAAAAATATCTATATCTTTGCATAACAAAAAATCAACGTTATGAAAAAGATATCAAAAATCTGCATTATCCTGTCAGTCGCGGCACTGGCCCTGACTCATAGCGGAGCCGCATACTCGTCAAACCACTTCCGGTTCATCAGGGACAGGCAGGTGACTCCCAGCGGGAAAGACACGACCATCGTTTTCCCCGGCATCCGGACCAACTACAGCGAACTCGACGCATCCGGAGCATTTTCCGTCCATTACTCGAATACGGCCAAGGAAGTCACGGTGACAGTGGACGAAAATCTCGTCCCCTATCTTGACATCAGATCTTCGGGAGACGCGTTGGAAATAGGACTGAAAAGCATCTCTCTCAACGAACTCAAACGGGCCGAGGTACTCGTACCCGTTTCTTCGCGGAGCCTTACGTCCATTGATCTGAGCGGAGCCTGTGCCTTCAGATCCGACATTACGCTCACCGGCAATGATCTTTCGCTGGATATGTCGGGGGCATCGAAGGCAGAGATTGACGTGGACGTGAGAGAGCTTGGGGTAGACCTGAGCGGCGCCAGCGCCGCCTGCATATCCGGCAAAGCCCGGAAAGCGGACATGGATTGTTCGGGAGCGTCCAAGATCAAAGGGAACAACCATGAATGTCTCAGGGTGGACAAGGCGTACATTGATATTTCCGGAGCGGGAAGCATCAAGGGCATCCAGGGAGGAAAGATAAGCGGCGACCTGTCCGGGGCTTCCAAACTCTCCGTGCTGCAGGGAAGCGACATTTCCGGAATCAAATGCAGCGGTGCATCCAGAATCAACGTAATCGAATAAAATATGAAACAAACTACAACAATTTCTCTGGGGAGAAGCAATTTCATCGTTGATGAAGATGCCTACGAACTTCTGAAAACTTTCCTTGAAGGATACAGGAAAGATTTGACCGGAAAGGAAAGTGCCGCATCCGCGGACGAAATCACGGAAGAAGTGGAGATTAGAATCGCCGATCTCCTGCATGCCAGGATGCAGGGGCGTGAAGTCGTGGAGAAAGCTATGGTCGCCGACATAATAAGGGAGATGGGCTTCAAGGTACCCGAAGCTTCGGGGGAAGCCGCTTCCGCGAATAAATTTTCCGGAGGATACCGCAGCGCCAGAAAACTCTACCGCGACAGGGACCACCGGGTGATCGGGGGTGTCTGTTCCGGACTTGCCCACCATCTGGACATAGATGTGGTGGTGATGAGAGTCATCTTCGCCATCGCTCTCATCTGCGGCCTGGCGGGTTTCTGGATATATCTGGTATTCTGGATCATTGTCCCCGAAGCCGTTTCCCCCGTGGAAAAATGTGAGATGAACGGAGAGCCGGCCACAGCCGAGAATATCAGCAAATACATTTGATTATGGAATCTGCCGTAGAAAACAGCAGGACCCAGATGAGGCGCGGAGTGCTGGAATACAGCATTCTCCTCGTCCTCCAGCACGGAGACGAATATCCGTCCTCCCTCATCCAGAAACTCAAGGACGTGGATCTGATAGTCGTTGAAGGCACACTGTACCCTCTCCTGATCAGGCTCAAGAACCTTGGTCTTCTGACATACAGATGGGAGGAATCCACACAAGGGCCTCCGAGAAAATATTATTCCATCACCGAAAAGGGAAGGGAACAACTCAAGGAACTGGATGCCGCGTGGGATGAATTGGCATCCTCCATAGGAATATTGAGAGAATCATCAGGCTATTATGTTGACATAATATGAAAAAGACAGAAAAAATGAATATAGGCGGCTTTGCATTCTACGTGGAGGAAGATGCCGCGGCATTGTTGGAAAGCTATCTTGATTCCATTCAGAAAGAGTATGATCTGGAACCTTCCAGAGATGAAATATGCTCGGACATCGAGGAAAGAATCGGAGAACTTCTTGCCGAAAAAAGCCCCGTGGAAAGAATCGTTACGGTGGAGATGGTGGACTACGCCAAGTCGGTGATGGGTGAATTCGGAGAATCCTGCGGGACGGCAGGATCCGAGGCGCCTCAAACCGTGAGACGCAGGCTTTTCAGAGACCCCGACTCGAAATTCCTCGGAGGAGTGTTCAGCGGGTTGTCGGCATTCACAGATGTGGATGTAGTAATCTACAGGGTTACATTCACTATTCTCTGCCTCGCAGGAATCTTCATTGACAAAGACTGGAGCCATACCATTTTGGGCCTGCTCCTCCTGGGCTATCTGGTGATGTGGGTCTGTGTACCGGCCGCGAAGACCGTGGAGCAGAAATGCCAACTCTACGGCAAGCCCATTTCCGTGAATGACTTCAGCCGAAATGCGGCGCAGACTTCATATTACAGCGGTTCATCCGAAAGGAAGCCTGCTCCCGCCGTCAACCTCGCCGGCCGGGTCTGCCTCATCATTCTGGGCGTTATGCTGCTGATGTGCGGGACGGGCCTGTTCATCGGTTGCGCCACCTTTGACATGATTCCCCGAATCGTACACAATTTTGTGGAAGACGCGGAAGCCATCTCCGTGATAGACACCATATTCTCCACAAGCGTCACGGTGTCCCTTACAATTTCGATGATACTGCTCGCGCTGTGGAACATCTACTCCGGAGTCCTGCTGATATTCAAGCTCAATTCGCCGAAATGGCGTCCGGGTCTCATCCTGATTCTGGCGTTCCTGCTTTCGATGCTGTTATTCTGCATCTTCGTGATACGTGCGGCGCTTAACGTCCCGATGCTGTTCTAAAGCGTCTGACCCCCGATGAACTCCCGCATTATTGATGTCGGCGGAATCGCTGCGATTTCCGCCGGCTTCAGTGCGGTGACGTGAGTCAGCAGTTCAATCAGCGACACAGCTTTCCCGTAAGCGGGAGACGCCTCCGAAACGCCATAAAGCAATGGTTCGGCGTAGTACTTGAGAAGCGGCATATCATAGAGAGTCGATGAATTGAACACTATGTCGGCATTCTCTTCGTAAGGGAAAATGTTCCGGGTCTCTCCGCGACGCACTGACGGCCAGCGAAGAATATTCTCCTCGGGGCTGATGCCTCTGGTCCGGTTGTCCCTGACAATTCTGCGGAGAAGGCGTTTGTCCGTCGTGGAATAGTGCACCTTCTCCCCTCCCGGAAGCGAGGTAAGAGCGGAAATGTAAACCTTGAATATCCTTTCCTGGTCCACGGAAGGAGTCAGAGCCGGATTGAGCGCGTGGATACCCTCCATAAAAAGCACGTCTCCATCCTCCAGCTTCATATTTCTGCCTTCGAAAATCTGACGGCCCTCAACGAAATCGAACCTCGGAAGTTCCACCTCCCTCCCGGCCAGAAGCTCATTCAACTGATTGCCGAGGAGTTCTATATCCATTGCCTCCAACGCCTCGAAATCGTACTCTCCGTTCTCATCACGCGGAGTTCTTTCCCTTGACACGAAATAGTTGTCGAGCTCTATGACTTTCGGAATGAGGCCCACCGCTATGCACTGTTGGGCAATGCGATGCGAAGATGAAGTCTTGCCGCTTGAAGAGGGGCCGGACATCATGACGATTCTCTTCTGACCGTGATTCCACAGAATCTGATCCGCCACCTCGGCATACTTTCTTTCCTGCCTGGCTTCACAGATATTGATGAGTTTGACTCCGTAACCCTGTTTCAGTGTTTCATTCACTTTTTCCATCGTGTCGATGCCGATGGCACAACACCAATCCCTATATTCCTGCCTTGCGGCTTCTATCTTTGTCATAATATTTCTTTCAAGAATTTTCCTGTAACAGAATCCGGGTTGTCCGCCACTTCTTCCGGTGTACCCGTTGCAATTACCATACCTCCCCTCCTTCCCCCGTCGGGGCCCATATCAATCAGATAGTCAACCTCCTTGAGCACATCAAGGTTGTGTTCTATGATAATGACCGTATTGCCCTGGTCCACAAGCTTCTGCAATACTGCCATAAGAGTTTTGATATCTTTCAGATGAAGTCCCGTGGTGGGTTCATCAAGCATATACAGGGTGTTGCCCGTCGCCTTTCTGGCCAGTTCGGCGGCCAGTTTCATTCTCTGGCTTTCTCCTCCCGACAAAGTGACCGATGACTGCCCGAGATGGATATAACCCAGTCCCACATCCACCATGGCCTTGAGTTTGGGAGCTATCCTGGGATGGCTCCTGAAGAACTCGTAAGCTTCGGAAACCGGCATCTCGAGTACGTCGTTTATGTTCTTGCCCCTATACTTGACCGCCAGAGTGTCTTCTTTGTACCGTTTTCCCCCGCATTGGTCGCACACCACGTTCACGGAGGGCAGGAAATTCATCTCTATCACCTTGATTCCGGCCCCTTTGCACTCCTCGCACCGTCCCCCGGCCACATTGAAGGAGAACCGTCCGGCCTTGAAACCGCGCACCTTGGCATCCGGTGTCTCTTCGAAAAGGTCACGGATATCGTTGAATACTCCCGTGAAAGTTGCGGGATTGGACCTGGGGCTCCTTCCTATGGGGCTCTGGTCTATCTCTATGACCTTGTCTATGTTCTGAACACCGACAATTTCCCCATAAGGCAAGGGCTTCTGCTTCATGTTGTAGAATTTCCCCTTGAGGACAGGCATGAGTGTTTCATTGATGAGGCTGGACTTGCCGCTTCCGCTGACACCGCTGATACCTATCATACAACCCAGGGGGAAGTCGACATCAACGTCCTTAAGGTTATTGCCGGCCGCGCCACGCAATCCCAGAATCTTGCCGGAGCCGGGACGCCTGTGCACCTGACGGCACTTTTCAAAAGAAGTGTCCTTCCAGAATTTCCCGGCAGGGCCGGAATAGCAGATGCATCCGCCGAGTTCTCCGGCACCGGGTCCCACGTCCACAATCCAGTCGGCGGCCTTCATCGTCTCCAGGTCGTGTTCAACGACTATTACGGTATTTCCTTCATCTCGCAGTTTCTTCAGGGAAGCCAGAAGTTTCCTGTTGTCCCTCTGGTGCAGTCCGATGCTCGGTTCATCAAGAATATAAATCACGTTCACCAACTTGGACCCAATCTGCGTCGCCAGACGTATACGCTGGCTTTCTCCACCGGAAAGAGAGGCTGTAGCCCTCTCCAACGACAGATAATCAAGACCTACGTCAAGCAGGAACTGCACTCTGTCGGACAGTTCCTTGAGGATATCCCTCGCCACGGCCGACGAACGTCCCTTCAGCTTGGCCGGAAGGGAATCCAGCCATATCCGAAGCTCGGAGAGTTCCATGGATGAAACCTCAGAGATTGTTTTTCCGTCTATCCTGAAACAGTTGGTCTCTTCCTTGAGTCTCGTGCCGTGGCAGACAGGGCAGACAATCTTGTCCTCTATGTCATCCACGATGCCCGGCCAGTTTACCATCTCGGCAAGGCTGCCCTCTCCCACCCGGAAGAATTCATCGGAGCCATAAACCAGAAGGGTGACGGCTTCGTCGGGGATCTCCTCAATCGGATCATACAGGGAGAATCCATGCTTCCGTGCAATCGAGCGCACGGTTTCAAACTTGCGGTTGTTCCTGATTTTCCCGAGAGGGACGATTCCTCCATCCGCCACCGAAAGCGAGCGGTCCGGTATGATGGTATCTATGTTTACGTCCACTATCGTTCCCAGCCCCTTGCAATGAGGGCAATATCCTTCCGGGGAATTGAAGGAGAAAGTGTGAGGTGCCGGCTCCTGCAGAGAAATGCCGCTCTCCGGATCTATGAAATGTTTTGAGAAATGCCGCATACGGTCATCAAGCACCGCCACAGATCCCTTACCCATTCCGAGAGCCGTCATAACTGAATTCCTGACACGCCTCTCATCACCTTCCTCCGGTTTCAACCTGTCCACCACCAGCTCGATGAAATGCGGTTTATAGCGGTCCACCGCCTCCACATCATTAAGGTCCACGATCTCTCCGTCAATGCGGACCTGCGCATAACCTTTCTTGCGGAGCGAGTCGAAGAGCTCGCGGTAATGTCCCTTCCTGCCTCTCACGAGAGGAGCCAGGAGCATACATTTCCTCCCCGAATACTCGTTCATTATCAGCTCCACTATCTGCGCATCGGTGTAGCGTATCATTTCCTTGCCGGAGACGGGAGAATATGCCGTAGACGCGCGCGCATAGAGAAGCCTGAGAAAGTCGGATATCTCGGTGATCGTCCCCACCGTGGAACGGGGATTGCTGCCCGTCGTTTTCTGCTCGATGGCGATGATCGGGCTCAAGCCGTCGATGTTCTCCACCTCCGGCTTCTCCAGTATGCCCATAAAATGCTTGGCATAGGGGGAAAGGGTATTCATATAGCGCCTCTGTCCCTCGGCATAGATGGTATCGAAGGCCAGGGAAGATTTTCCGCTGCCGCTGACTCCGGTGATGACAGTGAATTTCCCCCTCGGAATCTCCACATCCACATTCCGCAGATTATGAGCCCTGGCTCCACGTATTCTTATGAATTCATCCATAGTCTTCCTATAATGATCCTATGAGGAGAAGCACCATACCCGCCATCAGAACAGACAGTGCCAAGGCTTTGGAACGTATGTTTTTCTCCTTGAAGAAGATTGCCCCCACCGCGAACGTCACAATCACCGAACTGCGCCTGACAAGAGAAATCACGGACAGCAGGGAGCCTTCCTCGTTTATCGAAAAGAAATACAGGGCATCTGCGGCGGTTATGAGTACGGCAATGGTTACCATCGTCCAGTCCCATCTGAACGGCTTGGCATCACCCGGATTGAAATGCCTGTTGAAAAGCACGCACAGGGCAAGGACGGCCGTAATGTACACGTTTGTCCAGCTCTGCATGAAAAGCGGTTCCACCCCCTGCATAATAATATGCTTGTCATACAGGGCGCTTGCGACTCCGGTGAGAATCGACACGGCCATTGCCCAGATTCCCCTGTTGCTTATAAAGTCAATCCCCTCGGATCCGCTCGTACGGGACAGCATCACGACTGCGGTCAACGCACAGGCCACGCCACCCCACTGCCACAGATTCAGCTGTTCTCCGAAAAGAAGAATGGAAAAGAGGACGACGAGAAAGGGTCTGGAAGCCTTGAGTGTGCTTACAATGGTCAGAGGCAGTTTCTTGAGCGCAATCATTCCGGATATCCAGGATGCGGACACCAGCACCGCCTTTAACATCAGGCGCAGATGATCGATTCCGTCACCCGGGTATATGAACAGAAGCGGCGAAAGAAACAATGCCGACAGCGCCGTGGCTACCAGGAGCACGTTCAGTACGGAGTTTTTCGAAAGGGCAATCTTCTTCGAAACGTCATACAGGCCCAGCAGCACCGCCGATACCAACGCCATCAATATCCACTTCATACGCTACTTTTCAATTCTTATAAAGTTCGCGGAGGACCGGAAGGGAACGCACGTCCATCGATGACTCCGCGTGATAGCCGATATATTTCAACAGACTTCCGGCTATGGCATTCCGGGTCTCTCCTGTCAGAGGATACAGCATAAAACGGGGGAAATCCTCGGTCAGAAGATTCCTGAGTTCACTTGAGCATCCGTCTGCAAAAGGAACAAGATTCTCAAACGAAGGTGAGAATCCCAGCACGGCGGCGAATTCCAAAAGGAAACGAAGATGATAATTTGCAAAATCGCCCTCAAGGGAATCAAGCGTCAGAACACTTTTCTCGCACCATTCGCTGAGCCCGTCCACGTCACATCCGTCTTTGACCGCCCTGAACAGAACCTCGCTCATAAAGAGTGTCATACTGTTTTTGTAGATGTTGTTCCTGATACCGGTCAGAGGATAAACCGCCCTCATATTTCTAACCCGCCAAAGCTCCGATTTGGGATTCTCCATAATCTCCGCATCAAGCACGTTCAACGGCAGGAAAAGAGCCATCGAGCTCTTCTTCCCGACAGTGGTGATGAAACTGCGGCGGCCGAATACAGGGCCAAGGGTATGAATGACCAGTGAATTTTCACCGACCTTGGTTGTATTGAGAACGATCAGCCGGGAAGAAACATTCATCTGGTATTGTCTCTGAGCCACTCCGACATCTGCCTGAGCGCCTGCCCCCTATGGGAGATGGCGTTCTTGTCTTCGGGCGAAAGTTCTGCAAGAGTTCTGTCCGGCCAGGCATCGGGAATAAAAACCGGATCATACCCGAATCCGCCGCATCCGGCCTTCGAACGGGCGATATTGCCTTCGCAAGTACCCTCAAAATAATGCGCTCTCCCCCCGATGAGCAGCGTGACCACACAACGGAAACGGGCCTTGCGTTCCGGGCTGTCCCCGAGAGAAGCCAGGAGTTTCCTGATGTTCGCCTCGAAATCGTGACCTTCTGTGGCATAACGGGCCGAATGCACTCCGGGAGCCCCTCCGAGAGCATCCACGCAAAGGCCGCTGTCATCGGCAAAACAGTCAAGACCGGTTTTCCGATAGATGTATTCAGCCTTTATCAGAGAGTTCTCCTGAAAGGTGGAACCGGTCTCCTCGATATCATCAAAGATACCGAGGTCCGCGGGGCTGACCACCTCATATTCAGGCCCGAGGATTTCCGCGGCTTCACGGAGTTTGCCCTTGTTGGCTGTGGCAAAAACTATTTTCATAATTCAATCAACGGACTTTCCAGCGCTTTTTTCAACTGTTCGTCATAACGGATGCGTATCTTCACACCGGCCTGCTGGAAGTAATAGCGCACGGCAATCTCTTCCTCGATGAACGGAATTATCTCATCCTTCTTGAGGCGGAGCACTTTCTCCTTGTCCATGTTTATCGCCTTCTCCAGAGCATCGAGCTCGCCTGACATAGTGCCGTCTATGCCATCCTTCTCCAGTTCCCTTTTCATCTGGTCGAAACAGGTCTTGGCAGACGACCTGTAGTCGAATTCCTTCGTTTTGGCAAATTCTACGAAATCCTCGTAATCCGTGAAATGGAAATCATCCACAGCCGGAATGGAATCGTGTCTGGCAACATAATCCATCGCATACTGCTCTGCTATTCCTCCCAGAACCACGGAATACGTCAGACGGCTGTAATCCTTGAATTTGAGTTCAACGTCGGGAGTCACTCCGCCGCCATCCCTGACGATACGGCCGTGCACAGTCTTGAACTCGTGCCTGAGACTGTCCGGTATATGTCCCACACTTCCATCCTCATTCCTGTGCGCATAATCGATTGCCTGCACGCAACGCCCGCTGGGAGTATAGTATTTTGCCACCGTGATTTTTATCTGGCCTCCGTAAGGCAGTGGCCTGATATTCTGCACAAGGCCTTTTCCGAAGGTCCGGCCACCCATAATCGTCGCCCTGTCAAGATCCTGAAGCGCACCTGATACAATTTCGGAAGCGGACGCAGAACCGGAATCCACAAGGACTATCACGGGCATGGTCTCATCCACAGGATCCCTGGAAGTCCTGTAATCGCGGTTTTCAGAAGCCTCGTTTCCCTTGGAAGAAACGACGAGCGACCCCTTGGGGACAAAGATCGAGACAATGTCCACAGCCTCGGACAGAAGCCCGCCTCCATTTCCACGCAAGTCGAGCACGAAGCGTTTCATTCCGTTTTCCCTCTTCATCTTCTCCACGGCTCCCCGCACCTCGGAAGCCACTCCCTCAGTGAATCCTCCGAGAGCAAGATACCCGGTAGTGTCATTCAACATTCCGTAGTATTCCACGTCGGGGATCCGGATACGCTCGCGTACAATCCTGATATCCCTGATCTCACCGCTGCGGACCTTTTTGACCTTGAGCGAAACTTCGGTCCCGGGCTTGCCCTTCATTCTGTCGCTGCAGCCCTTTGAGTCCAGGCCGTACACGGACACCCCGTCAATCTCAAGTATCCTGTCGCCGCATTGCAAGCCGTTTCTGGCCGCGGGCGAATCGGCATAAGGTTCGTTGATATACAGGTCGGCCTCCTTGCCGGATTTATAGATGAGCGCACCTATGCCTCCATAGGTCTTGCTTATCATCATCTGCAGGTCCTCGTTCTCCTCCCGGGGAATATATACCGTATATGGGTCCAGTTTCGAGAGCATCTCATCAATGCCCGCCTTCTCCATCCTGTCTATCGGGAGGGAATCGACGTAAGCGAGGTTCAGTTCCTTGAGCACCGCACTGTGAATCTCTATCCACTTGGTCAGATTGTAACTCTTTGACTGAGCCGCAGCGCCGGCTGCCAGAGTGCCCAGCACCAATATTGTCAGAATCTTTTTCATACTTCTTTCCAGATATAAACTTTGTCGCCCCTGCGGAGACGCTGAGGCACCGCGACAGAGCACCTCACTCCCTTCTCGGCCTCGGACGCCGGCTGAAGGTTCACCCTCATATCCTCCACCTTGAATTCCACCACACCCGTGGTTGAACCTATGGCCATGAGTTCATCTCCGAGGCATATCCCCGCAGACTCCACCGTGATTTCCGCAACGCCGATCCTGTCGAACCAGTTGCTCACCTTTCCGCAATAAACCTTGCGTCTTGTGGACTGGGATCCGTACACATCACTCCACTGCCCCAGATACGCGCCCTGATAATAACCGTCCCAGAAACCCCGGTTGAACACCTCCGCAAGTTCCGATTTCAGAGATGCCGCCAGCTCCGGCGTGTAAGAACCATTGCACACGGCATCCGCGGCACGGCGGTAGCACGAAGCGCAGCGCTTCACGTATTCCGCACTCCTGGCCCGTCCCTCAATCTTGAACACCCTGACTCCGGAATCAATTATCTTGTCCATGAATTCTATGGTGCACAAGTCCTTGGGAGACATTATGTATTTGTTGTCAACCTCCAGTTTGTAACCTGTCTCGAGATCCGTCACTTCATATCCTCTCCTGCAAATCTGGTAGCATTCCCCTCTGTTGGCCGATGCGCCGTAGGCGTGAAGGCTCAGATAACACTTGCCGCTAACAGCCATACAGAGCGCTCCGTGAGCGAACATCTCGATTCTCACGAGCTCTCCGGAAGGTCCTGTTATCCCTTCCCTTTCAATGGTTTCGTAAATCTCACGCACCTGGTCGAGGGTGAGTTCCCTCGCCAGCACCACCACATCAGCGAACTGTGCATAGAAACGCAGGGCTTCGACGTTCGAGATGCTGAGTTGGGTGGAGATATGCACTTCCAATCCTATTCTGCGGCAATACTGGATAGCGGCGATGTCCGAAGCGATGATGGCAGTGACTCCGGCAGCCTTGGCAGCATCCAGAGCCTCCCTCATCGAAGCAAGATCCTGCTGATAGAGCACTATGTTGAGAGTCAGATAACTCCTGACTCCATGCTCCCGGCAGATGCGGACCACCTCGGCCAGGTCTTCCGGCTGGAAATTGTTGGCGGAATGGCTTCTCATATTCAGACGCCCGACTCCGAAATAGACGGAATCGGCGCCTCCCTGTATCGCGGCCCGCAGACATTCGAAATTGCCTGCCGGAGCCATTATTTCCAATTCCTTATTTAGCACGACCAACCAACTTATCTGCAAAGCGGAAAAGCATCTCCTTGCGCAACTGCCCCAGATTCAGGTCCTTCAAGGCTTCATTGGCGAGAGAGGAGAATCTCACGACCTCCGCACGGGCATCGTCAGCCACTCCAAGTTCTTCGTACACCGCCTTGACCTTCGCAATCTTTTCGTCCCGCTGTTCCTGCGTATCTACAGGAAGGGACATGAGGTCGAGAAGCCTCTGCTTGTCCTGAATCTTTTCAAGAGCCTTCAGCATGAGCCAGCTCTTCTTGTTCTCTACAATATCCCCTCCTATGGGCTTTCCGAACACCTGACTGTCACCGAACGCATCGAGATAGTCGTCCGCCACCTGGAAAGCCATTCCGAGTTCGTAGCCATAGCGGTACAGGGCCTTGCAATCCTCGTCCGGAGCTCCGCCGATGATTGCGCCCATCTCAGCCGAGCAGGCCAGGAGGACAGCGGTCTTGAGCCCTATCATCTTCTCATATTCGCTCATTTCCACTTCCGGAACTTTCTCGAACTCCATATCATACTGCTGACCCTCGCACACCTCCGCCGCCGTCCTGGAGAAAAGATCTATCACCTTGTCGGCTACGGAAAGGGGAGCCTTTCCCATCCTGCGGTATGCGTCTATCAGCATCACGTCTCCGGACAGTATGGCGGTGTCGTTGTTCCACTTCTTCCAAACCGTAGGCATACCGCGGCGGAGAGGCGAGCAATCCATAATGTCGTCGTGGATGAGGGTAAAGGTGTGGAACACCTCAAGAGCCGCCGCCGGTTCAAGAATCTCGTCGGAAATGTCATCCCGGTACAGCGAGAATGTCGTCAGGCACAATCTGGGTCTGATTCTTTTCCCTCCGATTCTTATCATATAGCGCAGGGGCTCATACAGTCCGTCAGGCTCGGGAGGGAATTCTATCCCCTCGAACAGGCCGGCAACGACGGCATCTATCTTCGCTTCAGTCATCATATCAACAAATACTTTATTACAAATATAATCATAAAAACTTATCTTTGTAGCAATGATCGGTGAAGCAACAGTTGTCAAGAACGCGGGCAGCCATTTCCTGCTGAGCGAACTGCCGGAATGGAGACCTTTTCAGGCCGTCCTCAGGGGAAAGACAAGGCTGGAGGCAGGCACGGCGACCAATCCGGTGGCCGTCGGAGACAGGGTGCGCTTCGAAATCCGCGATGACGAGCAGACCGCCGTCATCACCGGAATACTGGACAGGCGCAATTACCTTATCCGCCGCTCCACAAATCTCAGCCGCCAGTCCCACGTGATTGCGGCCAATCTGGACAGGGCCCTGCTCGTGGTCACTCTCTTCTTTCCGGAGATAAAGCTGCCGTTCCTGGACCGGCTTCTGGTAACCTGCGGGGTATATGGCGTGGAACCGGTAATAGTGCTCAACAAAGTTGATATGTACCGATCGGAAGCTCCCGAAAACGTAAACCGCTTTCTCTCCACTTATCGCGGTGCGGGATACCGCGTGCTTGAGACTTCGGCCGTGACAGGTGAGGGGATCGGTGAGCTGAGGGAAATCTGCAAGGGAGGGGTGAACCTGCTGTCCGGAGAATCGGGAGTCGGGAAATCCTCCATCGTCAAGGCTCTGGATCCGGGTCTCGACCCCAAAACGGGAATGATTTCAGAATCCCATCTGCAGGGCAGGCATACTACCTCGCTTTACGAGATGTACCGCCTTTCCTCCGGCGGTTACGTCATAGACACTCCGGGCCTCAGGGGCTTCGGCCTGGTTGACCTCGAAAAGGAGGAGATATACAAATATTTTCCGGAAATGCTCAGGGCCTCGGCAGGATGCCGTTTCACCCCCTGTACGCATACTCACGAACCCGGATGCGCCGTCAAGGCCGCAATGGAAAGCGGGGATGTGAGTCCGGAGCGTTATTATTCCTACCTCGGAATGCTCGAGGAGGACCAGAAATTCAGATAAGACATGAAAAAAAGGAATAGCAAGGCACCGTCACAGAGACGCAGACGCGGCAACGGAAAAAGAGTGCTGCAACAGTTTGTCGGACGTGTTCAGATGACACGCGACGGATTCATTTTCGTTATTGTGGAAGGTCAGGACGAAGATATCTTCGTCAAGGCTTCAAAGACCCGCAACGCCCTGGACGGTGACACCGTCCGCGTGGCCGTGACAAGGGAGGAGGGCAGGAACAAGAGACGCGAAGGCGAGGTCATAGAGATTGTGGAACGCTCCGGCAGGCCCTTTGTGGGGATCCTGCACCTGGTGGGAGCCCAGGCCTGGGCCCTGATGCAGAGCAAATCAATGCCCTACGACATCGCTCTCGACATCGATGACGTACTCTCAAAAAAGGCGGAGACGGGAATGAAGGTGGCGGTTGTGGTTGACAGATGGGACAGGCGCGATCCGGCTCCGGTAGGGCACATCGTGGATGTGCTCGGAAAACCCGGAGAGAACGATACCGAAATGCACGCCATCCTCACGGAATTCAACCTCCCCTACCGCTTCGAAAAGGAGGTGGAGAACGCCGCGGACAGCATATCCGAAGAAATTACGGACAATGACATGAAGGGACGCAAGGACTATCGCGAGGTCTTCACTTTCACCATAGACCCGGCCGATGCCAAGGACTACGATGATGCCATCTCATTCAGGAAACTGAGCAACGGCAACTTCGAAGTGGGCGTTCATATCGCCGATGTTTCCTGGTACGTCAAGCCGGGCAGCATCGTTGACAAGGAAGCGCGCGCCAGAGGCACTTCCGTCTATCTCGTGGACAGGACGGTCCCGATGCTCCCCGAAAAGTTGTGCAACAAACTCTGCTCGCTGCGTCCCGGAGAGGACAAGCTCACCTTCGCGACAATTTTCGAGATGACTCCGGAGGCCAGGGTTGTCAATTCCTGGATAGGGCGCACGGCCATCAGGTCAAACTTCCGCCTCAGTTACGAGCAGGCGCAGGAAATTATCGAAAGAGACAGGGCTGCTGCCCTTGACGACCGGGACAGAGGGGAAATGGCCGTCTGCGGGCCCAGCCCTGTCTCTGGCGGCAACTTGACTGATGTCGAATCCCCCGAACTGATTGAGGCCATTCAGACGCTGAACGAATTGGCGGAAAAGTTGAAGGAAAGGAGGTTCAAGGCAGGGGCGATCAATTTCGACCGGCCCGAAATGAAGGTTGAAGTGGATGCCGACGGCAAACCGATAAACGTATATCAGAAATACTCGAAAGAAGCCAACTGGCTGATTGAGGAATTCATGCTGCTCGCCAACCGGACCGTCGCCGAATTCATAGCGAAGACCGGAAAGACCTTCGTTTACCGTATCCACGACGAACCTGACCTCGTGAAACTCGAGAATCTGCGCAGTTTCTCCAAAGGATTCGGATACAAGATGAACAAGTTCGGTGAGGGGAAACCCGCTTCCGACATCATCCGGGAACTGTTGGACAAATCAAAGGGGACGCCTGAATATGCGGCCTTCGAAGACATTGCCCTGCGCTCTATGGCAAAAGCCAAATACAGCACGGACAACATCGGGCACTACGGTCTGGCTTTCAGATACTACACGCATTTCACCTCCCCTATCCGCCGCTATCCCGACACGATGGTACACAGGCTGCTGTCTTTGTACCTGTCGGGCAAGGAAAGCCAGAACAAGGATTATTATGAGGAGGAGTGCGCATACGCCTCACAACGAGAGCAGGTGGCGGCGGATGCGGAGCGCACCAGCGTGAAATACAAACTCGTGGAATATATGATGGACAAGACCGGGCAGGAATTCAACGGCCATATCTCGGGAGTGACGGAATGGGGATTGTATGTCGCCATCGAGCCCACCCAGATTGAGGGTATGGTTCCGCTCCGCGAGATCCGCTCGGATTTCTTCGAGTTTGACGAGAAGCTTTACAGGCTTGTCGGGAAAAGGACGCACAAGGTTTACAAACTCGGAGACGCCGTGCGCATTCGCGTGCTGAGCGCCAATCTGGAACAGCGACTGCTGGACTATGAACTTGTTGAAAACCTCAATTGATTGTCCGGTGAATATCCTATTCCGGAAGGACCAGGCCCTCCCGGCAAAGCCGGGCCCCTCCCTCTAGAGCCGAGGGCGGCTAGCCCTTCCTTGAACAGGATATTCACCGGACAAAAAACCGGGAAATGGTTTAAAATTAAAATAATATGTACAAATTCAATCCGATACTCAAGACAATGGTGTGGGGAACGGAAAGCTGGGTGCTTTCCGGTGTTCCCGGCAATGAATCCATAGTGGCCGAAGGCACCGATGCCGGCAAGAAGATTACCGACATCTGGCCCGGCCAGTTCCCTCTGCTCATCAAGTTCATCGATGCCCGCAAGGACCTCAGCATCCAGGTCCACCCCAACGATGAATTGGCGGCCAGGCGCCACAACTGCAAGGGCAAGACAGAGATGTGGTATGTCATAGGCGCATCAGAGGGAGCGCACCTTCTGAGCGGACTCAAGGAGAGGATAAATCCTGAAAAGTATGTGGAACTGGTCGAGAAAGACGAGATTGTCTCGGTGCTTGCCGACTATCCCGTAAAGGCAGGGGACGTCTTCTTCCTTCCGGCAGGACGCATCCACGCTATCGGAGGAGGCTGCTACATAGCTGAAATCCAGCAGACATCGGACATCACCTACCGCATCTATGACTACGGACGTCCCGGACTTGACGGCAAGCCCCGCCAGCTCCACACACAAGAGGCAAAGGACGCCATAGACTATACCGTATACGAGGATTACCGTACGCACTACGTGGCCAGACCGGACGCGAATGTGGAAATCGTGAAATGCCCGTTCTTCACCACGTCGCTGCTTGAACTCACAAAGACTTTCACCCTCGACACCTGCGGTAACGGAGACTTCACCATCATAATCTGTATGGAAGGGGAAGGGGCAGTGAACGGCACGTCCGTCAAGCCCGGCGAAGCCGTGCTCCTCACCTCAAAAGATGGTAATCCTGAAATCTCCCCCGCCGGGGACAGCCTCAAACTGCTCGTGACTCACGCGTAAATCCGCATCAGAGCTGATCGAGTTCGTCTGAATAGACGGCGCCGGGGAGGTCGTGAAGATTGTACCTCGACGCCATTGACATTCCGTATGCCCCGGCCGACTTGATGGTCAGAAGGTCACCCCTCCCGGTCACGGGCAGGCTAACACTCTGATCGAAGACATCGGTGCTCTCACAGGCCGTGCCTACCACGGAATACCGCTCCTTACGCGTCTCAGTGGAAGTGATGTTCTCGATATTATGATAGGCGCCGTAGAGGGCGGGTCTGATAAGTTCGGTCATCGAGGCATCCACAATCACGAGTTTGCGGCCGGTAGCGGTGTCTTTCCTGAAAAGGACCTTGGTAATAAGCTCCCCGCACTGCGCCACAATGGCTCTTCCGAATTCGAAATGGACCTCACGCCCTCCGACTTTCAGATTCTGATTGATAATTGCGAAAACAGAAGAGAAATTGGGCACAGGCTCGTTCTCGGGAATATCATAATTTATTCCCAATCCGCCTCCGACGTCAATGAAATCGAATTTGAAACCGAGGCCGGTCAAGCATTCGACTATGGCGTTGACCTTATCGCATAGATATTCAAAAACGTGCAGTTCACGGATCTGCGAGCCGATATGCAGATGCATACCCTTGATATTCACATTGCGGAACGCCTGAATCTCCGCGGCATTCGCCATCACCTCTTCATACGATATGCCGAACTTTGAATCGGCCTGACCGGTGTCGATGCAGCTGTTGGTCTTGGGATCTATGTCCGGATTGATGCGCAACGCGATATCCTGGACAACTCCCAGTTCTTCCGCAATGGCATCTATCATCTGCAACTCCTGAAGGGACTCACAGTTAATGGAAAATATGCCCTGCGATATGGCATAACGGATCTCCTTGTCTTTTTTCCCGACCCCGGCATAGACTATCCCCTCTGGGGCAAAACCGGATTCGATGGCGCAACGTATCTCATTGCCCGAAGCACAGTCAATGCCAAGCCCGTATTCCCTGATAACTGCAAGGATATGCGGATCATAATTCGCCTTGATGGCATAGTGCAGCCTGAATCCGTACCGGGAGGCAACGGCTATGGCACTGTCAAGGGTCTGACGAAGCAAGTTAATATCGTAGAGATAGAATGGAGTTTCAAAGGCCGCCAGTCTGTCGGCGATTTTTCTGCTTAACATAATTACTTGATTGTCAATTCAACGGGACAATGGTCGGAACCAAAAATCTCATTATGGATTTCCGTCCCCTCTATTCTGTCTTTTATATTGTCAGATACCAGGAAATAATCTATTCTCCATCCCACGTTGCGTTCGCGGGCCGCCATACGGTATGACCACCAGGAATATTTCACCTCGTCGGGATGCTGGAAACGCCAGCTGTCGCAGAATCCCGCGGCAAGCAGTTCGGTCATTTTCCCTCTCTCCTCATCGGAAAAACCGGCATTGAAATGATTGGTGGCGGGATTCTTCAGATCTATCTCCTGATGGGCCACATTCATATCGCCACACACCACCACTCCCTTGTGGGCAGCAAGGCCGCAGAGATAAGCGCGGAAAGCATCCTCCCATCCCATTCTCCAGTCCAGACGCTTGAGCCCGTCCTGGGAATTGGGAGTATAAACGTTTACAAGATAGAAATCCGGCATCTCAAGCGTTATCACACGCCCTTCGTGGTCAAACTCATCGACGCCTATCCCGTTTACGACAGAGACGGGCTGATGCTTCGAATAAATGGCAGTCCCGGAATAACCTTTCTTGTCGGCATAGTTCCACCAGGACTCATATCCGAGGAAACCGAGATCTATCTGCCCGGCCTGAAGTTTTGTCTCCTGGAGGCAGAAGAAATCGGCATCCAGTTCCGTGAAAATGTCGGCGAAGCCTTTGGCCGCGACCGCGCGCAATCCGTTGACATTCCAACTGATGAATTTCATCGGGTTCCGAATTTAAAGATACAGTTGTGGGTATAGGTCTCTCCGGGGAGAAGCACCGTGTCGGGGAAATTGTCGTGATTGACTGCGTCCGGCCATTTCTGGGTCTCGAAAGCGAAAGAACAGCGATAGCCGATGGCATTGCCGTGCTTGTCAAGTTCGTTTCCGGTGAAGAAATTGCCGCAGTAGAACTGGAGGCCGGGCTGGTCGGTCCACACTTCGAGAAGCCTGCCGCTCTCCGGCTCGTACATTGAGGCGGCAAACTCCATTCCGCTTTCAGCCGCACAGTCCAGGCACCAGTTGTGGTCATATCCGTAACCGTTGCGCAGCTGCACGTCGTCAAGATTTATGTCACGGCCGACTTTCTTGGGCTGGCGGAAATCCAAAGGGCTGCCGTCCAGAGAAACGACTTCTCCGGTGGGGATGAGCAGGCTGTCGATAACTGTCGAGCGTGATGCATTGATGGTCAGTTCGTGGTCAAGAATACTTCTGGAACTGTCCCCTGTCAGGTTGAAGAAAGTATGGCTGGACAGATTGACCGGAGCAGCCTTGTCCGTCTGAGCCGTAAAAGATATCCCAAGCTCATTTGCGGAAGTGACCGTGAAGCATGCGGTGATGGCAAGATTGCCGGGCCATCCTTCCTGTCCGTCGGGATGAAGAACGCTCATCGTCACGGAACTGTCCGTCGAAGCCACAACGTCCCAGACCATAAGATCCACGCCCGTGAATCCCCCGTGAAGGGTATTGCCGTCATTGTTGAGAGGAGTATTGTACCTGACACCGTCAATCTCGAAAGTGCCTTTTCCGATCCGGTTCGCCACAGGGCCCACAACAGGACCGAGGAAACGCTCCCCGGTATTGTTTATGTACTTGTCTATGCTGTCGTAACCTGTGAAGATATCGGCCTGTATGCCGTTACGGTCCGGTGCCCAGACACTGACGATGCGCGCACCGTAATTGGTAAGCTGCACGGTGATGTCGCCGCCCTTTATGGTATAGAGAGACGTCTGTTTCCCGTCTATGCAGCGCTCGAAATCAGCCTTGACGAGGAGCGCGATCTGAGACTTGGGCGCACAGCAGCACAGGGTTGCGATACCCGCCAGAATCAATAATGCCTTTTTCATATCATTCGAGTGTCCACTCCACTCCGTCTTTTGTATCCTTTACTTTAATTCCTATTGCAGTCAGAGTATCGCGGATATGGTCCGATGTGGTCCAGTCCTTGGCCGCCTTGGCCGCGGCACGGCTCTCAAGGACCATTCCCATAAGTCCGTCAATCACCTTGCCGGAGGCTCCGCCCTCTTCAGACTCGTCTTTAAGGCCGAGCACTCCGAACACAATGTCGTCGAAAAGCTGGCACAGGGTCCCGATATCCTCTTTCTCGAGTTTGACGGACCCCGCCTTCGCCGAATTGATGAGGCGCACCGCTTCCGAAATGTGAGAAAGGGCGATAGGGGTATTCATATCATCGCAGAGAGCATCATACACACCGTTCCAAAGGTCCCGGACCTCCGCAGAGACGGCGATGCAGCTGTCGGGCGCTATGCCTTCGGGCAATTCTCCGTAGGGAATCCGCGGCATCTTCCTGCCAGCCATGGCATACAGGTCCTTTGCCGCCTGCATGAGACGCCTGAGCCCCTTCTCGGCCGCCTGGAGAGCTTCATTCGAGAAGTCAAGGGTACCACGGTAGTGTGCCTGAAGGATGAAGAAACGTATGGTCATCGGACTGTAGGCCTGACTCAGTTTCGGATGATCTCCGGCAAACAGTTGCGGCAGAGTGATGAAATTCCCGAGGCTCTTGCCCATCTTCTGGCCGTTGATGGTTATCATATTGTTGTGTACCCAGTAATGCACGCCCCGGGTGCCGCGGGAAGCGACATTCTGGGCTATCTCGCACTCATGGTGGGGAAACATAAGGTCCATTCCGCCACCGTGAATGTCGAACTCCTGTCCAAGGTACTTCTCACCCATCACCGAGCATTCCAGATGCCAGCCCGGGAAGCCCTCGCTCCAAGGTGAAGGCCAATGCATTATATGCTCCGGCTCCGCCTTCTTCCACAAGGCGAAATCGAAGGGAGCCCTCTTGTCGGACTGACCGTCAAGGCTGCGGGTACCCTCCAGCGTATCGTCAAGATTGCGTCCGGACAGCACTCCGTAATGATGTTCATCGTTATATTTCCTGACATCAAAATAAATGCTGCCGTTACTCTCATAGGCATAGCCGGCATCCACAATCTTCTTCACGGCCACAATCTGTTCCACGATATGTCCACTGGCGCGCGGCTCTATGGAGGGGGGAGCCACGTTGAGCATCCTCATGGCCTCGTGATAGCGGAAGGTGTACTGCTGCACAACCTCCATCGGCTCCAGCTGCTCGAGCTTGGCCTTCTTTGCTATCTTGTCCTCACCTTCGTCAGCATCGTGTTCCAGATGCCCCACGTCCGTAATGTTGCGGACGTAGCGGACCTTGTAACCCAGATGGCGCAGAAGTTTGCTGAGCACGTCGTAGGTCACGCCGGGACGCGCGTGTCCGAGATGGGCATCACCATAAACGGTAGGCCCGCAGACATACATGCCCACACGGCCCTTGTTGATGGGGACGAACAATTCTTTCTTTTTGCTCAAGGTGTTTGTGAGGAATAAGTCTCTCATAATTCTCAGTCTTTTGGCACTGTAACAAAGTTATCAAATATTCCCTTCATTTCAAACAAAGAACTCCAGCAAGCCCTCCACGAAATGCGGATCTTCGTCATAAACGGCGTGTCCCTTTCCCGGATACATTCTGAGCGGACAGCGAAGCGCTTCCGCCACCTCCCTGACGCCCTGTCCGGAAAGGACAGTGTCGTCCTCGACGCCGTAAAGGGTCACAGGACACTTGATACGGTCAAGTTCATCATAAACGTCAAACTCCATCGAGGCAACGGCCATCACGGCGAAACGGTGCATTTCTTCGGGAGTACCGACCGCCTCAAGCCGTGCCAGAGCCTTCTCGTATCTGGCGTGGAACTCCGGGGAATACACCCTGCGGAAAATATCCCTGTTCAGCTCCACCGGGCTGTCCTTGGCGGAAAGACCAAGCCAGATTTCCATAGTTGCCCGGCAGGTCGGATTCTGACGGGCGAGAGTGGATGCGACAGCGAGCTTGCGCACCGTCTCCGGATGGTGTATGGCGAGGGACAATGCCATCATTCCTCCCTGGGACGTACCATATACGTCTGCCCGGCTGATTCCCAGAAAGCGCATGACCTTATACGTATCTTCCGTCATCTCATTCACGGAATATCTGTCCCCGAAATTCTTCCTGCGGTCGAAAAGGTACACCGTGTATCCCGCCTTGACGAAAGGCACGAACGCGTGGGCCACAATCTGCGCCGACTGCATAACCGGATGAAGGCTCATTCCGGGCAGGATCACAAGCACAGGTGATTCCGCAGAGTCCGCACCGCCGAACACGGCATAATCCATTTCAATGCCGTCACATACGGCTGTTTTTACAATATCTGTCATAGAACAATGTTTCCATCCATAAAAAGAACTGTTTTCATGGATGGAACTGCAAAAAATAATCAGTCATCCATAAAAAAGCCTGATTTCATGGATGGCACTATGATTGATTAGAATCTGTAGCGGAAAGACAGGGCCACGCTTGACCAGGAAGCATAGGCTCCAATGAAATTCCACATAGGCCTCCAATCCAAAGCGATGTTGAAGGGGATGGAGCCGAAAGCATATTCAAAGCCGAGCTGGCCGCCAATACCGACTCCGAACTTCGTGTTTCTTTCGGAATCCTTCCAGGTGTTGAGCTGCACACCGGGACCCGCATAGAAACTGAAGTTATTGGTATTGGCGATAACAAAGTCATAGACACCGGTAAGCTGAAGAGAGGATTTCCCGAAACCGAGGCCAAGATCCGCCTCCATAAAGTTCCTGCCAAGCTGATGCTGATAAGAAACCTCCACGTCCCCACCGAGACGAAGACCGAAAGCCCTGGGTTGAGCCGATGCGGCCGCAGCCAATGCAAGAAGGGAAACAATTACGACAAAAATCCTTTTCATAACTATTGTGATTAAACTATTCCTGAAAAACCGAGGAATGCCATAGCCATAATGCTGACTGTAATCAGGGCAATGGGCAATCCCCTGAAAGACTTGGGCACATCGTTGAGTGCCAGATGTTCACGGATGCCTGCGAACAGAATCATCGCAAGACCATAACCGAGTGACGTGGCGAAAGCGTAAATCACCGACTCGCCGAAACCGAGCATATGGGATGCACCTCCGAAAGTGAACTCCTTGGTAACCACGGTTATGGCAACACCGAGAACTGCACAGTTGGTTGTGATGAGGGGCAGGAAAATTCCAAGTGCCTGATATAGCGAAGGGCTTATCTTCTTGAGTACAATCTCCACAAGCTGAACCAGAGCGGCAATCACGAGAATGAAAGCAATGGTCTGAAGGAATTCAAGCTTGAAGGGTACCAGAAGATACTGGTTCACGAGATATGTCACAACGGTGGCCAGAGTTATCACGAAGCATACGGCTCCGGACATTCCGGTGGCGGTACTGAGTTTGTTGGACACACCGAGGAACGGGCAGATTCCGAGGAACTGCGCCAGCACGATATTATTGACGAATATCGCGGATATGATAATAAGAAAGAACTCAGCCATAATCTACTTCTTTGCAAGTTTATTGAAAAGCACCATCAGGAAACCGAGCACAAGGAATGCACCGGGAGCCATGACAAAGGCAAGGATACCGTCCCCGGGAATGAATTTGAAACCGAAGGCGCTGCCGCTGCCGAGTATCTCACGGATCAGACCGATCACCGTAAGGGACAGGGTGAAACCTATTCCTATGCCGATTCCATCCAGAGCGGAATCAAGAACCGAATTCTTGTTGGCAAAAGCCTCAGCCCTGCCGAGGACTATACAGTTGACCACGATGAGAGGGATGAACAGGCCGAGAGTCTTGTAAACATCCGGCACGTAGGCCTGCATAAGAAGCTGCAGAACAGTGACAAAGGTCGCAATCACCACGATATACACGGGGATATGGACCTTGTCGGGGACCACGGGAGCGATGAGGGAAATAACGATATTGCTCAAAATGAGGACAAACATGGTTGCAAGTCCCATCTCAAGGCCGTTCATCGCCGAGGTGGTTGTAGCAAGTGTGGGGCACATTCCAAGTACCAGCACAAACGTAGGGTTCTCCTTTATGAAACCCTTGGTAATCAATCCGAACTTACTCATTCTCCTGTCCTCCATTATTTACAGATTCTTCTGCCGTGCGAGCTCCGGCCGAAGTCCTGCCGGCGGCAATGCAAACTTCCACTGCATTGGACACGGCCTGTGTATAAGCGCGGGAGGTGATGGTGGAAGCTGTGATTGCATCCACATCGCCGCCGTCCTTACTTACCTTCAACTGCTTCACCTTCGGATCGAATCCCTGGAACTGAAGCACGAAATCGGACATCGCATCGGAGCACTTCGCCCCAAGTCCGGGGGTCTCGCTGTGAGACAGAACCTTGGTGGCGAATACCGTTCCGTCATAGAACACGCCGACGAGAACCGTAAGGGGACCGCCGAATCCGTTCACCGTAGATTTAACAGCCGTCGCGAACTCAGCCTCGGTAGGGCCTTGCGCGTGGTAGCATTCATATTTGACACCGTTCCACTCCTGATAGAAGGGTTCCGTGGAAATCCTGCTGTCGTCAGGAAGAACGGCACTCAGCGCCGCCTGCAGATTGGCCTTCTCGGCATCAGCGATGGGCTTTTCAGTAACAACGTACACTGCTCCCAGAATCGCCGAGCAGACAAGGCAGACTCCGGTAAGGCAGAGAACCATATTTCTTAGAGTTGATTTTGCCGCCATGACTCAAGCCCTCCCGAACTTTTTCCGGTGGAATCCCCTGTTGATGAGAGGAGTCACCATATTCATTATTAGGATTGCGAAGGAAACGCCCTCCGGATATGCTCCGAAATAGCGTATCATCATCACGATGAAACCTATGCCGATACCATAAATCACACCGCCCCAGTCACTCATCGGAGAAGTCACATAGTCCGTAGCCATAAAGCAGGCACCGAGAATGAGGCCACCTGTCAGGAGGTTGAACCCGGGGCCCGTATAGACTGCGGGATCCACCAGCCAGAAGATTCCGGAAATCAGGGCCACGGTAGCCAGGATGGAAATGGTGATCCAGGGTTTCACAACCTTGCGGCAAAGCAGATAGACAAAGCCGGCAAGCAATGCGATAACCGAAATCTCACCTACAGAGCCACCGATATTGTAGAACAGGCTGGAAATGCCGGGCTCGTATCCCAGACTCTGGAGAGCCTGCACACCGCCCTCGCTGTAGATACCGAGAAGAGTCGCTCCGGTGACAGCATCCGTCGGGTGAATGAAACCGGGAGTGACAGTCCAGTCAGTCATCTGCTGAGGGAATGATATGAGAAGGAAGACACGCGCCGCGATGGCCGGGTTGAATATGTTCTGACCAAGGCCTCCGAACGGCATCTTGGCAACTCCGATTGCAAAGAGAGCGCCGATGACGATTATCCACCAGGGAGTCGTGACGGGAAGATTCATCGCAAGGAGAAGACCTGTCACAAGTGCGGCAGAACCGCAGAAACGCCCTTCCTTCTTGAAAAGGAACTTGACGATAGCCCATTCTATCGCGACGCAGGAGACGGCACTCACTGCGAGCACCAGCAACTCGGTCCATCCGTAGATAAGAACGGACACCACAATTGCCGGCAGCAAAGCGATGCACACGTCGCCCATGATTCTGGACGTCGTCACATCGGAATGCGCGTGCGGGCTGGGTGAAACCAACATTTTTTCCATATCGTTTACTTTTTGTTTTCGTTCTTTGCAGCCTCGGCAGCGGCCTTTGCGGCCGCGGCACGGGCACGGATGGCTCCCATAACCTGTCCCTTGGCCATACGGATGTTGTCGAGCAGAGGGATATATGAAGGACAGCTGTAGAGGCAGCATCCACACTCGATGCAATCCTGTGCGGCATTCGCCTCAAGCGCTTCAACGTCGGAAGCCTTGTAAAGCCTGTTCAGGAGGAAAGGCTCCAGGCCCATCGGACAGGCATCGGCGCATCTCCCGCAGCGTATGCAGGCACCTTCCTCCCCACGTTTTGTAAATTCCTCACTGAGATAAAGTATGGACGAAGAACCCTTGACGGTAGCGGCATCGAGATTGGCGATGGCCTTTCCCATCATGGGACCACCGCTGACAATCTTGGCGGCCTCCGCAGGAACACCGCCGGCATACCCGGCAATGTAGCTCAGAGGCATACCGATGCGGAAAAGGTAGTTGTGCTGCTTCTCCACGGGCAGGCAATCTCCGGTAACGGTCAATGTATTGGTTATGAGGGGTTTGTTCTTCTGCACAGCCTCATAGACGGCAAGCGAAGTCGCCACATTCTGGACAACGGCGCCCACACTGACGGGCAGAGCGCCGGACTTGACCTGACGCTTCATCACGGCGTCGATGAGCTGCTTTTCCCCACCCTGCGGGTAGCGCTTCTTCATCACAAGCACACTGATGTTGCCGTAAGGAAGTTCGGAAAGGGCCTTGCGCATGGCCCCGATGGCCTCGGGCTTGTTCTCCTCGATGGCAATGACAGCCTTCACGCCTCCCAGAACTTTCTGCATTATGGCCGCACCGACGATTATCTCCTTTGTCTTCTCCAGCATGATGCGGTAGTCGCTGGTAAGGAAGGGCTCGCACTCGGCACCGTTGAGAATCAGGCACTCGGGATGAGCCTGGGGGCCCGGATTGAGTTTCACGTGCGCGGGGAACGTTGCACCGCCGAGACCGACGATACCGCAGGCCTTGATTTTCTCAAGCGTTGCCGGAATGTCGTCCGGGATATCGGTCACAAGCGTATCACTGAGGTCAACGCCCTCAACCCATTCGTCACCTTCCACCGCAATCTCTATATGTGTCATCCAGTTGCCCGCGAGATCCTTGCGCGGAGCAATGTTCTTGATGGTACCGCTGGCGGGAGAGTGGACAAAAGCCGAGATAAAGCCACCGGGTTCGGCAATCACCTGACCGGTCTTCACCTTGTCGCCCACAGCCACTACTGGTTTTGCAGGGGCGCCGAGATGCTGTGCCACAGACACGTACATAGTCTGCGGCAGGGGAAGGACCTCAATGGCGCAATCGCGCGCTATCTTGTTGTCATCAGGATGGATACCCCCGATGGAAAAAGTCACTTTCTTACTCATTTCTGCTCCTCCTTCTTTTCAGTTGTAACAGATTTATTCTCCGCGGCGGCAGCCTCCTTCCTCTTTGCAATGCGGGCCTTGATCGCCTCCACGTCAAGCGGCTTCGGGAAATTGACGCCGTGAATGGCTCCTGTAGGACAGACAGCCTCGCACTCGCGGCACAACTTGCACTTGTCATAATCTATGTATGCGACATTATTCTCCACGGTGATGGCATCGTGGGTGCAGGTCCTGGCACAGATACCGCATCCTATGCAGGCGGCGGCGCATGCCTTCTTCGCTACCAGGCCCTTGTCCTTGTTGACACAACTCACGAATTCCCTCATTCCGCGGGGACCTTTTGCACGAAGCTCGATGATTGCCTTGGGGCAGGCCTTGACGCACGCGCCGCAGGCCGTACATTTGCTCTCGTCAACCTGAGGCAGGCCGGTCTCAGGATTCATTGACAGCGCTCCGAACTGGCAGGCTTCTACACAATCCCCGCAACCGAGGCATCCGAACGGACATCCCGTGTCTCCACTGTACAGGGCAGCCTTCACCTTGCAGGAACGGACACCGTCGTAAACATTGACGACGGGACGGTTGGCACAACTTCCGTTGCAGCGCACGACGGCCACCTGAGGTGCCCTCTCCTTGATTTCATACCCGAGAATGGCCGCAACCTTCTTCATAACCTCATTGCCTCCCACGGGGCAGTAATTATTGTCCAGATTGGGAGCCTTGACGGCAGCCTCGGAGAAAGCGCGGCATCCGGCGAAACCGCAACCTCCGCAGTTTGCACCGGGCATAACCTTCTCCACCTCATCGATGCGAGGGTCCTCCTCGACCTTGAATTTCTTGGCGACAAGGTACAGGACAAGTGAAAGGACAAGTCCCAGACCTGCCAGAATCACAATGGTCCAGATAATCGTAGAATTCATTATTTCTTGATATTAAATATATATTCAGTCTTAAGTTTCTCCCGGCAGAGCCAGAGAGCGAAATACCAGACGGCTATCACGCCGAATGCGGCCGCGGTCGAGACAAGGTCACCGACCCCCAGGGCAAGGAGTCCGAGCAATACCGTCAGGAGTAAAATCAAGGGAATGACGTATGCCAGCCATACGGCCTTGTGGCCCATTGATGACTTGAGAATCAGTTCGACTTCGTCTCCTGTCCGGAAATTATCCCAGCCACGAGTCGGAAGCTGCACCGCCTTCGTTTTGGATTCCGACACTCCGCAAAGTCCCTTGGCGTGGCAGGATGTGCAGGCGGATTCCGAGACAATCTCGACTGTGGTATACTCGGGGGTAATCTCCACAATCCTTCCCTTATGACATATATCGGACATTGCTATTCAAATTCAGAAGAGCCTCCGGCGAAAGGATCGTAGTTCATCCTGGACTCCACAGGACGGGACGCCTGAACATCCAGGGCCTCGTCAAGTTCCATAAACTTCACCTGATCGCTCTTGAACGTCATATCTATATCGAGGGTTTCACCGTTGCGGTGCTTCGCAATGATAATCTGGGTCTTCTCCCTGTCCTCCGGATTCTCCGACATACCGATGTAATCGGGACGATGGATGAAGATCACCATATCGGCATCCTGCTCGATGGATCCGGATTCGCGGAGGTCGGAAAGCTGGGGCTTGCCGTTTCCGCCCGTACGCTGAACCGATGCGCGGGACAGCTGCGAAAGCGCAATGATCGGAATCTCAAGCTCCTTTGCCGTAGCCTTGAGAGTCCTGGAGATTGCAGCGACTTCCTGCTCACGCATACCCCTGAGTTCGGTAGGGCCCTGCATCAGCTGAAGATAATCCACAATAATCATCCTCACCCCCTTGTTCTTTACCAGATTCTTGGCTTTGGTACGGAATTCCATAAGCTGGATTCCGGGGGTATCATCAATGTAAAGAGGTGCCTTCGAAAGCCCTTTCAACTTATATTCGAGCTGCTGCCATTCGAAGTCTTCAAGCTTGACTCCTCCCTTTATCTTGTCGGCTGTCAGGCCCGATTCCGATGTCATGAGACGCTTTGCCAACTGGATGTTGGACATTTCCAGGGAAAACACGGCCACCGGCATATGATGATCCACGGCGGCGTTGCGGGCCAGATTCAGGGCAAACGCAGTCTTTCCCACTGAAGGACGTGCCGCCAGAATGATGAGGTCGGACTTCTGCCATCCCATCGTGACCCGGTCTATGCTCGGGAACCCGGAAGGCACTCCGGTCACACCGGTATTGCCCTGCTGCTCCTGAATGTCGGACAGAGCCACGTTGATGATTGAACCGATGTCCTGAATATCGCGGCGGACATTGCTCTGAATGGCATCATAGACCTTTGTCTGAGCCTTGTCGATAAGTTCGTCGACCTTTATGGAGTCATCGAACGCGTCCTTGAGAATTTCGTGGGAAGCGGTGATGAGATCACGTTGTATGGTCTTCTGCTTGAGAATCTTCACATAGTATTCCATATGTGCGGCAGAACCGACGATTTCGGACAGATTGGCCAGCGCCACCGGACCTCCCACCGTTTCGAGGTTGCCCTGCTCCTTGAGTTTTGCGGTGCAGGTGATGATATCCACCGCCGTGTGGTCAGTGACCAGCGAGGACATCGCCTCGAATATCATCTTGTGCTTCGGATCGTAGAAACAGGCCGAAGTGAGTTCCTCCATAGCCTGATCAACACAATACGGCTCAAGCAGCATTGCGCCGAGAACGGCCTCCTCAACGTCCAAAGCCTGAGGCGGTTTGTTTCCCATCTCAAGCCCGATGTTGTCGAGGTTCTCCTTCTTTCTGATATTTTTCTTCTGATCCGCCATAGATGCTATTCAGCGTCCTTGTTAACGATAATGCGCCCGCAGTGCTCGCAGATGACGAGTTTCTTGCCTGAAGCGATATCCACGAGACGCTGGGGAGTGATGGTGCTGAAGCATCCTCCGCAGGAATCGCCGTTGTAGACGGTGACAACTGCCAGATGATTGCGTACGCTGGAACGGATGCGGTCGTAAGCGCTCATTGTACGGGCATCAATCTTTGCCGCACAGGCATCACGTTTCTCCTGAAGCGACGCCTCTTCACCCGCTGTGGATTCTACGATTGTAGAGAGTTCCTCCTTCTTCAATTTGAGGTCTTCCTCACGGATGGCGATTCTCTCCCTGATATTCTCGATGTCAGCCTGACGTGTCTCTATGGTCTCCTTGGCCTCACCGATATGCTTTTCGGCAATCTGGCGGAGAAGATTGAGATTCTCAAGTTCCTTGTTGATGGAATCGAATTCGCGGCTGTTGGCAATATTTTCGAGCTGCTTCTGGTACTTTGAGATTTCCGCGTCGAAATCCACGATTTCTTTCTTGTTGGCCTCGATGGAATTGCGGTACTCGGCTATGAGAGCCTCTATTCCGCTGATTTTTGCTTCGAATTTCGCTATTTCCTCTTCGAGGGAAGATACCTCTGCGGGAAGTTCTCCGCGGAGCTGGAAGATTTTTTCAAGTTCATTGTCGGCCTCCTGAAGTTCATAGAGGGTCTTCAATTTCTCCTCAACACTGAGTTCGGAATCCGCAAAAGACTTCTGGAGGGATACGAAGGTTTCGCGCTCATCAATCGGAGTCTCGACTTTCTTGATTTTTTTTGCTGTAGTAGCCATTTTATCGTATTGATTTGTTAGTTCAACTGTAAGGGGCACAAATTTAGATATTTTCTTTTATTTCCACAAGCTGGGCACGGATGGCTTTCAAACTCTCCAGAGCCTTGACGGAATTATCCACCGTATTCCTGTCTGCAAGCAGATGTTTCTCCGCTCCTTCGAGCGTCATTCCCTTCTCCTTTACAAGATAGTGTATCTGCTTCAGAGCTTCGACATCATCCGCTTTGAACTGCCTGTTGCCCTTGGCATTCCTGACCGGTTTGATGAAGCGGGAGAAAGTATTCGACCAGAATCTTACGAGAGACGGGGCCTCCCCGAGAATCTGCGACACCTCGCTGATTGAATAATAAAGTTTCTCCATATAGTTAGTCCATTGATTGCAAAGTGTTGGCTGCCATAAAAAGCATATTGGAATACTCCACGGGAGTAACCGACGCGAAAATATGATTGATGGGATTGAGATACAGGGTATCCGAAAGCACCTCATAATGAAGATGGGGGGCGAACGCCTGTCCGGACATTCCCACTGCGCCTATCTTCTGGCCCCTCCTGATTTTCTGGCCCTTGGTGACGGAAATCTGGGAAAGGTGTTCATATCGGGTGAGATACCCGCCGTCGTGGCTGATCTCCACTATGTTACCCTGTCCTCGGGAAGAGCGCGACGCGGCGGTAACCGTCCCATCAGCCGCCGCGAGAACGGGTTCTCCGCTCTGGGCTATGATATCCAGGCCGTTGTGGAACGACAAGGTCTTGTAGAACGGATGAATCTTTTCTCCCTTCCCGGCACCGATCTGGGGGTAGGTGATGTCGGCCACGGGACTGGACATCGGAGGGATTGTATATCCGTCTTCGCACAATATGCCGAATATCCTTCCGAAAGCAGCGTCAACCCTGTCCGCACGCAATTCCAATTCAACCGCCTTCCTCATCGTATATGAGACAAGATGCCTGTCCGGGATTGTATCCGAACCGAACAGGAAATCAAGATTGCCGACAGGATCGACATTGGGAGCCTCCGACTGGAAAACCTGCTCGTAGATATATGCATCCTTGAGCTGGAGACCGGTGATCACGTCACCTATCCTCTCCTCCTCGACGGAAAGTCTGTCATACAGGGCGGACAGGCGTTTTACATCATTTTTCAGCCGTTTCTCGGTGTCGGAACTGAATATCAGGGCGAACAGTCCGTAGCCGATAATGGTGAACGCCACACTGACCAGAAAGACTCTCAGCACAAAGCCGAACAAGCGCCATACCGACAGGGTCGCATTCTTGAAACTGTGGTTCAGTTTATCGTATATCAAATACTTCCGTCCCATCCGCTATCTCCTCCTTCTCAGAATTTCCATTGTCGTGGGCATCCGGTCATCAGTATATTTCGACTCAACCTGACGTTTCTCCACCATAGCCTGGAATTCATCCAAAGGCATATCCAAGTCCATAAAGTTGGCGGGATTGACTCTGTACCCCTTGTATATCACCTCATAATGAAGATGCGACCCGGTGGATTTCCCCGAGCGCCCCACCTTGCCTATGACATCCCCTCTCTTGAGTTCCATCCCCTCGGTAACATCGATGGTACTGAGGTGCGCATAACGGGTCTTGTATCCGAAACCGTGATTGACCACTACCTCGTTGCCGTAGCCGGTGAACTTTATATCCACCAGTTCAACGACACCGTCAGCCGTCACATACACCGGATTGCCCGTCTTGAGGGCAAAATCCTGACCCTGATGAAATTCTCCCCCGCCGTAAACCGGATCGGTCCTTGATCCGAACGGACTGGAAAGATGATAGCTTCCCTTCTTCGGATAGATGGGGGGTGCAGCGGGCACGTGAGATGCCATATCTCCGGCGGTGCGGGCCAGGGGGCTCACCTCCTCGAGGGACTCGGAGCGGAGTACAACCCTTTTCGACAGGGAATCCGCCCTGGCGGCGATGTCCCTGCGATCAGGCATAGTGACCACGGCCACACTGTCAAGGGCGAAAATAGAACGATAGACACGGTCGTCCCTGTCCTCAATGCCGCTGAGAGCAATGTCATAGAAATCCAGTTGCCTGTTGATGACTCCCAGCCCGGACTCTACTTTCATCACCGATTTGCGCAGAAGAGCGGTTTTGGGCAGTTCCAGTCCCAACACCCGGGTATAGAACAAATAATAACCCCATACAAGAGCCAGAGCGGCGGCCACACCCAGAACAACACGAAGTACACGAAGAACTTTCGGTTCCTCTTTCGCCTCGTACATCAAGGTCTCGGGATTATATTTATAGTACCTGCGCATCTGTCTTTCTGCACCTGTATTGTTCCGGAGAGCGGAAACCGGCGAGGAACGCCTTGATTTCCATCCTCTTCTTTCCGGCTATCTGTATGTCCTTCAGGCCTATCGCGCCGTCAGCCGTGGCGATGGCCATATATGTCTTTCCATCCGACATCACCTGTCCCGGTTCTCCGCGCAGAGTCAGTTTCTCCGCCTTGAATATCTTTATCTGCTGTCCCTTGGCGTCAGTGCCGAAAAGTGTAGTGAACGCCGCGGGATACGGACTCAGGCCGCGGACAAGGTTATATATGTGCTCGGTGCTGTCCGTCCAGTCTTTGTCACACAGTTCCCTTGTAAGTTTCGGAGCGGACTTGAGAACCTCGGAGCCCTGGACGAAAGAACGCTGAACCCTGGTTTCCACGTTATGCTGGATGAGAGCCTCCACGGTCTGGGGCACCAGTTCCGCTCCGATTGCCATAAGCCTGTCGTGAACGTCACCTGCGGTATCCTCCGGTCCGATCCTGCACTCCTGACGGAATATGATGCCTCCCGTATCGATATCCTTGTCTATCATAAAGGTGGTGACTCCCGTCATTCTCTCGCCGTTGATGACAGCCCAGTTGATGGGGGCGGCACCCCTGTACTGGGGCAGCAGCGCGGCGTGAAGGTTGAAAGTGCCCATTTTCGGCATCTTCCACACTTCCTCCGGCAACATCCTGAACGCCACCACGACAAACATATCCGCCTTCCACGCCTTGAGAGCGGCCAGGAATTCGGGGTCCTTGAGTTTTAGCGGCTGAAGAACGGGGATATTGTGAGCGACCGCATATTTCTTCACGGCGCTCTCGTTGAGCTGAAGTCCGCGGCCACTCGGTTTGTCGGCCACAGTGACAACTCCCACCACTTTATATTTCCGGGTCACCAGCGCATCCAAGGATGCAACGGCAAACTCGGGCGTGCCCATAAACACTATGCGTGCAGGGCGGAAGAATCTGTAAATCTTGCTCCAAATCATTCTGAACCAGTTTTTCGCACTGTCTGAATTGAAAAGCGCGGAATCGTTTACCGCCTTCCAGGTGAGGAAAGCTCCTATGGGAGCCAGCACATAGGCCGACATAAAGGCTCCGGTGAAGGCATTCATCTCTCCGTCGCGGGCCAGTTTCGTGCCTGAAATGTCTATCACCCAATAAAGCAGGAAGAACAGCACCGACACTATCGCGCTCGACCCCAATCCACCCTTTTTGATCATCGCGCCCAAAGGAGCTCCGATGAAGAAGAAAAGCAGACAGGCCAGGGCCTGGGCGAACTTCTTCATAAACTCGATGTTCGTGTGGTTCAGATAGAAATTGAACGCATAAACGTCGCTGTTCATGGAATAAATCTCGCCCGACAGCCTGGAAGCCGCACTCCTGGCTCTGTTGTATGCATCAATCTTGTCCTGGATCGACGACCAGCGAAGGTATTTCGGGTCGGAGAAATCCGCCCTCGGAATCTTTGTCACTGACGTATCCAGCTGACTGCGCTCTGTAAAGGATGAGGACTGGCCCATACGCTTATAATGTCTGTCGAAAAGGGCATCGGTCTCCCTGTTCAGGGAATCGCGCTGGTAGGACAGCTGCGCCACGGTCATGGATTTCACCTGATCTCCGAAACGGCTGGAATCGGACTTGGCAAAAGAATAATTCTTCAGCGGAATTATGAGCTCCTGCCTCGTAAAGTCAATCCTCTGGAGGTCAAGCGTAGTATCCTGATAATTCTTGACATTGGTTTCCTTGTAGCTGGAACCGTCATATAGAGTGAATGTCAGATAGTCCTTGTTTTTCGAAACGCGTATGGTGGATGAATCGGCAAGCGTCACAGTCGTGTTGCCTTTCTTGTCCGTATGGTCATACACCATCACGTCATACATCATTCCGTTATCATTCTGGTCGTTGACGCGCATAATGTAACCTTCTATGCCGTCATAGAAAGTACCCGAAGGAATCTTTATCTCCTCCTTGGTGTTGATGATATCATCCCTGAGAGTGTATATCTCGTTGTACGCCTTCGGGACAAGGTTGTTGCCGGAAAAGAAAGCGCCGACGGTTATGACAGCCGCCGTGACGCCGAGAGGGACGAACACCCTCGCCAAAGATATTCCCGCAGCCTTTATGGCCATGAGCTCATTGTTCTCCGCCAGTTGCCCCACCAGCATCATCGATGACAGAAGGGTTGCCAAAGGAAGGGCCAGAGGAAGGATTGTACAGCCTCCCCAGAAGAGAAACTCCGCAATCACCGTCAGGTCCAGCCCCTTGCCGACGAGCTCATCGATGTACAGCCAGAGGAACTGCATCATCAGAATGAACACGACTATCAGCAGGATCGCGGCAAACGGTCCCAGAAAAGCCTTCAGTATGAACCTGTCAAGTTTCTTCACTTATTTTGTCATTATCTCAAGGGCGGCTGCGAGCCCGCTGACGTCACGTCCGCCGGCCGTTGCCATCGAAGGCTGTCCGCCGCCACCACCCTGGATGCATTTTGCGGCTTCGCGTATGGTCTGACCGGCGTTGCGCCCCGCCTTCACGAGGTCATTCGAGTACGCAAGGATAAGGTTGGGCTTGTTCTCGAATGCGAAAGCTGCCGCAAATATCGTATTCTCCGTCTGCTTCTGCACGAGAGCGGCAACTGAACGGACGAGCACGGGATTGCGCTTGGATTCGGTATATTCCACAACTTTGATGCCGTTTATTATCCTTGCGCCGGCGACAAGCGTCTCGGCCAGAACGGATGCGCGCTTCTTCTCGTCCTCCTCGGCAGTCTTGCGGTATTGCGCATTGTCTTCCAACAGTCTCGCAAGCGCAGACACAACATTCACGGGATTGCCGAGCATGGCTTTCATCTGTTTGATGGTGCTCTCCATTCCGAGGAATCTCAGGTCGGCGGATCCTGCCGTTACGGCCTCTATGCGGCGTACTCCCGCCGCGATGGCGGATTCACTCACTATCTTGAACTGACCGATGGTGCCCGTAGCGCTGGTATGACAGCCGCCGCAGAGCTCAACGCTGGGGCCGAATTTCACGACACGTACACGGTCTCCGTACTTCTCGCCGAACAGGGCTATGGCACCCATCTCCTTAGCCTGCTCCATAGTGGCCTTCCTCACCTCTTCGAGAGGATAATTGCTGCGTATCATCTGATTCACGCGGGTTTCCACCATAAGTATCTGCTCTTCCGAGAGTTTCTCATAATGGGAGAAATCGAAGCGGAAGCTCCTGTCGCTGACGAAAGAGCCCTTCTGCTCCACGTGGGGTCCGAGGATCTCGCGGAGAGCCTGGTCCAGCAGGTGGGTGCAGGAGTGGTTGTTGGCTATCTTCTGCCTGCGGTCAGCATCCACCTCAAGGGTGAAATAGCCACGGCAGTTCTGAGGCAGCTTCTCTGCAATGTGCACGGTAAGGTTGTTTTCCTTGACGGTGTTGAGTATGCTTATCACCTCTCCGTCTTCGCTGATTATGCGTCCGGTATCGCCGACCTCGCCTCCCATTTCACCGTAGAACGGCGTATGGTCGAACACCAGTTGAAGCATCTCCTTGTTCTTCTGAACCACCGTACGCTGCTTCAGGAGACGCACCTCAGTGCAGGTCGTCTTGTCGTAACCTAGGAAACTGCTCTCACCGGGCCAGTACTCCGCCCAGTCACCGAACTCATTCGCGGTGGCGTTGCGTGCGCGCTCCTTCTGCTTCTGGAGCTCGACGTTGAATCCGTCCATATCGACCGTGAACCCGTTCTCCGATGCAATCAGCTGGGTAAGGTCTATGGGGAAGCCATAGGTGTCATAAAGGAGGAAGGCGTCTTCGCCACGGACCGTCTTGTCCGTGCTGTCCTTAAGGGCCCCCATATGTTCTGACAGATATTTGATTCCCCTGTCCAGAGTGCGGAGGAACGCCATTTCCTCCTCACGGATAACTGATTCTATGAGGTTCTGCTGCTTTGTCAGTTCGGGATAGGCCTCGCCCATATCATCAACCAGCTGCTGCACGAGACGGCAGAGGAAGGGCTCGTCCAATCCGAGGAAGGTGTAGCCGTAACGGACGGCGCGGCGCAGGATTCTCCTGATTACGTAACCGGCCTTGACGTTGCTGGGAAGCTGGCCGTCGGCGATGGAGAAACTGATGGCCCTGATGTGGTCGGCGATGACGCGCATGGCCACGTCCGCTTCCTTGTTCTCACCATATTTGTGGCCGGAGAGCTCTCCTATCTTCGACAGCATTCCGGAGAACACGTCGGAGTCATAGTTGCTGTTCTTGCCCTGGAGCACGGCACACAGACGCTCGAAGCCCATTCCGGTGTCGATGTTCTTGGCGGGGAGGTTCTCCAGATGCCCGTCGGCCTTCCGCTCGAACTGCATGAACACCAGGTTCCAGATTTCTATCACGTGGGGATTGTCCTTATTGACGTGGTCTCGGCCGGGGGTGCCGTCGGCCTTCTCTTCGGGAGTACGTATATCTATATGTATCTCCGAGCAGGGGCCGCATGGACCCGTGTCACCCATTTCCCAGAAATTGTCGTGCTTGTTGCCGAGAACGATATGATCCTCCGGAAGATGCTTCAGCCATGCGGCCTTCGCCTCCTCGTCAAGCGGGCACTCGTCGGAGCCTTCGAAAATGGTAGCGTACAGGAGGCTCTTGTCAATCTTGTAAACTTCGGTCAGGAGTTCCCACGCCCAGTCTATTGCTTCGGTCTTGAAATAGTCGCCGAAGCTCCAGTTGCCGAGCATCTCGAACATCGTATGGTGATATGTATCGTGTCCGACTTCCTCCAGGTCGTTGTGCTTTCCGGAAACGCGGAGACACTTCTGAGAGTCCGAGGCGCGGAAAAACTTAGCCTTTGAGTTGCCGAGGAAAATATCCTTGAACTGGTTCATACCGGCGTTGGTGAACATCAGCGTCGGGTCATTCTTCACTATCATCGGCGCGGACGGCACGATGACATGTCCCTTCGAAGCGAAAAAGTCGAGGAACTGCTTTCTGATTTCCTTTGAGGTCATTATAATTGCAATTAAATTTTTTCGTTTATGTGAAAACCTGCGAATATACGATTTTTTCTGAAAAATCAGGGTCACTTGCAAACTTCCGTGGCATAATGTGACATAAACATATACTTCAAGGTATGTTTGTCTATGAAAAGACCTTACCTTTGGAGTATGGAAGACAACACATCAACAAAGTTCGAGTTCCTCGCCAGCTTCATTCTGCC
>JAZLLN010000011.1:0-2492 GCA_045598165.1 Candidatus Cryptobacteroides sp.
TCCAAAAGCCACTCCAAGAAATTGGCTATCCATTCACTCATATCAGTCACTGCCTTTCCGGATGCGGTCGATCATACGCTGCACCTCGTCAAGCTCATCGCCGGACAAGTCCTGCCGCTTCGTAAAAGCGGCGATAAATGCCGGCAAAGAACCTTCAAATTTCTTTTCCACTAATTCATCTATTTCATATGCTTGCGCGTCATCTTTTGAAATGAGAGAAGTGACTATACCACTGTCATTGCTCAATATGCCTCGTTCACTGAGACGTTTGATGATGGTATAGGTCGTAGTCCGTTTCCAGCCCAACTGCTCCTGACACAGTTTTGCAAGCTGGGCAGCAGTAATGGGTTCGTTCTCCCACATTATCAGGCAGAAACGGTATTCGCCTTCGTGAATCTTCGGAATTTCCATATTCAGCGCCTCCTTGTCTACACTGGTAGACTTTACAACTACAGTCTACACGAGTAGACTCAAAAAGTCAATAGACTTCATGGAAATGTTACAAACAGATTCATTATTGACGAATACCAACAGATTCAAAGAACTCCAAAAATGTTGTAAATAGAAAGGCTCCCCACCACTGATACCGATGATGGGGAGCTGAAGCATTTTCACGGGGTATTTACCGTACCTACAAACAGCGGGATTTGGCTCTTGGTGACAGCAAATACAAAAGGTCGGTCAAGAACAAAATCAATAATCTCGTTTGGCGGCTCGGCGGTACCTGTGCCGAAATTCAATTCAATATAGCTGGCTGCAACAACGCCTTTTTCGTCAATCTTCACGCGGGTGTCCTGATTGATGCTGTCGAGATAGACAGGATCATCGTTTTCGTTTGCTTTGATAATGGACGGAGAAAAGTCATTTCCGTACAGTTCAAAGAGATTTGTAAGTCCTGCTGCCTGCAAAGCATCTTTCAGATTGGTGCTTGCCGAAACATCAAACTGAGGAACAGTAAGGTTGACCTTCATCCATTTGTGATTGGATTCTTCATCGGGAACATCTGAAGCCTGCGTAACCATTTCCATGTACTCATTACTTGCCAGTACATCATCAACTGTCTTACCCTCATCCGGAAGAATGAACCACATTGATGAACCATTTTCAAGGTACATCTGAACAGCACCGTAATCTTCACCCCAATAGTAGTTCATATGATATTCCTTCTTGTTCATGAAGGTGGCTTCTGTATCTCCGGTGACAGCATGGAATACCCCATGCGTGTTATCGGAAGCATTGAATTCATCTGCCCACTTGGACTGAAAATAAATCGTAGACGCAATGGCAAGCACTTGATCTTTCGGTTCCAGCTGGCATTTCTGTGTGCGGTCTTTGAGAAGTCCTCCGGTCTGATTCCGCATCCAATTCGTCATCGCCCGGTTCGTCTTATCGCTCCCGAGATCTCCCTGATACACCGACGCATAATAATCGTATGCGATGGAGCCCATCTTTTCCTGCACATATTCCACATCATCGTCCAGCCACAGAGAGTTAGCAAGGACGCTGATCTCCTTGCCGTTATCCTCATAGATTTCTTCCCATACGGCGCTGATGCGGCTATGGAGTTCTTCTGTATCGGCTGCTCCGAGAATATCCAGCACTTGTGCCTGTGTCTCACTGCCTGTGAGTTCTGCGGTCATGGCAAGTGCGATATAGGCATTGACAGGCGACCAAACACGATTGGTGCCATCTACACCGGAAAGTATTTCACCTGAAACAAGTCCTGAGAAGTCGGCAATCGGTGAACGAGCTGTTTCCACCAGTGTGTTTCTTGCTTTCTGCTGTGCCATCCAGTTATCAAACAGCTCAGAATCGCTTCCGCTTTTCGGACGTTCCATCTTCCGGGATTCCGATGCCAAGCTGACTGCCTGCGCAGAAACAATCAGAGGGATTCCGGGCATATTGGTCACAAGCAATGCTATCGCCAATACTGCTGCGATACCTCCAACCCACTTTGGCCACCGGGAACGGCGGCGCTTTTTCTTGTATTCCTTTGCATCTTTTACATATTGATCGGGAGCTTCACCGATCATATCAACGATTTGCTCTTTTTTCATGATAGCCCTCGCTTTCAAGTTTCTCGCGCAGTTTCTTGCGGGTACGGTGCAGCATGGAAGTGATTTTGCTTTCCGAAAAATCATAATCCAGCGCGATGTCGGCAATAGAATCCATATACCAATACCGCCTGAGAAAGACTCGTCGTTCTGTTACAGAAAGCGTATCCAAAAATTCTCGGATGAATCGAGCCATCTCTTTTTGCTCAATGACCGATTCTACGTCCGTTGAATCAGAAACGCAGTCCTCCAGCTCGTCAAGAACCAGATTCATCTCGCCGCTGCCGCGCTTTTCGGCGCTGTACTTTCTCCATAGGTCAATAGAGATTTGGCGCGTGATCTTTCCGAGAAAGGTCGAAAGGATGGAAGGGCGATGAGGCGGCATAGTATTCCATGCGCTCGCGTATGTATCGTTGACACATTCTTCAGCATCCTGCG
>JAZLLN010000012.1:0-2361 GCA_045598165.1 Candidatus Cryptobacteroides sp.
AATAATGGAATGCGAGAGGATTCTTTGAGTCTTTGCCCTCGAAAGGAATCTTACCGATCTGTGGGAAATATTCTTTTGCCATAATTGTGAAAATTGATTAGTTGTTTTATGTTGTTAGATATTTTCTTTCCAATGTGAGTAACTCTCCTCGAGGGCTGCCTTCCACTCGGCCTCAGGCTCGATGACGCCGACCTCGGTGAGGGTGGCGAAGGCCTCGGCTTCATTGGCATAGAAACCGGCTCCGAGAGCTGCGCCGCGGGCTGCTCCGAGAGCACCGTCGGTGTTGTAGAGCTCGATCTTCGCGTCGCACAAGGTGGCGAGGGTTGAGCGGAACAGAGGGCTGAGGAAAAGGTTGGCCTTTCCGGCGCGGATTACATTAGGCTCAAGTCCGAGGTTCTTCATGATGTCGATACCGTAGCGGAATGAGAACGCGATACCTTCCTGGGTAGCGCGGAGGATGTGGGCTGTGGAATGACGAACGAGGTCGATCCCAGCAAGCTTTGCGCCCACGCAGCGGTTCACGAGGACACGCTCCGCACCGTTTCCGAACGGGAGGACAAGGAGACCGTCGGAGCCGACAGGAGCGGTCTTGGCCAGGGTGTTCATCTCGTTATAGTTAAGGTTAGGAGTGACGTTCCTGTGGATCCAGGAGTTCATGATGCCGGTACCGTTGATGCAGAGGAGGACTCCGAGTCTAGGGTCCTTGGCTGTGTTGTTCACGTGGAGGAATGTGTTCACCCGTGAAGCGGCGTCAGCCTTAGGGACATCGGTAACGCCATATACAACGCCGGAGGTTCCGCCGGTCGCGGCGATTTCACCAGGGTTGAGTACGTTGAGTGAGAATGCGTTGTTCGGCTGGTCACCGGCCCTGTAGGAGATAGGTGTGCCGGCAGGGATGCCGAGAAGGTTCTGGATTTCCATGGAAGTGCGGCAGGCAACACCGATGGAAGGAACGATGTCAGGGAAGAGGTAAGGGGAAATGCCATAGTAGTCTGCTACGAAATCAGCCCTGCAGCCGTCCTTGAAGTCCCAGAGGATCTGCTCTGAAAGACCGGTCTCTGTGGTGGCGACTTCGCCGGAGAGGCGGTATGCCACATAGTCGCCAGGAAGCATGAACTTCCAGATGCGCTTGTAGAGGGACGGCTCGTTCCGCTTCACCCATGCAAGCTTTGATGCTGTGAAGTTGCCAGGAGAATTCAGAAGATGTGTCATGCACTTGTCATAACCGATGTTCTCGAGAGCTTCCGCACCGATGCCTACAGCTCTGGAGTCGCACCAGATGATAGCCTTTCTGAGAGGCTTTACGTCCTTGTCGACAGCCACGAGTCCATGCATCTGGTAAGTGATACCGATGGATACAACCTTTGTAAGGTCGCACTGTGTACCGATGTCCTCGATGCCTTCGCAGATATACTTCCACCACATTTCAGGATCCTGCTCGGCGAAGCCTTTCTCAGGAGCGGAAATAGGCATTTCTGTCTTAGGATTTGTTGAAGAACTGAGGCACACGCCCTTGTTAATGTCCAGAAGAGATACCTTTATGGACGATGATCCGATATCAATACCAAGTGAATACATTGTAATAATTATAATTTCAGTGATTAAATTAAGTGCATAAAGGTACAAAAAAATCTTAAATAACAACAAAAAAAGGGCATCCGAAATCTCGGACGCCCCAAATAAAGTTAAGGAATAAGAACCAACTAACCAATTACATTATTCCTAGTTGGTAGGATATCCAGGGTTCTGGTACTTTGCCTTTTCATCATCATCCATCTGCATGCTGTCAAGCTGTCCCTGAGGGATAGGGAACAGATAGTCCTTCGGCTGGATGTCGCGCTTGAATTCCTGGACACCTGCCTTGATATCGTCCTTTCCAGCTCCCTTGATATGATACACCCCGGCACGCTTCTCCCAGGTCTGGGTACGTGCAAGGTCGAACCAGCGGAAGCCGTCACCGCAGTACTCGCGCAGACGCTCGTCAAGGAGGAAGTCGATAGTGATGGTCTGAGGGGTAGCAGCTACGAGCTCAGCGCTGTAGTCAGCGGACATAGGATACTCGAAGTTGTTGTTGTACTCCCACTTACCTGCTCTTGCACGGATGACGTTTATAAGGTCACGGGCGGACATGTCACCTGAGGCTCCCTTTACTGCAGCCTCAGCTGCAATGAAGTAGAACTCTGAGAACTTGGCAAGGTTGAACGGACGGGTAGAGCCGGCGTTAGGCTGGCCTGTGCCTGAAGTGTTGGTACGATATGGACCGAGTTTCCACACTGTAGGATAGCTTCTGCGGCTGACATCGCTAGGATTGATTACAAAATAATTGTAATTCGGTGACTGTCCGGCAAATATCTGACCTGC
>JAZLLN010000013.1:0-60332 GCA_045598165.1 Candidatus Cryptobacteroides sp.
CGCTGATTTTTCTCAATCCATCCATAAATTAGGACTTTTTCATGGATGGGATGCTGAAAATGATGCGTCCGTCCACGAAAGCCGGCTTATTTATGGACTGGACGGCGTCCAGGAAAAATCTTCAGGCTTCCGACTGATAAAGTTCCCATTCATCTGTTTAAAGACACTGCTATAACTGAAGACAACTTAGATTAGGCCGAGTAAACAGGCATCATTTACGCTTGAGTTTTTCCGATTATCTGGACAAAAGCTGGCAATCCGCCAGACCTTGTTCATCCGCTCCGGGTGGGCAGGACTGTAGACGTCTTTCTTATTCGGCCTGGGGCTCTTCGTTTGTCTGGCTGAGGGCTGTGGAAGCGCTTACCGTCACCTTGTGCTCATAGCAGCTGAACATCCGGCTGACGGCTTCCTTATCACCGACCTTTGAGAAAAGACTCACTGCCGGGACAAGTATCAGTCCGAGTATCATAGCGAGGACTCCGGCGTTGATGGGGGAGGTGAAGAAGGGACTGATGAAAATTTTTCCGGTAAAGGTGCAGAACATACAGAGGCTCATGACAATGACTCCCGATGCAAAACTGACCCAGACGGACAGTCGTGTCGTGCGCTTGCTGTACAAGCCATAGAGGAACGGAGCCAGGAATGCACCGGCAAGCGCTCCCCAGGATATCCCCATCAATTGGGCGATGAAGGTGACGGAACTCCTCGCCTGGATTATGGCGATTGCCGATGAAACGGCGATGAAGAACAGGACAAGCAGGCGGATGCATCTCAACTGAGCTTTCTCTTTCATTCCATTGCGTTTTGCGGGGACGATGATGTCAAGTGTAAGGGTTGATCCGGACGTGAGGACCAGGGATGAAAGGGTGGACATCGATGCGGAAAGGACAAGCATTATGACGATTCCGATGACAATGTCGGGAAGAGATCCCAGCATGGATGGAATTATGCTGTCATACACGGGAGTGCCTGAGGCGGTGTATTCTATTGCGTTGCCGTACAGCCGGCCGAATCCGCCGAGAAAGTAACACCCTCCGGCGACCACGAAGGCGAATACCGTGGAAATGAATGTTCCCTTTGTGATTGCCGCTTCATCACGTATGGCATAGAACTTTCCGACCATTTGGGGAAGACCCCAGGTGCCGAGGGATGTCAGGAGAATCACTCCGAGAAGATAGAGGGGCTGCGGCCCGAAAAAGGAAACAAAGGCTCCGTTCAGTTCAGGAGCGCTTTCTGCCTGCAGTTGCGAAAGCCTTGAAACGGCAGTCGTGAATCCGCCGTTGCCCTGGAGGACGGCAACTATGACCGCAACTATTCCGGCGAGCATGATAAGCCCCTGGATGAAGTCATTCACGGCAGTGGCCATATATCCTCCTACAATCACATAAATGCCCGTTAAAACTGCCATTCCGACCACACACCAGACGTAGTCTATGTGAAATGCCATCTCAAAAAGCCGGGAAAGACCGTTGTACAGAGATGCCGTGTAAGGAATCAGAAAAACAAAGACGATGATTGATGCCGCTGTCTTCAGAGCATTTGAGCCATATCTCTTTCCAAAGAAGTCCGGCATGGTAGAGCATCCGAGGTGACGCGTCATCAATCTTGTCCGCCTGCCGAGGACACGCCAGGCGAGAAGGGATCCGATAAGTGCATTTCCGATTCCTATCCAGGTGGAGGCCAGGCCGAATCTCCATCCGAACTGGCCGGCATAGCCGACAAATATCACTGCCGAGAAATAGGAGGTTCCGAAGGCGAATGCCGTCAGCCACGAACCGACGTTGCGGCTTCCGAGGACAAATCCCTGTACGTTGCCCGCACTTTTGCGGCATATGATTCCTACGCTGACCATTACAGCGAAGAAGATGACTAGCAATGATATTTTCAAAAACATTCCGGGTACGTATTTATTTGTTTACGGCACTTTCCGTAAGCCGTTGAATCATTTCTCCGAGTGGATATAAACCGTCCTCATTGGCCTCCAGGCCTTCGAATTGCAGCGGGATGATGTTGGGCGGCGTGTCCAAATCGAGAAGAGTGTTGTTCCGCAACTGGCTGACTGTCTGATAAACGTGATTTACTCCAACGTATGCATTGCCTTCGGAATCTGTCCATTTTTCAAACACAATCTTGCTGCCGATGGGCGTCCCGATCTCTATGGCATCAGGGGTGGAATACTTCCTGGTATGCATGGCTTTCAGGATATTCAGTATGTTGGTGTCGTGTCCGCATATGAAAGTGAACTTACGACCCTCGGTAAGCAAGGCATCTGCGATATAATCACGCAGTTTCTGCGAGACGTAATGCTGAATAAAGGGAGATGAGAAACGTATCTCGTCTCGCACGGCAATGATTTGCGTCAGCATCTGCCATTCTTCTGTGGTAAGTTCTTTGCCGAAGGCCGCTTTTTTGGGGTCCGCTTCCTCATAATATTGCAGGAGCAGGGCATCGACGGCTGCAGACGCTTCGTTGAGCGTGGCAGTCATATGCGGTTCGTTACCATCAGGAAAAACCACGATGCTGTTATGATTGTCGAATCCTGTGAAAAAGCCTTCTTTGTATGCTTCGGAATTCTTTATGTCAAGAATCCCTGCCAGCAGATCATAGCCCGCCTGCAGATTACGGCTGGCATTGCGGATGTCTTCGGCACTGTATGCCGCTTCATATTCCGCCTTTATCTGCTCCCACCCGGCATCTGTAATATCCTTGCCGGGAGCCAGCGAGAAGAGAGGATCCATGGTGTACAAGCTGCCTTCGTGATTGACCGTCACCGTTTTCATGGGCATGAATCCCGCAGAGAAATACCTTGCAGTCGAAATGGTGCGCTGCATGCTGTTGGCGAGGACATAGAGTTCGTCATCCGAGGGAACCGCATTTTCAGGAAAGAGCCCCTCGCTGACTACCCATTTGTGGAAGAACTGTCCGTTTATGGTCTCGAGAACCCCTCCTTTCATAGTCAGCTCTGCGGTATTGACTCCGAAATCATGCCAGGTGTAAGGGGTGATGCCGCTTATGAAGCTGCCTGGGGAGGACAATGGCGCCCGGATATTGTGACGGCTGAATACAACTGCCTCGGAAAGCTTGTATTTCTCATGAAACTCCCGGCTGCGGGGGAGTTGTGCCCATAAGGAAACCCCGAAAAGCAGCAGGATGAAAGATAGGATGATTCTTCTGTCCGACATTCGATTATTCATTTTAATCTGGTAACGTTCAAGCTCCGATAATCCATTTGCTCCCCGGAATGTGAGATATGAGTTTGGTCGTGACTGCGCTGCAGATGAACGTCAGAACCGCTATGCAGGGAATTGCAAGATACACCGGTATCAGGGGGTTTGCCTGGTCCCCATTGACGAAGAGGGGAGCGATGTTGCTGAGGAAGAACAGGTGCATCAGATACATGCCGAAAGACAGCTTGGAAAGGGAAGTGATGCATGCAGGCGCTTCTTTCCTGCGTATGCAGGTGAAAAGCAGGAAGGCTCCAAAAGTGGCGCAGACTACGTTGGGTGTGCAGAATTCCCATGCCCATTCGAGCATTGGCTTTTCTATGATTCTGCCGGGCACGCCGGCGTGCCAGAATGACCATCCGGTGAAAAGGGCTCCGACGGCGAGGCATATGCTTCCGACTGCCAGTTTTCTGGAACGGCTCCAGTTCAGATGGAATCTTATGTAGTGCGCCAGGACAAGGTATCCGAGATATCCGGAGCAGTAGTAAAGCATATTGAAATAGGGATTCCAAAAGCAGGTTCCCCAAAGATCGGAACTGACATATCTGGTCAGCCACGGGACGGCCGTGGAGAGGAGAAAAATGTAAATGAAAATCCTTTCATCCTTTGCGGATGCTTTCTCGAGCCAGGGAGATACGACAGGAATGATGAGATATAACGAAATCAGAGGATACATGAACCAGAGATGACCGGCCATTGACGGGAATGTGAATGGCAGATGCCTGAAGTCGTTCAATGACTGCTCCGGTGTCATCTGTCCCCAAAGCAGGGGCAGGAAGGTGTAGAGGAGCATAAAAACAATCATCGGAGGGATAATCTTCAGGAAACGGCGCCTGTAGAATTGAGACAGGGAGACGCCCTGTTTGACGGGAACGAGAAGAAAAGCGCTGATCAACATGAACAGAGGCACGCTGATTCGTCCGAGGGTTCCGTCATAAAACGCAACCCAGAAACGGTTGGCCTCGTTTGCCAGCATCGAAACGTTTCCTGCAAGACCCGATGCGTCCGCCGCGTAAAAATTCTCGCTGGCGTGCACCAGCATCACAAGGAAGCAGGCTGTTACCCTGATGTAATCGACAAAGGCAATTCTTTCGTTGCCGGTATGGATATCCATAAATTAGAGGGAATTGATAAAACGTTTCAAAGTTAAACAAAACCCTTGAGATTAGGGGTAATTTTATGTAAATTCGCAGGATTCTTTCGTATGGAGAAATTTATCCGGGATGTCAATGATGTGATATGGAGCCCCGTTTTGGTGGTTCTCCTTGTGTGCGCCGGCCTTTATCTGTCGATAAGGACAAGATTCGTGCAGGTGCGCAGGCTCGGGCTTATGTTCCGGAGTCTTTTTAATTTCAAGGAAAAGAAATCCGGTTCGATAAGTTCCTTTGAGGCATTCTGCATAGCGCTTTCCGGACGTGTGGGAACAGGCAATATTATGGGTGTGGCCACGGCAATCGCTTTCGGCGGTCCCGGAGCCGTGTTCTGGATGTGGATAGTGGCATTTCTTGGGGCGTCCAGCGCATTCACGGAATCGACGCTGGCGCAGCTTTATAAGGTCAGATTCGGCGATGCTTTCCGCGGAGGTCCTGCATTCTACATAGCAAATGGATTGAAGTGCAAGTGGCTTGCCGTGTTTTTCGCAATATTGACGATAATCGGTTGCGGATTGTTTGCCACTACAATCCAGTCAAACGGGATGTCAAGTGCGATGACTAATGCATTCGGAATCTCAAGTGCCATAAGTGGCATTGTTCTCGCGCTGTTGTTGGGACTTGTTGTTGTCGGGGGCGCAAAACGTATCGCCAGAGTTGCCGGAATTGTCACGCCGTTCATGGCAGTCGGTTATATTCTGCTGACGATTGTGGTTGTTGCAATCAATTGGAGAGCGGTCCCCGGTGCATTCCAAAGTATTTTCGAGGGAGCGTTCGGCATCAATCCGGTATGCGGAGGCATTCTGGGATCAACCATTGCCATGGGTGTCAGACGCGGAGTGTTCTCCAATGAGGCAGGCCAGGGGACCGGAGCCATACCTTCCGCCGCGGCGAGTGTGGAACATCCTGCTCAACAGGGATTGGCCCAGGCCTTTTCCGTGTATGTCGATACCCTGTTCGTATGCACGGCTACAGCCCTTATGATAATTACAACGGGGATGTATAATGTGGTTGATAAGACAACCGGGGAAGTGCTTGTGGCGAATGCGCCGGAAATCGGAGCAAATTTCAGTTCGTTCACGCAGTCTGCAATCTGCTCGGCCATCGGGCCGGTGGGGGGAATTTTTGTCGGGATTGCGATGGCCTTTTTCGTTTTTACCACGACTCTTGCATATTATTTTTACGTGGAATCAAGTTTCGTGTTTCTTTTCGACGGCAGGAAAAACCGGATCAAGCTTGCGAAGCGCTGTTTCTGCGTTTTGTATTTCTCTGCCGTCATCTTCGGTTCGCTCAATGAATCCGGCTTGGTATGGGCCCTCGCCGACATAGGAGTCGGATCGATGGCCTGGATTAACGTGATTGCCATCCTGATTCTGTCGCCGCAGGCTGTCGTGGCTCTCAAGGAATATGAAAGGAATCATTGAATTGACGGGAATGCGCTTCGAGGCATTCCACGGATGCCTGCCGGAGGAAAGGGAGAACGGGAATCTCTTTGTGGTGGATTTCAGCTGCAGATATGACTTGCAGAAAGCCTCGGAGAGTGATGACCTGGCCGATACTCTGGATTACGGAGCCGTCTATGACATTGTGGCCCGTGAGATGGCCGTACCGTCGAATCTTCTTGAACACGTGGCCGGGAGGATTGCACGTGCTGTCAAGGCTTCCTTCCCGGAAGCGGCCGGGATCGTCGTCTGCGTTGCAAAAAAGAATCCGCCGGTCGCGGGACAGGCGGATTGGTCGAAGGTAAGTGTGGAGATTGATTAGGATATGTTTTCAATCAGTCAGTAATGATTTCCACGATATAGTCCGTTGTACAGTCCGCTTCTTCGGGAAGAAAAACGCAGAAACTGTTTTTCCCTTTTTTGAATTTCAAAGTATTGCCTGACGCGAAAGACCTGACAATCCGGGGCTTGACGGGGAAGGGCAGCGTTACCATGCCGGTTTCCGGTTTGTCCGTGACGTGGAGAAACAATCTGTTGTCCTTGTGCGTGAGAACACCCCATTCCTGTGGAGGAAGAAGCGTTGCTCTAGTGCCGTAGATAGCATCTCCATTGGCTCTCATCCAAACTCCGATTTCGGAAAGCCTTTCGAGGGACTCCGCCGGAAACCTTCCGTCCGGTTGCGGACCGACGTTAAGAAGGAGATTCGCATTCCTGCCCGCAGTGCGTACGAGAAGTCTGATCAGTTCTGCCGTGCTTTTGAAATCCTTGTCTTTAATGCAATAACCCCAGCTCCTGTTCATCGTCTGGCAGGTTTCGAGCGGAAGCGACTGGCTGACGTAGGATGTCCTGCTGAAACCGGAGGAATTCTCACCGGGCACGTCCCTTTCGAATATCTGTATGTCTTCACCGGGGATGCTTTCCCGATGGTGGTTATTGCCAACAAGGCAGGATGGTTGGAGGTCGTGGATCAGGCTGTAAATCCTGTTGTACTGCCAGTCGAAGTCAACAACTGCTTTTTCACCGGGAGCCGGTTTGCGTATATGATCCCAATCGCAGTCCAGCCATATGCATCCTACGGGGCCGTAATTGCTCAGCAGTTCATTCAATTGGGAGCATATGAAATCCAGATAATGCGGGAAATCGTACTCTGCGGGATCTTTGGGGCAGGAGTTCATTACCCCGGCCGGATAATCCTCCCGTCCCCAATCTGCCAGGGAATAATAGAAATGAAGGCGGATATTCTGTCTGCCGCATTCTTCTGCCAATTCTCCAACCACGTCACGCCCGAACGGAGTGGCATCAACGATGTTGTATCCGGAAGCTCCGCTTCTGAACATGGAAAATCCATCAACGTGACGTGAAGTGAATGTAATATATCCCGCTCCGGAATCCTTGATTGCGCTTACCCATTCCGAGGCGTTGAACCCGGACGGATAGAATCCTCCCGGAAGGGTGGAGTAATCCCTGAACGGGATGCCCTTGTCATTCATGATGCATTCCCCGTCGGCCAGCATGCTGTAAACGCCCCAATGGATGAAGATGCCGAATCTGGCATCCTGGAAATCCTGCCTTGCCTGCAGGTTTTCGGCAGAAGGAACATAGTCCGGGATGCCTTCGACTATTCTGCAATTCTGTATTTCCGGGCATTCGGCGGATAGCGGAAGCTCAGGAAGCAGTGCAAACATCAAGCATAGAACGAAAGACCGATATTTCCTCATTATCCATTAGTATTTAGTTAATAAAACAAAAATGTAATACGTTATAACATTTTTGTTATCTTGCTTTTATCCCGATTTTGGACATATAATGATGCCTTCCGGGGCCGAAAGTCACAGTCTTGCCCAACTCTACAATCTCGGCGCTTGTGCCGTCGGGAACAAGCAATTCCAGTTCGTGAAAACGGCCATTGCGTGCTACGGAAATCTCTATGGGACCATAGATGGTTTCAACCCGGGATTCCACTTTTTTGAGCTTGCCCAACTGAGGATTGACACTGAATTTTCTGAAGCCCGGTTCAAGAGGTTCTATGCCCGCTATCTTGCGCCCCATTTCGATGATTGCACCGCCGGTCCACGCATGGTTGCAGCTGCCGTCGTAATTCCAGTGTTCCCATAAGGTGCTGCAGCTGTCTTTCATAACGGTAGGGTATAGCTTATGCATTCTGCCGATAGCTTCATCTGTCTTTCCCATAATGAACAGAGCTTCCAGAACGTACCTTTGCATATAGGTTGTGGCGTGATACTGTTCTGAAAGTATCTTGGAAATCGCCTGATATTTGTCCGGCGCGGCCAGACCCGAAACAACCGCCATGGCCTGCACCCTGTCATCGGGACTTCCAGTAAAACTTTCGGAGCGGTATTCGACACCGTTCCAATACAGCGAGTTATAGCTTTTGTATATCCTGTTCATGATGGCTTCGTCCTCCCTGACGTCCATCGTTTTGCCCAGCTGCTCGGCAAAGGCCTTTTCACCTTTGACGGCAAGATAATACCAGGGCACCAGCAGGGCATTTGCATCACAGTTCTCTCCGGCATCGGGCCAGTCCCATCCGCCCTTGCGGTATATGGGCAGCCCGTTCCCGTCGAGCCTCCATGTTTCGTGAAGATACCTGTGCACGGCTTCGTAAACCTCAGGAATCACACTGTCGTCTCCGCTGTATAACCAGTAGTTGTGGAATCCGTACCAGCCGACCGATGCCAGTATCTGCATCGGAAGTTCACAGAAGTAATTGGATGCAGGGACGGGTGCATGCATTGCACCGTCATCGAAACTCCAGTTGCATAATTCCAGCATTCCCTTGCGGGCCAGACGGTCTGATGAACGTGAGAGGGCATAGAAGGCCATCCCCAGCTCATTCACTTCATCCCCCCACCATTGGGCTCTTTCCCTGTCCGGGCAGTCGTAATAAGTGTCACGCATGCATACATAAAGCGTGCGGACCGCCTTCTGCCAGTATTCGTTGAGAAATCCGTCATCACAATGGAAATAACCGGCGAAGTCGCAGTCGTAACCGGTTTCCCGGTATTTCAGTCCGAGAACTTTGACCCCTTCCGGCACTATGTAACGCATTTCCTCTCCATTCATCCATCCGAGGCTTTCATATTCCTGAACGCCCTCTTTTGTGATGTAGTCCGCCCTGACGCATTCGACTTTGGTCACAATGCGGTGGTCGGTCTCCATCCGGATGAGTTTGCCTTCAGGAGCGTCCACTTTCAGCCAGGGGGTTAGCTGGCAGTTGTAGGGAAGTTTGCAGATGAGTGTGTCGCCGGACTGGCGTACGCTCTCATATTCTTTCATCCCGTAATCTTTCCAGAGGGGGATTGGACGTTTTACGAGTTTGCCGAAAGGCGCTCCGCCGACGTGGTAGGATGTCAGGTTAGGGATTCCGAGTCTGCCCTCGAATGCGCTTGTGTTCCAGTCTTTGAATTCCTTTCTGGCATCGAAGCATATGTTGCTTTCCGGCAGCCTGTAATTCGGCACAGGACCTTCAGCCGTGGAGTAGGCCTTGTATTCGGATGCTTTCCAGCTCATGTCTGAAAGTATGAGTGTGCCGTCAGAGCCGTATGCGTCAAAAAGAAGTGCGGTGGAACCGCTGCTCTGGTGACTGAAACCGGCCTTTCCCATAAACCAGGTAAGGATGGCTATGTAGTTGCTCCCTTCTTTCAGATAAGGGGCTATCTCCACCTCATCATAGTATGTATCTGCAGGACTTGGACCACGTTTCAAGCCGCCTTCGAACACCACCAGACTGTCATTGATCCACATCCAGTACTTGGTGTCGGTAGCAATGCGCGCCTTCATTGAAGAAGGCACGCCGTTGATGTCAAAGTCCTTGCGGTATGCTGTCCACGAATTGGTGCAGGCCGTATTCTGGGATTTTGTAATCCATTTGGCCCGCCAGGGAACTTCTGCATCAAGCGAAATGCACACCACCAATGCGGACAACAGAAAAAGGAATCTTTTCATTTATTTTTTAATGTTCTTGCAGTTCTTTGCCTGGAAAATCCTGCCCTTCAGCTGAGGAGCCTCGGCCTTGATGCCACGCAGGTCGGAATTCGCCACATCATCTATTACCACAGCGGGACGGTAGTCCTTCGCCGCGGCGCTGAGCTTGACATTCCTGAAGCATACGTTCTCGGCGTGACGGATCCAGAATCCCCAGGCGGGAAGTTCCTTGAACTGGCTGAATTCGGGGTATGCGGTGGGCATTTCAGGGACCTTGTCGAGTTCGTTGGTGCCTACCTTGGCGTATGTGGGGTCACCACCGCCGGGGAATTTGATTTCAACGTTCTCTATGGTGACGTTCTTCACGGTCTGATCCTTGAGGCCTACGATGACGCAGGGACCTACGTTACGGGGCATATCCTCAAGGGTAGGGCCTTCGTAATCCACACCGTAGTCGGGCTTGTCGACGGGAACCTCAGCATAGACGTTCCTGATTGTGACGTTCTCCATGGAGCTCTTGTTCGCGCCCCTTCTCTGTCCTACGATGAGGAAGATAGGATTGGCTGTATTGAGAGACTTGAGGCCGTCGACAAGGACATTCTCCGTTACGCCTCCGTCAACGGACTCTATTGCGATGGCCGAGCGGAAAGTGTCGTAAACGGTGTTGTTGATGCATTGGATGTTGCGGAATCCGCCTACTCCGAAGGTGCCGAACTTGATGCCGCTGGCACTGGAGGTTATTACATTGTTGCGTACGATGATGTTGTCGTCGCAGTACTGTGCCTTGTGGGACTTCAGGCAGATGCCGTCATCCGCGGCGTTGACGAAGCAATTCTCAATCACGGCATCCTTGCAGTCCACCACGTCGATGCCGTCGTTGTTCCAGAAAGCGCGGCTGTCAACGGTAACCTTGTTGATGTGCAGATTTGTGCAGCGGTCAACGGTGAAGGTCCAGCAGGCTGCGCTGCGTACATTGATACCTTCCACAAGCACGTTCTTGCAGTTGACGAGAAGAATACCGTGCGGGCGGTCTGCCACGCGGCCGAGCTTGAGGGGGTCCTTGATAAATCCCGCCGCCACCTGGGCGAGGAAGTTGTTCGCAACTTCGCGGCCGTTGCCGTCAATGACTCCGAGACCTGTGATGGCGATATTCTCGGCGTTCTCCGCAGCGATGAACGCGGGAGCCCAGTCAACCTTGTCGTAGTCATAGGGATTGGGGGAACCGACCAGAACGGCGCCTTCGCCCAAATCAATGGTTACATTGGACTTGATATGGATGGTGCCTGTGAGGTAACGCCCGACTTTGAAACAGAGCCTTCCGCCACCCTGCTCGCTGATGAAATCGATTGCTTTTTGAATGGAGGTGGTGTTGAGCGTCGTACCGTTTGACTTGATGCCGAATTCGGAGGCATAGTAGTCCCTGGCGCTCAGGGGCATAACAGCCAGAATGCTGATAGCGAATATTATAAGTTTCTTCATAATTACTGTCTGTTGTATTGTGTGGAAGCTGCGGTGTCGTTGATGACCTTGATTTCGTCTCCGACAGTGGCATTTGTGCAATTTTCAAAACTGAATACTTCTGGAATGACCGTGCCTGAGGGAAGGAAACCCTTGGATTCCTGATTTCTGACACTGGCCTCAAGCCCCTTTACGCGGCGTTCTATGACGCCTTTGCCGGTAATGGCTATGTTCTTGCCATCCTTCGCCCATATGAGGGCGGGAGCGCCCTTGTATGCGTAATAATTGACGGGAGCGACAAGCACGCAGCCTTCACCGAGATAGAGGGTCACGTTGTCCTTGAGTTCGATGGCGCCGGTGACGTAACGTCCTACATAGATGGAAAGCGTGCCGCCGCCGTGCTCGCTGATAAAGTCGATGGCCTTCTGGATGGAACCTGTGTTGTCCGTGATTCCGTCACTTTTCGCTCCCCACACGGTGGCCATGTAATCAACGGCAAATGACTGCATTGCAATCATAAGGCCCAATGTTATAGCAATTATTCTTTTCATTTCTTTGTGGTCTTGTTGGTTACGATTCCTTCAAACTGTTTTTCGTCGATGCTGAGATCCTGGACGTCGTCCGTTACGATGCAGGGACGATAGTCGGGAGCCTCGGCCTTGATGCTGACGTTCTTGAATATGATGCCGTTCACGTGGCGGAGGTATGCTCCCCAGGCGGGAAGTTCCTTCCATTGTGAGAATTCGGGATAATAGTCTATCATCTCGGGAATGGCCTCAAGTTCCTCTGCGCTTGTCCCTCTGTATGCATAGAGGGGGTTGCCTGCACCGGGAACCACGATTTCAATGTTTTCGAGGAGAACGTTTTCAATCTTGCAGTCCGGAATGCCCGCGCAGATGATGGCGGGGGATACGTTGCGGGGAAGATCCTCGATGGGACCCTCATAATTGTAGCCTGCGTCCGGTTTGTCGGCGGGAACTTCGGCATAGACGTTCTTTATGACTATGTTGCGCATATAAGGCTGCTTGTTGCGCACATCCTTGCGGTCCTTCTCGCTGAGGCCCATCGACGTTATCTTGTTCCAGCGTTTTCCGGTGCGGAGGAAAATAACGTTCCCAGTGTGGTAACTTCTGAGTCCGTCAACGGTAATGTTCTCTATCTCGGCGCCGTCAACCGCAGCGAAGGTGACAGCGGAACGGTAGGTGTCGAAGATGGTTATGTTCCTGATGGTAAAGTTCTTGAACCCTCCCTTTGATACGGTGCCGAACTTGACTCCGTTGGCGCTTGAACGTCCCACGCAATTTTCGAGAAGCACGTTCCTGCACATATGGTCGTGAGAGTGGGATTTGAAGCAGAACACGTCGTCGGCAGCATCGATGTAGCAGTTGCGGATGACCACGTCCTCACTGTCAACGATGTCGATGCCGTCGTTGTTCCAGTAGGACTTGCTGTCCACTGTGATGCCGTCGATGAGAATGTTGTGGCACTGGTCGTATGTCTGGTTCCAGCTGGCCGGATCCTTCAGGGAAATGCCCGTGACGGTAACTCCGTCACACTCGCGGAAATAGATGTTCTCGGGACGGTTGACTTCATTGGGACGGTCGAGCTTGAAAGCGTCTCCTTCGAGAAAACCGCGGTGGTAGTATTCCACCATATGGTTTGCCGTGACGAAGCCGCGCCCGTTGATCATACCCTTGCCGGTGATGCCTATGTTCTTCTGCTTGATGGAGAAAATCATCGAAGTCCATCCCACATAAGGGTCTTTAGTGAAGTCCCAGGGATTGGTGGAACCGAGAAGAGTGGCTCCCGCTTCCAGATGGAGGGTGACGTCGGACTTGAGATAGATGGTACCTGTCACATACTGACCCGGAGTGAAGACAACGCGACCGCCTCCGTTGGCCGAGGCGAAATCGATTGCGGCCTGGATGCTGGCGGAATTGAGGGTCTTTCCGTCAGCCTTGGCTCCGAAATCCGCAGCATAGTAATCCGTTGCGAACGAGCAGATTGCCGTTGCGGCGCAAAGCGCCAGAGTTAGAATTGTTTTTTTCATTGATATAAAATTGTTGATATTAGTTATCGTTGAATTTTTTTGTTTCAAGCAGTTTGATGAAGAAGCCTCCCACTACGGAACGGGCTTTGAACTGCACATGCTCGGGCTTGTCTGACCATACCCAGTCGCTCATCGGCACCCTGTCCACGGTTTCGTTATAGAAATCCCATACCGGGTTGACGAGTGCCTCGAAATCTTCAGCGGATTCAGCCATTGTGGCCGTCCACAGTATCCAATCGGTCTTGGTGTATTCCGAGCGGTTGTCAAGGGGCAGCCCGAAACGGTTCTGAATGGAAATATAGTAGGGAATCTCCTTCTGCATCACGGAAGGGGAGAAAATATTGAATCCCAGCAATTTGTCCCATACAAGATTGTATTTCTGGCTCCAACTGCCCGGCCGGTCGAAGGCAAGTCTGTAGTGGTCTCCGTCATCCGCCATCCTTTCCCATTCGGCCGCCATTTCCCGTGCCTTGGAGCTGTATGTGTCAGCAATCTCCTGATAGCCAAGCATTTCTGCCAGTTTGCCGTAAGAGGCGATTCCGAGTATTGCCTTGACGGAAAGGTTTATGTTATGGGCCGAACGTCCGGCGAAATCATCGGTACACAATTGGTTTTCCGGATCCAGACCGAATTGAAGCAGATAGTCAGTCCATTCAGTGAGAGTGTCCCAATGCTTTTCCGCATATGAAGCATCACCATCATTGATGCAGACCGCAGCGGTGAGTATCAGCATGTTGCCCGCTTCTTCCACGGGCATATCCGCACCGTATCCCATACCGTTTGCAAGGGGATATCTGCCTATGTCGTGAGTCGGGAACGGCTTTGTCCATCTGCCGCTCTCGCTGTATTCGAAGATAAAGTTCAGCAGCCCTTTCGCCAGATCGTTATTGTAGAGAAGGAAGAGAGGAGATGACGGGTAGGTCACGTCAACCGTTCCGATGGAGCCGTTGGAATTGTTCTCCTTTGAAAGCCAGAGGAGTTCTCCGGCGGGGGATACCACCAGTTTGTGAGCGGAAATCGCCTGCCTGTAGGCAAGAGCGCAGAGTTCTGCATATTTCTGTCCTCCGGCCTGTTCCGCGTCTTCCATAAGTTCGGCGTCAAATTTCGCGCTGCGTTTCACAAGTGACTTGTAATCAGCCGCCGCCGCCTCGAACTGGCCTTCTATCGTTTTGTCTCCGGCGGCATTCCAATAAGGTCTGAGGTTCTCACCGAAATACTGGATGGAATAAATGTCGTCGTATCCCGCCATTATCATACCTTCAGCCTTGCTGACGGAGCCGATATTCCTTGTCAGGGAGATGTCTCCATCTTCCGTCACGGATGCGGATGTGCCGCAATTGTCCGCGGCAAGATAGAACCGGCCCCAGTCTATCCTGACACCGTCGCCTCCTTTCCACAGGGGATTCTGCTCAGTGCAGGAGGTTCTGACATATGTGATTCCGTTCTTTTCGTAAGTGTTGGCCGTGGATTTTTCGTCCATCGCATAGTCTTCTGCCCACTCGCGGCCTGCATTGAAAACTATCCTGACATCATGTTTGCCGCCGTCTTTTGATTTCACGGAATAGGAAATGTAGTTGACAGGACGGCTCACGAGTTCGAGATCGTCGAGGAACAGGGGAGCCGTGAACGCAAGTTCAAGCTCCACGGGGCCGCAGTCAAAACTGTAGCGGGTGTTCATGGGGAGAACACAGGCTGATGTCTGGACGGCGCTCCGGGGATATGATTCAGGATATTCGATCCGTTCGTAGAGACCCATATCCACAAAGGCGTTGTCCCTGTCGGAGCTCACTCTGCCTTCAAGGATGACATTACCATCTTCGTCCGCACTCAGAGCCTCTGCCGGAACGGGATGAAACTCAATCTCATGCCGTCCTTCATTGACGGTGACGGTCTTTCCGTTGACGGAAAAAGCGGCATTGCCGAATGATGAGCAAAGCATGTAAACATTGCTTCCTTCCGGTATTGATGCGGCCGGAACTGAGCGTTTAGCCATGATACTCCTTTCGTTGAGGAACGTAGCGGTGGTCGGTCTCCTGCCGGAAGGGCCGAACCCTCCTTCACCCTCGTTCCAGTGGCGTCCTCCGTCTGTTGAATATGCTCCCTTCCACGGGTGCTCCCTGGCTCCGGCGGCAATCGCCCGGAATTCGGACAGTTTTTCCTTCCCGAGAAAGCGGTAGTCTTCACCGTCCACGGACAGGACTCCTACGAAGGGGAACGGAAATCCGGTCCAATGTTCCACGCTCCCGCCATACAGCTCATCGCAGGGGGACCAGGCACTGGTGTAGGGGTCTATGGTTATCAGTGGATAGGACGGTGCCCTGAGTTCACTCACGGGCTGATTCTGACAGCATGATGCCAAAATGGCGGTTGTCAGAATAAGTGTAATTGAATTATGTGCGTTCATGTTCCCAAATTTACGTTATTTTTGCATCAAGTGCAAAGTTTGGATTCGTCTTGCACGCTTTTTGAAGTTAGAATAACGTATTCCGGCTTGTCCGGTGTTTATCATGTTGGAATTGATATTTTGTTTTGTTTATGAAAAAAATCGTTTTGAGTCTTATTGCTCCGTTTATGATCGCCGGGATGCTTGTGTCCTGCAACAAGAATCAACCGGATCCCATTGTGATTACCATTGATACTTATACTGCCGGAAACGAATCCAATGCCTCTACCGGAAAAACCGTCCCTGTCGTATATCATGATGACAAGGAACTTTACCGTCTGGAGGAGGGCTGCTCAATTACCGGAGTGGCTTCCATCAATGGCGACCTGTATGCCTGCGGGTACAGAATCATTGCCAACAAACCCGTGTTCTGGAAGAACGGGGCGCTGTCAAACACCTATTTTGAGAACGAGGGCCGCTTGCTGGATATGGCATCTGACGGTACTGACTGGATATCCTGCGGTTATGTAGAGGTGGAAGATGAATGCTATGGAGTCATTTATAAGAACGGTGCCGAATTCTATCGCCATAATGAGCCTTCCGTATTCAGCGAAGTGGACATGGGTGCATCCGGAGATTATTATGTGACAAGCACATCCGACAGCAATCTTGCTCTTCTGAGAATCAGCGCTTCAAGCAAAACCGTTTCCCAGACGACAGTCATTACGGAAGACAGCCGGTATGAGCCCACGGACCTTTACGTAGGCCTCAGTGACATCTGCGTATCGCTTATGCAAGACAACATCGACAATGACAAGGCCTGCTGCTGGCTCTCGCGTTACAATGAAATCGAACCTCTCAGCGACAGGGCATCCACGGCATACAGCGTAGCAATCTTCAACGGCGCTTATTTCGTGGGCGGAAGCATCCTTGCCGATGACAACTTCCATCACGCAGTCCAGTGGATAAACGGTATGCCGGAAGATTACAGTTATGAGTGCAATCCCGGTCGAAGCTGCGTCAAGCTTCTGAAAAGCAACGAAGCCGGTCTTTTTGAGGCGATCCAGTCTCCCGGTCAGATTCAGATATGCGGCGGCGGAGCGCTTATGGGCAAAATCAACTGCGCCCCGAACTTTGAAGTCAAGGCCTGGGATATTGTCTTGAAAGCCAAATAAGGGTGGAAGGTTAAGGACGTTTATTTCCTGCTCCGGAGTATCTTGTCAATCATTCCGTATTCAAGAGCCTCCGGTGCATCCATCCAATAATTCCTGTCAGAGTCTGCGAACACCTTTTCATAGGGCTGTCCGGAATGACGGGAGATGATTTCGAAAAGTTCCCTGCGGAGCTTTTCGATTTCTTTTGCCTCAATCAGAATGTCGGAAGCCTGGCCGTTGACGCCACCCAGGGGCTGATGAATCATGACGCGGGAATGGGGGAGCGCCGACCTCTTGCCCTTCTCTCCGGCACAAAGGAGGACAGCGCCCATCGAAGCGGCCATTCCGGTGCAGATGGTCGCCACGTCAGGCTCTATGAGCTGCATTGTGTCATAGATGCCGAGTCCTGCGCTTACGCTTCCACCGGGAGTGTTGATATACAACGAGATATCCGCCTTGGAATCGGTCGATGAAAGATAAAGCAGCTGCGCCTGGATGATGTTTGCCACATCATCATCGATGGGGACACCCAGGAAGATGATTCTGTCCATCATCAGGCGGCTGAAAACGTCCATTGAGGCAACGTTCAGTTTCCTTTCCTCTATGATTGAAGGATTGATGTAACTGCTGTATCTGTCAAGCGTGTTGCCGCTGATTCTTCTGTCAAGAGCGGCGAATTTCTCGAAATCTGTCATAATTCGTTCCTTAATATCCGCAAATATAATAATCAGAAAGCGATATATTGACATTCTCTCATTAAAATATTATTTTTGTCAATTATCCGAATCATCGAATACGATATGGCAATAATAGAAATCAAGGATGTCTGCAAGAGTTTCGGGCAGAAGGTGGCGCTTGACCACATAAATCTCGAAATTCCGGAAGGCGGCATTTTCGGCCTTCTGGGGCCGAACGGTGCGGGAAAGACCACACTTATCAGAATCATCAACAGAATCACTATTCCCAACAATGGAGAGGTGTTGTTCAATGGCAGGCCGATAACTCAACGGGATGTTGAAAAGATAGGATACATGCCTGAAGAGCGCGGCCTCTACAGAAAGATGAAAGTCGGCGACCAGGCGATGTATCTCGCGCAACTCAAGGGGATGAGCGCCCGTGACGCCCAGCAGGAATTGAAGAAATGGTTCACCCGTTTCGAGATTCAAAGCTGGTGGGACAAGAAGGTGGAAGAACTTTCCAAGGGTATGGCTCAGAAAATTCAATTTATCACCACCGTCGTGCACAAGCCGTCACTGATGATACTTGACGAGCCCTTCTCCGGCTTCGATCCGGTGAATGCCGAGCTTATACGTCAGGAGATACTACGCCTCAAGGACGAGGGCGCCACGATAATCCTTTCCACGCACAATATGGAATCGGTGGAGGAACTTTGCGACAATATCGCCCTCATTGACAGGAGCAGACTCGTCATCACCGGCGGAGTCACCGACATACGTCGCAAATACGGCAACAACAATGTCGAACTGGTCTATACTGATTCAGAGGGCCGTCATACCGAAGTGCTCCCCAAGGAGACGGACGGTGCCGATACCCTCAGGATGTACCTCGACAAAGGCGTTGCAATCAACTCATACAGGGAGTTGATGCCGCGCATGAATGACATATTCATTAAACTCGTTAAAGGGGAGGAATAAGGTATGAATCTGCACATCATAGGTATAATCATCAATCGCGAATACCTTAACCGCGTAAAGAAGAAGAGCTTTCTTGTCACGACCTTCATCGTGCCCGTGCTTTTTGCGGCAATCTGCATACTGCCGTCCGTGATAATGTTCGCCACAAAGGAAGAGGCGAAGAAAGTTGCTGTGGTGGACAGATCCGGCATAGTGATGAACACCCTTGAGGACAATGCAACCGTTGCCTACGTTGACGGTGCCGGATACGAGCCGGACTATCTGAAAGCCAATATGGAAGAACTCGGTTATGATGCCGTCCTGTTCATTTCGCCCCTGGATTCCGCATCACGGTCAGTAAATGCCGACATCTATTCCCCGAAACCCATGGGGATTGAGACCGACGAAATCATAACCAACCGCATAAACAAAGCTGTAGAAACATACAGAATCGAATCCTACGGCATTGAGGACCTGGAAAGGATAATGAACGAAGTCCAGTCGGACGTGAAACTTCACTCCTATACTCTCAATGACGAAGGGGAGGAGACAATATCGGAATCCGGCGTTTATATGATAGTTTCCATGGTGCTGGGAATGATTATATACATGTTCATAGCAATTTTCGGCGCGATGGTGATGTCTTCTGTCATCGAGGAAAAGACAAGCCGCGTGGTCGAGGTTCTGGTCAGCTCCGTCAAGGCTACTGAGCTGATGTTCGGAAAGATCATAGGCATCGCCCTTGTGGCCATCACCCAGTTCCTGTTGTGGATTATTCTGACACTTGCGATAGTGGGTGTCGTGGGAGCCGTTGCGGGTCAGGATCTTCTCGGCGGCGCCGATCCGACGGAAATGGTGCAGCAGATGGGACTGAGCGCGGATCAGGCTGAGGCCGTTGCGGCAGTGGCGGAACCGAGCGAGATGTCAGTTGTAATGTCCACTCTGGGCAATCTCCCCGTTGGAGAAATATTGATATGTTTCTTCCTTTTCTTCATATTCGGATATATCCTGTATGCATCAATGTATGCGGCCATAGGCTCCGCTGTGGAGAATGAGGGAGATACACAGCAGCTCCAGATTCCCATAACCATTCCTCTCCTGCTCGGATTCTTCATAGCTCTTTATGCCTTCAAGGCTCCGGACAGCGCAATAGCGTTCTGGGGGTCAATGATACCGTTCACCTCGCCCATTGTCATGCTTGCGCGTCTTCCTTTTGAAGTGCCTGTGTGGCAGATAGTCGTGTCCATAATTACACTTGTCGCCACCACTGCCGTGTTTGCCTGGCTTTCCGCCAAGATATACAAAGTGGGCATCCTTATGTTCGGAAAGAAATCCACCTGGAAAGACTTATGGAAATGGCTCAAACAAAACTGACGGCGCTTGCCCTGCTGCTTCTGGTCCTGCCATCATGCGGACCGCGTTTTGAGTGGCGGAAGCACGTTATGGACGGCCACATGACAGGGGTGACAGCCGTGGCCGGTTATGATTACAATGCCGCCCTGGGCAGAGTGGATTCTGTTTACACTGCACCGAACGGAAGGGTCTTTGATTGCGGCGCCACTCCCGCCGTGGCAAAGTTGCTGCTGGATGTGCAGCCGGATATGGCATATCTGAAAGAAATTCTGGCTCATTCCTCTGCGGAAATGAGAACCGGACGTCCGGAAAGCGATCTCGGCAACTGGTCGGCGGATGCCCTCAAGGTTGCCGCAGAATCAATCTTCGGATATCCTGTCGATATGTCCATAATCAATCTTGGAGGGATACGCGTGACCATGCCTGATGGGGAGGTGCTTCTGGATGACATTGTGTCTATGTTTCCTTTCAAAAATTATATCTGCTGCGTCAGCATTGCCGGGACGGATATCAGGTATATACTGGATTTCTGGGCACGCAGAAACAGGCCGGAAGCCATAAGTGGCGCCCGCTTCACAATCCGGGATGGAAAAGCCGCGGATATCACGGTTGCCGGAAAAGCTCTCGAAGATGAAAGGCTGTACAAGGTGGCCACAGTTGATTTCCTCCTTGATGGAGGAGACAGCCTTTATGTGGCCCGCAATGCAAGGGCGTTGGACATCTCCGACGTGCTTGTGCGGGATTGGATGGTCCCTTACGTGCGTTCATATGGCTCGTCGGGGGTGGATTTGGAGTATAAGACGGACGGGAGGATTACTGTAGAATGAAAAAGATAATAATAATACTGGCGGCAGTGCTGTCAATATGCTCCTGCTGCCGTGAGCCGAAACTCGTGATACTTCATACGAACGACACGCACAGCCACATGGAGCCGTACAGGGCCGGGGCCAGAAAGGGCCAGGGTGGAATCATCGAGCGTGCCGCCTTCGTGGATTCGGTGAGGAATGCGATGGGGGAGTCCAGAGTGCTCCTGCTCCACGCCGGGGATATGGGACAGGGCTCATCCTATTTCACCCAGTTCAAGGGAGAACTTGAAATAGATATGGTGAATGCGATGCGCTATGACTGCGTAACGCTCGGCAATCACGAATTCGACAACGGCATCGAGGCTCTGGGAAAACGTCTTGCCCGGATTGAATGTCCCGTCGTGTGTGCCAATCTGGATCTTTCCACCTTCGAGGCCGGAAAATATGTCACACCCTTTACCGTAATTGAAAGGGGTGGAATGAAAATAGGCATAATCGGCTTTGCCCCGAAGCTGAAAGGCAGCGTGTCGAGTACTATTGCCGACAGAATCCCGCAACTGGACGAGGTGGAGGTGGCGAACAGGTATGCTGCGGAACTCAAGGCTCAAAAATGCGGGCTGGTAATAGCGTTGAGCCATATGGGCTATGACGTTGATATGGAATTTGTTCCCCAGACCCGGAATATCGACATCATTGTAGGCGGTCACAGCCACACATTCATGGACGGCTTCACTTATGTCAGCAATCTTGACGGCAAGAAAATCCCCATCATCCAGGACGGTTGCCACGGACTTGAGATGGGGGAGATAAGGGTATATTAGAGAATATTCATCGACTGCTCGCGGATTTTCTCGAGCTCGTCTTTCATACGGACCACGCATTTCTGGATGGATGCGTGGTTCGCTTTGCTTCCGGTGGTATTGATCTCGCGTCCCATTTCCTGGGTTATGAACCCGAGTTTCTTGCCGGGGTACGGCTCACCGTCGATGGTGTCCATAAAATATTTGCAGTGCTGGCGCAGCCGCACCTTCTCCTCGTTGATGTCAAGTTTTTCCAGATAGAAAATCATTTCCTGTTCGAGGCGTTCCGGGTCGAGCTTCACCTTGAGGTCTTCAGCCGCCTTCAGAATGCGCTCCCGCGCGGCGGAAATGCGTTCCGGTTCGTAGGATTCCACCTCGTCGTAGAGGTCCAGAATGTTTTGTACGCGGCCGGTAACGTCCTTGTAGAGAGATGTACCTTCGTCACTGCGGTAGCTGTCAATCCTTGCCAGAGCCTCGTCTATCGCTTTCTCAACGGCCGGCCAGTTGTCGTCGGTGATGATTTCCTGCCTTCCGCAATCAATAACGTCGGGCATGCGCAGAAGGGTGCCGAGGAGGTAGTTTGCATCGTGCAGCTCAATGTTTGGATTTGCTCCGATGGACTTTGCCAATTCTTCCATCTGATTGAAGTACTCAGTGGCAAGGGGAACGTTGATTTTCTTGGCGCTCTCGGCGGCGTTAGGCTCCCAACCGATGAACATGTCGATGGTGCCGCGCTGGAGAACCTCTGCCATTTTCTTCCTTATGCCGAGTTCCTTATCCTTTGGCAGCAGATTGGATTTTATGCTGATGTCTGCGTTCTTTCCGTTGACCGAACGGATCTCGATTGTAAGTTTGCCGTTCGGGAGTTCCGCCACGGCCTTGCCGTAGCCAGTCATTGATTTGATCATAGTATATTTTTTGCTTTTTTTATCCAGAGGTCCGCCATTTTGTTGTGCCCCTGCATTGTGGGGTGCACTCCATCCCATACCCAGTAGTTGTGGTCGCCGGATCTGTCAGTGGCAATCAATGTGTCTATCAGTGCCGAGAAATCCACAAGCACCGCATTATAGTCCATGGCTATTTTTTTCACTATCACGTCGAAACGGTCTGTGGATTTCTTTCTTTCAAGATGCTTTTCATTTGGAAACCCCTCACCTCTGCTTGCGGAGAAGGGTGTGCAAAGCACGAAGCGGCAGTCCGGATTCTGTGCCAAAGCCCTGTCCAGCAATGACCTGTATATTGCTTCCCATTTGTCAAAATCGACAGTGGAACCGTCTGCAGGGGCGTCATTGACACCTATGAGTATGGAAATAATGTCCGGCTTGATAGCGAGTATCTCTTCCTCCCATCTCTCCGACAGACCTTGCAGTTTGCCTCCGCCTATGCCTCTGTTGTAGAATTTATAGTTCCGTTCCGGGTATTTTTCCAGCAGGGCGGATGCTATTTTTTCGGCGTATCCGTGACCGTAAACGTGATTGAAATCGTAATGGTCCCGTTTGGAGGCGGGCTTGCTGTCTCCTTTGCCCCAACTACCGTCCGTAATGGAATCTCCGGCGAAAACGATGCGCCTGCGCGGCAGATTCTTCCATCCGTTGGCCATTATTACATTTTTGACGGCCTCGGCCATTTTACCGGGTCTGGTGGAACCGTCGAACGCCACGGGAATAACATCTGTCCATGCCCGGGAGGCAAGCGCGGCATATTTCTCCCCTTCACCGCAGATGAAAATGTCCGGATGGGAGGGAATGGTGCGCAGACGTTTGATGACCCAGTAGTTTTCCTCTTCTCCGAAGTCTTTCATAGTCACTACGATATCGGGAAGTGAAGCCATCGCTTCTTCCAGAGTCGCAGTGCGGACGGAAAAGGCAGGGCCGAGTTCCGTCTGCAGTTCTGCCGTGCAGCGGTCGCTGTCGGCGATGCAGAGGACCTCTACGGCGGGAGAGGCGAACAGGATGGCAGGCATTGCCGCCAACAGTATTGCAATGGAATATTTGATGCGCATACGCTGTGTAATAATTCCACTAATTTACGAAAATTTATTATTTTTGCGTTTGATGATCCGCAATAGGGCAAATATTCTCTCCGTTGTATGCTGTCTGGGATGCTATCTTCTCTCAGTCCTGGGATTTGACGTCCATTCCTGCGGAGACAATGGCAGGATATACGTAAAGCCCCTTTTTGCCGGAATTTCCTGCGAAAAAATTCATCCTGATTCACCCTGCCACGATCATTGCCGCTGTGATGGGGATGAAGAATGCTGCAGCGATACCATTGCAGTTCTCGATATAGCGGGGGACGGCTCCGGAGTTTCCGTACAGGTTCCGGCACCGGATCAGATGCCGGCGATTGCTCCGTCATCGATATCCGCTTACTCAAATCCTTGTGTGTACGCCGGGTCCGGACGGATTTATTCTTATCCGCCGGGGCCTCCGAATGGTCGTCTGTCACTCCTCTGTGTCCTTAGAGTTTAAAGAGCAATCCAGGGTTTCGGAAAACGGAAGTTTGTTCCGAAAAGATGATTGTGTAATTTAACTCTTTGGAAATCAATGAAAAGAATATTAATATTATTTGCACTGTCCTGTGTTCCAGTGTATTCTTTCGCCCAAGTCCCGGACACTTCCGGAATATATGGTGAGCGCAAGGATACATTGAAGGCGACGGTGTTTACCGGGCGCAGAAATGACGGAATATCCAAGGTCAAACCGATAAGGACAGAAGTGATAAGTGCGGCGGGACTCTGCAAGATGGCCTGCTGCAACCTTGCGGAAAGTTTTGAGAATTCAGCCAGCGTCACGGTCGGTTATTCCGATGCGGTCACGGGGGCCCGTCAGATAAGGCTTCTCGGTCAGAGCGGTATCTATACCCAGATGCTGGACGAGAACCGTCCGGTGATGAGGGGACTCAGCGCTCCGTTCGGCCTGAATTACATTCCCGGACAATGGCTGGAAAGCATCCAGATTGCAAAAGGCGTGACATCCGTCATAAATGGCGTGGAGTCAATGACCGGTCAGATCAATATGGAACATCGCAAACCTACCGACGAGACTCCTCTCTACGTGCAGGCTTCCGTGATGAATGACACCAAATGTGACCTGAACGTCATATCCGCCCTTCAGCTGGATGAACTTGCAACCTGGAGCACTGTGCTCTTCGGCCACGTTGACGGAAATTTCAAGCCGATGGATATGAACGGTGACGGATTCATGGACGATCCGCGCCAGCTGCAGTTCAGCCTGGGCAACAGATGGCTTTATTTCGGCCAGGACGGCGTACAGGTAAGGTTCGGTGTGCGTGCCCTGCAGGACAGGAGAACGGGAGGAACGATGTCGGAAACATCTTCGGATACCTGGAGGGCGGACATCCTGAACAGGAACGTCAACGGATATGTGAAGGTGGGCGTGCCCCTGAATGAGACAAATTCACAGAACATCGCCCTCGTGGCCGACTATACCTACCAGAATTCCCGGTCTGATTATGGAGGAAGGGATAATGCCGTCCCGGCCGTAAGGCGGTACTACAATGCCGGACAGCATTCGGCGTTTGCCAATCTGCTGTATCAGAATCAGGAAAACGAATCTCATCATTTCACTTTGGGAGTTAGCGAGATGCTAGATATATACGACGAGAGTTTCGGCCTGGGCAAGGCTCCGGCTTCCGCACCGTCAAGTTTGACCCGTTTGTCCGATACCGGCATTTTCGGCGAATACACATTCCACAGCGGGGAAGTCTTCTCCGTCATAGCAGGCTTGCGGGGTGACTGGTACAACCGGGGAGGTTTCCGTTTCAGCCCGCGTCTCACCGTAAAGTATGCTCCATCCGACCAGTGGGTGCTGCGTGCCAACGGAGGTCGCGGCATTCGCTACAGCACGCCTCTGGTGGACAACATAGGCGTACTGTCCTCCAATAAGGCTCTGAACGGCGCTTATCTTTCCCATCCGCTGGAGGATTCCTGGACCTACGGGGCCAACGTCACCTGGTATCTGCCGTTTGACGATGCCGGCAAGACCTATGTCAGCCTGGACTGGTTCAACACCAATTTCACAGAGCAGATGCTGGTCAGCTACAGGGCTGATGGCATAGATTTCTATACCCTCGGCGAGAATGGCGGATTGTCGCGTACCAGCAATTTCCAGTTGGATTTCTCCTCGGAACTGTTCAAGGGCTTTACGGCCACTTTGACAGGCCGTTTCACCGATGCCCGTCAGACCCTTCGAGGCCAGTCCGATGACGTGAAACCTATGACAAGCAGGTACAAAGGAGTGCTTAACCTTCAGTACGCCACTCATCTCAACAAGTGGATATTCGATTTTACAGCATCCGTCAACGGTCCCTGCCGCGTATGGGACTTTATGAAAGGATACAAGGGCATGTACAAGGACGGTTATTCGCCCGTCTATCCCTTGCTATATGCCCAGGTTACAAAACGCTTCAAGGGCTTCGATATCTATGCGGGAGGGGAGAACCTCACCAACTACACCCAGCCTGACCCCATCATCAATCCGGAGAATCCTCTTCAGGAAGGATTCGACGCCGGTTGCGTGTGGGGTCCGATTATGGGAATAAGGGTTTATGCCGGAGTGCGTGTCACATTATGGAAAAAACAATAAAATTTTAGAACGATATGAAAAAAATGATTTGCGCCGCGCTTGCGGCTGTTGTATGTCTTTTCTCGTCAGAGGTTTTTGCCCGTCAGCCCAAAAACTGCCGTGAGGCCGTGTGTGTGACCACGATGCATTGTGCCAAATGCGAGAAAAAAATTGTGGAAAATGTTTCGTTTGAAAAAGGCGTGGTGGATTTGAAGACCGATCTTGATACAAAGACGGTTACAATTGTCTACGATACGGCCAAGACGGACACCATGAAGCTTGCAAACTCCATTCGGGAGCTCGGTTATGAGGCCAAAGTTGTGTCAGACATAGAAAAATCGAAAAAATAGAGCGGCAGAAGAATAAATTTTCATAGATTTGTGGATGTATTAATTATTACAAATGGAAGAAGAAGTTAAGAAACTGAATTTTCTCGAGGAGATAATTGAGGATGACCTGAAGTCCGGCAAGTGTGAGAGCATTCTTACAAGATTTCCTCCCGAGCCCAACGGATATCTTCATCTTGGACACGCCAAGTCGTTGTGCATCAACTTCGGGCTTGCTCAGAAATATGGTGGGAAGACCAATCTGCGCTACGACGATACTAATCCCACGAAGGAGGATACAGAGTATGTGGATGCCATCAAGGAAGATATCAAGTGGATGGGTTTCCAGTGGGAGAAGGAGTGCTATGCGTCCGATTATTTCGACCAGCTCTACGAATGGGCTGAGTGGATGATAGAGCAGGGGCTCGCCTATGTTGACGACCAGACCCAGGAGCAGATGCGCGAAAATCGCGGCACCGTGGAAAAACCCGGCGTCAACAGTCCCTGGCGCGATCGTACTCCCGAAGAAAATCTCAAGCTTTTCCGCGAGATGCGTGACGGCAAGTACGCTGACGGGGAAAAGGTGCTCCGCGCGAAGATAGATATGGCGCATCCCAAAATGGAGTTCCGGGATCCTATAATGTACCGCATCAAACATGCCTCGCATCATCGCACGGGAGACAAATGGTGCATCTATCCGATGTATGACTACACGCACGGACAGAGCGACTCCATCGAGCATATCACCCATTCCATCTGTACTCTGGAGTTCGACGTGCACCGTCCTTTGTATGACTGGTACATCAAGACTCTGGGCATCTTCCCTTCGCATCAGTATGAGTTTGCGCGCCTGAATCTCACATATACCCTGATGAGCAAGCGCAAGCTTCTGGAACTTGTACAGAAGGGGCTTGTGTCCGGCTGGGACGACCCCCGTATGCCAACACTCTGCGGAGTGCGTCGCCGCGGCTATACGGCAGACGCTCTCAAGATGTTCTGCGAGAAGATAGGTGTCAGCAAGCGTGACCAGCTGATGGATATCCAGCTTCTCGAGTGGTGCGTGCGTCAGGATCTGAACGCACGTTCCAACAGATATATGGTGGTCCAGGATCCCGTCAAGGTGAAGATAACCAACTGGCCGGCAGGGCAGGTCGAGTGGTTCGACTGTCCTCTCAATCCGGCTGAGCCTGAAGGCGCCGCGAGGAAGGTTCCTTTTACCGGGGAACTCTATATCGACAGGGCTGACTTTATGGAAGACGCTCCCAAGAAGTTCTTCCGTCTCAAACCCGACGGTGAAGTAAGGTTGAAATACACCTACATCATCAAATGCGACAAGGTCATCAAGGATGCGGACGGGAATGTTACGGAACTTGAATGTACATACGATCCTTCGACAAAGCCCGGAGCAGGGGAGTGGCGCAGCGTCAAGGGTACCATTCATTGGGTATCCTGTGACTTCGCAAAGAAGATCACGCTCCGCAATTACGACCGCCTCTTCACGCTTGCGGATATGAGCCAGGTGCCCGAGGACAAGGATTACAAGGATTTCCTGAATCCGGAGTCTCTCGTGCTTGGATGTGGACTTGCAGAGCCCGCCCTTCTGGATGACGCATCCGGGATTGCCGTTCAGTTCGAACGCACCGGGTACTACATCAAGGACAAGGACAGTACGGATGCGGAAATCATCTTCAACAGGACTGCCACCTTGAAGGATTCATATAAACCTGAATAAACTTTAATCTTTGATAATTATGAAAAGGAAATTGTTTGCATTGTCCGCCATCGTTGCAATGACATTATGTTCCTGCGGGGAAAATCAGAAAGGAAAAAACAATGATGATTACGAAAATTTCGATTCCGTTGTGGCGAATGTCAAATTCCTCACAGAGGTGACGATTACCGATTTGCGTGGTGAAACCACTACTTATCCAACAGATTTCAGCGCCCTGGATGTTGAATGTTTCTATGGTTTCAAGGCGGACGGTTCGGATGCCAAGTACGTGAAGATTACCCAGCAAAATCCTTCCATCGAGATAAGTATTCCCGTAACTTCATCTTCAGCCACCTTGTACGGAGGAATCAAATATACTCTCAAGCCCGATTTTGACAAGACAAAGAAAGTCTGTTTGGGCCGTGGTATTAAAGTTGATTCTCACAAGTGCTATAAATCCGGCTCTTTGGTTGAAAATCCCAAGGGCTCCATTCGTACTTCGGGCGTCTCTGCTACAGGAAGCAACTATGATTTGAATAATGAGAAAGATTGGGAGCAATTCAACAAGTTTATTGAGCGCTCCAAATCCCCGCGCATCATTTGCACGGTAAGCAAGTAATTTCCAAATTCAATTAAATTACCCCCAGCAGTTTGCCGCGGCTCAAGAGGCAGTTTCCTATGGAAGCTGCCTTTCTTTCGAGTTTGGAGAAGCGCAGTTTGGTGTCGGCGCTGACCTTTGAGAGTGACAGTCTGTTGACTGCGGTCTTGATGGGAAGCATCAGGTAGTCACGTCCCACAATGAGCCTTCCGCCAATCACGACGAGCCCGGGATTGAAAATGTTGATGAGGCCGGCAATGCCGCGTCCCAGGGTTTCCCCTATCTGACCTATGCCTTCGATGGCCAGGACGTCGCCTGCTTCGATGGCCTCAAGTATGTTGTGAAGCCTGATGTCTTCAAGTTTGCCGAGTGATGACTGCCGTCCTTCCGCGAGTTTTGTGAGGATCCAGTGCTTTAGCGCCGAACCTGATGCGCCGGTCTCCAGGCAGCCTATCTTGCCGCAACGGCAGATTACGTCGTTGTCGAGAAGCGGGAAATGGCCTATCTCGCCGGAGAAGCCGGAAGTGCCGTAGTAGAGTTCTCCGTTGACGATAATGCCCATGCCCAGTCCCCAACTCAGATTGATGAACAGCATATTGGGATTGGCATCCTTTCCGAGGCTCATATATTCGCCATAAGCCATTGCTCTGGAATCGTTCTCGATGGTGACGGGGACGTCGAGTTCTCTCTGGAAGAGGTCTTTGAGAGGAATGTCGTCGCTTACGAAGTACGTCAGGCTGAATCCTTTCTCGGGGTTGACGCGTCCGGAAAGACTGATGCCGACTCCCAGAACCTTGTCCCAATCCAGACTGGCCTTGCGAATCTCATCCTTTATGAGCGAGCACATTGTCCTGAACGAATCCGCATTGGCTTCGAGGACGAATTCAATATCCTGTATGAAGAGTATTATCTCTCCCTTGAAGTCGGAAACTGCTATATGGAAATGCTGCCTGGCCACATCTATTCCCAGAAAGTATCCGGCATCCGGATTGAGTCCGTAAATGCTCGGCCTGCGCCCGCCGCTCGTGCCGATTTTCCCTTCATCCTGAAGGTAGCCGTCAGAAATGAGTTCGCTGACAAGCTTGGTCACGGTAGGGACACTGATGCCGAGCGTTTTGCTTAAATCCGCAATGCTGCAATGGGTGTGTTTGATGCAGGCTTTGAGAATCTCCCTTTTTGTCAGAGCGCTCTTGTCGTCCGCGTTGTTCAGAAAACTTTTTATCATCTTTCAAGGAATTTTTGTAAAAATAATCAAAATAATTTAAAAATATTTAAGAAGTGAGAGAAAAGTAGATCTTATGCAATTATTTCGTATCTTTGGGGCGACTATGAAACTGAAGACAAAACTTACGCTGAGTCTGAGCTCCATCGCTGTCGTGCTTTTGATTTCAAGCATCATTTCCGTTATGGAGTACAGCAGGATGAGTTCCTACGTGTCTGATATGATAGCGGACAACATCAATTCGATCAATGTTGCCCGCAGGCTCGCCGACGTGACCAACAAATACAATCTCGACATACTTGCAGTCATAGGTGACGACAAGGTTTCCGACCAGCCGGATTTCGATGCCGATGCATTTATGTCGTACTGCGATTCGCTCCGTGCTTCCGTATCCGGTAACAGGCTCACGCCCCTTGCGGATGCTGTGGAGTATTCCTACTCCGCCTATATGCTCACTTCGCTGGAACTTGGCAAGGTCCTCAAGTCGGACTTCATCGACTCCAGGACCTGGTATTTCGAAAGGCTTCAGCCGCGTTTCAATCGACTGAGTGCAGACATTGACCGTCTCTCGGAGGAAATATACAGGGAGCTTTCCAAGAATTCGGCGACTTTTGAACGCGGGTTCTACAGGAGCATCATTCCCGGCATAGTAGCCGTGGGGGTGGGCCTGCTTCTGGTCGTGATGCTGCTCTTCTTCCTGATGTACTATTATGTCAATCCCATCTATAAGATGCTGGATTCGCTGTCGTCATACAGGCTGAACGGGAAGAAATATTCATATACCATAGACGGGGACGATCAGCTGGCGGAACTGAACGAGGGCGTCAAGGAGATTGCCAACGAAAACATACAGCTGCGCAAGCGACTGCTGAACAAACGATGAATTGGAGGGCGATAAGCAGGAATGTGGGCTACGCACTTCTGGTGAGTGCGCTGTTTATGTTTTTGTCTGTACTCGTGTCTTTTGCGAACGGGAACGACAGTGCCTGCGCGGCTCTCATCATCAGTTTTACGATTACCTTCATCGTGGGTATCTTCCCCTTCATTTTCGTGAGGAAGACATCGGCGATTTCGTTGAAGGAGGGCTATCTCATAATAACCCTGTCCTGGCTGCTGTCTTTTGTGTTCGGTATGCTGCCGTACGCATTGTGGGGAGGCCCGTTCACCTTGTCCAACGCTTGGTTTGAGAGTGTTTCCGGCTTTACCACTACCGGAGCCACCATATTGGAAAACGTGGAGGCGCTTCCCAACAGCCTTCTGTTCTGGAGAGCGTCCACTCATTTCATCGGCGGTTTGGGAGTCGTCGTGTTCCTGCTGCTCCTTATCCCAGGTTCGAGTCCCATCCGTATGAGGCTCACCAATATGGAGTTGAGTTCTCTGTCAAAGGGAGCTTATTCCACCAGAACAAACAAGACTGTCTATATTTTCGCCTACGTATATCTGGGAATCGGTGCCGCCGCTTTCATTTCATATCTCTTGGCCGGCATGCCGGCTCTGGATGCCGTGTGCCACGCCATGAGCGTATGTGCAACCGGTGGATTCAGTTCCAGGAACCTGTCGATAGCGGCATTCGAATCACCGTTGATAGAGGGTATCACGATGGTATTCATGTACCTGTCCTCCATTCATTTCGGCATCATTTTCCTGTGTGTGGTCAACCGCTCCCTCAAACCGCTCGGCAATCCTATTCTGAAGTTCTATACCCTTACCCTTCTGCTTTTCGCCTTTCTTACCGGATTCTCCCTCCTGCTGTCGGGGGCGGAGCCTTCTTTCGGCAAGGCATTATGGGATGGCGCATTCCAGACGCTCAGCGTTGCTTCAACAACCGGTTTTGCCATTACGGATAATGCATCCTGGCCTCTTTTCCCCAATGTGCTGTTGATGTTTATGGCAGTCATGTGCGGATGCGCCGGCTCCACGACGGGTGGTGTCAAGGCGGACAGGGTTCTGGTGCTGTTCAAGTCAATAGGCCGCCAGATAGGCAGGATTCTGCATCCTTCTTCCATCAATGAAGTGAGACTCGGCAAACGTGTCATACGTGAGGAGGAAGCCGCGCCCCAGATTCTCTATATTTCGTTGTACTGTGTGATACTGGCCTTGTCCGTGCTTCTTTCCCTCATGCTGGGAGTGAATGATCACAGTGCTTTTGCGGCATCCGTCAGTGCGCTTGGAAACGTCGGCCCGGCCATCAGGGAGCTTGGTTTTATGGGGAACTTCAATTCTTTGCCGTCAGCGGCAAAATTTCTCTTTACATTTGATATGTTCCTCGGCCGAATAGAAATCTATCCGTTGCTGGCGGTAGTTGCTATGGTTTTTGACAGGCACAGGAGCAGGTGATGGACAGGGCTGAGTTCTTATACAAAGATTTTCTCAGGCATTTCAAAGAAAACGCAGTTCCGGACCAGGATGCGCTTTTCCGTAGCGTCGCATCTTTCATTACGGGTGATGATGCCGACATTCTGGTTGTAAACGGTTATGCCGGAACAGGCAAAACATCGGCGATATCCGCTGTCATTTCCTCACTGGGAGCAATGAAGGTTCCCTGCGTGCTTCTTGCTCCGACGGGACGGGCGGCCAAGGTGCTTTCCACCTTTTCAAAACACAGGGCATATACGATTCACAAGCATATTTATCGGCAGAAATCCGTTGGCACGGACGGCTATGGGCAGTTTTCACTGATGCCCAACAAAGCCAGGAGCACGCTGTTTGTAGTCGATGAAGTGTCACTCATCGGAATTGAGGCTGCGGAGAAGCAGGGAACAGCCGCTTTCGGCACAGGCAATCTTCTGGAAGATCTCGTCACTTTCGTGCGCAATGGAGATGACTGCAGGCTGATACTGATAGGCGATTCCGCGCAATTGCCTCCCGTAGGACTTGATGCTTCTCCCGCATTGTCAAAAGAGTATATGGACGGATTCGGCGGTGTGATTTATTCGGAACTCAAGACCGTTGTCCGGCAGCTGGCCGACTCCGCCATTCTGGCAAATGCCACATCTTTGCGCGAGAAAATCGCGGGCGCATCGGACGGGGAAGGTATCAACGGTCTCGGACTTGAGGCAGAGGGAGATGTGGAGCGTGTGAGCGGCGGCGAGCTGATTGAGAAACTGACGGACGCGTATTCCGAATACGGAGAAGATGACGTCGTGATTCTGAGCCGTTCAAACAAAAGGGCGATAAGATACAACCTGGGAGTCCGATCGACCGTACAGTTCAAGGAGGAGAGACTGCTCCGCGGAGACAGGCTGATGATTGTGAAGAATTGCTATCAGTTCTGTGAAGACGTTGAAGGAATAGACTACATTGCCAACGGTGATATGGCCAAGCTGGTGTCTATCAAGAACTTTGAGGACAGGTACGGTTTGCATTTCGCTGATGCCGTGCTGGATTTTCCTGATTATGATGATGCGCGCATTCATGCAAAGGTGTGTCTCGACACTCTTGAATCAGAATCAGCCGCTCTGACCTATGAGCAGCAGAATGCATTATATCAAGGCGTTTCGGCGGATTACGAGGACCGCGGCAGCAAGAAAAAAATTTGGGAGGCGGTGAGGGAAGACAAGTATTTCAATGCCCTGCAACTGAAGTACGCTTCGGCCATCACCTGTCACAAATCGCAGGGAGGACAGTGGGCCTGCGTTTTCATAGACTGTCCGTTCTGGCAGGACGAACAGACGGTGGACGACCTCAAATGGCTTTATACAGCGCTGACACGTGCAGTGAAGAAAGTATATCTGGTTAATTTCCCTGACAGATTTTTTTGCCAATGAACATAAAGAAAATATATTGCGCGGCCTGTGTGATGATATTTTGTGCCGCAGCCTGCATCGCTGAAGACAAAAACGTTACGTTCAGCCCCGATTCCTCGAAGGTGGCATTCACCAGAGACAATGACCTTTGGATCAGGAATATCTCTGATTCCGTCGAAACGCGTCTGACATCTGACGGAACCGATGTGGTGATGAACGGTTATGCATCCTGGGTTTATTATGAGGAAATCTTCGGCCGTCAGTCCGGATACAAGGCCTTCTGGTGGAGTCCGGATTCCCAAAAATTGGCATTCTACCGCTTTGACGATTCGGAAGTGACGATGTTCCCCATATTTTCTCCCTTCGGTCAGGACGGATCGCTGAAACTGACACGATACCCCAAAGCCGGAGAGACAAATCCTTCCGTAAGAATTGGAATCGTTGACTGCAATGAGGATGATTTTCCCATTGTCTGGGCAGACTTCGCTGAAAATTCCGAAGAATATTTCGGTACGCCTTTCTGGGGCAGTGATTCAAAAAGACTCTATGTACAGAGAGTGCCTCGCCGTCAATGCCGGCTGGACCTGTACGAGATAACGGTTGCAGATGGGGCAAAACGCAGCATCTACCACGAAGAATATCCGACCTGGATTGAATTCATAGACGGGATGCTTTTCGATGACAGGGGCCTGTATATGGTCCGGGATTTCGAGACGGGCTGGCAGCAGATATATTATCTCTCATATGACGGCAAGGTGAACAGGCTTACCGATGGTCCGAATTGGGACATTCAACTGTTGAAGCTTGACAGGAAATCCGGCTCTGTATGGTTCAAGGCAAGGCGTGACTCCCGTCTGCATCCGAGTATCTACAGGCTCGACAGGAACGGACGGATAAGTCTGCTGTCAGACCCTGATTTCTGGGTTGATTCAGTGACGTTTTCCGAAGACGGCAAGTCCTTCGTCGCCAGAGAGTCAAATGCGAGAAATCCGTGGCGCAAAGTGCGTTACAGTGCCGTATCCAAGGTCGCGAAAGTCTTGGAAACTGTAGAAGCCCCCGCGGAGTTGTCTGAAGAATGCCCCCTGCCTCAGATAATCCGAATTCAAAATGACGGCTTTGACCTGTACGGAGTTATCACCTACCCGCGCGGATTTGACCCGTCCAAAAGGTATCCCGTGATTATGGAAGTCTATGGAGGTCCGGGAACGGCCTATGTGCGCGATTACTGGAACAGCCGTGACGCGTCGAACCGCTGGTGCTGGGAGAACGGTGTCATCTGGATGTGCGTGGATCCGCGGACATCGGGGGAGAACGGCCGGAGGGGTATGGACCAGGCCTTCAGAAGAATGACAGTGATAGAATTGCAGGACTACATAGCCTGGGCGAAGCATATGCAGGAGCAGGCTTTCGTTGACGGGGGACGCATGGCCGTCGACGGCTTTTCCTTCGGAGGAACCACCACCTCAATGCTCGTTCTGCGTTATCCGCAATATTTCAGTTGCGGAATAGCCGGAGGGGGAGTGTATGACTGGACAATGTATGATTCCGTCTATACCGAAAGGTTTATGGATACTCCCCAGGCCAATCCTGATGGTTATGCGGAAGCTTCTGTCCTGCATCAGATAGAGGAGGGCATTTCACCGGAATACAAGCCTGGAGCCCTGAAACTGACCCACGGAACCGGTGACGACAACGTGCATTTCCAGAATACCCTCAGGTTGGTGGATGCCCTTCAGCGCAAAGGCGTTCTGTTTGACCTGATGATATATCCCGACGGGATGCACGGCTATCGTGGGGCCCAGCACGAGCACGATGCGCTTGATGCCGCCTCATTCTGGAAATCAAGATTGCTTGATGACAAGTTCTGACGGACCGGGAAACTGAAATTTATGTATCTTTGTGGACGATATATGTTGTCAGCTTTCAGGAAAGATGCAGTATCAATCATTTTCGCTGTCTTTGTCGGCAGCGCCGGGTGTTTCGGTCAGATAGCGAAGGACTCGAAGCCTGACATCTTCCAGTTTTCCGCCGCAGGAGGTTTTCCTTCCAGAGAGACTCAGGTAAAAGGGGCGCTGCACCATTATACCGTTTCCGCCGGCACTCAATATAATGACAGGAACCTGTACGGATACTACGGTATGGGTGGATATTACCCTTCGCTCGGGCTGGTTGCCGGCATTTATCATTATGACAGGGCTTCGTTCCCCGGAGGGACACCCTACAGCAACCATTATTCGCTGTCAATCCATTACGAACAGGCTTTCTGGAGTGCGGGACGCTGGAGCTCGTGTTATTTCCTGGAAGAAGGCTTCGGCTACACCCAGGATTGTTTTGATCCTGTAAAGAACCGTGAATCAACATACGGGGGACATTTCCACGTGGCATTCCATATGGGTGCCTTCATCTCGTACAATATTTCAGATCATTTCAAAATCTCCCTCGGTCCCTCTTATTCCCACCATTCCAACAGCAAGACCCATTATGTCAATACGGGATGCGATGCCATTTCCGCAGAGCTGGCCTTGACATATTTTTGCGAACCGGTCAGGAAACACAGCGAAAAGGTCACGCTTGAATCGATGGGGGTGCGTAAACATTATTGGGACATCCAGTACGGGGCCTGCGTTACCGGCGGAGGCGTGGATGAGTTCAATATGTGGACCTATGTGTCCCACAAGGCAAGCGTGGCCCATCTGTGGAGAACCTTCCGCAGAGTGTCTTTCGGCGTTGGAGCCGACGCTTTCTTTGACAAAGGGGGCAATGAGAACCGCAACGCCTTCGGTATCAGCGGTGCAGTGGACTATTTTCTCACGAGGAATCTGCTGATTTCGGGACGCGTAGGCGCATATCTTAACGGCAAGGCTGACAACACGAGTCCCATATACGAAACCATAGGCCTCAATTATTCGTTGGACGGCAGTAAGTGGTATATCCCATATGTGGGCTTTTCAACCAAGGCGAATGCCGGAAAGGCTGAACATCTGGAGATTGTAATTGGTTTCCGTTTCGGTTAAACAGTTTTTATTATGAAGAAGACCGTTCTGTTCATTATTGCCCTGTCTTTTATTGCCATGTGTCGGACATATGCAATGGTCCCGATAATCAAGGCGGATCTTTCGCAGAAGACCGGCATAGCTCCCGCATTTTTCGGGCCCAATGCCTTTCCGGTTCCCGAAATGAGCACCGGAATAGTTCCTTCCGGTGTAAGTGTTGATATTTCCGGGGATGTGTACAAAGGGTTCATTTGCCCGGGAGCGAAAGATATGACATACGATATGTATATCAACCTTCGAATCCCTCTTTACCGGAACCGGGTTGGCCTCTACATCTGGATGGTGCCTCAGGAATGGTATTCAATGGACAAGGCGGTAATGGATGCCAGGCGGATACAGCGTGATGAAGGAAAGAGAAATGTCGGGGGAGACATTACGGTAGCGCTGGAGATACTTCTTTTCAAGGAACGGAAAATCATTCCGGCGGTAACGGTGCGTTCCGTACTCAAGTCCGCCGCCGGTGATGGATTCGGTATGGCAAGATATTATGACTGTCCGGGGTATTTTTTTGACTTGACGGCCGCAAAGAGCCTTTTCACGTCGGAAGACCGGTTTTTTCGGGATGTCAGAGTCGGAGCCTCTTTCGGCTTTCTTTGCTGGCAGACGGACAATGGCCGGCAGAATGATGCCGTACAGTATGGCGCTTTCATAAATGCAAAGACAAAGGCGCTGAACGTTTTCACGCAGTTCTCCGGATACAGCGGTTGGGAAAAATACGGGGATTGCCCGATGTCCCTGACAGCCAGGGTTAATGCAGGCCCCGATTGGATGGTTTCGCCGTTTTTCCAATATCAGCACGGTTTCAGAGACTGGCCTTTCGACCAATACCGTTTAGGCCTGTCAGTTGACATTTCGAAAATCTTTACTGCTCGAAACCCAAGATAGAAATGCCAATATCCGCGTACGTTTTATCTTAGAAGGGGATGAGCAATAATTTATCCTAAATGCTTGTATGTACGGAATAATGTACATATATTTGTGGCCATAAGAATTTTGATATGACAACAACGACAGCAACAAACTTCAGATCCAATGTTAAAAGATATCTGGATCTTGTAATTAACGATAGCCAGGAGGTAATAATCAGCCGTGGCAGTGAATCTGCCGTGCTGATTCCTCTAGACCAGTTCAACTCCATCAAGGAAACGGAATATCTGATGTCCTCCAAGGAAATGGAAAGAGTTATCCTTCAGGGGATGGAAGACGTAAAGAACGGAAATTTCAAGGAAGTTGATATCAATGAGCTATAAGATTGCATTCACGCCTCAGGCCTGCGAGGACTTCAACTTTTGGAAAGCGACCAGCCCGAGAACAGCGGAGAAAATCAAAGCGATGCTTCGTGAATTGCAGGAACATCCGTTTACCGGAACGGGAAAACCCGAGCCCTTGAAATACCAATTTTCAGGAGCGTGGTCCCGACGTATTAACCATAAAGACAGACTGGTCTATCAAGTCAACGGTGATGTTGTCACCGTGTTCGTACTTGCGATGAGGTTTCACTACAAGGATAAATAAGATTATCATCCGCCTATTGTTACACAATTTGTATTATGTTAAGTTGCGTGTATTTTAAAAGGAACACCGGGACTCCCTGTAAAATCTACCTGGATGACGGACTCATCAGGAGCATTCCCAAAACAAGGATTGCCGTGCCGGAAACAGCCATCCAGGAAATTCTTTCATTAAGAATGAATGCGGCAAACATCATTGTAAAGAAAGGTTGGCAATAAATGAGATTTGTCGTTCGGACGGTACCGAGCTTTTTAAGGCACCAGTTCCAGATGACAAAGCAGCCGAAAGATGCAACGATGCCGAGATATGCAAGGCTGCTCCATATGACAGGTTTTGAGAAAATCAAAGGAATCAGATTGTCCTGATGTGTAATCAGAAAATATGGAAGTATAGTCAGGAATCCGTAGGCAAAGACTTTTCTGGTAATGAAACTGATATTGTATCTTCCGGACAGTCCCTTGATGATTAATGAATAAAAACCCCATACAAGAGCGGCCCCAACGGCGAGCGCATCCCCTAATGGATTGAGTTTCAATATAAATTGACCATTCATCACAACCAAAGCGACTCCGCAGAAAGCAATGGCGGATCCAAGCATCTGCCGTGGCGTCATCCTCTCGTCCTTATAGAAAAGGGAAAGGATCACCGCCGTGATTATGGGAGCGCTGCATACAAGTATTCCGACATTGGATGCTGAGGAATAGGCCAATGCCGTATTTTCGGCAAGAAAATACAAAGATCCACCCGTCAGTCCCAGAAGGACCAGAAGGAACTCATCATGAAACGAATCGGAAAACAGTCTGCCGGGACAGAATATCCGGCACAGGATATAAGCTAAAATAAACCGGCAGACAAAAATCTCCGCCGGTGACAGTCCCTCCCCTATCAGAATCTTTGTAGATACGAAAGTTTCAGACCATATTACGACCACGATGACGGCCAGAATCGCCGCCAAGGGGACACGTTTCAGAACCTCAAGCATAAACCAGCCCCGCAGTCCGTCGGCTGCATGGATATGGTGGCAACCGTCTGCCCCGCTCCATTCTTTATTTTATGTATCTTGCTTTCCGCCACCAATATCATTACGCCGCTGAGCAGCATTCCTGATGCGCCTGCAATTCTGAGGACCTTGATGGTCTGCCTGTTCTGGTCTGTCGTGTATGACGACATCAATACTCCGGTCAGAGTGCATGCCGTAGAGGCGATTTCCATGACAATGCCGGTCGTAGCCCATGCCTTTGCGGATTGGAGTTGACTTTCCATCTCCGGGGTAAAGCCGTCAGGGTATTCAGATGTTTCCCGAACCATCTTTTGGGCATTTGCAACCAGACATACAAATACCACGCAGATTGATACAATGATTTTTTTCAAAGCGCTTGTTTTTTTGCCAATATACGTTTTTTCGTCGGAAAAGCACACTGAATCAGCATTGCTCCCCCTGACTTTCAAGCAGAAGTTTTGATTCCACGGGTTTGCCGTAGATTTCAAGGAATACCTTGCGAAGGGCGTCCCGGTCGAGCCGCTTTTCAATTTTGTTCAATTTGTGGTTGACATAGGCGTTGAACGAAGCCACATCTTCGGGAAGGTACTTCTGACCCTTAAATTTTTCTGTGCCGTTCAGCATATCGTATGCTATATAGTTGGTCTTGAACAGATGGTATCCCCTGCATATCCTCCTGTCGAGCAGATGCCGGATAGCCTGGTATCTGTCATTACCGTTGCAGGTGGAAGCTTCCGCTATTTCCTCGTGAGTGAGCGGCTCTCCTATTGTCAGATGGATATGCCCTTTCTGCTGACGGATTCCGGTGAGGATGCTGTGCAGGTCTTCATTCTTCTTTTTGGTATATGTCCCGTCCTTGGCCTTCATCACAAGTTCACGGGCCTTGCGGCTGTCACAGGATTCATATTCGTATGAAATGCTGAGTGGCAGTATGTTCAGTTCCTCGAAGTTGGATGTGAAATCCTTCTCTCCACTCAGGTCAAACATCTTCAGCAGACCTTGTTCGGTTGTATCCACGCCATTCTTGGTCCTTCCTTCACGCTGGGCTATCCATATGGAAGAAGTTCCGGAGGTAATGGTCTGACGGATGTATCTTGACAGCCTGACGGAACTAAGATACAACTCCCTGGCACTGATGCCCCTTATGACGATAACCATCCTGTTGGACCGCATAAGGTCTTCCACAAGTTTGGAAGACAGCAAGTTATTACCCACACACACTTGTGTGTACGGCAGGCCGTTATCGTGCAGTGCATACTGTATCAGTGCCGGATCCAGAACGATATCCCGATGGTTGGAGATTGCCAGGAATTTCTTTCCCTGCAGTTTGAGAAGATTTTCCCTGCCGCTTACAGTGAACCCTTCCGATGTCTTGGCGAGAATGGAGTTCACCGCCCCGACCATAATGTTGTTCTGGAATTCGTCAACGCTGTTGACCGACCTCAAGGCCTTGGCCAGAACGTTGATCTGCTCCCTTGGAAAAAGGTATTTGGAAATAATGGGCAGAACAGGGTGCATGGACACTCGCTGCAAGGCTTCTACGGCTTCTTCGTCACTGTACGGACGGATGCTGTCAAATTCTTCTGTCATATCTTTATTGTTGTCTGCGGTACAGCAAGGAACTGTCACCATAACTCAGAAAACGGAAATCATTGCGCAAGGCATAATCGTATATTGTCTTCCAGTCTCCGCCTACAAACGCGGAAACAAGGAGGATAAGAGTACTTTCCGGCTGATGGAAATTGGTCACCATCATATCTACAAGACGGAATCGGAATCCCGGCACAATAATGATTTTAGTACCGATGCGCAACTCCTTCAGTTCTTTTCTCTGCAAATACAGAATTAACGCGGAAAGAGCCTCTTTTGTGCTGTATCCGTATTCCCTCTGGTACGGAGCCCACTGGCCGACTTCCCTGGGCTCACCCTGCTCTATGCAACTTACCCCCACATAATACAGGGATTCGAGCGTCCTGACCGAAGTTGTGCCTACGGCAATGACCTTCTTACCGGAATCACGCAGTTTTATAAGCAAGTCGAGGCTGATGGTGAAAGGTTCCCTGTGCATAGGATGTTCACTTACCAGAGAGCTTTTTACGGGGAGGAAAGTGCCGGCACCGACGTGAAGACAGACATTTTCACGGTCAATGCCATTTTCCGTAATCTGCTGAAGAACGTTTTCGGTAAAGTGCAAACCTGCTGTCGGAGCGGCGACAGATCCTCTTATATGGGCATAGAGAGTCTGATACCGTTCCAGGTCAATGGATTCCGTATCCCTGTTGAGATAAGGAGGAATCGGTACCTGTCCACAAATTTCAAGCACTCTGGAAAAAGGGTGATGTCCATCCCACCGGAACTCCACGATTCCCGTCTGATCCGTCCTTTCAATCAGAACGGCTGTCAGGTTCATGGATTTCAGCTGCTCGGAAGCGGAGGTGCCGTTTTCGGGGATATTGTAGGAAAGCACGTCGTCTTTCCATCTTTTGGCGTTACCGATCACACATTTCCACCTGCATGATTCAGTTGTTGCGAAAATGAGGTTATATTCCACGGGCTCGACGGGTTCGAGGCAGAATATCTCTATCCTAGCTCCGCTGCGGCGCCTGAAGTGCAATCTTGCGGGCACCACTTTGGTATCATTGAATATCATTATGGTATCCGAAGGCAGATACGACGGCAGATTCCGGAAAATGCTTTCCTCCACTTTTCCGTCACGATAAATCAACAGTTTTGACGCATCACGCTCTTCAAGCGGATATTTGGCAATCCTGTTGTCCGGCAGGGAATACCTGTAATCTTCAATTTTTATCTCAGGTAACATACGATGCAAATTTAACCAAAAAATCGATATGGTAGACCATAGAGTTTGTTAAGATTTGTAAACAATGCTCCATATTCGGAATATTTTTGTAAAGATTTAGAGTTGTAAACAATGCATAAGTTTCAAGAGTTTCATATTGAATGTAATTACGTAAATATCAGTTATTTACATAGCACATATAAAGAATCGGAGCAGTCTTGGCTGTTAAAAATGCGGAAAAGCGGAGCATTCGTACCCAGCCCCTGTATGTAAAGGGAATATTTTATATATAAATGGCTTATATTACTATATTTACTTCAACTTATATCATATAACGATTGGTTTCATTTTTACCACGTCGCAACTCTGTTTACATTTCTAAACATCGAATTGTGTTGCTTTGTTAACAAATATTTATTACATTTGTAACACAATAAAGACGAGTAAATGAACACCAGGTTGGAACAATTCCTCAATGCTGAGAACATCAGTCAATCACAATTCGCCGACAGCATCGGCGTTGCCCGTGCAAGTATTTCCCACATTATCTCGGGAAGAAACAAGCCGGGGTTTGACTTCATCGAAAGAATGATGAAGCGCTACCCTGCCATGAACATTGAATGGTTGATAAGCGGTAAAGGGAAGATGTACCATACAAATCCTGCCGAAGAAGAACAGGACAGCCTGTTTCCCATTTCGGAAGATGCCGCCAAAATGCATGACAATTCCCTGAGAACTGCAGAACAAACGATTCGGGACGCAGAAACAGGTAAGACAATATCAAAAATTATTGTGTACTACACAGACAATACTTTCAAAGAAGTCTTTTAATAGTTGAATATTGGCTATATTTGCAGTATGTACAGTGCCTATCAACTATTCCTGTTTAACCTCAGGCTCATGGAAAGGATACCTTTTTCAGGAGCAATCAGGCGGTTGTGCCACCCTACGCACGAAAATTTGGCCAGGAATGTATTCGGCATCGATTTCAATGGTCCTGTCGGGCTCGGTGCCGGCATTGACAAAGATGGAAGATACTATAATTCTTTCTCCGATTATGGTTTCAGCTTTGTAATAACAGGTCCAAGCGATACCCAGGGCATCAGAAAGACGATAGACAATATAAAATCGGAGAGGCCTCATACCGTTATTGTCCCCTGTATCAGCCAGGACCATCCGGCCGCATTTTCTCTGGCATACGATTTTGCCGATATGTTCATTATCGATGCTCCGGACGATGAAATCAAAAATGCCCTTGCTTCCGTTCTGGACACAAGACTTGCATTTGATATTCAAAAACCTGTTCTTTTGCGTCTCGGGCACGAATTCTCAGACGCCACGCTCAAGGATATTCTTGACTTCTGCCTCATCAACGGAGTTGACGGCTTCCTTGTCGGTTCTGAAGAATATGTGAAGAAAGTCAATGAATTATGCAAGGGACGTGTCCCTATTATAGGTTACGGAAAAATTCGCACTCCCGAAGCTGCGGAAAATATGCTCAAGGCAGGGGCTTCCCTGCTGGCTATCACTACCGGGATGTTGCTTGACGGCCCATCGTTGATAACCCGAATTCTCAAACATCTTGATAGAAATGAAAGCCAAAAGACCGGAAATAATCCTTAAACAACTTCTTGCCGGTACAGGAAATACAGTCAGTGCGGCTGAATCCTGCACGGGAGGAATGATTTCTCATCTGATAACCACGGTTCCCGGTTCTTCCGAATATTTTCTCGGTTCCGTTATCTCATATTCTCCGAAGATCAAGACAAAAGTGCTGAAGGTCTCCCTTTCCATTATCAAAGAGAATGGAATTGTCAGCAGCGCCGTAGCGGAAGCCATGGCCGAAGGAGTAAAAAAACTTACCGGCAGTACATTCTCGGTTGCCACGACGGGTTGGGCGGATTCCTATGGTGACGAGCACGAACCGGCCGGTACGGTTTGGATTGGTATCAGTGGTCCCAATGGCACGTCATCCGTCAAATTCCAGAATTCGGCCGGCAGAAAACAAAATATCAAGCGTTTTGCCTCGGAAGCTCTGTTAAAACTTGTCGAGTTAATTCCGTATAAGTAAAATATTGAAAATCCGGCACTGCAACAACTATGTTATAGTATATAACTTTTTTGTTACAACTCCCGGATGCGCATAATTTCTGTTTAGAACCTGTTTTGAAAAGGTTGAAGAATTTGATTACCGGAGATTAATCATTTCAAAACAGGTTCCAATTCTACTTTTCGCTTTCGGTAAACATTTTTACTGTTGAAAGTTTGATTCCGACAATGGAGATGGAAGGCTGCTTGTCATACGTGAGAGATGCTCCGCCCTGCAGATCCAAGCTCAAGGTTTTGGACGCTGATTCGGAGAGAGTGGAAAGTCCGCTGATCTTTACGACGGCATCTTCACTTTCCAGCTCGTGAGCATTTATGCTGCACCCTCCATTTATGTTGTAATTTGCTGAAAGGGCTTTTCCCTTGATCTCGGCCTTGCAGGTTCCCTTTGCATTGATTGTGATGTTGTCCACTTCACCATCCAGAACGACGTTGGAGAATCCGGAAACCGTAATGTCTGAATTCCTGCAGCTTTGAGTAAGGGTAAGAGCTGAAGTACCTGTAGAGGAAACCGTCACACCGTCAGAGACTGCAATCAGTGATGCCTTGCCTTTCTTGTCAGTGACTATGTTGGCGAACTGGCTTTTTACCGATGCTGCCTTGAGTACAGCGTTATCGGTGACATTCACCTTCACGGACTCGCCTCCCAGTTCCTTGGTGCAATTCAAAACAGCCTGATCCTTCAGTGTAATCTCCTTCAAGTCTCCGGGCACATATACAACCGCGCTGAAGGCCGGCTTGTCGGTCCCTATCGATTTGATGAATTTCTTGACATCCTTGGTGAGTTTCTTTTCATCAAGATTGATATTGAGCACATTACCGCTTACGGCGCATACGAGGCAGTCTTTGAATTGCCTGTCAATTGTTACGCTGGCCTTGTATTCATTGCCTTCTTCAACGGTTACCTCGAAATCCGCTCCCACAACTATGGAAGTGAATTCTTTCAAATCATAATCATCCTGCCTGATCTGTGCGTCCGCTTTGACTGCAGAGAACAGCAAAAATGTCAGTGTTGCTATAAATGCGATTTTCTTCATATTAAAAATATTTTGGTTAATCTATCAACGTGCCCCATTCTTCAGTGAGGGCATCCAGGTCCCTCTTTGCTTCAAGATACGAGCGTGTCAGTTCCATAATATCGTCATCCGGACCGGGTGAGGAAAGCGTCTTTTCAATCTCTCCCATGGTTTTCTCCCTCTTTGCTATCTCTGCTTCAAGATACGTTATCCTGTTTTTCCTTTTCCTGTCTTCCTTCGATCTTTCCTTGAGCGCGGCATAATCAAGCGATTTCGGAGATGTCTCAGGTACCGGATCCGTTGTTTTTACTGTTCTTTCGAGTTCCTGGAGATTGTCAATCTTCCTGGAGGCAAGGAAATCTGCAACGGAGCCGAGATGCTCACGGACTTTCCCGTCACGGAATTCATACAGTTTGTCCACCAGACCATCCAGAAAGTCCCTGTCGTGGGATACTACAACCATTGTGCCGTCAAATGACTTCAACGCCTGCTTCAGAATTTCCTTGCTCTTGATGTCCATATGGTTTGTAGGCTCATCGAGAAGCAGGAGGTTATGGGACTGGAGCATCAGTTTAGCCATTCCAAGACGCGCTCTCTCCCCTCCTGACAAGACACTCACTTTCTTGTCGATGTCTTCACCGCGGAAGAGGAACTGTGCCAGTATGTCTCTGAGTTTTGTGCGTATGTCTCCGGTAGCCGCCTGGTCCAGAGTGCCGAATACGGTAAGAGACTTGTCCAGCACATCTTCCTGATTCTGGGCGAAATAGCCAATAGTGACGTTATGCCCGATCCTGGCTTCCCCGGCTAAAGGCTCCAACTCTCCGGTTATCACCCTCATAAGAGTCGTCTTCCCTTCCCCGTTCCTTCCAACCAGAGCCACTTTCTCTCCGCGCTTTACCTCTATGGCCGCATCGGTAAACACCGTCTTGCCACCCCGTTCAGCCCCTCCGTCATAGCCCACAGTCAGGCCGGAAGCCTTGAAAACGACATCCCCCGCCCTTTGAGCCGGAGGGAATTTCACGGTCAGGGTCACATTGTCAGTCTCGTCAATCTCAACCCTCTCCAGACGCTCCAGGGCCTTGATGCGGCTTTGAACCTGATTGGATTTTGTTGGCTTGTAACGGAAAGCCTGAATGAATTCCTCGGTCTTCTGGATCATCTTCTGCTGGTTCTCGTACGCGGCGGTCTGCTGCTGCAGACGTTCTGCCCTCAATTCCAGATACTTGGTATATGGCACCTTGTAGTCGTGGATGCGGCCCAGCATAATCTCCACAGTACGGTTCGTGACCGTATCGAGAAACTTTCTGTCGTGGCTCACAAGGACTATCGAGCATTTCCTGGATTTCAGGTAATCCTCCAGCCATTCGATTGATTCAATGTCCAGATGGTTGGTGGGCTCGTCCAGGAGCATCACGTCGGGATTGCCCAAAAGTATCTTGGCAAGCTCTATGCGCATATTCCAGCCCTGGGAAAAAGTTTCGGTCCTGCGGTCAAGCTCATTGTCGCGGAAACCGAGACCTGTGAGAGTCTTCCGACACTGCACTTCCGGAGGTTCGGAGTGACTCGACTCCAGCCGGTCGTTAAGTTCATTCAGTTCTTCAATCAGACCGCTATAGTCTTCTGATTCATAGTCGGTTCTTCTCTCAAGTTCCTTGGTCACCAAGGCTATCCTCCTCTCCAGTTCAGAACTGCTCTCAAAGGCTGTCATAGCCTCTTCCATCACGGTACGTCCGCGATGATGCTCCATTATCTGGGGAAGGTATCCTATCTTGACGTCATTAGGCTTGTCAATATGTCCGGACGTCGGACTCTGCAGCCCGCATATCAGTTTGAGTATCGTTGACTTCCCCGCCCCGTTCTTCCCGACAAGACCTATCTTGTCAGATTCGGAAATATGGAAATTGATTTTGTCCAGAAGAACAAAACCTCCATAGGCTACGGTAACGTCGTCAATCGATATCATCGCAAAGCATTATGGACAGTTCATAAAGGAGGTATAGCGGCAATGCCACCACAAGAAGCGTAAACGGGTCCCCTGTCGGAGTCAGAATTGCGGCCAGGATAACGATAACCACGACTGCGTGCCTGCGATATTTTTTTAGCATGGACTTCCCTACCAGACCCAGCTTGGAGAGGATGATGATAACGCTGGGGAATTCAAACAGTATCCCCATCATCAGCACCATTGCTGTGAAAATGGAAATATAAGACCCCAATGCAAAGGTATTCTCCACGCTCTCACTCACGTGATATCCGCTGAAGAAATACATCACAAGCGGCATCACGATGAAATACCCCACCGCCACTCCCAGATAGAACAGACCGGCTCCGAGTGAAAATGCCGCACGGACAGTCCTTTTTTCATTCTGATACAGCGCCGGGGCGACAAAACGCCAGATTTCGGCAATGAGATATGGGAAACAGACGACAAGGGCTGCGATCAACGTGACCCTCATATGGATAAAGAACTGAGCAGTCACGTCTATGTTGATCAGTTTCAGCGAGAAATCAACACCAAGAAGTTTGTAAAGCCAGAATCCAGGTTTGGTAGGAGCCAGGACAATGTCGTCAAATATGAATTTCTTAAAGAAAAATAGAGCAACGAACAGTATCAAAAGTACAACTACGGAACGCAGCAATACGCCCCGCAGTTCCTCGAGATGATCCCAAAAGGACATCTCATTACTACCAGAGTCTTTTCCGGCCACTACTTCCCGGCTGTTTCATCAGCCTTTATTTCCTTCGGTTCGGGCTTTTTGTCATCAACCTGATTGATCTGCTCGTCAATTTCGTTGATGCCTTCCTTGAAACTCTTGACCCCCTTCCCCACACTCTTCATCAGCTCGGGAATCCTCTTGGCCCCGAAAAGAAGAAGGATAATAAGGGTAATGATAAGAATTTCTCCCCAGCCCAGAGAACCGAAAACGAAAGGAATTGCAATAGTCATATCTTATTGTATTAACGTTCAATATTTTGCCAAAGTCGTCTCCAAAGCCTCGATACGGGCCAACGCATCAGCCTCCTTCTTGCGCTCGTTCTCCACGACAGCGGCGGGAGCGTGAGAAACAAAGGTTTCATTGCTGAGTTTCTTGCGTACACTTGCGAGGAATCCCTTCTGATGCTCAAGTTCCGCAAGAATCTTGTTCTTTTCCTCATCGGCATTGACGAAACCGGCCATAGGGACGCTGACTTTGAGCGTCCCCACTATGAAAGACATCTGTGCGCCTTCAATCGCCTTCTCTAGGAATGCGGAAACGTTGGCCGCCTTCGCAACGACAGGCTTGAGTTCATCGGAGAATCCGCCTTCAACAAGGACATCGAGCGCGACCTTGGGCGAAATCTGTTTCTGCGCGCGGATTCCACGGACACCGACAATGATTTCCCTTGCCGCATCGAAATCAGCAAGGAAACCGTCATTGACAGGGCCTGCCACCGGAGTTCTTTCGAACATGATGGTGTCTCCGTCCTTCCTGTTTTCCATGGATTGCCAGAGTTCCTCGGTGATGAACGGCATTATCGGATGGATAAGTTTGAGCAGTTTTTCGAAGAATTCCACAGTTGCGGCATAGGTCGCGCCGTCAACGGCCTCTCCGAACGCAGGTTTCACCAGCTCCAGATACCAGCTGCAATAGTCGTCCCAGAACAGCTTGTATGTACTCATAAGAGCATCCGAGATGCGGAACTTGCTGTAGTTGTCCTCCACCGTCCTGATGGCGCGTGACAGAAGGTTGTCAAACCACTTGACTGCCACCCTCGCCACCTCCGGCTGCGCGGCATTCTCATCCACACGCCATCCTGAGACGAGTCTCCATGAGTTCCATATCTTGCCGCAGAAATTCCTTCCCTGCTCGACCTGGGACTCATCGTAAAGTATGTCATTACCGGCAGAAGAGCAAAGAAGCATACCGAGACGCACCGCATCCGCACCATATTTGTCGATGAGTTCCAATGGATTGGGTGAGTTTCCGAGCGTTTTGCTCATCTTGCGTCCGAGCTTGTCCCTCACAATGCCGGTAAAATAAACATTGCGGAAAGGAACTTCCTTCATAAATTCTCCTCCGGCCATAATCATTCTGGCAACCCAGAAGAATATGATGTCCGGACCCGTAACCAGATCGTTGGTGGGATAATAGTACTGGAGATCCCGGTTGGGGGTGTGTTCGGGATGCCCGGGGAACTCGGGATCGAACACGCTGATGGGCCACAGCCAGCTTGAGAACCAGGTGTCAAGCACGTCTTCGTCCTGCTTCAGGTCCGCGGCGGTGTATGAGGGATTCAGTTTCTGCGCGGCAAGCAGGGCCTTCTCCGGAGTTTCTTCCACAACTATCTGACCGTCAGGAAGATAATATGCCGGAATGCGCTGGCCCCACCACAACTGACGGGAAATGCACCAGTCATGGGCGTTCTCCATCCAGTGACGGTAGGTATTGCGGTATTTGTCCGGAATGAACTTGATACGGCCGGATTCCACCGCCTCGAGGGCATCTTTGGCCAGGTCTTCCATCTTGAGGAACCATTGGGCCGACAGTTTGGGCTCGATGACGGCATTGGTACGCTCGGAATATCCGACGGGAGAAGTGTATTCCTCCACTTTCTCCAGATTGCCGGACTCCTCCAGCATCTTCACAATCTTCTTTCTCGCCACGAACCGGTCTTCGCCGACAAGAATTTGAGCCTGCTCGTTCAGGCGGCCGTGATCGTCTATGATATCCATCACCGGAAGGTTGTGACGGAGTCCTATTTCGTAATCGTGTGCATCGTGTGCCGGGGTCACTTTAAGACATCCCGTACCGAAATCCATCTCCACGTAATCGTCCTCAATCACCGGTATCTCCCTGTTGATCAAAGGAATGATAACCTTCTTGCCCTTGAGCCAATGATGCCTTTCATCGGCAGGGTTGACACAGATGGCCGCATCCGCCATAATGGTCTCGGGGCGTGTTGTGGCAATCACGAGATACTTGTCGGTAGGATTGCCCTTGCCGTCGGAAACGTAATATCTCAAATGATAGAAATGGCTCTTCGTATCCTTATGGATGACCTCGTCGTCGGAAACGGCGGTAAGCGCCTCCGGATCCCAGTTGACCATCCTGACCCCGCGGTATATCCAACCCTTCCTGTAGAAATGACAGAAAGTGGCGATTACGGCCTTTGTAAGAGCGGGCTCCATAGTGAAGCGGGTGCGGTCCCAGTCGCAGGATGCGCCGAGTTTGCGGAGCTGCTGAAGTATTATTCCTCCGTGTTCCTCCTTCCACTCCCAGGCGTATTTAAGAAATTCCTCGCGGCCGATATCCTCCTTTCTGATGCCCTTCTCCTTGAGCCTCGCCACGACCTTGCTCTCGGTGGCAATGCTGGCGTGGTCGGTGCCGGGCACCCAGCAGGCATTCTTGCCGTCCATGCGGGCTTTGCGGATGAGCACGTCGTTCAAAGTGTTGTTGAGAACGTGCCCCATATGGAGGATTCCCGTCACGTTGGGAGGAGGGATGACAATCGTATATGGTTCTCTTGTATCGGGTTCCGAATGGAAGCATCTGTGGTTCAGCCAATAGGCATACCACTTGTCCTCTACTTCCGAAGGATTGTATTTCGCGTTTAATTCCATGACTTACAAATATAACAAAAATCCCGCATATCAATGCAGGAAAGAGTTCAGCACTTTGCGCACCCGGTGTACGGGGAATCCCATCACATTGTAGAACGACCCCTCGATACGTTCGATTCCTACATAGCCTATCCACTCCTGTACGCCGTAGGCGCCTGCCTTGTCGAAAGGTCTGTACCTGTCCACGTAGTAGTCTATGTCCGCATCGGAAAGATCTCCGAACGTCACCAGGGTGGAATCCGAGAAGGTCTCCTCCCTGTCGATGTCGCGTATGGTGACGGCCGTGACAACCTCGTGTGTCCTGCCGGACAGGAGCCTCAGCATGGCCGCCGCTTCCTCCCGGCTGTGCGGCTTGCCGAGGACTTTCGATCCGATTATCACTACAGTGTCCGCCGTAACAAGGACTTCATCTTCGGAAAGAGCCCTGTGATAGCCGTGGGATTTGCCGACCGACATATTGACCGGCACCTCACGGGGATTCATGGAAAAATCAACGCTTTCCTTAAAGTTATTTAACGTATCTATTTCAAAATCAAGGTCAAGGCCGGACATCAAATCTTTCCTCCGGGGAGAGCCGCTGGCCAGAATAATCTTCTTCATCAATATACTTTGCTATAATCGTCGAATTCCCATTTACCCTGGGCCTTCAGAATCATCTCGACCACCTCTCTGACCGCACCCCGGCCGCCCGGACGGCTGCACACGTAGTCCGCCGCTTCGCGCGCTTCCTCTGCGGCATCCGCCGGAGCAATGCCGAATCCGCATTCCCGGATAATCGGCACGTCGGGAATGTCATCCCCCACATAGGCGACATCCTCCGGCTTCAAACCGTTGTTCCGGCATAATTCGAACAGTACAGGCAGCTTGCCCCGGCAGCCAAGGAACAAGTTTTCCTCTTTGATGCCACAGTGCAGGCAACGTTGCCTGAGAGCCTCGGTATCACCACCTGAAATGATTGCGGTAATCAATCCTTTCAGGCTTGCCACCCTCATCGCCATCGAGTCCTTTGCATTGAACACACGGAGCAGGTCGCCATCAGCCAGAGGAATCAGCGACCCGTCCGTCAGCACACCGTCGATATCGAAGGCTATGGCCTTGATATCCTTAAGATTTTGCGCCATTCTGATTGAAGTCTGCAAGGTTGAATGTGCCTTTCGGAGCTTCTCCGAGACTTATCGGACCGAACTGGCTTTCGTATTTGGCAATATTGTCCGCGAGTGCATTCAGGAGCCTCTTGCAATGCTCCGGAGTCATCAGTATCCTGTTGGTGATTTCAGGCTTGGGAAGACCGGGCAGCACTGTGGCGAAATCAATGATGAATTCGCTGTGCGAATGGCTGATGATGGCCAGATTGGAATAACTGCCCCTTGCAACTTCGGGCTTGAGTTCCAGATTGATTTGATTCTTTTCGTTTTCCATAGCCGCAAATTTATCAAGAAATCCTTAAATTCGCACAAGAAAAGACCAAATATAAGGTGCTGCCGGACAAATTCACATACCCGTTCAGATATACTCCCCATCCGCTGGTCGTGGAAGAGGCGCAAAAACTCATCACCCGGATTTCGGCGGATTCCGAACTTGACGGTCTGTTCCGCGAGGGCAAGATGCTTGGAGTGATGATATGTTCCGACAGGAACGGCAATACGGTTACCCTCAAGGCTTTTTCAGGGCTTGCCGGGGGGCGGAGCATGGTCCCGGGGTTTGTCCCTCCGATCTTCGACTGGGCGGCTCCTCAAGGATTCTTCCGCAAACGCGAGGCGCAGATAAGCAATATCCTCAAGAATCCCTGCAGCTGTCCGGATTGCAGGGACCTCAATCCGTCACAGATGTCTGCGGAACTGCAGGATTGGCTTTTCAGTCAATACAGGGTGTCGAATGCCCGTGGAGAAATCAAAACCATCAAAGAGATTTTTGCCGGACGGGGCCTTGTCCCTCCGGGCGGAACTGGCGACTGCGCAGCTCCAAAAATGCTTCAGGAAGCATATTCCAAAGGATTGACACCCAAAGCAATGGGAGAATTCTGGTATGGCAGGTCCCCGGAAAAGGAAGTAAGGGAGCAGGGACGCTTTTATCCTTCCTGTGCCGGTAAATGCGGCCCTCTGCTGAGCTATATGCTTCAGGGGCTTGACGTGGAACCGAACCCGCTGGACAAGGAATATGACGGAAGCGAAAAGCCGGAGGTACTTTATGAGGACGCCTGCATAATTGTTGTGGACAAACCGGCCGGAATGCTTTCAGTGCCCGGACGGACGAAGGCCGGCTCTCTTCTTGAATGGCTTCAGGATTCCTATGGAGAGGTTCATTCCTGCCACAGGCTTGATATGGACACGTCAGGAGTGATGGTTTTTGCCCGCACGATGGAGGCAAAAGTCAATATTGAGGCCCAGTTCGCCGCCAGGGAGGTGCAGAAGACGTACAGAGCCCGTCTGGCAGCCGGAGGCCCCTGGCACAACGCGGACAAGGGTACCATCGTTCTTCCGCTGGCATTGGATTATTACGACAGACCCAGACAGATGGTTGATCCCGAAAACGGAAAACCGGCCGTCACCAGGTTTGAAGTGCTCCGGAAATTTCCTGACGGGGAGATTGACGTTCGCTTCACCCCCCTGACCGGGCGCTCCCACCAGATACGCGTCCACGCCGCCCACTCACTGGGACTCGGAAGACCGATAAAGGGAGACAGACTCTACGGAGCCCCTGACACGGGCCGTCTGTTCCTGTTCGCCGAAAGCCTCACGTTCCGGCATCCTGAGTCGGGGGAATCAATAACTTTCAAAAAGGAATAATCAAAACAGTTTCAATTATGACAGCATTGGTAACAGGAGCGTCCAAAGGGATAGGGCGAGTAATCGCGGAACAACTCGCCGCAGACGGATATGATCTGGCCCTGGTAGGGCGCGACACAGCCGCTCTCGAAGAAGTCGCTGCGGCTGTAAAGACCGGAGCGATCTGCATCGGAGCAGACCTCACGGACATAGCTTCCTGCAGCAGAATCGTTGAAGATACAGTGAAGGCATTCGGCGGGCTCGACCTGCTTGTAAACTGCGCCGGCCTGTCCCACAAGGGCAGTTTCACCACCGTTACTCCGGAAGAATGGGACAGGATTTTTGCGGTCAACGCAAGGGCTCCCTTCTTCATCTGCCAGGAAGCGCTACCATACTTAAAGCAATCCTCCAAACCGATAGTCATAAACATCGCATCTGTAGTGGGTTTCAAAGGATACGCAGACCAGTCTGTCTATTCTTCATCCAAGCACGCGCTCACGGGTTTCACTAAGGTCTTCGCAAAGGAAGTGCAGCCATTCGGAATCAGGGTTCATCTCATAAGCCCCGGTGGCGTTGCCACGGAAATGGTGAAGAAAATGCGTCCCGACATCAACGCAGATGAACTCATCCAGCCGGAGGAGATTGCCGAAATAGTTCATTTCCTCGTAGTCCGCAAGGGAAAAGGCACAATTGACCAGTTCTACATCAGACGCTACTCAGGTCTTGCTTTCGATTAGCCGATGACAGACGTTCTTCTCATAGGCACGATGGGAAGCATAGGGCCCGACGTGAAGGAGGCTCTTGAAAAGGAAGGGCTGAGCACCGCCATCGTCGAATTCCCGCAGAATATCTACCGGGACGAGTTCGGCTACAATTATGCTCTTCGGAAGGGAATCGAAGCGTACTCCCCCACAATGATTCTGCCCATAGGCAATACCATTGCCATATCCAGGCTCAAATCAAAATACCCCGATACAATCATTCCCGTGGACGCGGAGTGGAAAATCAGACTTCTGGACAGCAAAGTCGCCTCAAGCCGGCTCGCCTCAGAGCTCGGAATACTCCAACCGAGACTTTATGCAAGCATTGAAGAGACAGGAGACAATCAATTGATATTCAAACGCGACATATCCTTCGGAGGCCACGGTGTACATATGCCGAGGACAAAGGAGTCGCTCATAAGACTCATTGAGCACCAGTCTCCGGGGGAACCGTATCTCATCGAAGACTGGATAGACGGCGAGGACTACAGCGTGGACTGCCTGCGCTGGGACGGATATTTCAGATGCGGCAGCTATAAAGTCCTCTCCCATCAGGGAAAAGGGCCGTCACTGCAAAGAGAAATCTGCTCCTTCCCTGCCATCGAATCAGCTGCGGAACGCATTATGGACCATCTTGACTACCACGGAGTATGCGGTATGGACTTCCGCGTTGATACCGGGGGAAATGCTTTCTTCCTCGAATGCAATCCCAGATTTACGGGTGGGGTCTCAAGCCAGGTGGCGGCCGGCTTCAATATTCCCCACATTTATTGGCAATTAGCGACCCGCAGATATTGTAAGGAATAATCTTTTTTTCTAATTTTGCGCCGTTTATTCCGGTGAAACCCAAACAACGGTTTCCGAGTGTTAACCAAAACAATTTTTTATGGAGGATGGCAAACAGAGACGTCATTATTGACATCAGGCACCTGAGCAAATCATTCGGCGACAAAAAGGTCCTTGATGACATCAATTTCTACATCCGACGAGGTGAGTTCATTACACTTCTCGGTCCTTCCGGCTGCGGAAAAACAACAACGCTCAGAATCATCGCAGGATTTGTCGAACCGACTGAAGGTCAGGTTCTTCTTGACGGCAAAAACATCTCGGGAATTCCCCCATATCAGCGACCCCTCAATACGGTTTTCCAACGTTACGCCCTCTTCCCCCATCTGGACGTCTATGACAATATCGCCTTCGGCCTCAAACTGAAAAACGTTCCCGAAGACGAGATTGACAGAAAGGTGCGCAAGGTCCTCAAGCTTGTGAGCATGTCCGATTATGAAAGCCGTGACGTGGATTCTCTTTCCGGAGGACAGCAGCAGCGCGTCGCGATTGCCCGCGCCCTTGTCAACCAGCCCAAGGTGCTTCTCCTTGACGAGCCCCTGGCCGCACTTGATCTCAAGATGCGCAAGGACATGCAGATAGAATTGAAGGAAATGCACGAGAAGCTCGGCATCACCTTCATCTATGTGACTCACGACCAGGAGGAGGCTCTCACACTTTCAGACACCATAGTTGTGATGAATGAGGGAAAGATCCAGCAAATCGGCACCCCCACTGACATATACAACGAGCCTCAGAATGAATTTGTGGCCGATTTCATAGGAGAATCCAACATTCTGAACGGAACCATGCTTGGCGACCGCAAGGTCAATTTCATCGGATACGACTTTGAATGTGTGGATGATGGCTTCGGCGACAATGTGCCCGTAGATGTGGTTGTGCGTCCGGAAGACGTGGAAATACGCAAGGACCAGAGCAAGGTCGATTTTTTCGGAACGGTGACATCGTGTACCTTCAAAGGAGTGTTTTACCAGATTTTCGTCAATACCGAAACAGGATTCGAACTGATGGTTCAAAACTACCGCAAGTACGATGTCGGAGAAAAAGTCGGGATGCAGATTCAACCCGGCAATATTCAGGTCATGCACAAACCGCGTGTCCGCAACACTTTCGACGGAGAGATAATCGACGCCTCTCACGTTTCTTTCCTCGGGGAGACCTTTGAATGCAGACCTACGGAACTGGAGCCCGGGGCCAAGGTCAAGGTAGATGTGGAATTCGATCATATAGACCTTCAGGATCATCAGGAAGAAGGTACTGTGGACGGTGAAGTCCACTTCATACTCTACAAAGGCAACCACTACCATCTCACTGTCCTTACAGACGGCGGAGAACATGTCTACGTCGACACTCAGGACGTATGGGACAAGGGCGACCTCGTAGGCATCAACATAGCGCCAAAGCACATCAAGATCAGAAAAATCGATGAGTAAGAGACACACCTGGAGCTTCCCCTACTTCATTTTTATGATGCTGTTCGTGGTGCTGCCACTGATTCTGGTAGCGGTGTACGCCTTCCAGGACGGCAGCGGACACCTCACATTCTCCAACATCACCCGCTTCTTCACCGACTCGGACGCGCTTTCCACGTTCGCACTTTCCATCGAAGTCGCCATCGAGAATACCACTCTTTGCATTCTCATCGGCTACCCCGCCGCCTGGATTCTGGCGAACAAAAAATACAACAGGAGTGCGGTCACGATAATACTGTTCATTCTTCCGATGTGGATTAACGCCCTTATGAGAACTCTTGCAACGGCGGAACTCTTCAATATGCTTGGCGTGCAACTAGGGAAAGGTACCCTCCTCTACGGAATGGTTTATGACTATCTTCCGTTTATGATTTACCCCATCTACACCATTCTGCAGAAGATGGACAAGTCTTATGCTGAAGCGGCCGAGGACCTTGGGGCCACCCCTTCGCAGGTGTTCTGGAAAGTCACGGTACCCCTTTCGATGCCTGGTGTGAAAAGCGGCATTCTGATGGTTTTCATGCCTACCGTCAGCACCTTCGCCATATCGGAGTTCCTCACCAACAACAAGATCAAGCTGTTCGGAACCATCATCCAGGAGAACATCAATTCCTCAATGTGGAACTATGGTGCGGCTCTCGCACTCATCATGCTGCTCATTATCGGCATCACCACACTGTTCAACAGAAATGACGGAGAGGAGGCCGAGAGCGTTCTGTTATGAAAAAGCTTTTCGCCCAGACCTACCTCTGGATCCTGCTGATCCTGCTCTACGCACCGCTCATCTTCATTGCGATATTCTCATTCACCGAAGCCCGTGTGCTGGGCAACTGGACAGGATTCTCCACCCAGTTGTACGAAAATCTGTTCACCGGCAACATCAACGGCAGCGCATCACTGATCTCAGCTGTCAGAAACACTGTCATCATAGCCCTCGTCTCGGCTCTGCTGTCAACTGCCCTGGGTACATTCGCCGCTATGGGCATCCATAATCTGCGTGGGAGGAAAAGGGATACGATGCTGTTCCTGAACAACATTCCGATGTTGAATCCGGACATCATCACCGGCGTATCACTGTTCCTTCTTTTTGTATTTCTCAGAATTTCCCAGGGCTATACTACAGTTGTTCTGGCCCACATCACATTCTGCACGCCTTACGTCGTCCTGAGCGTTATGCCCAGGCTTACTCAGCTGACGCCCAACACTTACGAAGCGGCCCTGGACCTTGGTGCTACTCCGATGCAGGCCATGTGGAAGGTTATCGTTCCGCAACTCCGCTCCGGAATGGTAAGCGGCTTCTTCCTGGCATTCACAATGTCCCTGGACGATTTCGCGGTGACGTTCTTCACCCGCGGAACCATCGGTCTGGACACTCTGTCGACATTCATCTATACTGATGCACGCAAGGGAGGTCTCACTCCCGAACTGCGTCCGCTGATGACACTTATATTCCTTATTATCCTCATTCTGCTGGCCATAATCAATGTCCGGCAGGCCAAACAACACAATTCCATTAAAAGAAAATGAAAAAATTAGCAAGCATTCTCCTTGCTCTGGCAACGGTAGTCGCCTGCAGTGAGAACCGCGACCAGGTCCTCAAAGTTTACAACTGGTCGAATTACATCGATGAAGACGTAATTCCCGAGTTTGAGGAATGGTACAGACAACAGACCGGCACTGACATCAAAGTCATTTACCAGACTTTCGATATCAATGAGACGATGCTAGCCAAGATAGAGAAGGGACACGAGGATTTCGATGTGGTATGCCCTTCAGACTACATCATCGAGAGGATGCTCAACAGCGGGCTGCTTATTCCTCTTGATTTTGCAAGTCTTCCTGATTCAATCAATTACATAAAGAACAACCGTTCCCCCTACATTCAGGAGATGTTCTCCAAAATCAATCCTGACATTGACGCCAATGACTATTCGGTAGCGTTTATGTGGGGCACAACCGGAATCCTTTACAACGCGAAATACGTAACGGACGAGGAAGCGTCCACCTTCGACATAATCCGCAACCCCAAATTTGCAGGCAAGATATACATGAAAGATGCTCCGCGCGATGTTTTCGGACCGGTCATCATATATCTCAACCAGGACAGGCTCAAATCCGGAGAAGTCACTCTTGACGACCTTATGAAGGATTCTTCCGACGAATCCGTGGCGGCAGTCGAAGAGTATATGAAGCAGGTCCGGGAGCTTGTGGCAGGTTGGGAGGCCGATTTCGGCAAGGAACAGATGACTCAGGAGCGCGGCTACGTCAGTTTCAACTGGAGCGGAGATGCCGTATGGGCCATTGAGGAAGCCGAAGAGATAGGCGTTGACCTCCGTTACATTGTCCCGGAAGAGGGCAGCAACGTCTGGTTTGACGGTTGGGTCATTCCCAAATACTCAAAGAATGTCAAGGCCGCCACATATTTCATCGACTTCATGTGCCGTCCCGACATCGCCATCCGCAACATGGATGTCACCGGCTATGTTTCCGCCAACGGTGACCGTTCTGTTCTCGACTCTCAGATCGACGAGGACTGGGCCCCCATCGACGTGTCATATTTCTTCCCCGGAGCCGATTCCGTCAATATCAACCCGGCTCTCTACCCCGACAGAAGCACCATTGAGAATTGCGCTCTCATGCACGACTGGGGCAATGAGACCGAGAAACTCATATCTATGTGGAGCCGCGTGAAGGGCGAGAATGCCAATTATCTTACGATAATCATCATTGCCGTCGCTGTAGTGGCGGTAGCGGCCTTCGGAATCGCCAGGAACAGCGGTAAGAAAAAACACAAGAAGTCCAGGAAGTAAATCAAGCTTCCTGAACTTCCTTTTTTCTGAATTCTTCTACAATAAGGGCTATCACACCGTCTCCTGTGACATTGGTGGCGGTGCCGAAGCTGTCAACGGCGATGTAGAGGGATATAATCAGAGCCAGATCGTCAGGAGAGAAACCAAGCATAGTGGACAGAACGCCCAGAGCTGCCATTATTGCTCCCCCGGGGACTCCCGGCGCAGCGACTACCACGATGCCGAGCATCAATATGAATCCTATGAACAGTCCGAAACTGACGGGCATCTGATGCATCAGCATAATGGCGACAGAGAATGCCGTTATCTGCAGAATGCTGCCTGAAAGATGGATGTTCGCGCACAGAGGCACGACGAAATCAGTGACTTCCTGACTGACTCCCATTTCCCTGACCTGCTTGAGATTGACGGGGATGGTGGCGACGGAAGACTGCGTACCGAGAGCCGTGACGTAGGAAGGAAGCATTGTCTTCAGCAACTTGAACGGATTCCTCTTGCTGATGGCCCCGCTGATGCAGAACAGTATCAGCAGCCAGCACAGGTGCATCAGGACCACAAGCACTATCACCTTGACGAACAGCCCCATCACTGCCACGACCTTTCCGGATGCCGTCATATCAAGGAATACGCCGAAGATATAAACCGGCAGAAGAGGGACTATGAGCTTCGTCACCACAAGCTCGATCACGTCCCTGAAATCAACAAGGAAATCCCTCAGGGTATGGCCTTTTATCACGGACGCGGCCAGTCCAAGGGCAAATGCCAGAACTATGGCTCCGAGCACGTCCAGCATAGAGGGTATCTTCATCTCGAAGTACGGGAGGAAGGCAGCAGTGCTGTTTTCGATGGCCTCGGGAGATTCGGGGGTGATGAGATGAGGCAGCACCGTCGAGCTGGTGAAATATGACAGGGTTCCTGACACAATAGTTGACAGATACGCGATGACTACGGTGAATATCAGCATCTTGCCGGCCTGATCCTTCAATCCGAAGATTGCCGG
>JAZLLN010000014.1:0-34212 GCA_045598165.1 Candidatus Cryptobacteroides sp.
CGCTGATTTTTCTCAATCCATCCATAAATTAGGACTTTTTCATGGATGGGATGCTGAAAATGATGCGTCCGTCCACGAAAGCCGGCTTATTTATGGACTGGACGGCGTCCAGGAAAAATCTTCAGGCTTCCGACTGATAAATCCCCAGTTATCTGAGTCTCTGAAATCTTATAAAAGCCCCCGATAATACAATACCGTGATACACGAAATACGCGGCATATCCTCGCTTTCAGGGAATCTGCCGCGTTTATTCCGATAAAAAGGTGAAAATTACATTCCTCCATCAACGACCCATGAATTATACATTGCGTCTTTCTTGAGTGCGATTGGATGTTTCCGCGTTTTCCCGTCGGGCATTCTGATTTTACAAGGGACAAAGACTCCGTTATATGTGCCCGACTTGAAGGATGTGCCGATACTGATGGCGGAGCATCCACGATATTTCTCAAGTATGTTGGGGATAGATGAATTGGACAATATTACTCTGAGTCGCGCCATATCGCCGGTGTTGAGAGCCCGAAACATCTTCTCTACGGCAGCCTCTGCAGATATGTTGGAGAACTCATCCCAAGGCAGGCTGTCAGCCATAACGGCTCTGCCTTCGGCGGTCATATCTATCCACTCTATGTTTTCGGGGACAAGCATGTCCGCCTCAGTTATGGTAGCGTCATAGTCTATGCTGTCAAGTTTGATGATGGTTCTCGGAATGCCATAAACATACGCATCAATTTTCATCTGCATTAAACGTCCGTCCGCCTTGTTGAATACGTACATCTGCCTCGTCCTGTTGTCAAGAATGGATGAATATTTTGCATAATCGTTCGTGTAGTCCCCCTGGGCCGGCATGATAAGGACAAGCATATCAACATATTCATTCTCGCCTTTCCTTAATTCGATGTCCGGATGTTTTGATACGAAGCTCTCAAGAGAGTGCATTATTTCTTCGATATTAAGCAAAATAGCATATGATTCTAGCACCCCGCTCTGGGCAGATGCATCAAATTTCCAACCGAATCCTTTCTCCGGCAGACAACTCCACATGTTCTTGCCGTCGAAGACGGCTGTTCTGCCACCTTTGTCAAGGCTCCACGTTCCATCGGAACAAACGTTCATCTTATGCTTAACAAACTTGGAAGCAGGATTGATATATGAGAAATTGTCGGAAGGCAGTGTCCTCGCCTCGAAATGCACAGTATAACCGCTGACATTGGAGAAATATTCGGCAGCTCTGGCGAACAATGCCTCGGCTGCATAGACCGGGGTCGAGCCCGGTTTGACGATGATCACGGCAGCAACGATGGCGAAAGCTGCAGCGCAGGTCGCCAATGCCGTGCGCCAATGGAACCGTATTGCCGGACTGCGGCCTGGGGTTGTCTCTGCTTTTGCCGACTCAATTATTCTTGACTTGAGCGATTCAGATGCCTTGAACTCACAATCAGGGGTGAGCTTCTTTTCTATTTTGTCATTCCTTTTCATTTTCTAGAGTTTTAATTGTTGATGTTTTTCTGAATGTGCGCGATTGCATAACGGTAGCGCGACTTTGCTGTTGCCTCAGGGATTTCCAAGAGTTTCGCTATTTCCCGGAATTTGAGACCGTCTGAGCATTTAAGTCTGACTATCTCAGCCTGTTCTTCCGGTAGCGACTCAAGCATCTTGCTGATGCGCAGGTACTCTTCGTGTATCTGTCTGTCTTCGTCAGGGACAATGATGCCTTTCGCCTCTTTCAACGGCAGGAGATTATATTTTTTCCTGCGGAGCCAGTCATAGCAGGCGTTCCCAACGGACCGGAGCAGATAGTTCTCCAAATTGCGTATGAGCCCGAGGTTATGGTCTGAGCGGAAGAACTTCAAAAACACATCTTGCACGATATCTTCCGCATCCTGACGGTCGCCGACGCGCATATAGGCAAAACGGAACAGCGTGTCCTGTTTTCTGGAAACAAGCCTTTCAAGCTCCTTCAGCCTTGCATTTGTTTTGTTTGCTGTCATTATCTTTTTACTGTTTTCAAGATGCATCCGATATCAAGACGCAAAGAAATGAAAAAAGATTTAGGTTTGAAGTTAATTTGCTAACTTCACCCCGATAAATTGCTTTATGAAACAGATAAATCGCAATTCACTCAAAATTATTATTGAGGCCGCATTAATGGTTCTATCCCTTCTATTCGGGATACTTTTGGAAACTATTTGAATGAACACCATATATTTAATGACGAACATATGACAAATTGGACTTTGGTGCTCATTGTTATGTGTGCGTTTGTTGTTTTTGTCATTATTTGGGCAGTCATCAGCATAAAGAAGCAAAACAATAGCAGCAATCAGTAAATTCCCGGTTAATTATTTCAAAGAATTATGGACAAAAGAAGACTCACAACCATCATCGTGGCCATAGTCGCCGCGCTCATCATCATCCCTACCTGCGTGGTCCAGTGCACCGTCGTGGACAACGCCGAGGTCGGCATCAAGTTCAAGAAGTTCTCGCTCACGGAGCAGGGGACCCTCAAGACCACGCCCGTCACCGGCTTCGTGTTCTACAACCCCATCACGACCTCCGTGTTCACCTATCCCGTGTATATCCAGAGGGTCGATTACGAAATCTTCAAGGTGACGACCAAGGACGCCGCCGTCTTCGAGATGGACCCCGTTCTCGCATATCAGGTCAACAGGAGCAAGGCCACCGACATCTTCACCAAATACCGCAAGCCTCTCAATGACATCGAGGCCGGATACATCCGCACCTGCGTCTGGGATGCCTACCGCATCACCGCCAACAAGTACACCTCCGACGAGCTGATGGCCTCACGCGCCCAGTTCGAGGCTGAGGTGAGGGCCATGCTCGACGAGTCCCTCGGACACGAAGGATTCATCGTCACGGAGTTCACCTCACAGATAACACCTCCAGCATCCCTGTCCGCAGCCATCGAGGCCAAGAACCAGGCAATCCAGGAGAGTCTGAAGGCCGAGAACCTCATCAAGCAGGCAGAGGCCAATGCAAAGATAGAGATAGCCAAGGCGGAAGGTACGGCCAAGGCTCTCAAGATACAGGCCGACGGCGAGGCGTACTATAACAGGACCGTGGCCGCATCCTTGAACGAGTTGCTCGTCCGTCAGGACGCCATCGAGAAGTGGGACGGCAAGTTGCCCCAGTACAACGGCTCGGGAGCGGTTCCTTTCATTAATATGGGAGGCAAGTAAAATGCGGCTTATGCCTTCAGAATCGGAAGCCTGAGACCTCTCGGATTGAACTCCATTTGTTTTTATCTCACTTCTGTTTCCTCATTTGTCGCTTACCGGCAAATCAAGAAGAATGATGAGCAAGAAAAATAATGGGGAGGCTACCTACGCTCAATCGTGTGCCCGGCTCAAATTCCTCTCACCGGTTTCGTGTTTGAACTTGGGTGTTTTTTAATTATCTTGCGATACATAATAATGTTCCAATGAAAAAGATAATAGCGATATTTCTGGCGGCCGCGTTGATGTCCTCCTGCTGTGGCAGTGATGTCCGCAATGCCCGCGGACTGGCCTCACGCATAATGGGTCCCGGGGCAAAAACTGTGGTTTTTGAAAAGGCGGACTTCGGAACGGATTGTTTTGAACTGAGTTCAAAGGGGAGCAGGGTGCTCATCAGAGCCAACAATTCCGGTTCAATGGCCACGGGTCTGAATTACTACCTCAAGAACTATTGCAATGCCTCCGTGTCCTGGTATGACTATAATCCGGTAGCGCTTCCGGCCACGCTCCCGGAAGTTCCGGAGCCTGTGAAGGTCAAGGCCTGCGTTGAAGACAGGTTTTTCCTCAATTACTGCACCTTCGGCTACACGATGCCCTGGTGGGGGTGGAAGGAATGGGAACGCTTCATAGACTGGATGGCGCTGAACGGAGTCAATATGCCGCTGGCCATTACCGGGGAAGAGGCTGTCTGGCAGAAGGTGTGGCGCCGTTTCGGAATGACGGACGAGCAGATACGTTCCTTCTTCACGGGGCCGGCATATCTTCCCTGGCACAGGATGATAAACATAGACCGCTGGCAGGGCCCGCTTCCGCAGCATTGGATAGACAGCCAGGCGGAACTCCAGAAACGTATACTGAAGCGTGAGAGGTCTCTTGGAATGCGTCCCGTCCTTCCCGGATTCTCCGGACATATCCCTGCGGAAATGACTCAGTTGTATCCCGAGCTGGAAACGACTCCGGTGGCCCGTTGGGGAGGTTTCCACGAAGAGCACAGATGCACTTTCCTGAACTCTATGGATCCTATGTTTGACAGTATTCAGAAAGCCTTTCTGGAGGAGCAGGCCGCAATGTACGGAACGGACCACATATACGGAATCGACCTTTTCAATGAAGTCCCCCCTCCTACCTGGGACAAGGACACCCTTGCGGCAATCTCTTCCAAGGTTTACGAATCCCTTGCGGCGGTTGATCCCGATGCGGTGTGGCTGCAGATGGGCTGGCTCTTCTTTAATGACAGGTGGAACTGGACTCCGGATGTAATCAATTCCTATCTGGGAGCCGTGCCTCAGGGGCGGGTGAAGATCCTGGATTACTTCTGCGAGCGTATGGAGGTGCGGAGACTTTCCGGCGGTTTTGCCGGCCAGCCCTTCATCTGGTGCGATCTGGGCAATTTCGGGGGGAACGATGCAATCGACGGAAATCCTGCCAAGGTCGCCGGCCTGATTGAACAATCTCTCAGGGACGCGGACAATATGTGTGGCATCGGGTGCACCCTGGAAGGCTTCGGAGTCAACGAGGCAATGTTCGAATTCGTGCTCGGCCAGGCCTGGAGGAAAGATGGAGGGGAGGCCCTGCATACCGTGGACGAGTGGGCGGAACTTACTGCGGACTCCCGTTTCGGAAGGGAAAGCGGGCCGTTCAGGGAAGCGTGGCGGAAAATGTTCCGGGACATTTACAGGTCCAATGCCTCTTCCCGCGCCACTTTGACCAATTCCCGCCCGCAGCTTCATGGGTACAGCCGCTGGACGAACGACTCCATCTTCTATGACAATTCCGACCTCAGGAAGGTTCTGGAATTGATGCTGGAGGAGAAGTCGGACAATGAGCTCTACAAGTTCGATATTGTGAACGTGGCCCGCCAGTATGCGGGGAACCGCTTTGCGGAAGAGAGGGATGCCTTTGCTGCCTGCTATGAAAACGGGGATGGCGCCGGAGCGGACCGCCACTGGGATGTGATGATGTCCATCATGGACGACATGGATGCCCTGCTGGCCTGCCGGACGGAGTTCTCTCTCGAACATTGGATTAACCAGGCCCGCAGCCTCGGAGAGACGGAGGAGGAAGCTGATTACTATGAGCTTGGCGCCCGTTCCATCATCACCGTATGGGGCCCCACCGAAGGCCTTACCGACTATTCCAACAGGGCAATGGCAGGTCTGATGAAATCTTACTACAAGGCGCGTTGGGAGATGTGGCGGGACAGGATAGAGGATTCCTCTTTCCACGAAGATATGGTCGCGTTCGAGAGAGATTGGGCCGAAAACCAAAAAGGCACCGCGCCGGAAACCCGTGGCGATGCCTATGCTTTGGCTTCAATGATCCTTGAAAAATATTAGCTGATCACCCAGACCAGGACGTGACGGTCGAAAGTCATATATTCGAGCGTCAACTCTTCTTCGAAGCCGTCCTTGCCTGTGAATGTGGCTTCAAGTTCGCCTTCGCCTTTCGGCCTGAAGGAGTCGATTTCAATCTGCTCGGCGAAGTCCACGTTGTACTGGGACATTTTCTTGTAGATGGCCTCCTTGGCGCACCAGTAGATGGCCAGCTGCTCATTGCGCCTGTCGTCGTCCAGGTCGTCGATCTCCTCTTCTGAAAGGGCCTTTTTCTCCACTGCCGAAAAATCCCTGTCGAGGGATTCGCAGTCGATTCCTATCTCCTCGCTTTCGTTGAGAAGAACCGCCACGTACTTGTCGGTATGTGTGATGCTGATGTTGGTGGCGTTGTTTTCGATGTAGGGTTTGCCGTTGTCGTGATGGCTCAGATAGACTTTTTCCTCGAAAAGGGCGTCAAGAAGAGCCCTCACTGCAAGTTTCTGCTTGCGAAGGGATTCGCTTTTGATGTAGGAGATTTCCTCCAGTTCGTCGCTTGGGATTGATGTGAGACTGCGGAGTTCCGCTTCTGTCTCCGAGATTTGCCAGATGCCTACCCGCGAGTGGTAGTCGTCATCAAGATCTTTTATTAGATAAAGTGCCATAAGTATTTTAACGATGCAAATATAATGAAAATTTTTATCTTTGTACTGCTTTTGTGACTGACATACAAATTCCAAATAACTATGAAGTATCTAACTGACGAAAAATTGCTTATCGTAGGCGCTGGCGGAATGATCGGTTCCAACGTGGCCCAGACAGCCCTCATGCTCGGACTTACCCCCAACGTTTGCCTTTATGACATTTATGAACCCGGTGTTCACGGTGTTGCCGAGGAGATTTACCATTGCGGTTTCGACGGTGCGAACGTCACCTGGACGGTTGATCCCGAAGTTGCATTCACCGGTGCGAAGTACATCATCTCTTCAGGCGGCGCGCCCCGCAAGGAAGGCATGACCCGTGAGGACCTCCTCAAGGGAAACTGCCAGATAGCGGCCGATTTCGGTGACAAGATCAAGAAATACTGCCCTGACGTGAAGCACGTCGTCGTTATTTTCAACCCTGCAGATGTCACAGCTCTTACCGCTCTTATCCATTCAGGTCTCAAGCCTAACCAGCTTACTTCCCTCGCCGCCCTTGACAGCACACGTCTTCAGGAGGCTATCGCCGAGGTGTGCGGTGTCCCCCAGTACAAGGTGACAGGCGCATACACCTATGGCGGTCACGGAGAGGCTATGGCAGTGTTTGCATCAAATGCCCTCGTTGACGGCAAGCCTATCTCCCTGTTGGAATTGGCTGAAGCCAAGTGGCAGGAGATTAAGGACAGGACAGTTCAGGGTGGTTCCAACATCATCAAGCTCCGCGGACGCAGTTCTTTCCAGAGCCCTGCATATCAGGCTACCAAGATGATTGAGGCTGCGATGGGAGGAGAGGAATTCAGAAGGCCTGCAGGCTGCTATGTCAACAGTGACGGTTTCAAGAACGTGATAATGGCCATGCCTACGGTTATCGATGCCATCGGTGTCCATTATACCGCTCCCGAGGGAACCCTTCTGGAGAAGGCCGCCCTCGACATTTCCTACAAGCATCTCTGCAAGATGCGCGAGGAAATCATCTCTCTCGGCATCATCCCTGCAATTGAGGACTGGAAGACAATGAACCCGAATCTCTAGTAAAAAAGAGAAGATATATTCAAGGCGGTGGCTGTGGAAGTCATCGCCTTTTTCGTATTTTTGTGACTGTATGAAAAAATTTTTGTTGCTTCTTTCGCTTTTCTCCTGCCTGAGCGGTCTCGGGGCGGACCTGCGCAATGCTCCGGTGGATTTGAGCCCCGCAAGATGGATATGGTATCCCTGCGGAAGGACTTTGCAGAACACGTTCGTGCAGTTCCGCAAGGAATTCACTCTTGAATCCGCTCCGGCCGAAGCGAAAGGATGGATACTCGCCGACAGCCGCTACAAGTTGTATGTGAACGGTGAGCGTGTGCAGTTCGGGCCCGCTCCCTGCGATCCGAGGTGGCAGGAGGCGGATCCGGTGGACATTGCCGCGTATCTTACGGAGGGGAGCAATGTCCTTGCCGTTGAAGTCTGCTTTTTCGGTACCGGAGACGGCACCACACCTTTCGGGAAACCGGGATTGATAATGAATCTGGACATTGACGGCAGGAAGATTGTGACCGATGACTCATGGTCATGCCTCCTGAGCCGGAGCCGGGCCCCGGGGCAATATAAGCGCGCGTACCTCCGTTCCCTGCAGGAGTGCTTCGATGCCAGGCTGTATCCTTACGGATGGGACAGGCCGGAATATTCCCAAGGCGGGGAATGGGTTCCTGCGGCAGTGATAAGCGGGGACGGGAGCAAGCCGTCCGTGTGTGCTTCGGGGAAAGATTATCTGTGGGGATCCTATGCTATAGGGGAAGATCAACAGATAAGGCGCAGGAGCATACCTGAAATGAGGGAGTTCGAGGTCCCGGCAGCGGGGCTGGAGGAGTCGATATGGCTTGAGTGGAAAAGACCGGTCGAGGACTACTTCGACGTAATTGCGAAGGATTGCTTCGACGTTGAGAGGCGGCCTTCGGCAGAGGCTGCCGGTGACGGTGCCTGGACCGTCACGCCCGACGCGGGCAAGGCCGCCGTCCTGACCTTCTCGTTCGAGGAACAGGGTGTGGGCTGGCCTTATTTTACAATAGATGCGCCCGAAGGAACCGTCGTGGAAATGTTCGTGCATGAGGCTCACGAGCCTGGTGGCCCGGCTCTGATGAATTCCCATTTCAACTCCTGGACACGTTTTGTATGCAAGGAAGGCTTGAGCCGGTTCGAGACCTTCGATTTCGAGAGCTTCAGATGGATGCAGCTGCACATACGTAATTTCAACAGGCCTGTGACCGTGTCATCGGTGGGTGTGAGAAGGAGACTGTATCCCTGGAAGGCGGAACCCCGAATCAAAGTGTCGGATCCCGTCATCCAGAAAGTAATGGATGCGGCCGTGAATACGTTATACAACTGCGCCCAGGAAACCCTTGTGGACGGTATGGCCCGGGAGCGCCAACAGTATAGCGGGGATGGAAGCCACCAGATGCATTCCGTTTTTCAGGTGCTCGGAGATCCGGCTTTGCCTTTCAGGTTTATCAACACTTTCAGCCAGGGAAGTTCCATCGAGGGCTATTTTATGGACAGCTGGCCCGCCTGGGACAGGTTGGCGCGTCTCATTGAGCGTCAGATGGGATTGAGCGGCTGGGGGCCGATAATAGACCACAGCGTAGGCTTCTGTTTTGACTGCTGGCACTACTATATGTATACGGGAGACCTGTCCGGCCTCGAAGAGGTCTATCCGCGCCTGCTTAAATTCTTCTCCTATCTGAAAGGTTTGACGGGTACGGCGGACGGCCTTGTCCCAGCCGAAAATCTGGGATTGTGCACTGTCTATATCGATCACCTTGCGTATAGGAAGGACCGTCATAAACAACTGCCCCTCAATCTCTATATAGCGGCAATGTGTTCCGATGCCCTGGCTCCTCTCTGCCGGGCGATGGGGGACGAAGTGTCTGCAGCGGAAGTTGAAGAATACGGAAAAGTCATCCTTGCCGGATGCCGGGCTAAGTTCTGGGACCCGTCCCGTGAAGTATATGTGACCAATCTTCCCTGGGAAGCGTCGGAAGGTGGCCCCCGTTACGATGACAGGTCTCTTTCCACGGCTCTGATATATGATTTGTGCCCTGAAGGGAAATACCGCAATTCTCTGGATATTCTGGCTTCAAGACCCGAAGAACTGGGTCAGTGCTATCCCTGCAATGCCGTCTGGCCCCTTTGGGCTCTGACAAAATATCACAGAATTGATGTGGTGCTGTCCGACCTTCGCGAGAAATGGGGCGCAATGAGGTCGGTATGGGACAACAATACCCTTCAGGAGTTCTGGACGGCCAATCCCGACGAGGGCTCTCAGTGGAGCCACTGTGCGATGTATCCGTTGATAGCCCTGACCCAGGGAATAGCCGGTGTGTATCCGCTGGAGCCTGGTGGTAGAAAGGTCCGTATGGAACCCCAGCCCGGAGATTTGGAAGAACTGGAGTTTGACATCTGCACTGCCGGCGGGCCGGTTCATTTCCTCTATAGAAGGGGCAGGCTGACTCTGACCGTCCCGGAATCAGTAACTGTCGAACTGCATCTCGGGCAGGGTGTCCGTGAACTGACCGCCGGGAAATACGCCTTCCGACTGGATTGACAATCCGGATTACCTCAGTCTGCTGGTCTCGAAATGGCGTCTGATGACCAGGAAGTAAAACAGCACCCCGAAAGCATTTGCCAGCCCTGCGGCCCAGAACGCCGAGTGGTAGCCGGCATGCTCGGCCAAAAGACCTCCAAGGAGAATGCCGAGGCCGACTCCCGCGTCCCAGGAAGTCAGGATGGATGAATTTGCCGTACCTCTCTGGTTGTGCGGGGCCAGGTTGATGAACATATTCTGAAAAGCGGGGTACATATGCCCGTTGCCGAGGCCGATTATGAATGCCGAGCAGAAATAACCGATGGCGTTGTGTACCGCTGCAAAAATGAGGTAGCCGCAGAGGGCTATGAGCACTCCGATGGCGGCATTGCGTGATATCTGCCCCTTGCGCAGGGCGTGTGCGCCGGTCAGGCGGGAAACGATGAGCCCTATGGCAAACAGGGAGAAGAACAGTCCCGTTCTGCCGGTGATTCCCAGTTCCTCTTTACCGTAGATGGCCACATAAGTGGATACTATGCCATAGGAGAATGAGAAACATAGCATCGAGACAGCCTCTCTCCACCCTTTGAGCAGGAAGAAACGGTCCAGGGAGATAACCTTCTTTTCCGGAACAAAATCCCTTTTCGGCAGTTTGATGGTGGCGTCCAGTATCAGCCCCAACAGGGAGAACAGCAGTGAGAGCCAGAACAAAGCCCGGAAATTGCCTTCGAAGACCTGAAGTATATAGATGGCTAGCACCGGCCCGATAGCGGTCGCCAGATTGTTGCTGAGCCCGTAATAACCTATGCCCTCCGTCCTGCGGCTGCTTGGCAGTACGTCGATGGCCACTGTGCTGGCTGATACCGTAGCCGCTCCGAAAGGTGCGCCGTGCAGGGTCCTGAAAATGGTGAACACAGTCAGGGATCCCGCTACGAGGTAGCCTGCGAACAGGGCGAAGAAAAGGAAATTGAATATGATGAGCACAGTCCTGCGGGGGAAACTGTCCACAAGGAAACCGCTGAAAGGCCTTATCACCAGGGCCATTACGGTGTATCCCGCCAGGCACAGGCCAATGGTCTCCTTGTTGGCGCCGAAAGTCTCTGACAAGTAGAGAGGAAGCAGGGGGACAATAAGGGTAAAGGAGAAATGGATAAGGAAATTTCCCGTCCAGATCTTCAGATAATTGGCATTCCAGAGTTTCTCGCTCATTTCATTATTCTCCTTTCATATCCCTGTGGGAGAACTCGCATCCGCACCAGTTCTGGTTGTAGAACCCCTGTTCCTTTATGATTTCATCACGCCTTGGTTGCAATCCGCCTTTTCTCCAGTTGCGGGGCCACCATTCCACTTCTGTTCCCGCCACTGCCGCAGTCCCGGCTTCGTCCACCTGCTCGAGAGATTTCCATCTGGATGACGCTAGGCTGGTTGTCAGGACCTCAAAACCGTTCTCCGCCGCATAGCGCGCCGCGCGCGAAAGCCTGTATTTGAAGCATTGCAGGCACCTCGGTCCTCTTTCCGGAGCATTTTCAAGTCCCCTGACCGCCGCAAGCCAGGAATCGTGGTCATATTCATCCACAACCAGTTCCACGCCGAGGGAATCGCAGTATCTGCGCAGTTCGGCAAGCCTTTTGTCAAATTCCTCCGCCGTGTCCATGTTGGAATTGCTGAAATAGACGGTGGGCCTGGTACCGTTGTTCAGCATCCATTCGATGATGGCCCCGGAACAGGGGGCGCAGCAACTGTGGAGCAATGTTTTCATATTGCAAAAATAATCATTATAATGTATTTTTGCGTTGAAAATGGACAAGACCAGATATATATGCAACGGCAACTGCGGCCAGTGCAGATTCGCGCGTGGAAGCGAGTATTGCAATCCGGATGCGCAGGAAAGCAAGCTTGCATACGGGATTGACAGAATTCTGACCAACCGTTGGCTCGGCCTTCCCATTTTGTTCGTTCTCCTGTTCGGAATATTCGAACTGACGTTCACCATCGGAGCTTATCCCCAGCATCTTATAGAGAGCGGTGTCGACTCCCTCTGTTCACTCATCAAGAACAGTTTCGGCAGAGGCTGGCTCCCAAGTCTCATTGCTGATGGAATCATTGAGGGATGTGGGGCTGTGATAGCTTTTCTTCCCAACATTTTCATCCTGTTCTTCTTCCTGTCCGTGCTGGAAGACAGCGGGTATATGGCAAGGGCGGCGTTCCTGATGGACAAGCTGATGCACGCAGTGGGACTGCACGGCAATTCTTTCATACCGATGCTGGTCGGCTTCGGATGCAACGTGCCTGCAATAATGGCGGCAAGGAGTATCAGCAATCCCAAGGACAGGACGCTTACGATGCTGATGATTCCTTTCATGTCCTGTTCGGCGCGTCTGCCTGTCTATCTCCTGCTCGCTTCCGCATTTTTCCCAAAATACAAAGCCCTCGTGATGATAGGCCTGTATGTGACCGGGATAGTGCTGAGCGTGTTGTTCGCTTTCGTGATGAAAAACACCAGATGGTTCAGGAAGACAAAGGAGGACGACATTTTTACGTTGCCGGCCTTGCGCCTGCCTGAAGGCCGCGCTCTTATCGGCCATATCTGGGAGAGGTGCAAGGATTATCTGCAGAAGATAACTACGGTAATTCTGGCCGCAACAGTGATAATCTGGGCCTTGGGATACTTCCCTATGAAGGGTGGAGAACCCGCGTCGCGGGAAACCTCATATCTTGCCGCAATCGGAAAATGGGTGGGACCCGTGACCGCACCTCTGGGCTTCGACTGGAAGATGAATGTCTGTGTGCTCACCGGACTGCCTGCCAAGGAGGCTATCGTGAGCACTATGGGTATCCTTTACAACGATGGGGATGAGGCCTCTCTGGCGCTCAAACTCAGGGAATCGGGCGCATTCGGTACTGCTGATGCAATAGCGTTCCTGCTGTTCGTGCTTCTCTATTTCCCCTGCATTGCCACCATACGGACCTTGGCTAAAGAAATCGGGAGGAGATGGGCCCTCTTTTCCGTTGTCCATTCGCTGGCTCTTGCCTGGGTCGTGGCATTCATCGGCAGGTCACTTATGCTGCTTGTCTGATAACCATCCGGAATTATGGGAAACCGTGAAATCGAAAGAAAATTTCTTGTGAAGGGAGACTTCAGAAAGGAAGCCTTCAAATCCACCCGCATCATTCAAGCCTACCTGTGTTCCGTTCCCGAACGTACTGTGCGGGTACGCGTCTATGGAGCCCGGGGCTTCATAACCGTCAAAGGCGTAGCCGGCGCTTCGGGCGCTTCCCGTTTCGAGTGGGAGAAAGAAATACCCGTTGACGAAGCAAGGCGGCTGCTTGATCTTGCCGAGCCGGGCGTGATTGACAAGACCCGCTACCTCGTGAAGAACACCGACGGCGTTCACACCTGGGAGGTTGACGAGTTCTACGGCGACAACGAAGGTCTTGTCGTGGCGGAAGTGGAACTTGCCGGCGAGAACGAGCCGTTCGACAGGCCTGCCTGGCTTGGCGATGAGGTTACCGGCAATCCCAGGTACTTCAATTCGATGCTGACGAAAAATCCCTACAGGAATTGGAAGTGATATTTTATACCCTTAGAAAACCATATTTTGATGAAAAAAACTATTCTTGTTACCGGTGGAGCCGGGTATATAGGCTCTCATACCATAATTGAACTTTATGCGGCGGGTTATGATGTCGTGGTGATTGACAATCTGTGCAACTCGAGCGAGGAATCACTGAAGCGCGTGGAAAAGATAAGCGGGAAGGCGGTTCCCTTCTACAATGTGGATATCAGGGACAGAGCCGGACTTGACAAGGTCCTTGACGGATGCAATGTGGATGCCTGCATTCATTTTGCCGGTCTGAAGGCTGTCGGGGAGTCTGTCGCAAAGCCGTTCGAGTATTATGAAAACAATATTGGGGGGACTCTCTGCCTGATTGATGCCCTGCGCAGTCACGGATGCAAGAACATCATCTTCTCTTCTTCGGCAACCGTTTATGGCAATCCCGCAGTGATTCCAATCACTGAAGAATGCCCGAAGGGGCACTGTACCAATCCTTACGGTCAGACCAAAAGTATGCTTGAGGAGATATTCATGGATATCCAGAAGGCAGACCCGGAGTGGAACATTGTCCTTCTGAGATACTTCAACCCGATCGGGGCGCATAAGAGCGGTCTTATAGGGGAGGACCCCAACGGAATCCCCAACAATCTGATGCCTTATATCACTCAGGTTGCCGTGGGCAAACGTGCGGAATTGGGCGTTTTCGGCAATGACTACGACACACACGACGGCACAGGCGTCCGCGATTATATTCACGTCGTAGACCTTGCGGCCGGCCATGTGAAGGCGCTGAAGGCTATCGAAAGAGACTGTGGACTGGCAATCTACAACCTCGGCACGGGCCACGGTTATTCCGTGCTGGACGTGGTGAATGCTTTCGAGAAGGCCAACGGTGTCAAAGTTCCGTACTCAATCAAGCCTCGTCGCCCGGGTGACATAGCCACCTGCTATTCCGATCCGGCCAAGGCCGAACGTGAACTCGGATGGAAAGCCCGGTACGGGATAGAGGAGATGTGCCGAGATTCCTGGAACTGGCAGAGCAACAATCCGGAAGGATACAAGGGCTGATGTTCGTAGGTCTCATCAGTGACACTCACGGTGTATTCAGTGAAGGCTTCAGGGAATTCCTGAAGCCCGTTGACGTCATCTGGCATGCGGGGGATTTCGGCGGGGGATATGAATTCAGCAGGACTATTGCCGAATTCAAACCGCTGGTCGGGGTAAGCGGCAATTGCGACGGACAGGACATAAGGCTCACATACCCGCAGCATCAGGTTCTCAAGGTACAGGGGCTTACTATACTGATGACGCACATAGGGGGCTCTCCCGGCCATTATGATCCGCGTGCCAGGACCTTGATTGAGCAGTATCACCCGGATGTTTTTATCTGTGGGCATTCTCACATACTCAAGGTGATGCAGGACGGGAAATACGGGATGCTGTACGTCAATCCCGGGGCCGCAGGCATACAGGGATGGCATGTTGTCAGGACAGCGCTTCGCTTCAAAATTGAAGAAGGACAGGTGCGTGATATGGAAGTATTTGAGTTACAGCGTCCCGGACATTAAAAAACGCACATTTTTTTTGCTTTTATTTATAAACTTGCTACATTTGCGCTTCCAAGTCCGAGGACTTGAGAAAAAAGTTTAACTAGTTAAAATCTAATTACCTATGAAAAGGATTATGATGGTTCTCGCAGTTGCTGCAGCTCTTCTCGCAGTTTCTGCCTGCAAGAACAGCCCCAAGGCCGCTGAAGGCGAGTGCACAGAGTGCACGGAGTGCTGCTGCGATAGCACTTGCTGCACAAAGTGTGACAGCTGCGCTTGCGCACAGTGCGACAGCTGCTGCGCTGCTGCTGAGGAAGTTAAGGAAGTTGTTGCTGAATAATTTCCATTCTCGCAGAAGATGAAGGATGACCGTTGCGGCCATCCTTTTTTTTGTCTATTTTTGCATTATGGCAATGAAAACAAAGACTGTCTGGTATTGCTCATCCTGTGGCAATGAGAGCCCGAAATGGATGGGCCAGTGCCCTGCTTGCAAGGAGTGGAACACAATGGTTGAGGCTCCCGCCGAGTCAAGGCGCCCGGCTTCTGTCCTGTCTTCCGGTTCCGGGAAATCCGGAGTCCGTCCCAGCCGGTTGAAAGAGATTGATTCGTCTTCCGAGCCGCGCCGTTCTCTCGGGATGGAGGAGGTCGACAGGATTCTGGGAGGAGGAATAGTTCCCGGCTCTCTTGTGTTGATAGGAGGAGAGCCCGGCATTGGAAAGTCCACGCTGTCTTTGCAGATACCTCTTCTTTGCCCGGAACTGAAGACACTGTATGTCACCGGGGAGGAAAGCGCCCGTCAGGTGAAGATGCGCGCTGACCGTCTCGGAGGAGGAGCTTCGAACTGTTTCATTTACCCTGAGACGCGGATAGAGAGCATTATTGATGAGGCCAAGGGGATTATGCCGGATCTGATGATAGTTGATTCGGTACAGACAATGTTCACTCAGACGGTGGAGTCTTCTTCCGGATCCGTTTCGCAGATAAAGGAAGTCGCCGCAATTCTCTTGCGCTTTGCCAAGGAAAGCGGTGTCCCGGTGATACTCATAGGCCATATCACGAAGGACGGTTACATAGCGGGGCCCAAGATTCTGGAGCATATAGTGGATGTGGTCCTTCAGTTCGAGGGAGAGAACAGAGGCTCCTACAGGATACTCCGCAGCATTAAGAACCGCTTCGGCTCCACGTCGGAACTCGCGGTGTTCGAAATGACCGGCACGGGGCTCAGGGAAGTCAGCAATCCTTCCGAACTTCTTATTCCCATGCACGGTGAAGGTCTCAGCGGAACAGCGATCTGCGCCCATCTCGACGGGGCCAGGCCTCTTCTTTTCGAGGTGCAGGCGTTGGTCAGTTCCGCTGTCTACGGTACGGCACAGCGTTCCGCCACGGGTTTTGATGTCCGGCGCTTGAATATGCTGCTTGCCGTTCTTGAGAAAAGGGCGGGCTTCCATCTCAGCGCAAAGGACGTTTTCCTGAATATGGCGGGTGGTATGAAGATCACTGACCCCGCCTGCGACCTTGCCGTGATAGTGGCGGTGCTTTCGTCCAATTTTGATTATGCAATATCCGCCGATGTGTGCTTCGCCGGGGAGGTGGGGCTGAGCGGGGAGATAAGGCCCGTGCCTCAGGTGGAGCGTCGGATAGCGGAAGCGGAGAGACTGGGATTCAGGAAAATCTTCGTGTCTTCATTCTCCGGAACCCTGCCCGGAAAGGAGGGGATTCAGGTAGTGAAGGTGTCGGATGTGCCTGCTCTTGTCAAGAAACTTTTTACTGGAAAATAATTTATGAGGATTCTGTTTATCGGTGGCACCGGTAATATCAGTGGAGCAATCACCCGCCTTCTGGCGGAACGCGGAGACTGCGAACTGTTTCTTCTGAACAGGGGGAACCATATGTCAGAAGTTCCTGAAGGGGTGAATGTTATCAGAGCGGACATCAACGATGAAAACGATGTCGCGCACAAACTGGAAGGACTGGACTTCGACAGTGTCTGCGACTTTATAGGATTCCGTCCGGAGCAGGTCGAGAGGGACTTCCGCCTGTTCAACGGCCGTACCCGCCAGTTCATCTACATAAGCAGCACATCGGCATACAACAAGCCGGCCCCCGCTTACGTTTTGACCGAAGGGACTTCATTGGCAAACCCGCATTGGGAATATTCAAGGCTGAAGATTGCCTGTGAGGAAGCTCTGATGCGGCATTATCGCGAGGATGGATTCCCTGTCACCATCGTGCGCCCCAGCCATACCTACGGAAAACTCAAGATACCGGTTTCCGTACACGGTCCCAAGGGTGCCTGGCAGGTGGTGAAACGTATGCTGAACGGGAAGCCGGTGATTGTCCACGGTGACGGTGAAAGTCTGTGGACCCTGACATTCAACGAGGACTTTGCCCAGGGGTTTGTCGGCTTGATCTGCAATCCGCATGCCATTGGGGAGGCTTTCCATATCACTTCCGACGAGACTTTGAGCTGGAACCAGATTTACCGCACCATTGCGGATACCCTCGGTGTGGAATTCAGGCCATATTATGTGTCTTCATCTCTTCTTGCCTCCCTTGCCCCCGCTCATTTCGGGATGGAAGGCAATCTGCTGGGAGACAAAGCGGCATCCGCTGTCTTCGATTGCTCCAAACTCAGGAGGGCCGTGCCTTCTTTCAGGCCTGTCGTCCCTTTCCGTGACGGGTGCAGAAAGGCTTTGGACCATTTTATCAGCCATCCGGAACTTCAGTTGGAAGACCCCGAGTTCGACAAATGGTGTGATGATGTGATTGAGCTTCTTGAGAAGGCGAGAAAAGATTTTCAGACAAAATCCCAGGACAGGTAATCGTATGCGTTTCCCGGCTTCTTTCTTATTTTTTCTTTTGCTTTTGATTCCGGGCATCAATGTTCCGGCTCAGGATATTCCTGAGACAATTCATCTGGTGGGGAGGAACAACCATATTCAGGGATTCACCATTGACACGGAGAAGAAATGCGTCTATGCATCGTTCACCACGGCATTTTATAAAACCGATTATCAAGGCAATATTGTTGCGTCCATTGAAAATATTCCGGGGCATCTGGGAGCTATGTCCAGAAATCCCGAGAACGGAAAAGTTTACGCATCCCTTGAAATCAAGGATGATGAAATAGGCAGGGGAATAGCTGCGGGAATGGGAATTGAAACTGTTGCTGAAGGGCAGAGCGCATTCTTCATCGCTATTCTGGATGTTGACAGAATGGACCGTATGGGAATGGACCCGCAGAAGGATGGTGTGATGGAACTCATCCGCATAGAGGATGCCTGCCGGGACTACGCGGAAGGGCACAGATATGGTTGTTCCGGAATTGACGGTGTTGCTTTTGCGCCCGGTATCGGTTCAAGGAAAGACAAAATGTATCTCTATGTTGCATATGGCATATACAGCGACTTGAACCGGACCGATAATGACGATCAGGTTTTGCTGTGCTACGACCCGCATAGGTTCAATGGGAGGAAACCCCTGCACAAATACTTGGTAAGGACAGGCAATACCTCTTATGGCGTGCAGAATATGGCCTATGACAAGTATTCCGACCGGCTGTATATGTTTGTCTACAGAGGCAGGAAACCGGAGTTTCCCAACTATCAGATGTTCAGTATAGATTGCTCACAGAAGCCTGACAAAAACCGCCTGAGTCTGACGGAAGACGGACTGCAGGATGAAGTTACGGGCATCAGAGGATGGAATTTCAAATGGGGGAGCACCGGATTCTGTCCTTTCGGGGACGGTACATATATGATTTCAGAAAACGGTTATGATTCTGTGGCCGGACAGCAATATTCAAACCTCAGGCTGTACCGCTGGACAGGTCAGGCCGGCGAACCGTTCACTTATACAAGATGAAAAAGGGGGACGGTTGCCCGGGGGCCGGAAGGAATAAGGTTTTGCGGTCCACATATTTATCATTTTTATGCAGCAGACTGGCAGATTCGTTTCCCTCGATGTCTTGAGAGGTTTGACCATTTTTGCAATGATAATGGTCAACACACATGGAGCGGGCATAAGCTACGGCTTTCTTACCCATTCCGATTGGAATGGCTGTACGATGGCAGATTTGGTATATCCCTTTTTCCTGTATATAGTCGGTGCCTCCATGTGGTTCTCCTTCAGGAAATGCAATCACGAGTTTACCGGAGAAATCATACGAAAAATCATTGTCAGGGCAATTGTATTATTTGCAATAGGAATCGTAATCAACAATTTCCCTTTCACGGCGCCACCTGCCACGTGGCGTATTCCCGGAATCCTTCAGAGGACGGCGTTCGTCTATGTGCTGGGGGCCATACTTGTCCTGTCATTGAAAGATACCTGGAAAATATTAGTCTCGGCTGCACTGCTGCTTATCGGATACTGGATTCTTCTGATTGTATTTGGAAATACAATAGAACACAATCCATCTTATAATGTGGATGTCCTGATATTCGGAAAGGAACACTTATACTCCGGATATGGAGGACATTTTGAACCGGAAGGGCTTGTCGGGTCTTTCCCGTCAACGGCAAATGCGTTGATTGGGTATGTGTTATCCAGGCACCTGTCTCAGATGCATACCGAGAACAGGAAGCCTCTTGTCCTGGGCCTCTCGGGTGTCGTGATGATTGCCCTTTCGTTACTGTGGAATACCGTACTTCCGTTCAACAAGCCTTTATGGAGCAGTTCTTTTGCTCTGAATACATGCGGTTGGGCGTCACTGATTTGGTTTATTCTTTATTACCTTGTTGACATATTCAAACTCCGGGTGCTCGCTTTCCCTTTCGTGGTGTTTGGATCAAATGCCCTGTTCGCTTATGTCCTTTCCGAGTTGCTGGTTATCTCCAACTGGTGTTTCGGATTTACAATTGACGGACATTTATACCATGTCAGTCAATGGCTGGATCAATATGTATACCATCCGTTGACATCCGGTCCCATGCGCTCGGCGTTGTGGGGATTGACTGTATCTTTGTTCTGCTGGCTCGTCAATTACTTTTTGTATCACAAAAAAATATATATCAAGGTATAAACGATGGCAGGGAAGTCTGGTCTTGTTCCTGCTTGTGCCACTTCTTGAATTGAATATGGTGATTGTGTCGTACGCGTATGCATTCTGTCCATGAAACAGGGCCTTTTCGTGGATGAAACAATCATTATGAACTTTCCGTCCATGAAATGCCCCCTTTTCGTGGATGGGAAGGCATATGCGTAGATGGATAAGATGAACCGTATCCCTTTAAAAACTGATGAATCAGCGCAGATAGACTGCTGTTGCGGCGACGACAGCGGCGGTCTCTGTGCGGAGGCGGGAGTCACCGAGACTTACCGGAATCCATCCGCAATCAAGAGCATATTCCACTTCCTCCTCCGAGAAATCTCCTTCCGGGCCGATGAGAATTTCAATTTTCCCGGTCTTGTCAGCAGGCAGAACTTCCGTTATGCTCTTTCTGAGAGATTCGTTGTCGATGCAGTAGCATATCAGCCTGAGGCTGTCTGCATCGGCCTTGCCGATGAACTCCTTGACTGAAACGGGCTCGCTTACCTCCGGCACAATTCCCTTCAGTGATTGCTTCGCCGCAGACAGTACAATGCGCTTCACCCGTTCGGTCTTCAGAATCCGGCGTTCCGACCTGTCCCCGAAAACGGGAGCTATGACATCGACACCTATTTCCGTGGCCTTCTCGACGAACCACTCGAACCTGTCGAGGTTCTTTGTGGGGCAGACCGCCATCGTGAGATGATATGGGTGAGAGCCGAAACCGGGGACAGAATCCAGTACGGAGGCCTCCACTTCTTTTGGTGAGGCGGAAAGGATGCGGCAGTGATAAAGGGTCCCCAGACCGTCGATGACGCTGATCTCATCCCCTTCGCGATGCCTCAGAACCTTGACGCAGTGCGCGGCTTCCTCTTCGTCCAGCCGAACGACGTTCCCGTCAAGTGCGCCCAGAAAGATTCTTGCTCCGTTTTCCTGTTCCATGCAGTTATGCTCTGATTATCTTGACTTCTCCTCCCAAACCGAGTTTGATGATCTGGGAAGCTTTTCCCGTAGCCCCGTTCTCAAGAGATTTGGGAACAGTATAATCGACGGAATTCTTTATTTCCTCGGAAATCTCCTTGAAGCTGTTGGGCGTCGGCTCTCCGCTGATATTTGCCGAAGTGCTTACAAGCGGCCTGCGGAGCCTTCTGGTGAGTTCCCGGCAGAAAGATGCTCCTCCGGTGATTTCGGGCCTGATCCGCGGGTCCGGTCCCTGTTCGACGAAAGGTATCCTGATGCCCACGGAACCGTCTTCGGCAACGGCGTTGGGGGCGAGATACTGTGCCTCGGGGTAGATGATGGTCATGGGTGCATCATTCACTTCGACAAGGTCAATGGCTATGGAGGGAATCTCTTTCACATATTTCGCAACCATATCAAGATCACTCGCAAGCAGGACAAGGGACTTGGCCTCCGAGCGTTTCTTTATCTCGAAAACCTTTGCCACCGCCTTTTCGTTCGTGGCATCACAGCCTATCCCCCACACGGTATCCGTAGGGTAAAGAATGACGCCGCCTTCTTTCAGAACTTTGAGGGCGTCGTTTAGTACAGCATTTATATCCATCTCTCTTTATCGAAAAGAACTCCTCTCTTTTTCCAGAATAAAATCAGCAGCCACCCTATGAGCATTCCACCAAGATGTGCGAAATGCGCCACGTTCGCTGATGCTCCGGTGAGGCCCGTAGTGAGCTCTATGATTGCGAATATTATAACCATCCACTTTGCGCTCAGCGTAACGGGAGGGAACAGCAGGGTGAGCCTTGATTCGGGGAACAGGATTGCGAAGGCAATCAGGACACCGTAAATGGAGCCGGAAGCTCCGACCGTGGGCGCGAAATCATTGGTAAGGGATTGAACCAGAAGGTGAAGCGCGGCGGCTCCCACGCCGCAGATGGTATAGAAAGTTATGAATTTCCTGGTACCTATGATGTTCTCCACCACGCAGCCGAAGATGTACAGGGTGTACATGTTGAACAGTATGTGCCAGAATCCTCCGTGCATATACATATAGGTGATGAACTGCCACCAGTGGAAGTAGTGTGATTGTATGGGGTAGAGGGCGAACAGTCTTCCCATCACATCGGAATGGAGAACCCTCTCTCCGAGCCAGGTCGCCGCGAAGACAACTATGTTGATGATAATGATATTCCTCGTAGCGGTGGGGGCGTTCCCGAGGAAGCGCCTTTGTCCGTAGTTGTTATCGTAGTATGCCATTATGTCAGTTTTTTGTCAAGTTCGTCAATGCTGATGATGCTTACTATTCTGCGCCCGTCGGAGGTGAATTCTGAGTTGTCACAGCTGAAAAGCGTGTCTATCAGATTCTGAGCCTCATTGGGTGATGTCAGGGAAGATGAATTGCTTGCTCCGGCACTTGCAAACTTCTCTGCCAGCGAACTCTGCATCATTGACGAAAGCGAAATTCTTTCTTCCGACAGTATTGTCAGCAAATCCCGAACCAACTGTTCGACTTTGCCATTTTCGCAGCTGCATCCCTCCGGAAGACCGTTGACCACCACGGTATCATTTCCGAAAGGAGCTATATCGAAGCCGAGTGATGAAAGCAGCTCGGAATTGGCATCGAACAGCAGTCTGTTCTCAACGCCCACCTTTACCTGTTCGGGGAAGAGCGCTGTCTGTGTGACGTGCTCGTTCCTGCTTAGAGCCTGAAGGTATTTCTCGTAGAGAATACGCTCCCGTGCTCTTTTGACGTTGACCACCATCAATCCGGACATAACGGGGGTTACGATGTATTTGTCCTTTACAATCAGGACTTTGCTTGGAGCGAGGGTGCGCTGCTCAAAAAGCGCCCCGTAATTCTCGTGACGGTCAGTGCAGCTCCGGAATCCGCCGAATCCGGCACTGTCACCTTCCGGCTTGTAGGAATTGTCTCCCGGAAGAGTCGTTTTTTCCGGCTGAGGGTTGAATGGATCGTATCCGCTGTCGAATTCCGGTGACGGGACAATGGTATCCCCCCGGTATTCATTGAAGCTCTTCCCAATCTGCGGCATCTGCACAGCCCCTTCAGTCTCGAAATCAATGCTTGCTCCGAAAGAGTTTTTGCCAAGCGTCTCCCGGATACAGGCGTAAAGAACCTGGAAGATCACCGATTCGTCTTCAAATTTGATTTCCGTCTTGGTCGGGCTCACATTAACGTCTATGCTGCCCGGGTCCACGTCGAGGAAGATGAAATATGACGGTGTGAGCCCTTCCGGCATAAAGCCGTCGTATGCGTTCATCACTGCTTTATGAAGATAAGGACTGCGGAAATATCTTCCTCCAACAAAGAAGTACTGGTTGCCCAGAGTTTTCCTGGCATCCTGTGGCCTGCCTATGAATCCTTTTATTCCGGCAACGGAGGTGGATGCCTCTATATCTACAATTTCTCCAACAACCGAAGCCCCGAGAAGGTCCATGACCCTGAATTTCAAGGAAATGGCTTTCTTCAGTACGAAGATGTCCCTGCCGTTGTGCGAAAGGGAGAACTCAATCTCAGGTCTGGTGATTGCCACTCGGGTGAATTCCTGGATGCAGTGCTTCAGTTCCACGGTATCGCTCTTCAGGAACTTGCGCCTTGCCGGGACGTTGTAGAAAATGTTCCTGACCGCGAAATTGGATCCGACAGGAGTTGCTGCGGGACTTGATTTGACGGCCTGGGTGCCTGACAGCGTTACCTGAACCCCGGCCTCGTCGCGTTCCCGTCTGGTTTTGAGGGTGACCTCCGAGATGGCCGCGATGGATGCCAGGGCCTCACCCCTGAAGCCGTAGGTCAGAATGTTCCCGAGGTCCTCCGCCGAGGCTATCTTGGAAGTGGCGTGACGCTCGAAACAGAGAACTGCATCCGCAGGGCTCATACCCACACCGTTGTCAATGACTTGGATGAGGGTGCGACCGGCATCTGAGAGAATCACGCTGACTTTTGTGGCTCCGGCGTCGATGGCATTTTCCATCAATTCCTTCACGACGGAAGCCGGCCGCTGGACAACTTCGCCGGCGGCTATCATATTCGCAATCTGTGAAGGAAGTACTTTGAGCTGTCCCATTATAGCAGACTGTAGAATTTTGCTATGAAATACAGGACGGCGAAGATGAGAACCAGCGAGACTATGCCGATGATTGTCTGCACTTTGGTCATATGGCTTTTGGTTTTCTGATAGCCGCCGTCACGGAAGGAGCCCTTGATATATGATCCGGGGACATAAGTCCCTTTCTCTTTTTCTTTTTCAAGAGTTCCGTCCACGCCGCCGAACATCCTGCGGCGTTCATCCTCTTCCTTATTGTAGTAGATCGGCTTGTAGTCAAACACCTTGTGCTCGGACTCGCCGAAAAAATTGAACAGTCCCATAACTCACAAAGTTAATCAAAAAATCATTTGCAGAAAATTGCAGAATGACTTCTTCCAATTGTACCATTCGTGCCCGCCCGGGTATTCGAAATACTGGAATTCGTAGCCGTTGCGCTCCAGGTACCTCCTGTAGTTGCCGACGTGGGGATAGAAGAAATCCGCCCGGCCTATTTCGATGTCATACACTCTGGGGGCGTCCGCGAACTGGACCTTGTGGTTCTCCTTGAGTTTGCCGTAGAACCAGGCATATTTCCCGTGCCGGGGCGGCGCCTTTGACATAGGGGAGAACATTCCTATGCTGTCGAACATATCCGGGTGCCAGGCTGATATATAGATGCTCTGGAGCGCTCCCAGAGACATGCCTCCTATGGCCCGGTGTTCCTTGTCCGGAATAGTCCTGAAGCAGCTGTCAATGACGGGAATCACATCGTCCACAAAGGCGGATTCCGCCCTGCCGTCAGTTTCGTAGAAAGCTTCCATTGAGCCCAGGGCCCTGGAGTTGCCGTAGTCGGTGTCGTCGGTGTAGTGGTTGAGGTTTGGGAAAACGATGATACAGGGTTTGGCATTACCGGAAGCAAACAGACTGTCCGCCATTTGGAGAACTTCTCCTTTTACTATCCAGGCCGTTTCATTCCCCCTTGCTCCGTGAATCAGATAAAAAACCGGATACCGTTGTCCGCTGTCATTGTAACCTTCGGGGAGGTATACAAGCATCCTTCTGCGGGAGGGCCCGGGTACGCTGCAGTCGTGGTAGATCTCGGTGATTGTCCCCTTTGGCTTATATGTGGAATCTATGGCTTCGGGGGAGAGCATCGCCCTGTTTGCCTCCGTGCGAGCCCTGTATATGCTGCAGGAGCATAGGATAAGGGCTGTCAGAAGTATGACAGGAAATTTTTTCATTTCCCGATAGCCTCCCTGTACATATCAATCAGCGAGGAAATGGAATTCTGTATGTCGAACTTCCTGGCGTAATCCGCATATTTCTGACCGGCCGCCACTCTCTCCTCAGGATGTTCTATCCACCAGTCAATCTTTTCTGCGAGGGCCTTGGCATCCCCATAGGGATAAATGCTCTTATCGTCCATTGCGAAGTCTGTCGTACCTATAAGCTCTCCCTTTCCGATGACGGGGACACAGCCTTCACGTATGGCTTCGAGGCATCCGAGACCTTCGACTTCAAGCTTTGCACAGTGGACGTACAAATATGCCTTGTGCGCCAGTTCTGCCAACTCTTCGTGAGAGAGGAAGGCGAAAACAGGTTTGTGGAGAAGAATCCCTTCCGCCATCAGTTTGCGGCCAGCTTTCTCCAGTTTGCCCTGATTGACTCCGTTCCCTGCAAAGAACAGTTGGATTTCTTTGCTGTGGCGCGAAAACCTCATCGCCTCGAGCAATACGATCTGACTCTTGACATTGGCGTATCTGCCGGTATTGAAGATGATGTAGGGGTTGGTCTGCGGGGCACTGGCCACAACCGGTTCGGCGCTGATTTCGATTCCGTTTGAGATGACCGGAAGTTTGCTCTTGAAGCTGAACTTCTCCAACAGGGCCTTGACCGCATTTGTGGGGCATTGAATGTGTGAACAATGCTTGAACTGCCTTTCCCTCCAGGCTTTCATCAGCAGATTGTTGGACCATTTCCAGGAAGCGCACGGAATCTCGTCGAGAATGTTCTGGGTATAGAGATGAAAGGTCGCCACTATGGGTTTCCCTGCCTTATGAGCCTGACGGATTGCCTCATGCTGCAGGAACAGCGGTTCCGTAAGGTGGACGACATCGGCCCATTCCACAGCCTGCCTGATAACCCGCTTCTGCACCTTGGCATAACTGAAGCCGTTGGCATCGATTATGGGTTGGAAGATGGGGAAATGGAACGGTTCCAGGGGGAAGTCCGGCTGGGGGCCATCAGGGTTCTTTGAAACCCCCGAAAGAATTCTTGCGTCAATATCTCTGGCTTTGAGTATTTTTAATGTTCTGTTGACGGACGAGCAGATGCCGTTGCCGGGTACGTTTATGTTATTTGTTACAAAAAGAACTTTCATTATCTTTAATCTTCAAGCACGATTCTCCGTCTGCAAAGATAAGAAAAATCCTTAGAACTTAAGGCACCAGATGTAGTCGCAGGGAAGGGCTTTGCGAAGGGATGCGGGAATCCTGACCACGGTTCCTTCGGGAGTCTTCTTCCAGGAGAGTGCGGTTTTGGAGCCTAGCATGGTGACCTTTCCGGAGGGGACGAAGTCTCCGATATTGATGGTCTCGGGGATACTGTTTTCCCCTTCGGGAGCAAGATAGAAAGCATAGGTGGAACCGTCCTTCCGGCTGAAATACACGTCTCCGTTCTGATAGGGGGCGATGGGCTTCGTGCCGTATATGCCTTCGGAATTGACCTTCATCCAGTCCCCGATTTCTTGAAGACGTTCGTAGGCGATGTCTTCCAGAGTGCCGTCGGGCTTGGGCCCTACGTTGAGAAGGAAATTGCCTCCGCGGGTGACAATCTTCACGAGCATATCCAGGATGGTCTGGGTTGACTTGTATTCCAGTCCGGGCCGGTAGGACCAGCTGTAGGTCATTGTGTAGCAGGATTCCCAGGGATAGTCGAGGGCCTTGTCCGGCATCTGCTGCTCGGGAGTGCGGTAGTTTTCGTATATGTTGTGCATTCCACGGGCCACTACCATGGCTCCGGGCCTGTTCTTCCTGGCGGTGTTGGCGGCTCTTTCCCAATCCACAGTGGCTCCCATTTTGGAGGGAGCATCCGCGAGGTCAAGCCACAGCAGGGGGATGTCTCCGTAGGTGCCGCAGGTGAGCTCGTCTATCTGCGCGTTGAAGAAATCCTGGTATGCCGCCCATTTCTCGGGATGGCGGGCCGCTTCATAGTTGAGCGAGGTGCTCATCGGAGGGAACATTCTCCACCAGTAGTCGTTATGGTGCCAGTCGGGTACGGAGAAGTACGCGCCGGTCATAAAGTCTTCTGCGCGGAAGGCATCGAAAATCTCTTTGGCGATGTTGGCGCGTGGAGAAGTGTGGAACGGGCACTGTTCCGAGGTAATCTTGTAGTCAGTCTGCGCGGTGTCGAACATACAGAAACCGTCGTGATGCTTTGTGGTGAACACGACGTATTTCATTCCGGCATATTTCGCCGCCGCAGCCCACTTGGAGGGATCGAACGCGAGAGGATTGAAGGTGGTCTTCGTCTGCTCGTAGAATTTCAGGTATTCGAAATAGTCCATGCCTCTCTCCCGACGGGAGCGCATCTGCCAGTCAAGGTCACCCGGGACAAGAGACCAGGACTCGACGCATCCCAACTGGCTGTATATGCCCCAATGGATGAAAAGGCCGAACTTCAGATCCTGCCAATGGTCGATTGTCGCCTGCACCTCAGGCTCGACGGGAGGTATGTAGGCATCGGTTTTCTCTTCTTCCGCCATTGCGGAAACGAAAGCGCACAGGAGCGCGGACAGTACAAGAATCTTTTTCATATTTTATTTCACCTTTGTCATTTCACTTCGGCCTGATATACTTTTTCCCCTTCAAACCAGGTGGAGACAACTTTTGTATTGTGGATGTCCGTCACCGGGCAATCGAACACGTCCTTGTCGGCAAGCACAAAGTCCGCATATTTACCCACCTTGATGCTGCCGCGTTCGTTCTCCAGACCGAGCTGCCATGCTCCGTTGATGGTAAGTGCCTGCAGCGCCTGTTCCAGTGTGATGAGTTCTTCCGTGTCGAATGTCAGTGTCGGCTTACTTGTATAAGGATAAATCATCTGTCCGGTAACGGCGACTTCCATTATTCCGAAAGGATCCTGGGGACAGGCCCCGTTTGCAGGGTAATCGGTATGGCTTGAAACCTTGACCCCGGCATCGAAGAAAGACTTGATGGGATATCCGTGCAGCACATAATCCTCATCCAAATAGTCAGGCAATACCGCCAGCGTCAGTTCATCCATGATGTGCCAGGTCATGCCGGCAGTGCAGGCGATGTTGTTTTCGGCGAAGCGCCGGAAATCCTCCTTGCGCGGATTGCGCAGGTGCACGAGGCAGTTGCGGTGCATCCCGTCGCCGCCTTTGATATAGGCGTCAGTGGTCTCGGCAATGGCTTTGTCCCCCATAGTGTGGGTGTGGACGGTTATGCCTTTCGCATTGCACTCGCGGGTAACGTCGGCAAGATGGTCGACAGACCAATGGCTGTTGTATTCAATTCCGTTTTTGTACGGTTTGTACATTGAACCGGTGGTGCATTCCACAACACCGTCCATAAAGACCTTCAGATATTCGGGACGCACGTGGGAAGTGCCGTATTTCTCCCTGATGGATACGAGACTGTCAATCTGACCGCTCATATCCTTCTGCCAGGGTTCGACCTCGTATGTCATTGAGAGAAGCAGCTTGAGTCTGCCCTCCTTGTCGAAGCGGTTCGCAACCTCGTAGAACTTGCTCGGATGGTAGGCATTGGACCAACCTTCCATGTATGACACGTAACCGGTGGAGAGCAGCAGCTGCTGGGATTTCTCAAGGGCGATTGCCTCAACTACAGGGTTGTCTTCCTCCGCAGTGCGGATTGTTCCGAAAACAACGGTGTCAGCGGCCTTGTTGCAGCTGACTGCTATAAGAATGGCGATTGCGAAAATAATTTTTCTCATTGAACAATACGTTTTTGTTCGAGTTCAGAAACGAACCACATCTTCAAACTATAAAGTAACTCATATTTCGGCAAATCTCCAAAAAAGCGGCCCGATTCGCACTCTAAAGCCAACATTGTCTACACATCGTTAAATCACATTATTACATTGTATATTTTTACAAGTAAAGGTATTTCAATTTTTGTAAAAATGGGGTAACATTTAAAGTTGAACCGGTATGAAGATAAAGCAAACTGCAAGGATTAATATTCGCCGGCTTGAAAATACACGTTCGATTTCGCAAGAATGATTTTCGGCTCACTGAATGTACTTATCTATTGATGCGATTGTGCCCGCGATGATGGCCTTGACGTCGGAAGAGTCGTGGAGCATTTGCAGGCGGCTAAGTTCGCGCAGGAACTGTTTCCCTTCTCGGGAAGCTGTGATGGCACTCCATAATTGCTCTGCGGTAATATTGTCTCGCGAAAGTACCTCTTTCACATCTTCGGTCATAGCTTCTTCCAAGTAGTCATTCTTGTGTTCATTGTAGAACTTTACAAGCGTCATTTCATCGGCGATTGCTCCGTAAGTATGGATGATTTCCAAGGACAGATCAAGGTCTTTGATTTTGGTGAAGAGGTTGGAATTCTTCAGCAGTTCAAGGGCTTCCTCGGAGTGAGTTATCTCAATGACTGTCAACGGGACATTGCAGTAAACAGCCATTGAATCCTGAGAAGCATCTGAATAATGTCCCTCGTATCTAATAAGGAACTCGGCAGCAGCGGAGTATCTTGCGAGCATGGAATCAGCGAGCTCAATATATGACAGATTGTCTTGTAACTCGTTTTTCACAAGCATCAGGCTGCTCTTCACTTCGTTTCTTTCAGCGTGCCTGTTGATAAGCCCCTGGCCGGCAAAAGTGATGACAATACCAAGGCAGACGGCCACGAAATTCATAAGGTAACCAAACCAATCCTTTTTGTTCCTGTTACTGTCTTTCATCTTTTTTTGAGTTGGGGTTTGACATCCTCGACCTCTTTGCCGGATTTGATTATTGACATTATGCCGGAGAAGTGGTAGCTGAGAGTTTTGCTGACCTCTTCTTCGGAGAAATCTTCGGGATGCTTTACACAAAGTGCTGCTATGCCGCAGGCGACCGGCCACATCTGGCGAAAGAGAAACTCTGATTGTTCAGATGTCAGACCGTAACCTTGCTCGACTACACCCAGACACTCCCTTGCAATGCTTTCAGCAATCTCCGGTCTGGCATCCTTCCCCAGAAAGAGTATCTGAAAAATATTGTGATCTTTCTTTGCGAAGGCGACGAGACGCAGACCGAACTCCTTGAACGCGGGGAAATAATCGGTAACGCCATTCATTCTGGCGATAAAGGTCTTTTCTGCTGCCGTGCGTATGGCATCCATTACCTCGTTCATATCCTTGAACATCGTGAACATGGGGCTGGACGAAGTGCCGAGCTCCTTTCCCAGAGCCCTGGCGCTGACCGCCTCAAATCCATTGGTCCTCACTATCCTGAGGCCTGCGGCAACTATATCTTCCTTGGAAAATCTCGGTTGTCTTGGCATAAATCAAACAATTGTTATGTAACAGTATGCAAAGATATAACTAAATCCCGAAGAAATAAAATAACAAATGTAAGATAACAAGTGTTAGATTATGAAAAATATTGTATCTTTGCAGCCGTTTTCAGTGCCTGGACTGAAAAAAGAGATATCGAATAAATACTTGAAGAAAATGAGAAGAAAGATTTCAATGACTTTTATGGCAGCCTTGCTACCAGTTGTTGTATTCGCGGCAGGTGACTGGAAAGGAAAAGTAGTGGATGGAAAGGGCGAACCGGTCCCTTTCGCAAATGTGGTGGTTATTTCCAAGGCAGATTCCACAATGGTATCCGGAGCGACAACAACCGAGGATGGCTCGTTCAATATAGTGTCAGACGGAAAGAATCAGCTGCTGATGGTATCGATGATAGGATACAAGACTCTGTATCTGGAACTTTCCGACAATGCCACAATCACTCTGATTCCCGATACGCAGTACCTTGAAGGGGCTGTCGTATCCGCAGTAATCCCGAAGACCACACTTACCGGCGGTGGTTTGCAGACCTCGGTCCGCGGCACTGTACTGGAAACAGTCGGTACCGCCAATGACGTCCTCGCCAGAACTCCTGGAATGATTAAGAGTCAGGACGGCCTGCAGGTCGTAGGCAAGGGTTCACCCCTTGTGTATATCAACGGCAGAAAGGTGACCGACATAACCGAACTCGACCGGCTGCAGAGCAACGAGATTCAGAGCGTAGAAGTAATTACGAACCCGGGGGCCCAGTATAGTGCAAGCGTTCGCAGCGTAGTTCGCATACGGACCATAAAGCATCAGGGTGACGGATTCGGATTCAATGCCGGCCTGACGGATGCCCAATCCCTACGCAGCGGTTACAACGATCCGTCAGGATACCTGAATGCCAACTACCGCCATAACGGTCTCGATATCTTCGCTGGCGTGAATGCTCTGAAATACACCTCCCGTCAGGAGAGTGATATGCTCCAGCAGACTTTCGGCAACCCTGAATTCAAGCAGGAGGGAACCCTGGATTTCGTGCAGAAAATGACGAATGCCGGGGTGAACGGCGGACTGAACTGGCAGATTTCGAGCAATCATTCCCTTGGCTTCCGGATAGAGGCGGAAATGAATCCCAGGGTGGATGTCCATCAGCTGATTGACGAGGATATCTTCGAGGACGGCAGCTTAATAGACCATCTTATTGCCGAGGGCAATCATCACAATGACAATATGCCTTACGGAATATCGGCCAATGCCTACTATAACGGGCAAGTGGGGAAGCTGGGAATAGATTTCAACGCGGATTACTACGGGATGAAGACATCGCAGGATGCTCACACCGTGGAAAAGAGTACAATGGGACAGGGCGATGACGTCAACTACCTTTCCCACAGTGGCAACCGTATGTATGCGACAAAGCTCGTACTCTCCTATCCCATCTGGAAAGGAATGCTCCAGGCCGGTACGGAAGACGTTTTCTCCCGCAGGGATGACGATTACACCATCAACAGTGTAATGGTGCCATCGTCGGCATCTATGGTCAGCGAGGATAATATCGCCCTATTCGCCTCCTACGGGTTCTATGTCCAGAAAGTCGGGCAGTTCAGCGCTGGAGTGCGATATGAACACGTGAATTATGTTTACGAGGATCTCAAGGGCTCTGATGACCTGAACAGAAAATATGACAATGTATTCCCGACACTATCATACGCCAATGCATTCGGACCGGTACAGATGCAGTTGAGCTACAGCGCCAAGACGCACAGGCCTGACTTTCAGTCGCTCAGCAGTGCTGTACGCTATCATAGCCGATATATATACCAGAGTGGAAACGCAAAACTCCAGCCGCAGATCAATCACGACCTTGGCTTGAACGTCAATTGGAAATGGCTCACTATGGTGGCTCAGTACTCCCGCATAAACGACGCGGTCTCACAATGGTCGGAACTGTACAATGACAAAGGCGTGGTATTGGTTCACCCGATAAATCTGGACAGACCGGTAAGTACTCTTGCCTGGTTCGTGAATGCCGCACCTACTGTCGGTATCTGGACAATGAATTATACAGCCGGAGTACAACAGCAATGGCTCACGCTCAGTATGCCGGATCCTCGTGAGATTACCAGCCGTCGCGAAGTCTCCTTCAGCGACAAACCGATGTTCATCGCGCAGCTTTTCAATACTTTCAGGTTCAAGAATGACTGGCAGATAGAGTTGGGCGGGGAATTCCACAGCAAGGCTTATTCCCAGAACGCAATGCTTACAAACAACTATCTTGACCTCTCCGCCGCCGTTCAGAAGTCCTTCTTTGACAAGGCCCTCATCCTCCGGCTGGAAGGGTCTGACCTTGCAGGACTTGGCAGATACGATGTTATGACAGATTGCGGAAGCCATATTATCGCTCAGACCAACCGGATGGACACCCAAAGGATAAAGTTCTCCATCAGGTACAACTTCAACACAGCCCAGAGTAAGTACAAGGGCACAGGTGCCGGGTCAGACGTAAAAAGCAGAATGAAATGAAAACCTGGAAACTTTCAACTTTTGACCTTTTCTCCCTCGATATGGTTATCAAAGGAGCCTGGGTTTATAAAGAACTGCCTGATGCTTCTGTACTGCAGGTATCGCTGGATGCTGTACTGCAGCCTTATCCGCAACTGTTGGGAAGATATGACGAGAAATTGAAATCCGTCGTCTGGAGCGTCCGGGAAGAGCCGATAAGGCTGGAAGAACTTGACCGCCGTGGGCACAGCATTTCGGAAGATATGTACAAACTTGTGCCGGAGTTCAATACCAATAAATTCAAGAGCGGCAAATCTCGGGCATTAGAAGCGTACAGGATAAAACTTGATGACGGTGTGGCTATTGTGCTTCAGGGTGCACACGCCTTGATGGACGGCGCCACTTTCTACAAAATCGCCGGTGACTGGGGAAAACTGACCTCGGGAATGCCGGTGACGCCGATGACCGTGGACCAAAGCCTCATCTTGGATGCAGATGCAAGTTGCGCGGACGCGAGTCACTCGCGTACGTGCAACTTTACAAAGGAGCAGACGCTCTCCCGGGTTCAGGAACTCGGCTGGTGCAGGATTGAATTCAAGTCGCTTTTCAAGATGATGTTCAATCTTGCGGCAATGAAGTTCATCAAAGACACTTACGTCATCGAGCTGAGTCAGGATGAGATTTCACGTATGCGTGAGAAATCCGGAGCAGGCACGAATGCAGTCCTATGCCACTTTGCCGTAAGCAAGCTTTTGGAGAAGCTGCCTACAAAAGATAGATTCACCCTTCTTGAGGTGGCCGATCTTCGGGGAAGAGCGTGCAATGTCCCTGAGGGCTTCTGCGGCAATTTCTCTCAGCCTGCCGTGATCGGAGAGTTCGGGAGAGATGTAACTGCCGCTGACATCCAGAAGGCCGCAATTGCCGTTTTGGGCAATAGACGTGCACCCAGTGAGAATGTGCAGCTTTCAGTAAGTTCCAGCCGCTACGGCCTTCCGTATTTCCTGTTCGACGCCAGCGATATGAACAGCCGCGACCCGAAACTGTTCTATGTCAACAACCAGCTCAAGTTCAAGGCCTGCGAATTCGACTTCGGCACCGGGAAGCCCATTCGGGCTCAACAGGCAATGCTTCCCGATATGATAAAGTTCTGGCAATCAGAACCTGACGGTCCCATCCAGATAATCTACGGCGGCTTCGCTTCAAAAAAGTTGCGCGCACGCGAATGACATTATGGAAA
>JAZLLN010000015.1:0-7617 GCA_045598165.1 Candidatus Cryptobacteroides sp.
TATAAATAAAAGAAAGCCGCAGCCTCGCTGCGACTTTCTTTGTCCTATTCTGAAGAAAGAATGTATTACTTCTTTCTGTTCTTGTATCTCTGGTAGAACTGGTCAACACGACCGGCGGTGTCAACGATCTTGACTTTGCCAGTGTAGAACGGGTGAGATGTGTTGGAGATCTCGACCTTTACAAGAGGATACTCAACACCTTCGATCTCGATGGTCTCTTTTGTATTGACGCATGAGCGGGTGATGAATACATCTTCGTTTGACATATCCTTGAAAGCTACAAGACGGTAGGTTTCGGGATGGATTCCTTTTTTCATTATCGTAAAAATTAAGGTTTCTTTCAAAAAGTTTGCAAATTTAAACAATTATTCGATAATAAGCAAATCATCCTTACCTTTATTATTAAGATAAAATTATGTATCTTTGTAACTGGCTAACTGAGCAAATATTCCTATCTATGAAAACCTACACCACGCCTCTTTTTTATAAGGAGGCCTACCTGACACCGGAGCTTTCCGTCTTGAACTGGGACTGTTACGAGTCCGTCCTGCAGTCTTCCCCAGGCAATTTCGACAACCAAGAAGATTATGGCGGAGGCTGGGACTAATACCGTGAACATTATGAGAAAGAGAATTTTCAACTTTGCGGTATTGGCGGCAGCCGCCGGTATCATCGCAGCCTGTTCATCATACGAAGAAATCCCAGCAGTGTCAGACCTCTCGAAGGCAGAGGCCCAGGCCGTGGATTCCATCACCGTCACCTTCACCGCCTCATTCGAGCAGCCTGGAGACACCACCAGGACCTCCCTCGACGTATCAAACTGGAGGGTCAAGTGGACCGCCGGCGACAAGGTCACAGTGATCGGAAAAGGAACATATAACTGGGGAGGGACAAAAACCGCCTACTTCCAGGTCTCCGGAACAGTCACTGGCATATCCGGCGATGGCTATTCCGCTACGATATCAGCCAGTCTTCCTTCAAAGAATAACAACAGACAAATCACTTACACAGGGGAGTATTACGCCGTATATCCTGCCATTTCGACGACGAGTTCTACATTAACCAGCGCCAATGTCAGCACAGCCCTCATATCCGAACAGACAGCCACACCGGAATCCTTCGCAAACGGCGTGAACATCTCTGCGGCCAAGTCCAACGACACGAACTCCTTCCAGTTCAAGAACCTCTGCGCCCTTCTTTCCTTCACAGTGGACACAGACATAGTCTCAGCTACATTGACTTCGAACAATTCAAATACAGCCATCACAGGAGGCAATGCAGAGATAGATTTCTCCGGCGAAACCCCTACCCTGACGTTCACAGATGCCAGTCCATCCGTAACACTCACCGGAACAATCGCAAAGGACACAAAGTACTATTTCGTAGTATACCCTGGGAATTACACTGACGGTTTCACAATCGAATTCGAGGACAAAGACGGAAAAACAGCATCAATGTCCTCATCAAAGAAGCTTGAACTTGCAGCAAAAAACAATGTCTTCCTCGGCGACATCAAGGTTCCAGCGGATAGATGGACCAAACTTAACAAGATTTCCTCCGTCGGAGTATACGATACGGACTGCAAAGTTGAATACGAGTACAAGCCATACGACGATCAGCTGGTATGGTCCGTATCATCGGGCGTGAACGGATTCCGCATCCAGAAAATGGACTCCAGAAAGTTCATAAACATCGCCAGGCTTCCGGATACATTTACGGACGGTGACACATTCACCATATCCGTCAATGAGAATCTCCTGACAGACCAAGGCTCCGAATTCACAGATAAAGTCAAGGTCTTCAGCACGGACAACGGAATCGTCCGTCTGAAAGGAGAAACGCATAACTATATCATCAAAACGAAGTAGAAGCTATGAAAAAGATATTCACGTTCATAATCACAGCCATACTGGCACTGAATGCAGCCGTAGTTTCACAGGCTTCCCCGGCCTACCCGTATCCTATCAAGTACACCCAGCCCGACGGCAGTGTCATCACCATCCAGAAGCACGGTGACGAATTCTATCATTGGATCACCGACGAAAGTGGTAATGAAATAGTGATGGACGAGTCTGGATTTTATCATAAAGTCACCAATCCACCTACTCCGGAGATGAAGAAACTGCTGTCTGCATCATCACGGATGCGCGCCGATGCAGAAGCCTCCCCATCACTGGTTCAAAAGACCGGAAGTCCTAATTTTCTCGTTATTCTGATTGCATTCAAAAACAAGCCTTTTACACATACAGCAGACGAATTTAAAGCAATGCTGAACGCTAAGGGATACAAGGAGAACAACGCGATAGGTTCCGCAGCAGACTATTTTGAGGATAATTCAAACGGAATCTTCCGGCCTGTGTTCGATGTTTACGGTCCTGTGACATTGGACCAGGATTATAAATACTACGGAGGGAACGACGATACTCCAAAGGCCGATGACCTGCGTCCGGGATGTGCATTGATCGATGCTTGCGTAAAACTTGACAATGATGTAAACTTTGCGCAATATGATTCTGACAATAATGGAGTCATTGACAATGTGTTTTTCTATTTCGCCGGAAACAATGAAGCGGAAGGAGGGCCTGACGACACCATCTGGCCTCATAAATGGAATATTCCATACGGTTGCAGGGACATGCAGTCTTCAAATGTTCCTGGAACATCATATACTTACTCAAACATTCGTTTTGACGGCAAAAAATTTGATGTATACGCCTGTACCTCGGAACTAAGATCTACCAGTCAAACTGAGATGTGTGGCATCGGCACTTTCTGCCACGAATTCAGCCATTCTTTAGGATTGCCGGATTACTATGATACTGACTATAGCGAAAACGGCCTGGGAGACGGTCTGTTCCATTACTCGGTAATGTCCAGCGGAAACTATAATGGAAGCGGACGCATCCCTCCTTACTACACCTCCATCGATAAAGTGAAGATAGGATGGACAAGCTGGAGCGAACTTCAAAGCGGACAAAGCTACACTTTGAACGACAGCAATAGAATGACGGCTTACCGGACTATCCTTTCCTCTTCCGGCAGCGACGAATATTTCGCGTTTGACGCCAAAAACGGCCAGAAGTGGGACTCCCCGCTTCCTACCGGACTTCTGATATACCACGTCAGAGAGTCCCGCTTCGATAACGAAAAATATCGCAACAAATATGAGAATAACCCCGGAATATATTTCAAGGCAGCATATCCATCCAGCCTTAACCCTCCGCATGCAAGCGAGGCCAACGTTCCTTACCCGGGGCCTTACAATGTCACGTCGTTTGACAACAACTCCCCTTCACCGGCCACGGACTGGAGCGGGAAATGGCACGGGGATGCTTTGTCGGATATAAAATACAACGGCACAAAACATGAGGTGACATTCACTTACACAAAGAAGGACCCGAACGCCAAGACTCTGTCAGGAAAGGTGACCGACTATACCACTGGGGCCGCAATTTCCGGAGCATCCATCAAAGTTGACTATATAGGTGGATCAAAGTCTACGACTACCAGCTCGGACGGTTCCTACTCTTTTTACTTCGGAAGCATCAACAACCCGGCCTTCTCTGTCTCTATCTCTAAATCCGGATATTTGAGTCTGGACAATGACGCCTTCACACATCCTGGCGGTGACTACATAAAAGATTTTACCCTCATTCCTTCTTCTGCAGCCACCGATGGACTAGAACTCAAAAGATATCGCACCCCATCCTCCGGCTACATCCATGGAATAACTAATGCCACCGACGTTATTGGATGTATCAAGTTCTCCTCTGCAGAGATGAAGCCATTTGTCGGAATGAAGATTACAGAGATTTCATTTAAGGTCTATGGCAATCCTTCGAATGAATGTGCAGTGGCATGGTTCGGCGCGGAACAAGTACTGAATCAAAGCGTAAACCATGTTGGAGGCGAATTTAATACGGTTATGGTTAATAACGGAGGTTTGACCATTCCTGAAGGAAAGGACATATATGTAGGATATTCAATATCTGGAGTCGAATTACCGTATATATGGGACGAAACAACCACGAACAATGACGGTTGCTATGTAAGGAAAATTACCGAAAGCAGCTGGACAAACTGGAGCGATAAAGGATCCCTTCTGATTTCATTCAAAGTACAAGAAAATTCCCAGGTAGAGCACGATATTATGTATGAACTGGGATACAGCGGACTGAACCTTGAACCGGGAAAGACATACACCAGACCTTCAAGTTACTTGTCCTCTGCAACTAAAATCGATCTTTCCATGGCGGAAAGCAGCGATCCTATAAAGAGTGTGACCTATTATTTTGACAATAAGAAACAATCCGGAGAAAGCATCTCCATCGGATATAACACCAGCAAAGGTGACCACACCATAAAGGCTGAAGTTGTCTACGAATCCGGAAAGACAGAGACGATAATCCAGGTGATAAATGTTCAGTAAAAACTGATCTATCAAATAGAAAAAGCGGCATTTTCTGCCGATTTTTCTATTTGATCCTGTACGGCTGCTCGTCGTACAGCATATATCTCTTCGCCTTGCGTATCCATTTCTGTTCCTCGAGCTTGACATGCTCCTGGACGATGTCGAAGGTGATGGAGCCGTTCAGATACTCCCAAATGACAGGGTCGGAAAGCTTGGTGATGAAGCTGTCCTGGAACTCGAACTCCGAATAATGGTCCTTGAAATATCTCAGAAGCTGGACCGTATGAAGGAAGGAGTGGTACTCCACACCGGGCTCGAGTATGATCTGATATCCCGAGCACCGCTGCCCGGCATAGCGGCCGGCGGCCGGTCTGAAGGAACACGGGCGCAGCATCACTCCCTCTGCCTGAGGCAACTGATCGTGGGCGCCCGGCTTGATGAAAGGGGCTCCGATATACTCGTACGGTCTGGTGGTTCCGATACCCGGTGATACATTGGTCCAGTTCCATAGCCCTCCGCCGCTGTACAGCAGGCAGGTGAACATTCCTGGAATATCTGCCGCCGGGGCTATTGTCCAAGGCATCAGAAGTCTGTTGGACTCGGTGGCGCGCGCTGAGATGATATGCAGAGCATACTTGGCGCCGAGCTCATTGTAATAGAGATGGCAGAGCTCGCCGAGGGTAAGTCCGTGGCGGTGGGCTATGCGCGGCACCCAGGGCTCGTTGTCCACCACGGGGATGGTCCCTTCGACGCTGCGGCCGGCGGGATTGACGTGGTCAACGATATAGAGGGAAGGGATCTGCGCGTCCTCATCGTCCCCGGCCTCCTTCTCCATTTCGAAGAGGGTGGCCATGAGGTGGAAGACATCGCGGGTGTAGTTGCAGTAGCGCGAGCCGGTGTCCTGGATCTCGACGACGATGGCGTTAAGGCCGGTTATCGCTTCCCTGGTGAAACCGATATGGTTAGTGTCAGGGGTCAGCTCTGCATCGCCCGGGGTGAAGACCGTCTGAAGGTTCCCCCTTTCACGGAAGATATCGTACATATAGTGTCCCGTGGCGGTGTCCCAGCAGTTCTGGGTGCAGAAGCATCCGACCTTGCCGTCGAGCAGAGCCTTGTCAAGCTGGTCTTCCAGCGGTGTAGTCCTGAATGAGAACATTTATCCCTTGATAATATTGTCAGCGATTCCTATTACTCTTGACGCAAGGGCCTCGACGGCCTCCTGGGTAGGAGCCTCAGCGTAGATCCTGATTATAGGCTCGGTGTTCGAGCGGCGCAGATGCACCCACTGGCGCTCGGCCTCGAAGTCGATCTTCACGCCGTCGATGTCATTGATCCTTTCATTGGCGAAGACGTTCTTCATCTCGGAGAGAATCCTGTCGATGAGGGCCTTGTCGGAGAGCTCGATGCGGTTCTTGGCGATGAAGTACTGCGGATAGGTGGCCTTCAGCGCGCTGACACTCATCTTCTTGTGGGCGAGGTTGCTCAGGAACAGGGCGACTCCGACCATTGCGTCGCGGCCGCGGTGACTGGCAGGGTAGATGACTCCCCCGTTGCCTTCGCCGCCGATGAGGGCATTGACCTCGCGCATCTTTGTGGTGACGTTGACCTCGCCCACGGCAGCGGCATAGTAGGTGCCGCCGTGCTTTTCGGTCACGTCGCGGAGGGCGCGTGAGGAAGAAAGGTTGCTGACAGTGGTCGGGTTCCTGATCCCGGCCTTCTCAGTTATCTCCAGAAGGTAATCGGCAACGCTGACGAGGGTGTACTCCTCGACGAAAGGCTCGCCGTTCTCGCAGATGAAGGCCAGACGGTCGACGTCCGGGTCGACGCTGATTCCGAGGTCCGCACCTTCGCGGACAACGGTTTCGCTGAGGTCGACGAGGTTCTTCGGGAGCGGCTCGGGGTTGTGCGCGAAGTTGCCGGTAGGCTCGCAGTTCAGCTTGATGCACTCGACTCCCAGACGCTCCAGGAGCTTCGGCATGATGATGCCTCCGACGGAGTTGATGGCGTCGAGCACCACCTTGAAATGAGCCTCCTTGACGGCCTCGGCATCGACTGTGTCAAGCTTCAATATTGAATCGAGATGCTCGTCGGTGAAATCGTGCTCTTCGATATGCCCGAGCTCATCGACCTGGGCGAAATCGAACTCCCCGGCCTCGGCGCAGTCCAGGATGGCCTGCCCTTCAGCAGCGTTCAGAAACTCGCCCTTCTCGTTGAGAAGCTTCAGGGCGTTCCACTGGCGCGGGTTATGGGAGGCGGTGAGGATAATACCGCCGTCGGCCTGGGCGAAGCGCACTGCCAGCTCCGTCGTAGGAGTAGAAGCCAGCCCGGCCTTGACCACGTCAATGCCGCAGGCGACCAGGGTTCCGCAGACGAGCTGCTCCACCATTTCGCCGCTCAGGCGGGCGTCCTTTCCGACGACCACCTTGTAGCGGCTTCCGTCCTTGTGGGGACGACGTTCGCGGAGCTTCGCGCAGTACGCATAGGTGAACTTGACTATATCCACGGGAGTCAGACCTTCTCCGCAAGGACCGCCGATGGTGCCGCGGATGCCCGATATTGACTTAATAAGTGACATTGTCCGGTTGTAATTTTGATTCAGTTTACAAATATACTATTCTTTTTTCTTATTTTTGCGGCCGCAAAAATTACTATCCGTTATGCAAGCACTTTGGACCATACTCCTGCTTATATGCTCCAACATCTTCATGACCTTCGCCTGGTACGGCCAGCTGAAGCTCCCTGAAGTCCTTCCCTCATCGAAGAACTGGCCGCTCGTGGTCATCATCCTTCTGTCCTGGGGTATAGCCCTTTTCGAGTACTGCTTCATGATTCCGGCGAACAGGATAGGTTCGAACGTGAACGGAGGCCCTTTCAGCCTGATGCAGCTCAAGATTATCCAGGAGGTGGTTTCACTGACCGTATTCACCATCATCTGCGCTACAGTATTCAAGAACCAGCCTATCCAGTGGAACCATTTCGCAGCCTTCGGATGCATGATCGCAGCTGTATTCTTCGCTTTCTTGAAATAATTTTAACACCCGGGAGCAAAAAAAATTTGCAGGTACGGATTTTTTTCATACCTTTGCAATCCCAAACCGATATGCTGGGTTCGTATAACGGTTAGTACTCAAGATTCTCAATCTTGCAATAGGAGTTCGATTCTCCTACCCAGTACCAGAAACCTGCTGAATGTTTTTTCCAGCAGG
>JAZLLN010000016.1:0-5368 GCA_045598165.1 Candidatus Cryptobacteroides sp.
CTCTACCGGCAAGTTCCAGGGTACCCTTCCTGAAGGAGACGGTCCGTTCTATGCATACTATCCTGCAGAATACAACGGAACTGACTGGCCGACTACACAGGTATACACAGCGGGTAACATCACGGGCTCTCCTATGAAAGCCGAGGTCGTAAAGGGAGCAGAGTCCCTCAGCTTCAAGAACGTGGGCGGTATATTGCGCCTGAAGGTGAAGGGTTCGGAGGACATCCTGGTCGCAAACATCACGGTGAGCGCGAACGGGCTGGAGGATATCACTTTGAACTGTGGTGACGGTGTCGCACTGGATGCTACGGACGGCACCGTCTTTCATATCGCGATGCCGGAGGAAAGCTATTCCGGCACGAGCATCCTCTTCACAACCGTAGATGGCAAATCCTGCACAAAGACGATGAAGACGGGCACCCAGCTCGACATAGAGCGCAGCAAGATAACTCCTGCCTCATTCACGGTTGGCAACTTCAAGACGCTTGCTCCTGAAGGAGCCCTCCCCGAACTGTTCACCGTGTCTGCCAATGGAAAGAAAGTCTTCTTCTCCAAGGGCAACCTCTGGTGCGACACGGACACCAATCCCGCATCAGACAATTTCCATTTCGAGGACAACCAGTACGATACCACACCAGCGAAAGATACTGACAGGAGCATAAGCCATATTTCCCATTTCATGTGGTGCAGGAGTGCTGCCGATGCTGTCAAAGCCAGCTATTCGGAGACGAGCAAGTCAACTGACGACATCCTGTTCACAAATGCCGCTGGATTCACGGTGAACGGATTGGAGAACTGGTATGCCCCTTCACTCGATGAGATGAATTATCTGCTGGAGAAGCGCAAGGCGAGCACTGTTGGTAGCACGGCGAATGCAAGGTACTTCTTCGGCCGAATCGACAAGGGATCCGAGAACTATGTAAAGGGTATGTTCCTTATTCCGGATGTCTTCACCTGGCCACTTGAAAGCCATACTGCGCCTTCGGATATAAATATCTGGAACGCCAACTATAACGTCAACACATACAGTGTCAGCGAATTCGCAATCCTTCAGCAGGAGGGTGTAGTCTTCCTGCCGTGTGCAGGAAGCCGCGATGGATACTTCGGCTATTCCAATGTGTATTATGTGAACACTTCGGGTTACTATTGGTCCTCCACCCTTAAAGACGCAGACAATGCCAGGCACTTCGGAGTCTCCAACTCTGGATCTGGAGCGATTTATTCCAATGAACGTGGCAAGGCATTTTCCATCAGACTTGTCACAGATCTGTCCGACAATACGACTCCGTCCTTCACCGTCAGCTTTGATATGAACGGCCACGGCACAGCCCCGGCTGACATAAACGGAGTACAGTACCGCTCGACTATTGCCAAGCCGTCAAACCCGGCCGCTACCGGTTTTGCATTCGCAGGATGGTACAAGGACCTGGGCTGCACGGTCAAGTGGGACTTCGACTCCAATGTTGTGACCGCCAACACCACCCTTTACGCCGGCTGGATCGAATTGCCTGATGGGGCATTGTCCGGTCAGTTTACAGTCAATGCCAGTGGGGAGCAGATAGTGTTCTCTCGAGGGAACGTATGGTACGGGACGCTCGATTATGACGGCCCGGTTTATAACATCCCATATGGATATTATTTTGAAGCTGGTCAGTGTGTCTCTGTCCCTAGTGTATTCTCGGGTCAAAACTTATATGCCCGAGATAAATATCATGTATCCCACTTCTATTGGACCAAGGAAGCTTATTATAGTTATCACGGATATACTCCCTATCAAGACAATTATGGCGAATACACCACTTCGCCCACTGATATTCTCTTTACCGACCAATCTGATTTTACCGTCAATGAACAGAAAGGATTATGGCGTGCTCTAACAAAGGAGGAGTGTGATTATCTGTTCAACAAACGCACTATGACCGGCAGTACATCCGAGAGATATACCAATTTCTGTAGTGGGATCACCATCAGCAATAGGGTATACTATGGCATTTTCATCTATCCGGACGATTACAGCGGCCCTTTAGTGAAAGATGACGGAACTATAACACGTTGGGGGGATGTCAATGATGCAGGCATCGTTTTCCTGCCAGCCGGCGGCTACCGCTCAGGGACTACTGTGTACAATAACGGATACGCTGGTGAGTATTTATTGAATTCTCCTGAATCATCCGATGCATATGCATTGACTTTCTCTCGAGATAATGGTCCTGCGGTAAGCAGCAGATCCAGGACCAGGGGCTGTTCTATCCGTCTCGTAATGGACCTTTCGGGGGACCCTGCTCCTTACTACACTGTCAACTTCGATTTGAACGGCAAGACCGGCACGGCACCGGAGAGCATAAGGGATATCCTGCGTGGCTCGAAAATTACCAAGCCGTCCGTTCCGGTTACTAATGGTTATGAGGTTTCAGGATGGTACAAAGATGCGGCATGCACTCAGGCTTGGGATTTTGATTCTGATGTCGTGACTTCGAATATTACTCTTTATGCAAATTGGACAAGATTTGGTGAAGGATATGCAGAGGTAAAGGCAGAAGCAGGAATCTCCGGCAATAAGGTCAAATGGATTCAGCTTTGGCAAGACGGCCCTAAATTCGCTGAATATAACGTAGGAGCAAATTCTCCTGAGGAATACGGTGGATACTATTGTTGGGGAGGAACTGTCAGCAAGGATGGAACTTCTTACTTCGAATATGAAAGGGACCTTGCTGGCAAATATGACACAGCAACAAATCTCTGGGGTGACAACTGGCGTATGCCGAGAGAGAAGGAAATTGAGAACCTCATTTCAAAATGCGAATACAAATGGACGGAGCAAAATAACGTTTATGGAGCATTGTTTATCGGCAAAGATGCCTATTCATCTAACAGCTTGTTCCTTCCTGCCGCTGGCTACTATGATACCCAGTCTAAGGATGTCGAAAACAATAGCAAAAATGGGTTATACTGGACTTCTAATCCGGAGGTCAGAGGCCGTGCGTATTACATGTTATTTAATTTAAATCGTTCGCAAGAAAGTAGCTATGGCATTGACCAATGCTTGTCTGTCCGTGCGGTGCTTGCTGAGCAATAATTGTAAATTTCAAGAAAACGCAATTAGATAGATAATATTAAGCGGTCTCTGCCAACAACAGGGGCCGCTTCTGTTTCAGCAAAACTTTATTGTATTTGCCCGATAACCATCCATCTATCGCAAGGTTATTGACAATTTTACGTGAAACACAATGACTCTTGACCGTCCATAGAACTAATATGTTAACGCGCCGCAAAACAAATAAGAATCATCCGTTCAGACGGGGAATCATGAACGTAAGTTTTACATCTTGATCAGTTGTTGTGGATAAGATTATTTTCTGAATTTACCTAGAATCAGTATAATTTAATTACGCCACAGGAGATACAACTGTTTGCCGGGAAACAGATTCAAACTGAGAAACCTCAATAGTGAGTAAGAATGGGGTGTAACTGCTTTCTAAAATTCAGCCAAAACGGAGTCATTTTGCTTGTTTTGGCCGAATTTCTGTCGAGGTTAAATTTTTATTATTATCTTTGTCTCAGTAAATTATAGTAAAATGAACCCATCAACAGTTATCGGAAGAGAAGAAGAACTTACGACAATCTCAAGACTCTATAAATCAGACAGGTCGGAGTTCCTGGCAGTATATGGAAGGCGGCGTATCGGCAAATCTTTCCTTATAGAGGAAGCCCTTGAGAATAAATTTACCTTTATGACGGTGGGTTTATACATAAAGATTGACAAGGACGATGCAGAAAAACTGGAATCATATCGTCAGCAGCAACTGCGTCACTTCTACAGCAGTCTGCTGGAATATGGACTGCCACAAGAAGGGAATCCCTCACCGACAAACTGGTTGGACGCTATGAATCTGCTAAAGAAACTGCTGTTAAGCAAGCGCGCCCGCCGCAAGGTTATTTTCATCGACGAATTGCCTTGGCTGGCAGGGCCTCAGTCCTCCGAACTTGTCAGTGAGCTTGGATTCTTCTGGAATCAATGGGCCAGAAAACGCAAGGACATCTTCCTTATTGTATGTGGCTCTGCAACAAGTTGGATGATGGATAATGTTATTCGGGAATATGGAGGTCTATATGGAAGGACTACTGAGACAATTCCTCTCAAGCCATTCACTCTGGCAGAATGTGAACGCTATTGGACAAAAAGAGGTTTCCATCTTTCCAGATACGAAGTGGCCCTGACGTATATGGTCATTGGCGGAGTGCCTTACTATATGGATCGTTTCCGTCCTGACAGGACTATGGCGGACAACATCAACACCATTTATTTCGGCAAGGATAAAGCCAGGCAGGAGTTCAAGGATGTTTATGCCGGACTCTACTCGACATCCGAGGTATATATCAATGTCATCCGCCAGCTTGGAAAATTCTTCTACGGAATGTCACGGACGGACCTTCTCAATGCTTTGGGCAAGAAAGGAGGCGGCAACTTTTCTGATGTTCTTGACAACCTCATTGATTCCGGCATTATCCGTAGTTATACCCTCTATGGCGGCCCTCGCAAAAAGACCATATATCAGCTTATGGACTTCTTCACGCTGTTTTACCTTCGTTTCTGCGAGAATCCGGAGTTTACGTCGTGGCGCTCAGTCCAGAGAAGCAAGCCATTCTACACTTGGGCAGGCAACACATTCGAGCTCCTTGTCATTGAGCATATGCCCAAACTGGCTGATACTCTTCGAATCAAGGAATATGCTACACCATTCAGTTGGCGCGGAGATACGCCGGATTGCATTGGAGCCCAGATTGATCTCGTAATCCCTGCGACAGCGGAACGTGCCGAATATATCTGTGAAATCAAGTTCTCGGAAGGGAAATATATATTGAAAGAAGAGGATGCGGATGATATTACCAGACATGTTGAAGCACTGCGAAACTCCAGCATACACAAACCCACTCATTCAGTGTATGTAACCTTCATATCTTCTTTCGGCGTGACAGAATCCAAGCACAGGAGTCATCTGAACGATATAGTAACTCTGGACTATTTGTTCTAAAAGCCCTTATCCAGCACCCGCGGGCGCCGGATTATTTCTCTGTACCTTAAACGCATATGCACAGACGGATGAACAAATACTCGCATTGTGGCCTACTCAACTCTTATGCTGTATCGCGCCGCGAAACAAATAACTTTGATGAATGAAAAGTTATTGAAAAACCTCCCTTCGAGCTCTACGAGTATAGAATGACAGCTAAGCGCAGTCTGAAGACAGATATGCATAAGCCGCCTATCCATGTAAGTTCTTGGTAACTGAAAGAAAAGAATCTTTATTGAAAAACACACGATAAACCTCCAAGTTTCATCTCCTCACCTGCTTAGTTTGCAGTATGG
>JAZLLN010000017.1:0-7476 GCA_045598165.1 Candidatus Cryptobacteroides sp.
GGATAATATTTTCATATCAGCGCAATTATATAAACATAAATTACATTTTGAAACGCAACGGACTTTAAAGCTCGACATTTATTCCGTGAGATGCGCGCAAAAAAAAGAGACCGACAAAAATTCGGCCTCTTTCGTGGTGCTGGCGGGAGTTGAACCAGCGACACATGGATTTTCAGTCCATTGCTCTACCACCTGAGCTACAGCACCGTTGTTCCCAAACGGGAATGCAAAGATAGACAAATTTTCGGAAGTCCCAAAAATTACTGATAAATTTGAGTAATTTTGTGGATATGTACTACGAGATACTCCTACCGCTCAAGCTGAACTGGCACCCCACATACAGTTCCGACGAGGTTCTTGCCATCGGAGAGAGGGTAATCGTATCCTTTGCCCATCGTGACTACGTCGGGGTGGTTTTGCGCGGCACTGAAATTCCCGGAGTCAACGCCGCAAAGATTCAGGCTGTTTCGTCCAGAATACCCGGCCTTCCTCACATTTCGGAAGAAGAACTTTACTTCTGGAAATTCATCTCTGAATACTATCTATGTACGTTGGGCGAAGTGTACAGAGCCGCGTATCCCAAATCCAGAATCGATTCAGAGATGGTCCTGGTCCGGAAAAAGGCAAAGTCGGAGACCTGTCCCGGTTCAACGCCGCCGGGTGACTGTGGGAAGAAATCCTCCCCAAAACCAGAAATTCTCATTTCCGTCGACAGAAAACAGTTCTACCTCAAAGAAGCAGTCAGCACACTGGCCAACAACAAAAGCGCTTTGGTGCTTGTTCCGGAAAAAGCCTTCGGAGATGAACTCTGCAAGGCATTGAAGGCGGAATTCGGTGACAGGCTGCGAATCTGCAATTCCCGGCAGAGTGCCGCTCATCGCCGTGAAACGGCGCAAATCCTGCGGTCCGGCGAGGCGATAGTGGTTTTAGGAACCCGTTCATCCATCTTTCTTCCGTTCAACAATCTCGGCCTGATCATAGTGGATGAAGAACAGGACTATTCCCATAAGCAGACGGAGCCGAACCCCCGGTACAATGGCCGGGACTGTGCTGTCGTATTGGGGAAAATTCACGGAGCAAGGGTGATCCTGGGCTCGGCGGCACCATCATTCGAGACTCTGTATAACCTGTCCAACGGGAAGTATTCCCGACTTGGCCAGGACTCCCCTTCCGTTCCCGGCTGCCTTCCTGAAGTCATCGACATTTCCGCCGAAAAGCGCAAACACGGCGTAACAGGAGATTTTTCCTATAAACTGATAGATGCCATCAAGGCTTCCAGCGGAAGAATCCTTCTTGTAAGAGGCTGGGAGAATGAAGAAGAGCTCCGGTCTCAGGTCTCAGTCCTTTTTCCGGAAAAAGAAATTACAATCCTCAATCAGACAGCCGCACTGGCCACTTCCGGACATTTCGGTCTCATTGCGGTGATGCAGGCGGATGCCCTTTTCGACAGGTCGGACTTCCGGGCCGACGAGAAAATCCTTCAGTTTCTGTCGTGCATCTCGGGCAAATGCGGCAGAATGGTTGTACAGACCAACAAACCCGAGCATCCTGCGTTTAACATCCTGCACAGCGGAGATCCCTCCCCTCTGCTCGAAGAGAGAAAATCCTTCAGACTGCCGCCGTTTACCAGAATCATCGATGTATTGCTGAAAGATACTAATCCGAAACGTCTGGAAATGTTCTCCGGAATACTTGCCAAAGCCTTGCGGGGGGCAATCAGAATTCCCGGGCAGGACGGCGTCGCATTCAGAATAACGGTTTCTCACTCCTCCGATGCCGCATCTGTCAAAAGAAACCTGTTGTCAGCCGTCGATGAAATCGAAAAGCGCTACCGCTACTCCGGCCACATCCATATTGACGTGGACCCGGTCTAGCGCATCTTCTTTCCGAATCTGTAGTTGACCTGTATTCCCAAAGAACGTCCGTACAAATCGTAGGTCCTGGACACGGTCCTCGCCCCGTCATACGTGTAATCAGTAGTGAGGGCATCGAATATATCGCTCAACTGTGCTCCGAAAGTCCAGTTGCCGATTCTCTTCATGATGGATATCTCCGAAAACAGCCTGTCACCCATTACGGTCTTTCCGCTCTCCATGGGGCTGAAATATGTAAGATTCCCGGAAAGGAGCCACCCGTTCTTGAAATCGAAGATTGGAGTTGCCACGATATTGAAATACCTGTTGCGCTCTGTTCCGGCCGCTTTGCGGGCATGACTCAGGAACATGTTTCCACCGAGCGACAGGGTAAAGATGCCGTATCTGTACAGGCCTTGCAGACTGAACTTTCCTATGTCGTTGGACCCTATGTTTTCATAGGTGGTGTATGACAGCCTGCCTCCGTCAAGTTCCTCTGTTCCAAGGACCGGAACTATCAGATCATCGGCTCTGATATACCCCAGGGCCGGGGTTATCACAAAATAATGTCCGTTCCTTTCAATGTCGGTGATATATTTCAGTTCGCAATTGTGGATATACGATCTTCCCAACGACGCATTGCCAAGAGTCCAGCTGTCTTTGGATTCGTCATACGTCAATCCCGGCAGCAACATATTGTCTTCGGGCCGGATAAGATTTCTGCTTATCACCAGCTTGAGGGCATGATGCGGGCAAAGTTGGAGAAAAGCGTTGACATTGCCCACGACGTCCTCCTCTCTGGAAAAACCGGAATTGCCCCCCGGACCCGTCACCGTTCTCCCGTTGTTCTGGTAACGGACTGCCGCCTTGACATCAAGCCCCCGGAAAAAGTACTCAAAATCAGCATAAGGCGAGAGATAGAGCCTGCTGCTGCCCCATACACTGGCTGAAGACTGGGCACATGTCATATTTGCTCCCGCTTTAAGTTTCAGTCTGTGCTCCCCTGAATTCAGGACAAAGCCTTCATACTTGAGCTCTGCGTCAAGAGTATTGGGCTGTTTGAAGCAGTTGTCCGAATTGTTGTCATCGGTTTCAAATCCCACAAAAGCCACAAACTTGTCCGTAGGGGTGAAATAATGGGAATATTCAGCCATCACATTGAACAGCAACGATTTGTTCGTTGAGAGCGAGGTGTCCCGTTTAATCTCTTCATACTTCCATCCGGGGCCCAATTTGGCGGATTTGTCAGTCAGAATGCTGTATTCCTTGAAGAAACTGTTACGACCGTTCGCATAACTTTCCAGAATCCACGTTTTAAGCACATTCTTTTCGTTGAAATCGTAGCGGAGGTTGGCTCTTGCCGTCTGCTGGAAATACTTCTCCGTTTCCTTTTCCGCACCGGTAGTGACAACCCCGGGAGATTCTTCCTTGAATATGCTTTCCTTCGCAGGGAAGTAATATTCCACATTGACGTGGCTGATCATCTGAAATTTGCCCTTGCGAAGTTCCATGTTCACACCGGGCATAACGTCATTGAATGAAGCGGGAAGCACTGCTTCTCCGCCGAATCCGTCTTCGGTCAGTTTCCGGGGAATCAGATTGATTGTACCGCTCTGTCCGTTCCTTGTCTGGGTGGAAACGGAAGACTGGCTTATCTCGATTTTCTGAATGTCTCTTATAAGAGTATGGCACAGAAACACGTCCCTGGCCTCTCCCACACTTTTGCCGTCGAACTGAATGGTATAATTGGAATATAATTCATTGCCGCGGGACACCAGTTCCGGCATCATCTTGAGAACGTCCAAGACCGGCGCATCGTCCGAAAATCCGAATTGACCGACGTGCACTATGGTCTTGTCCGGATTGATTTCAATCAAATATTCTTCGGCCGGAAGCGGAAGGGCCAGAACAGACAGAATCGCGGATAGGAAAAACTTTCTCATAGAGCAAAAATAATCACATTCTTTCAAAAAGAAAAGGGTGGCAGAAGCCACCCTCGTTTTTCCGAAGAAAGAAACTATTTCTTTCTGTTCTTGTATCTCTGATAGAACATATCAACACGACCGGCGGTATCGACGATTTTGGTCTTACCGGTGTAGAAAGGATGAGATGTATTGGAAATCTCGACCTTTACGAGAGGATATTCAACGCCCTCGATAACGATGATCTCCTTTGTCGTTGCACAGGAGCGGGTGATGAATACGTCCTCGTTTGACATATCCTTGAAAGCTACAAGACGGTAGGTTTCGGGATGAAGTCCTTTTTTCATAATTCACTGGTGTTTAAAAAAGTGGCGCAAATATAGATATTTTTATTTAATCCTGCAAGGAGGATCGTCATATAACAGATATCTTTTTGCCTTTCTTATCCATTTCTGCTCATCCGACTTGACGTGCTCCTCTACGATATCGAACGTAATGCGTCCCTTCAGGTATTCGGCCATTACCGGATCCGCAAGCCTTGTGAAGAGGGCCTCACTGATTTCGAACTGTGAATATCTTTCGGAAAAATACCGCATAAGCCTGACCGTGTGAAGTATGGAATGATAATGGACGTCAGGCATCAGGATAATTTGGAAACCGAAGCATTTCTCGCCTTCGTACATACCATATTCGGGAATGAAGGAACAGGGACGCAAATAAACGCCGTCCGGAACCGGCACATTCCCGCCGGCAGGTTTGATGAACGGAGCTCCGAACATTTCATAAGGCCTCGTGGTTCCAATTGCCGGAGTTATGGTTGTGTCTGTCCACAGGCGTCCTCCGGGATAGACGAAAGGCGTGAACATCCCGGACATGTCGTTCGCCGGCGGTATGACCCAGGGAAGGAGTGTACGATTGGATGCGGAAGCGTATGCGGAGATGATGTGAAGGGGGAATGATGCGCCCGTCTCAGAGTAGTAGAGGTGTACGAGCTCCCCCAGGGTGAGACCGTGCCTGTGCGCCACGTTGGGAGTCCAGACATCCGACTCCCCTGCCGGAAGGGTGCCTTCCACGTCACGTCCCGCAGGATTGGGATGATCCACTACATATAGCGACAACTTTCCGGCGGCGACATTGTTCATAGTGGAAATAAGCCTCAGGACATCTGTCGTATAACTGAAATATCTTGAGCCTATGTCCTGGATCTCAACCACAATTGCATCAAGGCCGGCAAGATCGTCCGGAGTGAATTCTATGTGTTCACCGTCGGGCATAAAGACCTTGGCGAGGTTGCCCCTTTCGTTGAATATTTCGTAAAGATATTTACCGGAGAGAGCATTCCAGCAGTTGTGGGTGCAGAAGACAGCGACCTTCCCTTCTGTGAGGGAACGGTCCAGCTGCTCTTCTATCGGCGTGGTTCTGAAACTGAACATCAGCGTTTGTTTATTATTCCATTTGCCAGGGCTATCACCTGATTGGCCAGAGCCTGGGCCTCCTGCTCGGTGGCGGCTTCGGAATATATCCTTATTATGGGCTCTGTATTCGATTTGCGGAGATGAACCCACTGCCTCTTCGACTCAAAATCTATTTTAACCCCGTCTGCAGTATTGATTCTTTCATCCTTATAGTGCTCTTTCATTGCCTCGAGGATGCGGTCAATCATGGCTTTGTCACTGAGTTCTATTCTGTTCTTGGCGATGCAGTACTGCGGCAATGTGGCTTTGTACGCACTGGCACTCAGTCCTTTGTGGGCCAGATTGCTGAGGAAGAGAGCGACTCCAACCATCGCATCGCGTCCGCAATGGCTTGCAGGATATATGACTCCACCGTTGCCTTCCCCTCCTATCAGAGCGTTCACCTCGTGCATCTTGGTCGTAACATTCACTTCTCCCACGGCAGCGGCGAAATAAGTGCCCCCGTGCGCCTCCGTCACATCCCTCAGTGCACGGGAGGAGGACAGATTGCTTACGGTGTGAAGAGGCCCCCGGCCATTCCTTACAGCCTCGTCCAGAAGATAGTCAGCCACACTCACAAGAGTGTATTCTTCCACGAAAGGCTCTCCCGTTTCGCAAATGAAGGCCAGACGGTCCACGTCGGGATCGACACTGATTCCAAGATCGGCATTCTCCTTCACCACCGTCTCGCTGAGAGCGGTCAGATTGGCGGGAAGCGGTTCGGGGTTGTGTGCAAAATTGCCCGTAACATCACCATTCAAAGTGATGCATTCCACTCCGAGCCTTTCCAGCAACCGGGGCATTATGATACTGCCTACGGAATTGATTGCATCCAGAACAACCTTGAAACCTGCGGCACGCACGGCCCCGGCATCAACTGCTTCGAGAGCGAGAACTGAATCTATGTGTTCGTCCGTGAAATCGTGTTCTGTGATATGCCCGAGTTCATCGACGGGAGCGAAGTCGAACTGCCCGGATTCGGCGAGTCCCAATATGTCGTTGCCTTCGGCGGCAGTCAGGAACTCTCCCCTCTCATTAAGGAGCTTGAGAGCATTCCATTGACGTGGATTATGGCTTGCGGTAATGATGATTCCACCATCGGCTTTTGCGAAGGTAACCGCCAATTCCGTTGTCGGGGTGCTGGCAAAACCACATTTCACCACATCGACTCCGCAGGACAGCAGGGTTCCGCACACAAGCTGCTCCACCATCTCTCCGCTCATTCTGGCATCCCTGCCCACGACAACCTTGTATCTGGTACCATAAGCCTGGGGTTTGCGCGTCTTCAGGCAGGCGCAGTATGCATATGTGAATTTTACTATATCCACGGGGGTCAGTCCCCCGCCTTGCGGACCGCCAATTGTTCCGCGAATTCCGGAAATGGATTTAATGAGTGTCATAGCGTACAAATTTACAAAAATTTCGACTATCTTCGCATACTAAATTTCAATGACATGCAAGGACTCTGGACTATTCTCCTACTGATTGTATCCAACATATTCATGACTTTCGCATGGTATGGACAGCTTAAACTGTCAGAGTTGCACATCAACGACGGATGGCCGCTGATTCTGATCATTCTCACGTCATGGGGAATTGCTTTCTTTGAATATTCCGCGATGGTTCCGGCAAACAGGATAGGTTCCGACATAAACGGAGGACCGTTCAATCTCATGCAGCTCAAAATCATCCAGGAATGCATATCCCTTACGGTTTTCACACTGATCTGTGCTTTTGTGTTCAAGAGCCAGCCGATACAATGGAACCACATTGCCGCATTCGGCTGCATAATCGCGGCCGTGTTCTTCTGTTTTCTGAAATAATATTTGCAGGAATAAAAAATATACCTATCTTTGCATTCCCAATCGCTATGCTGGGTTCGTATAACGGTTAGTACTCAAGATTCTCAATCTTGCAATATGGGTTCGATTCCCGTACCCAGTACAGAAAAAGAAGGCGACTAATAAGTGATTATTGGTCGCTTTCTTTGTAGATGGATGTCATCTTCTTTATGTTGTGGGGTAGCGCGGCCGTAAAAATCGTTAGCGACAACCTGAGTGTGGATGACTTCCTGAACAATGCCACACGAGGATCATGAGTACTGATAAGTGATGAAGTCTGGGCGAATGTAAGACAGGCTGTGGTAACAGTATTGTCCCGGAATCAAAATAAAAAGAGATGAAATTTAGAATTATCAATTCATTATTGATTGCATTCGCCTGCCTGACAGCATTCGGATGCAGTCCT
>JAZLLN010000018.1:0-6823 GCA_045598165.1 Candidatus Cryptobacteroides sp.
TAATGATTGTCCGTTCCTCCCGCGTTCCTTATGGCGGGGTCTATACGGAAGGCGGTGAAGTTGACGATGAGAAGCTGGGATTTATTGCCTCGGGCAGTCTGAATCCACAGAAGTCTAGGATTCTTCTTATGCTTGCCCTCACTGCCTCCCGGGATATAAACGTAATACGCTCCTATTTCCGGCAGGGTGTCTTTACACAAGTCGTCGAACTTCCCGGTGTGCCCAATGCCCGCCAACTGGGAGGATCATGCTCCTAATCATTCGATATTTTTAAGAAGTTGTTATACAATCCAAAAATAATTTATAACTTTACAACGCCTGTTCAGAGTTTTGCTGCGTCTTTGTTGCAGCACTAAGATTAGTGAAATTTCTGACATGGCAAGAATGGGCAATTTATAATTGCTCAGAACTTAAAAATAATACAGTAATGCAGTGCTGCAGAGTTGATTTTTAAAAAAATGAGAAAATCGTTTTTGTTAAAACTGGCAAAAGGACTTTCATTCGTTGCCTTAGCAGCAGTTTTATTTGTAAGTTGTATGCCATATTGAAAGCCGTTCGCCTGATGTAGGTTAATACGCGACACTACTGGCAATCGGTATGTTTTTAAGATCGTTATGGAAGTTTATCTTCCCGATACGACAAAATCCTGAGCGATAAAATGTTGCTCAGGATTTTGTCGTATCGGGATTGAGTGTTTGTGAGATAATGATCATCATTCGTTTCAAACTGCCTCTCCAGAAAAGCGGAGAATGAGCACCATTGTATATGCCGAAGCTATGTTTCACCCCCATTGCTTCCAATTTTTCGTGTGTAATCCTGTTGCTTTGTCCACAGACATGGTCTTTGTCCCCACATTCGAGGTACAAGCGGGGAAGGTTGTCTGTTTTCTTGCCCTCTAGCAACCGTGAAATGGACGGAACCTCATCCGTGATGCCGAACCTGTTCAGGCCTTCCGTTGCGCCGCTCATAGAATAACACATACAGAAAAGATGAGGATATTTTATTCCATAGTATAATGCACCGTATCCGCCCATCGACGCCCCGGCGATAAATGTGTGTTCCCTGTCCGAAAGCACCGGGAAATCAGCCTCGATATATGGTTTCAAATCCTTAAAAAAGAAACTCTCATACTTGTGTCCGGGCTTGCCGTCGAAATAGCCGAATCCGTCCAGATAAAAAGACATCTGCGCGTATGGCATCACTATTATTAACGGTTCGATTGCCCCGTCCCTCACAAGACTATCAACCATTTCGATTACCGTCTTTACCCACATATTCGGCCCATATCCTAATCCGTGCAGAAGGTATAGGACGGGATATTTCTTTTCGGATTCGACATAAGCGGAAGGTAGATAAATATCGAACCGCCCCGTCCCACTCATCATATTTTCGCTTGGAATTATCTGATTGACAAGAAGTTTCCCGGCACATAAGTCAGTCCCACGAGACAGTTTTTTCGCTCCTGTGTAGCTTGGTACGAAACCGGACATAATCACCTTCACAATCGGGTGCAGGATGTTTTGAATCGGTTTACAAAGTCGCATTGGCTTTACCTTCATAAAAAACCTTTATAGTTCCGTCCTTCTTAACGTTGCACAACCTAAAATTAATGCAAACATAAATAAAATATCATTATTTATATATAAATTTGTGTATCATATTGAATTTGAATAAGCTTTCCAAAATGAACAGACTTCCGTTATATTTTTCATTTGCTATAGTTGTACTGTCCTCGGTGGCGTGTTCCCAGTCCGAATCCTCTGTGCCGGGAGTATTTGAAACCACGATTGTAAATATCAGTTGTGAAAGCAACGGGAAAATACTTGGTTTTTATGTGAACGAGGGTGACTCTGTCATTGCCGGCCAGGAACTCGCCTTGATAGACACCTTGTCTTATGAGGTTCAAATCAACACTCTGCTTGCACAAAAGGATGCTGCAGGAAAAGTAATGTCTGACGTTTCGATTCAAACAAAGGCTCTCAGTGAGCAACTCGTACGTCTTGAAAGCGATAGGGACAGGATCAGCAGACTTATCAAGGTCGGCGCGGCTCCTCGCAATCAACTGGATGAGATAGAAAGCAGCATAGCGGTTGTGCGTGGCCAGATAGATGCTGCGTCCGCCACAATCCGGACTTCCAATGAAACTGCATCGGGTAATGTGGCTTCGATAGAGACTCAGATACAGGGAATCAGGGAAATGAAGGAAAAATGTCACGTCCGGTCCTGTGCAGATGGCGTTGTCATCGGGAAATACGCCCAGATCGGTGAAATTACTGCGGTCGGACGCCCACTTCTTAGAATAGCCGATATTGACAATGTCTTTCTTAAAGCATATTTCAAGTCGAGCCAGCTTCAGAATATTAAACTTGGACAAAAGCTGAAAGTGATTGCCAAATTCGGCAAGGATTCCGTCCGTGAATATGAAGGTATTGTGACGTGGATAGCGCAGGAGAGCCAGTTCTCCCCAAAGACAATTCCCACCGATGAGGAGCGTTCCAATCTCGTGTATCCCGTTAAAGTAGCGGTCAGAAATGACGGCTATATCAAACTGGGGTTTGCAGGAGAAGTTGTTCTGCCAAATGAGTAAAATATTACTCATAATACGCAGTGAATTCACCCATATCATACGTGATACGGGGCTATTCGTCCTTGCCGTCACTATTCCGTTTTTCCTGATAATCTCGTTCAGCTTCATATTGTCCACGGACGTAAGAAGTATCAAGGTAGCGGCTGTCGTGCAATCTCCGTCACCCGCGACGGAATCATTTCTTGCTCCATTGAAACATAATCCTGTATTTGTATTCAAAGGACAGATCTCCTCCGTCGAGGAAGGAGAAAGGATGATGAGGACGAATGCAATCAACGCAATGCTTGTGCTACACCGGGATTTTGACACGATAATGCCCCAATATTCTCTGGACCCGACGTTGCCGATGCCGGTACAGATTATTACCGATGCGTCCAACTGCGTAACAGCCTCCGCTGCCTCCCTGTATCTGCAGTCCGCTCTTGAGATCGGACCGGAAAAGCAGGATTTCGCTTCAGTAAGGATGTTGTATAATCCAAGGCTCCAGAGTGCTTATTTCTTCTGTCCCGGACTGATTGCGCTGGCGATTGTTCTTATGTGTGTCATATATTCCAGTATGGCCATGGCAGAGGAGAAAGAAAAGGGTACGATTGAAAATCTGATATTGTCACCAATCAGTACCGTGGAATACCTGACAGGAAAACTGTTCCCCTATCTTTGCCTCGGAATGTTTGCCGGCTGCACGGGATTGCTGTCCTCATATTTTCTCGTGGGAGTGCCAATCAACGGGTCGATAGCGCTGATATTGGCCATCACGTTGCTATATGTCATTACGTCGTTGATACTCGGTCTAATCGTATCAAACTTCTGCCACAGCAGAGTGGATGCATACGTGTTGAGTACGGCAGTAATAATGCTTCCTGTCATGTACTTCGGAGGCGTTGAAGTGCCTGTGGACAATCTGCCATCGTGGGCACAGAAAGTCAGCGGATTGATATATGTGAGATGGTACGCCGATGCCATGCGCAAGATTATGATAGGCGGAGTGTCCGCCGCACACGTTCTCAAGGAGACCATAATGATATCACTTTCAACAATAGTGTTCCTGGCAGGTTCCCTTTATCTTTTGAGAAAAGACAGATGGTTGCTTGGAAACAGATAAAGACTTTTTTCACCAAAGAAGTGATACAGTTGGTGCGCAACAGGAAAATCCTATATCTCTTGTTGTTCTATCCTGTTTTTTCGGCTTTGGTTGTACCCCATCTCATCAATTATGACGCTGACATCGACAATGTGGCGTATGTGGATAATGACAACAGCGACCTTTCCCGTTCAATCATAGAAGCATTGCATTATATGGAAGGAGTAACGGATCCCATTCAATGCAGCACATACGGACAGGCCGTTTCCCTGCTTGAAGAATCAAAGGTGGATTGCATCCTTGAAATCCCCGAGGGGTACGAGAGAACTTTGATTACAACGGGAAAACTGCCGGAACTGTCGCTTTCCATAAATGCCGTGGAGCCTGTAAAGGCATTGCTTGGTGGCCGGAATATCCTCAAGACCGTAGAGAATGCGATAACTGAGAAAATCGGTCAGATAGGAGTGGCCGTGAGCGCATCGAGGAGTTATATTACGGAATCGCATTACTATAATCCATCTCTGGATTATCTGCTGTATATGCTTCCTGTCGTCCTTATATCAATCGCCCTTTACCTCTGTACCAACCTTACAGGAATTTCCTTGTCCAATGATATGAATGGAGGAATTGTAGAAATAATCAACTCAAGCCCGGTAAGTCCTACAGTATACGTATTTTCCAAAATCCTCACCTGCTGTCTCTTCGGACTGTTCGAATTGTTCTATACTGTACTCCTGTTGCGGCTTGCCCATAACATGATTCCGTCCGGTTCTATCCTGTTGGTGGCAGTTGCTTTTTTCTTATTCATTATGGGCCTGTCCGCAACTATTATTCTTATAGGCAATATCACGGGAAATGCCCAAATGACCCTGCTGCTCTCATTTATGTACACAACAGCCATTCAACTGATGTCCGGATTTTTTACGCCTGTGGAGAATATGCACGAATCCTTACAATATATTTCATATCTCAATCCCTGCCGTCATCTCGTGGAAATACTTCGCAACGTATATCTTAAGTCCTCGACTCTGTCAGACCTTCATTTGCCATTCCTATGGCTTGCAAGCCTGACTGCGGTGACCTTATATTTGTCCGTGGTTACATACAGGAAACGGTCGGTCTGAACGGGGATTTCATAGATTTGCCTGTGTAATAAGGTCAAACACGTCATCGAAGTCAGGAGAAACCCCACTCTTTACAAGGGACCTCAAGTCGCCTATAGCCTTTATTGATCCATCAACCATAATGCTCTGACGGTCACACCAAAGGGCCTCCTCCATATTGTGTGTAGTTACCAGAATAGTCGTACCACGCCCGGCCTCGGAGCGTATGATATCCCATATCTGCTTCCTGGCTTCGACGTCCACTCCGCTTGTAGGCTCATCAAGAAACAGGATATCCGGCTGATGGACTGCCGCTGCTGCAAAGCCGACACGTCTCTTCCAGCCAAGGGGGAGACTCCCGAACATCCGGTCTGAATAGTTCTCAAGACCGATTCTGACAAGACAGTCATCTATACGTCTGCCAGCTTCTTTTCTTTCCATCCCATACATTCCGGCAATGAGCCGGAGATTCTCTCTGATAGTCAAATCCGAGGGAAGACAGTCACGTTGGCTCAGATAGCCGGTATGGCTTTTAATCTTCTCGTAGTCTTTGTTCAGTTCAAGACCGGCAATCATTCCAGTACCTGATGTAGGTTTGGACAGTCCACACAACATACGGATAGCTGTTGTCTTGCCGGATCCGTTTGCTCCAAGAAAGCCGAAAATCTCACCTTTGCGGACATTGAAACTGATGCCGTTCACAGCGGTAAAATCGCCGAAACGCTTGGTAAGTCCATTAACCTCTATCACATTCTCCTCTCCCGAATTTTCATTTGCACCACAGATTGTCACCTCTTCCGGAGGCAGAACCTCGGAAGGAATACCGACACGCACTATCTTTCCGTTCTCTATCAAAGTTGCCCGGTCACACATCATTATCTCATTGCGGTAAGGGGAGGAGATGATGATTGTTGTCCCGAAATCCGTATTGAGGAGTTTCAGTACATCTATCAGCTCCTTTCGCGACACAGCATCGATGCCGGTTGTCGGCTCGTCCAAAATCAGCAGTCTCGGCTTGTTGATGAGTGCGCAACAGAGGGCTAGTTTCTGCTTCATACCACCTGAAAGATTACGCGCCAGGCGACCGGAGAACGGAGCGAGCTGGCGGTAGATAGGCGCAATCATCCCGTCATCCTTATCGAAAGGAAGGTCAAACAGATGGGTGTGGAAACTGATATTCTCTTCTACGGAGAAGTCTGTGTATAGGGAAAATGTTGAGGGGACATAGCCTATAAGTTTGCGGATTGCCTGCCTGTCCATAATCAGATTCAGCCCGAATATACTGCAAGTGCCGCTGTCAGGTTGCAAAAGCGTGCAAAGGATGCGCTCCAAAGTTGTCTTGCCGGCTCCATCTGCTCCGTAAATGCCGAAAATCTCTCCTTCCTTGATTTCAAGGGACACTCCGTCGAGGGCCTTCACCTTACCAAAGCTCTTGGTCAAATCCTTTATGCTGATGGAGCCGTTTCCCATTTTGACCTATTTATTTCTCCTGTCTGTAAAGGGCCTGGAGCAGTTCTATCTGATGGATGCTCTTCTGAAGCGAGGCGTCTGACTCCTCGTTTATCTTCTGCAGAAGGTCGGATGCATCAATCACTCCGCTGTCCAGTCTTTCCTCGGCAGCTTTGCGCACATCTGTGCGGAGCTGGAGTATCTCCGTATCGTCCTCAAGCGTCTGGCGGAGGAAAAGAATCTCCTGCGATGCTCCGGTATTGCTCAGCTTTGTCTTGAAATCAAGCATATCCTTCTGTATGTCAAGGTCCCGCATCTGCTGATTGATGAGTGCCTTGTCATTCTTGCGGGTATACAGAGGATACAGGTTAAACTTCAACTGAATCCCAAGCATAGCATTGAATGACGGGTTATGGTCTATGAGTCCCTTGAATATATTCCTTCCGGGATATCCATAGTAAGCATCGGCGATGAATCCTATTTTCGGAGACAGATCAACGTCGAGTTTCTTCATCTGGAGTTCCAGCAGCCTGCGGTTGCTCTCGATGAATGCATACTCCGGACGGGATGATATCACTTTGGGTTCAACAGGGGGTATCAACT
>JAZLLN010000019.1:0-8558 GCA_045598165.1 Candidatus Cryptobacteroides sp.
GACGTACTCTTTCCATCTTATGTCTGCCCGATTTACCTCGGACGATTCGGATAGTTATGGGACTTTGACTTCTGATGCAGTCTTGCCCTCATCCGTAGGCCTTGTATCGGGTTTCTGTCCGTCAGACCAGATGTTTGCCGCAGGCTTCCTTCAGATTCCGTCTCGCGGCGGACACCCTTGCCTTTGGCTGTAACCTTCCCACTATCAGGGCGGTTTAGGGACTTTCACCCGTTAGAGTACGTTCGTGCTGGACGAACAAGATGAAGCCCCCCGGGCAAAGTCTCGGGGGACCTTTTTTTCTCCTCAAAAAGATAGATTGTTACACGGAAATAGGGAGATTATTTAGGAAAAATAGACTAAAACACTTGACTCCTTATCGCCTTCAAGAATACCTCCCGTGATTACACGTCGGGGATTATCAAGATATTTGTTTCTCCCATCTCTGCTATTATTTAGCCTTATCTACACCTGATATATGTTATTTATGTTCAAGGACCCCTGCCAGAGAAACGGCTGTCATATTAATGACCTACGTTTACTATTCATGACCTGAACCCAATTCTCCGAACAGTCCCTTCAACGGACTTTATCTTGCCGGATGCCGTTTCAAGAGCCTCTTGGGAGATTGGGATTCCCTTCCTGGCACACGCCAGGGCAGCCTCATTGATGATATAGGCTATGTCGGCGGCAACGCAGCCGTCCGTCATCCTTGCCAGCTTGAAGATGTCGACATCTGCTGCCACCGGGCGCTTTTTCAGATGTGTCACGAAGAGTGCTCTCCTCTGTTCATAATCAGGAACCGGTATCTCCACCTGGACATCGAAGCGCCCCTTCCTCAGGGCGGCAGGGTCGATAAGTTCCTTCTTGTTGGTCGTGCCGATAACATAGATACCCTTGTCACCGCAGTTGTTGAGCCTGGCCAGGAACTCGTTGACCTCATCATTCTTGCACGCAGCCGACGGGTTGTCCGACCTGACCGGGATCATGGCATCAACCTCATCAAGACAGATTACGCATGGGGCATGCTCCTCCGCCTCAGCAAACATCTGGGCGATCTTCCCCTGGGTGCCATGGACGTAAGGATTCGCAAGGTCGGAAGGGCAGTAAACCTTGTAGCTGCAGCCGGCCTCCTCAGCGAACTTCTTCGCAAAATAGGTCTTCCCGCACCCCGGAGGACCGTAGAGCAGCATCCCGTTTGGCGGAGTGATGTTATATTCTTCAGCCTTCTCACGATGGGTGATTGTCCACAGGACAGAATCTGAAAGATCCGTTTTCAGTGAATCCATCCCTGCCAGATCCTCGAAGCCATTGCCATCCCCCTTCATCCATTCATCCTGATGTTTCTGTCCCTCCAGGTTGTTTCCAGCCGTCCTGTCCTCTTCGCCCTCCAATTCCTCATCCTTGAAACACGCATCGAATGCCTTGTTGGCCAGTTCGTCCAAAGGACATATGTTCTGTTCGATGAAGGAGAGCTTCCCTGAATCAGTATAAATCTCATACTCTGACGTATCATGGAATGCTCCTTCCATAGCCTGTGCATAATAGAACCAGACACGGTTGACAGCACAGGCCATTGTGACGAAAAGGCCGTCCATAAGTGCATCCATCTTCTTCTGCGAGTTGAGCAAGGCCGCACGTACATACAGCCTCGGAAATTCCCCGCATATAGGGAGTCCCTCGATATCTCCTGTAGTCATCTGAACGGCACGGTATCTTCCGTCCACCATTTTCCACGCCTCCTCAAAGAAGTAGTTCTCTATGACTCTGTTGAACTGGTATACCAGCGTGAAGTCTCCGACGACCCCTTCAACAAGGTTCCATCCGTCGCAGTATTCCGCACAGCCGGTCTGGTGCTTCCATCTCAGCTGACGGCAAACTTCCAGGCCCTTGAAAGGCCTGGAAGATATCTTGTGCTCATCAAAGTATCTGTCAAAAATCTCGATCATATCCGTGTCATGAGTAATAGCATTGAATATACGAAATCCACCGGAAGTTCTCAAATTATATGCCTGTCTTCAGAGACTCAGGTCCACGCGAAAAAACTATCATTGTCTCTGAAGCAGGCAAAAATTCCCTCAGCAGAAAGGGAGACAAAGGGGCCCCTTCTGGGCTTACTGCTTTATGATGAGCTTCGAGTTTATGTTGTCAATGGTTATCGTGCCGAAGCGCTCCATCACCGACTGACCAAGCAGCAGCGGTGCCTTCTGGTTCTTCACGACCGAGGCATCGACATTCTTGAGCACGGCATCTCCGATCCTGACCTCCTTCAGCGTAATGACCGCCCCTTCTAATATCTCGCCGGTGGCCGTCTGGTAATATGCCTTGCCCTTGAAGTCCTTCTCGGAAAGGTATCTGTTCTTCAGCATGAAGTTCGCTTCCACGGAGGATATGGAGACATCTGATGCTCCGGTGTCGAATATCATGTTCAGGGAGAGGCCGTTCACTGCACACGGGACTTCGAAAGTGCCGCCACCGTTACGGAGTATCGACACTTCGGATATGACCTCCTCCTTCATGTCCACGTCTTCTTCGCCATATCCTGACAGGCGCTCCTGCAGCTTTCCCGAATACTCGGCAACCAATGACTTGAAATCATCTCGGTCACGGATAGTATCCAGGTCATCATCATGTTCGATATGGGAGAACTTGCAGTAACCCATTTCCAACGCAGCTTTCAGGGCTTTCACGGCATCGTCCGGGCGGCCCATCCGTGCATACAGGCATGCCTGGTCGTACCAGTTCCCAAAGTTCTTTGCGTTCCCGGCAATTATCTTCTCCATCCATTGCTGCGCTTCGTCATTCCGTCCGAGGAAGCAAAGGGCGTAATGCCTGCATGATCCCTCATCCGCAAGGGTGTCAAGCTGGAGGACAGTCTCGTAGTCCGCCCTTGCCTTCACGTCATCCCCTCTCTTGCTGTAGAGATTACCGCGCATAAGAAATATGTATGGATAGGACTTGTCAAGGTCTATTCCTTGTTCATAGCTTTCCATCGCCCTGTCATCATCGCCCATGAGTTCATAGCACCAGCCGCGGGCATAATACCCGTATGCATTGGCAGGGAACTCATCAATTGTCTTCTCATAACAGGCTGCCGCCTCCTCATACCTTCCGACGCCGCGCAGAATCTCCCCCTTGCGTGCCCAGTTGAATCCGTCCGGGGTCATCTCAATGGCCTTATCGATTTCGGAAAGAGCCTGCTCCGTCAGTCCGAGCTCGCTGAAGCAGTCGGACCTGCGTTCATAGATGTAGTCGTCCTTCCCGTACTCCGATTCCAGAGCGTTGTAGCCCTCCACGGCCTTCCCATAGTCGCATACCCCTTCATAAATCTTAATCAGGGCAATCTGCCAAAGTACCCCCTGCTCGCCTGCCTTCATCTTTTCCTTCAGCTTTGCGACGGAATATGTATCGTGCTTGAGAAGGACCTTGATCAGGTCATCATCCAGGGCATCAGAATCATTGTTCAGCCAGAGCACGGCATTGTCGATAGCCTTGTCCGCCTCGCCGAGTTTGTCGTAGGCATCCGTGAGGAACTTGTATGTGCCCGGATAGCTTTCATCATACTTTACAGCCTTCTCAAGGAGGTCAACGGCCTGCCGGTGCTGCCCCCTTTCAATCATATTCCTGGCAAGGCCTACCATGGCGGGCTGGCTGGATTCGTCGTCCCTGAGGATGTCACGGTATACCGCATCCGCCTCTTCATATCTCTTCAGAGCGTACAGGGACTGGGCGTAGCCCCAAAGTATGTCATCTATGCCCTCATTCCTGTCCTTGCGGGCAAGGTCCAGCGTCGTCCTGTACGCATCGCATGCCTGCTGGGGGTCCCCCATCTCATCATAGATCGCGGCCTTCCACCACCAGAGAGTGGAATTGTAAATGCCGCTCTTCTTCGGCTTGTTCACCTTCAGGGCCCGGTTAAGGTCGGAAAGAGCCGCAGCGAATTTCTCCCAGTTGCCCTGAACCTTCGCGCGCAGAAACAGCGCCTCAGCGTTGTCCGGACACTCTTCAATGAACTCGTCCAAGAGGCCGAGAGCCTTCTCTTCGTCATGGTCCTCCTGAAGTACCTCATAGGCCTTCTGGAGTTTGTAGTCTGTGGATGCATCCTTCTTCTGCGCGAAGGATGGTAAAAATGCCAGCGCGAGGGCAAATAGTGTGATGGATAATAATCTTTTCATAAACAATCAAATACACTTTTTCTATATTATTCGTATTTTTCTTTTTAATGATGAGCGTTGGACTCCGGCTACAACCAGCATCAGCACTCCGTATACTACCCGACCTCTTTCGGTAAAGCGGATTCTTAATGTTTTCTTCTCAGATGCAAGCCATCTTATGAGATCCTTCAAGGATGAATTTTCCTTCCTCAAGGAAGCACAGGATTCTCTGATGAGGTCGTCCAGATTACCTATGGTCATAATGGCAGCCACAATCAGTAAAGCGATTGTAATTCCTAATATAATGGATGATGCGTAGTAGCAGATTCTTGCCGCTAGTTTTGACGCAGGAAAAGTTCTTCGGGCTATTATCAGACCGATGAGAAAAAAGAAAACAACTGTAGGTAGGATACCGAAGATTAGCAGGGTATCTGCTTGTTTTGCTGAGATGCCGAACAGCTGGCCGAAGCACAGTATCAGTTCGTTGCACCAGTTGACGATGGACAAAGTGATCATAAGAATTATTATCATTATTTGTTTCTTCGCCCTCAAATACTGTGTCAGTTATGAAGTGACACATAAAATTTCTAATATTTTTTTTTGAAATAAAGTATCGTTTGTGTGGTCGGGCAGTGTTAAGAGAAAAATTGTTCCAAAACGATGGCATTCACACACCTGCACATTCATACACATTACATCTCTAGTTTGGTTATGGGTTCACCTTTGTCTATAATAAGACATGCGTCATTGTATGGGATGACCAGTCTGGCGTTGACCGACATAGGAACCATGGCCGGAGCAATAGAATTTAATAATAGTATGCAGTCGGTCAATGGGCCTGTGGTGAAGGCAGTGCTGGGATGCGAATTCTATATTACCGAATCTGACAGAACCAAATATGTTTCGGTCGTGCTTCTTGCCAAAAACCGGACTGGTTTCATGACTCTATGTCTGCTGTCTACTGTCGCACAAGAGAAAGGACGATGGGAATATATCTCCTTCAGTGATTTAACCAGGAATAAGAATGGTCTGATATGTCTACTGAGAATTGCATCTGTAGTGAAAGGCAAAGCCTCGGAGCATCTTGTGAAGTATAAATCGTTGTTCGGAGATGACCTATATCTTAAAATCACTAGAGATGGCAAGAACAGCATAGACGACAAATCAAATAGGCAGGATGAGGTGAACGATGTATTATACCAGCTTTCTGCCATTTATGGAGTGAAGACTGTCGCCACGAACAATGTATGTTTCCCTGACGAGGGTGCTGAGGTCTTGTGGTCAGTCCAGACGAAAATGAGATTTTGGTATCTGAACGCTCCAGCCGGAAGACATGCATGGTTGAAAAACGAAGAACAGATGAGAGGTCTGTTTCGGGACCACCCAGAATTGATAGACAATACGGAGGAAGTTCTTGGAAAAATCCAGGCATTCAAACCATTTGAGGGGATTGACACGAAAGACCGGGACGAAAACACTGATCATTTCGTTGAAATGGTGTATTACGATGCTGGAACATTGTTCGGTGAACTGGCTCCTGAAGTTGAAATCAGAACTTGATTATTTCTGCTGTTCTGACTTTCCGTCCTATCTACTTCTGCTGAAAGGAGCAGTCGACCACGCAAGAAACAAAGGAATTGCTGTCGGCCCAGGAAGGGGTACCATGCCTTGTTCTTTAGTTAATTTCTGCCTTGGTCTCACGGGTGTGAATCCTCTGGAATACGGACTTTCTTTTGATATGTTCCCTCTGAAGGACAAGTCCGCATTTCCTGTTTACAGGTTTGAACTTGGGGCTGGAGAAAGATATGCGATGTTGGAGTATATGACGGGGAAGTTAGAGAAAGGATGTCTGGTCAGAACTTCCAGGTATTCAGGAACTCGGCTAAAGACCGCCCTGGAGGCAGCCGCATCGGTCATGAAACTGCCTTCATCAGACAAAGAATTATTACATGATCTGATTGATGGATGCCATTTCCAAGAAAAGGATGCTATTGAGAAGAACCCCATTCTTGAATACCTGATGTTGGATGATGCTGCAGTTCAGGATACGTTCTAAATAATCCAAAAGTTGGAAGAAAAATGTGTCGAGTCCCGATGCTTAGAAGAGGCACTTTTCCTTGTGGGTAGTACAAAATTAACAGATAGGTTACCCTTGGATAGTGAGCAGGATTGTTATGAAGGATTAAGTCTCCCTGTCTGTCAGTTTGATGCGGTGATGGAACCGGATTTGCCAGGAAAGCTGTTGGAATTGTTTGAACTTCCTGTTCTTCAGAATATCCAATCATATTACAATATTGGCATGGATGACAAGGGTGTCTTTGAACTGTTGTCGGATGGTGGCACGGATGACCTATTTTATTTTGGACAGGCCCGGGTCAGGAGAGCTCTTCGGATGATTCACCCTGATTCGGTTGAAGAACTGGCGGATGTCTTCGCGATGACATTCAAGGGAAGGCCTTCTGAAAAAAAATTCTGATGTATAGATTGGGCAAGACCCGCAGGGGTATCCGGAAAGAAGAACCTGTCGTCGAGAAGATATTGTTCGAGACCAAAGGGCTGATTCTGTATCAGGACCAGATCATGCAGCTGGGAGAATTGGTCGCAGGCCTGTCACCGAAAGTGGCGATGGGCATGGTGGCGGCAATCAAGTCCGCGGCTGAGGACAGGGTAATGGAATTCCGTGACATGTTTATCTGGGGGGATTGAATAATGGAATGGATAGGGAATATCTTGATGCTTTGTTCGGCAGAATGTGCAGAGAAGGTATAATTGCGTGTTTGAAGTCTCAAGCCATCAGTGTATCTTTATCAGGGTATCGTTTTGCCTGGAGGCAAAAGAACGGGTCGGATATTTTTCGGGTATATAAATCAGCCGAAACAAATAATGATTATATTTACACAAATAATCAGGCTGATGGACTACATACAAATTCTCCAATCAAGAACAATAGATGAATTCGCTTCCGATTATGAACACGGAAAAGTGGAATTGTGGTATGACTATACGATGATGGTGGCACACCATACTGCCAAATCCTTCAAGAGCTCAATTGATTCAGATATTCTAAATGATATTGTGATCAGTGCCGCTGGTGATGCTGTGATAAAAGCATATATAAAAAGGGACACTTTCGACTCATCTCGAAATGCCAAAGTCACAGCCTGGTTATGGGGAATTACTGCGAACTGTACCAAGGACGGGCTCAAGAAGCGCAAGCGCATTTCCGTCAATGAGGATGTTGATTCCCCTTCTGTCATTAAGGGGGACAATAACAAAACCAGGCCTGTTATCGATATCATTCGTGAGCAGGCCATGGACTACAGACATGAAGTACTAAACAAGTGCCTGGATGCCATAGACCATCTGAAAATGGAGGACAAGTTGATTATTATCTGTTTGCTTGACAACAAGAACAACTATGTTGCTAAGGCGAGACAGATGCTTGTAGAAATTAAAAGTCCACTGGCAGCCAGCACTGATTCTGCCATCAAGGCGAGAGCTTCGCGCGCCCGTGTTAAAATTGTTGAGCGAATCGGGGTGGATGCGGCTGATTTGTTTGATGGCATCAGTACAGACTACAGTCGTCGTGACGGTGAGGTTTCTTCTTATAAATCAGAAAGCCGATTCAATGAAGAAGACCTGCTGTGGTTCAAAGACCGTATGGTGGAATATGTCTTTGTTTCTTTGGGATAAACAACAGCCATCAAGGCTGTTCTTTACTCATCCTCTCCCGTTTTCGTTTCTCCCTCATTGTCTCGTTGTTCAGGAGGAAGAGTGATGTGGATCTCAAACTGAGGCATTTCAGCCTTGAACTCCTTGTCGATCATGTGGCATTGCTTCCTGATTACCGCACATCCTTCGACTGCCGGTTCAAGGCAATATGAAGAATATAGTTTCTTGAAGATTTCCAAGTCCTCGGTGGAAAGTTCTGATAAGTCCTTCACGTGAGGGAAGAGTATTTTACACAGGGCCGTTGCACCCTTCATCACAGCCTTGCAGTCTCTTGTGTCTGTCTCTTTTTCGTCATATGAGACAATCTCCTCGAAGATGTGTTTGTAGCATGACTGGCTGCGCAAGTAGTGCATGTATTCCGCGAAGTATTCAGTATCAATAGTCCAGCCGTAATAGATCTGTCCCATCTTGATTCTGGTCATCTTCCAGCCCTTGATAAAGTAGTGGAAGCGGTCAAGCATCGCCGAACTGTAAGCAGTAACTTTGCTTCCGCAGATTTCAGAAAATAAGGATTCAGCAGAAATCGGAAAAGTAAAAGCACCCGATTTCGGAAAATAAGCGTCGCCACCCAAGGCGAATCTGAGGTCCGCAGTGAGATTGGAAAAAAGAAAATGGTTGTCTATTTTAGAAAAGCTTAAGGTCTAAAAATAGACAACCATGAGTAACAACAATTTA
>JAZLLN010000020.1:0-7676 GCA_045598165.1 Candidatus Cryptobacteroides sp.
ACCCGTGCCTTATGGACTACTATGTCAAATTGCACTGAACAATGAAGAACCGCCGTATGCCGAACGGCACGTACGGTGGTGTGAGAGGTCGGAAAACGAAAGTAGGAGAAAAACTACTTCGTTTTCCTCCTACTCGATTTCTACATATAGAAGCAGACCTTTAAGATACTCACCCTCGGGATGATAAATATTGACGGAATGGTCAGCCGGCTGACAAAGTCTGTCAAGTATACGCACCCTTCGGCCGGTCGAAGCGGCGGCGGAAAAGACAGCGAGTGCAAACATTTCCTTGTCAACTACCTGAGAACAGCTGAAAGTAAAGACCAGACCTCCGGGTGCTACCTTGGAAATAGCGGCGGCATTCAACCTCTGATATGCGCGAAGAGCATTTTTCAGCACGCCGCGATGCTTGGCAAATGCGGGAGGATCGACTATCATCATATCATACTTCCCTTCCAAGCTCTTTCCCAGGAACTCTATGGCATCACAGCAGAACGATACGTGTCTGTCACAGTCCCCGAAATTGAGGGACACATTCCTGTCCACCATAGCCATTGCCTTAGCTGAAGAGTCAACAGAGTCGACGTGAAGTGCGCCCCCGGCAAGAGCATATATGGAAAATCCCCCGGTATAGCAGAAAAGATTGAGCACGCTGCGGCCTTTGGCATAATGTTCGACAAGCGCCCGGTTTTCACGCTGATCGAGGAAAAAGCCTGTCTTCTGGCCTTCCGACCAGTTGACCAGGAATTTATGGCCGTTTTCAAGGACTGATGCAGTATCCTCTTCATATCCTTCCCGTTTGTAAATATAGCCGTCAACCAAATCGAGACCGGCCTTGAACGGGGCCGTACCGGAGCTCTTGTCATAAACGGCCTTAAGTTCATCTCCGAACACCTTTTTCAAGGCATCGGCTATCATCTTGCGACTGCGGAACATGCCGGCTGAATGAGCCTGCATAACGCAGACGCCATCATAGTAGTCAATAATCAAACCCGGCAGGCCATCCCCTTCACCATGAACCAGACGAAAGCAGTTTGTAGTGGAACTGCCATCCGCAAGACCAACGGAACGACGTACCCTGTAAGCGGATTCAATGGCATTGAACCAGAACTCCGGAGCAGAGGGATCTCCGCAGAACGAAAGAATCCTGACCGCTATTGAACCTATTTGATAATGACCGGCCGCAAGATATTCCCCGTCTGCAGAATATACGGACACAATGTCCCCCTCCGCAGCTTGTCCCACCATCTGGGAGATAGCTCCCGAGAACACCCAGGGATGAAATCTGCGTAACGATTCGTCACGGCCTTTCTTTAGATATATTTTTGTCATTCTTCTTGCGTTTGCGTCTTTTTTTCTTCTTTGCCGCCACGGCTTCATCAGATTTGACAGTCGGGACTTCGGCAGGCTTCGGACGTTGTTCCGGAGGCAGTTTTTCCTCCTCACTCAGCGGATTCTTTTCAGTCTTCAGCAGCTTGAGATACATTTCCCGGCATACCCACGCGTCTGTTGCGGCATAAAGTTTCTGAGCTTCAGACAACTGCTCAGCCTCCCAGTTGGAAAGCTGCTGCATCTTGGATATCCTTACGCCAAGTATGTTTGCGGCAAGTTTCTTGACACTCTTGTCCCTTATCCCCCATTGCCACGCAATCTTCTGCAAATCAACGAAACCGGCTTCCGAGAATGAAGTCCATTTCTTCAATCCATGGACATCATCCTGCGATGCCGCTCCGATTTTCAGAATAGCCGGGTTCGAGAGTATCGAACATATCCGCCGCCCGAGCCCCATGAGATTGAGCCTGAAAAGATAGGCATGATCCGGTCCCGACAGCTGAAGAAGTGCAACCTTATTATGCTTTGCCGAAGGTGAGAAGACAGGTCTTGTCTCAGTATCAAATCCAATGACCGTCTGAGACTTAAGATAAGCTACAGCCTTCAGATATTCGATTCCCGGACGGGAAATGACGTGAATCTTCCCGGCAAAAGCCCCCAAAGGCAGTTTCTCTATCTCCTCCGGTGAAACGGTCAGTTTATACATATTCTATTTTGGCAGATACATGCTGTTGTATTCTATCAGAATATTTGAGGAAATTCCGGACAAGCTGTCCCTCTGTACATTCATGTAGGACTCTATGACCGGATACGCCACTTTATGAGTAAAAAGATTTTTCTCCCTCAGGATTCTGTAACATTCTCTCCTTAAAAGAGGTGCGGACCTGACAATTCTGAAATCGGGCGACAGGAACTCTGAATACTTCTGATATTCGGCATTCATAACGGAGCGGATACGTTCCAATTCATTTTCAACGCCGTCGGAAGAAAGCACCATGTCATCGATCAGGAGCACATCAACAGGCCTGCCATTCTCCATCAAGGAATAGCTGTCCAGGATAGCGCTGAGGCTCATCGCCGGACCGGTAACGGGAATGGAGACACAGCTGACAGAGTTGAATCCGCCATTATGGGCTGCAGTTTCACATAGTTTCTGATAGATATCAGTTTCTGAACGTTCAGCCGACGTGGCGACCACGACAGTAATGCCTTCCCTGTCCACAGCCTCAGCCATTGCAATTGACATCGGACTGACTACAGGCAACTCGCAGGCAGAAGCACGCAAAAGGGAATCAACGTCGAAATAGCCGTAGGCGGATGCGGCGGGGGAAGATATCACAAGCATCTTGGCCGCACTCTTATGCCCCATGCCTACATTATCAAACGGGCTTAGATAGCACAAGGTATCCACAGTCTTCAGCAACGTTCTGACTGTGAGTTCCCTGAGAATTTCCGTTTTCCCCTCAAGCACGAGGCTGTCGTAAGAGCCGTTGGCAATATCTACAACCACCGCTATCCTCTCCCCTGCGAAATCAGGCAGACCGTCCGGAGCGCCGATGCCGTCTATATTGTCTCCGTCATCGCCGTTCTTCAACTCTTTACTGACAAAAGAGCAGGAGATATCATCTCCAATCACATATATCGCCGCATCGCGCAATGCCGGATCATATGATTTGAGTATCTTGTATTCGGGGCTTTCAGAATTGCCCAGAATGGATCTCACGAATTGGATGGTCTGCTGCCCTATCGAACGGACTTTCGGCCCGCAGGAAACGGCGGTCAGACATACCAGCGCTGCAACAACAAAAATCCTGCACTTCATATACATCAGATTTTCAAAAGGGCGAAAGCGGCATTCATCAAAATATACACCGAAAAGGCAAGAAGAACGGCAAGAGACCAGTTGAGCCCGATAATGAGAACTATCGCGACACAAAGTATGCAGTTCACGGCAAAAGCCAGTCTTTTGCGTTTCAGGATCCTGGAATCATCCTTCGAAAACTTCATTGAGAACATAGGGAGTTCACATACGAGCAATGCGGACAGCACCACCGAAAGAACCGGTATGAAAACCTGCCCTGCCACCAATGAACAAAGGAATCCGTCCGGCTCGAAAGCGACGAAATAGCAAAGCGAACCGCAAATCATCGCACATGCCGGAGTAGGCAATCCCAGAAAACTGCTGTGCTGACGTTCATCAACATTGAACTTGGCGAGTCTTATGCCACTGAATACGGCAATGCATACCGGCACCCAGCACCATATTGTCTCACTGAATGAGCAGGACACCATCAGGTTGACAAACATCACTGACGGAAGAACGCCGAAAGTCACCACATCGGCAAGAGAGTCCAGTTCCTTGCCCAAATCCGAATATGCATTCAACGCCCTTGCGGCAAAGCCGTCACAAAAATCAAAGACAGCCCCGGCAAGCATCGCATAAAAGGCATAGTCAAAACGGCCCTTGAAGGCCAGGACCACTCCGATGACGCCGCAGAGCAGATTCAACGAAGTAATGAAGTCCGGAATGTATTTCTTGATCATCAATTGACTCCGAGTTTTTTCTTGAGCTCCTTGGAAACGGCATCCTTATGAACGAACACATCTATGGTCTGTGCTTTGACAAATGCCTCGGACACATACCAGATGCCGTTATATTTGCTCTTGGTACCCCATGAATTCTTAACCATGTAGAATTTCTTGCCGTTCTGATCCTTGGCGATTCCGAAAATCTGCATTCCGTGATCATCTGTAAGAGTCTTGTTGTCAAACTCGAACTGACGGCTCTCCTGTGTGGGCTCCTTCTCGTTGATGACAATCTCCGTCACAGGCTTCGCCTCTTCCTTACCGACCCAGTGCTCCTGATCGGAACCCGCAGTTTCCAATTCCCCTTCCTTGAGAAGAAAAGCGAGTCCTTTTCTGGTGAATCCCCACTGGCTCACATCGGCACCCCAGCATATGGTATATCCGTCATTGATTGCAGTATCGATAATTGTCATAAGTTCATCGACAGGGACATTGTAGTCCTCCCCCCAGCGCCAGTTGTCGCAAAGTTCGAGAGCGAACTTCGTATAGAAAGGATGATGAGTGAAAGAAGTGAAGGAAATATAATTGTCAGGGTTGATTTTCAGCGCATCACGGTAAGACGCGGGAGTATATTCCTTACCGGCGACTGTGAATTTCTCAGGCCAGGGTCCGAGATACGCATCAAGGATACCCTTGAAGCCTTTCTTCCAGGCAGTCGTAAGCACTCTGTTGGGGTTCGAGGCGACAGCGCCCACATAAGCTTTCAGAACAGCATCCAATTCACTCTGCTGAGGCAGTTCTGAGCCATACTGCATACCTGTCATAGCTTCATTGGGCACGATACCATAATCCCTGACAATATCCAGGACGTCTCCGCATTCCGAGCCGGCGCCGAAACCGAGCTTGCCGTCCAGACGCACATATTTTTCCGCCCTGTCAAGATATGAATGGCTGACAACGAAGAACTCGGAAAAATCCGGATATGCAAGCGTGTCCTTGATATTGTTGATTCTTATAGCTTCCGATTCGAGGAAACCGATTCCCGAGAAAGCCCAGCAGGTACCGCTCCGGTGCTGATTCTTGACCGGAGTGATGGGATTTGCCTTGACGGTTGTGAATGTCATTTCAGGGAACTTGGGTTCCTTTCTCTGCCCGAAAGCAGTGACCGTAAGCGCGATAAACGCGATTGAAACTATTGTTCTTTTCATATCAGATGTTTTTTCAAGCGTAAATTTACTAAAAATTGACGATTTTACTACTGTTTGCCGTTCAAAGAGCGTATCATAGCCGCCGCCACGGCACGGGAGGCTCCGGATTCTCCGAGGCTGCGCCTGATTTCCTTATAATTTTCCTGCATCTCCTTACGGTACTCCTCATCAGAAATCAGCCTTACAACCTCTTCCGTCACCTTGTCCGCGGTGAAGTCCTCCTGGACCAGTTCCCGGAAGGCGGGCCGTCCGAGGCACAAATTGCCAAGGGAAATAAACTTCACGTGATCCATAACTTTCAGGATACGCCTCGCGATGAAAGCGGTAAGCGCTGAGGTGCTCCAGCATACGACCTGGGGGGTACCTGTCAGAGCCGCCTCGAGAGATGCCGTTCCCGAATTGATGATTGCGGCTTCCGCATACTTCAAACTGTCATATGTCCGGTCGAATACGGTCTTGACATATTCTTCCATCCCCGGTTTCAGGTACGGGTAATAATCCTCCTCGGAACGGGCGGGAGCCCCTGCAATGACAAAATGCAAGTCGGAGAAATCAGGCATCGAATGCAGCCTTTCAATGACATCCACGCATACCGGCATCATCCTGTTGATTTCCCCCTTCCTGGAACCGGCGAGCACGGCGACATATCTTCCCTCCTGCAGACGTTTGTACTTGTGATTGTCGACAGCATCGAGCAATGGATTGCCGTGGTATTCGAACGGAATGCCCTTTTCCGTAAAATACGGGACCTCGAAGGGGAATACAATGAAAAGTTTGTCCACCCGGTCCTTCAGCATGCGGTTGCGTCCGGCTCTCGAGGCCCAGGTCTTGGGAGCGATGTAATAAAATACCCTTATCCCCCTGGAATGGCAGAATTTCGCTATCTTCAGATTGAATCCGGGATAATCGATGAGTATCACCACATCGGGTCCCCAACCAAGAATGTCTTCCTTGCAGAACGACAGATTGTCCAGCAGTTTTCCGGCTTTCGCCAGGACATCGGTCAGTCCCATCACGGCTCCTTCCCTGTAATGCCGGACCAGGCCCGTATTCTCCGGGTCGTCCTCCGCCGCGGCCGCCATCCGGTCACCTCCCCAGAAACGGAACTCAGCCTCGGGGTCCTCAGCCTTCAATCCATATATGAGGTTGCTTCCGTGGAGATCCCCCGATGCCTCTCCGGCTATAAGATAATATCGCATAGTCTTTTGATTTCAGAATAATCAGTATTGTCAATGTTGCCGGGAGTGACGGTGACCCAGCCCTTATCCAACAGGAGATGGTCCGCATCGGCAGGATTTCCTTCCCTGCTCTTGAAATCGCCCGCCATCACCACAATGCTTTCCTCAGGATCAGCCGCCTCGATATAACGTTCATCTTCCGGTCTCGGGACACGTCCCTTTTCTTTCAGAAACTCCCGGAACTCCCGGTATTCCTTCACCCAATGCCCCTTGCCCATGCTCGTCACGGCAATGCCCTTCGCCTCGACGGCGGGGATTGCAGGAAAATTTATATTGTAAAATTCACCGAAACGTCCGCTCATATTCGGGATGAGCTTTTCGAGAATGGACGGAAGCATCTCTTCAACTATCGAGAAATCGGCATCCGGGCTGAAGTCATCAAGGCTCACCGCTATTGAAGGGATGCCGTTCACCGCACCTTCCATAGCCGCTCCTACGGTTCCGGAATAAATTGATGCAGTGGCGGCATTCGAACCGTAATTGACACCGGCCACCACCAGATCAGGTCTCTCCGGCCAGAGGATATTGTCAATTCCGTACTTTACGCAACTGGCAGGTGTACCGTCAAGATACCACCAGTTTTCACCCGGTCCGGAGCTGACGTGCTTGACGGCAATGGGACGATAACCCATCGTAACGGCCATTGACATACCGCTCTGGGCTGACTTGGGCGCAACTACAAGAAGTTCACCGAAGGGACGCAGGCATTTCACTAAAGAAAGCAGCCCGCCGGCATCAATTCCGTCATCATTTGTAAGCAGTATTTTCATCCCTTAGTCGAGTAAGCGGAGGGGAGTTTCACCCCTCCCTTCTCTCGGAACCGTGCTTGACAGTCTCCCGTCACACGGCTCTTCGTACTTACTTCTTTTTAAGTTGTTAATAAATAATGTTTTATATTTCACATCACCTACTGATTTGGTAAGGGACATACCCCTCCGCCCAGTGGGAGAATAGTGTCTTGTTATAGGTCGCCACCATGGCCAGCCAGTTGCCAGCTCTCTTTCGCAGACGTTTGAAGCGCTTATACTTCTTTGCCACCCAGAGGACCAGCCTTTGATTGAGGTAGGCCATCACCCTGCGGAACTCGGTCTTGCCGAACTTCGAGAAGTAATTGACCCATCCTCTGACCACGGGATTGATTGCCTTGGCAATGTCTTCCAATTCTATATGGTAGTTGTGCATGAACTTCCATCCTCGTATCGTCTCCCGTATCTTCATGCCAGACTTCCTGCTTATCGCTGGCTTGAACACCGTGAAGACTTGGTACGTCTGCTTGTTCCGGGCACTTCTCGGGCGGAAAGTGAAGCCAAGATAGTCAAAGCTCTCATTGTCTCCCCTGTCATGCCTGTTACTGTCCTTGCAATAGACGATT
>JAZLLN010000021.1:0-8742 GCA_045598165.1 Candidatus Cryptobacteroides sp.
ACTGATTCTTCGGAAACAGAATACTATCATAATTTTCCGGAGTTTGAAACGCCTTCTACCCCTATAACGGAAGATGTTTTTCCAACTGAACCCTCTTGTCCAGAAGATGCCTCAATCACTTCTGTTTTTGAAGACGTGGCAAATGATATTCTAGACGATGACTTAAATGATGTGATTTCTAATTCACCTTCTAATGGTCATTTTGAACCCACTTTCAAAGGTTTTGATTGTACTGTAGGATGCGCTGGAAACTGTGCCGGTAAATGTGACGGATGCTGCCACAATAGTTGCTATAACTCTTGCAAAAGTTCTTATTCGAGTTAATCCATTTTTTTCGTTTCTTTTGGTACTCATATAATAAATCGATCTTCTCAAGCATCTGATAGAATTACTCATCTTTTTGGCTCTATACTGGTAGTTGAAATCAACTATCAGTTTTTGTTTATTAAAGCAGTTAAGGCTATGGAAAAGAAAATTTACAACACGGTTGAGAAAGCCCTCAACAATGCAGAGTTACAGTACAATATTGATGATGGTAGCATTTTCCGCTTCGGAATAAAGGGTGAACACGCAAACTACAATGTCAGATTAATCTGTGAAGAAGAAATGGAGTTCTTGATGGCAATTGTCAATTGCTCGATGTGCGTACCTCAAAATAAGATTGACCGTATGTGCCGGTGGGTTGCAGAAAAAAACTACGGCCTAACTCTGGGTGAATTCAAACTCGACACCTCTGACGGCGAACTGTCATTCCGAATCACCTGCCCTCTGGACAATGGGGCTATAAACGAAGATATCGTGACGGTGGCATACACCAATGCTCTCAGCACCTTTGATAATTCATATGAAGAAATCATTAAAGCCATATATCTGGAAAACGGCAGCGGTGAGGACTGACTGACAAATATGGCATTGGAGAGCATACGGAGGAATATTGAGCATCCGGATATTATGACGCTAGGAACAAAATACAAATTCAGTTAAGGCTATTATGGAAAAGGGAATCAAATGGGCAAGGGCCCGTAAATACTTAAACATCAGTTGGAAGGTTGCTTTGGTGTTCATCGGGATGTTATCTGCCTTTATACTCTACAGAGTGGCACAAGACATTTATGCAGAACATTATGGCAAATATGCCCATACTTGGGACAGAAAATTGAGCGAAAGGATATGTGTCCACTTTATTCACAGGAAGGGAGTCAAAGTGTATGACTTGCAGGCCAAGAAATATGTTACTCCTTTATTGGCGTGGGTGTCAGCTACTCCGGAACGCGATTCATTTGCTGTATTCTGTGGGAAGGACGGGAAACGGGGCTTCATCAACGCGAATACCGGTAAGATTGTCATTGAAGGAAAGTATGAGCACGCTTGGGTATTCTCCGAGGGCCTTGCCGCTGTGGTTGAGCCTGACGGCAGGATGGGATTCATTGACCATACCGGAAAATATGTCATTGCCCCGGAACTTGACTATTTCGCTTCTCACGACTATGTGTTCAAGCACGGAGTCTGCTGCATTGCGGACTGCGACGGAAAGCAGGGCTTGCTCAATCGTGAAGGCAAGTGGGTCCTTCCTCAGGAATACTCGTGGATTGACTATGTCGGAGAGACCGATATGTTCATCCTGACCAAGGATGAGAAAGACGGTCTGATAAAAAACGGCAGTTTCGAGTGGGTGTATCCTGTGGAATATGATGACATTTCTTGGACAGATGCTCCAACTGGTCACGGCTTTATCCTTTACAGGGATTTTTGCTCACAGCACGTGTCTGTTGATGGTAAGGTGATTGATGCATTCCTGATTGACGGCACGGAGGAATTGAGGTATATGGTCAAATGCGACACGGTTGACTGTGATGAGTATGCGATTTCAGATAAGGTGACAGCCTTCTGTGTTTATGGGCTATGGGGAGTTATGGACAAAGCCACAGGCAAGGTAATCATCCCGGCGAAGTACGGACGTATTGAAATGGCTTCTAAAGATATTGTTCAATGTGGTCTTGAGAAGTACGGAAACAATGATTATGTGCTGTATGACCTCAAGGGACGTAAAATCGAATAAGCAATGAAACATAGGAAATTATTTATCGGCCTGGGCATCGCAGCATCTGTGATATTGGCCATCGAACTTGTACTGTATGCAATTACCGGAGCGTTTGGCCGTTCAGCCTTATACTGCCTTTTCGGGGATGATCCGGAACTGCAAAAGACAAAGACAGAACTTATATGGCCTGAACGTGGAAAAATCCTTGACTGCAATGGTCGCGTGATAGCAACGAACAGGACAGTCTGGGATGTGCATCTGGACTGTACCGTGCTTGATGCTCCGGATGAGGAATGGAAATCTCTCGCCGCAGACCTGGCAAAAGAGCTAGAAGCAGTCCTTGGTGCAAAGACAGCGACGCAGTATTATTCAATGCTCAATAAAGGGCGCGCGGAGCAGAAGAAATATCTGACTATATGTGAGAATGCGGAGGACTCCGTCGCAACTGCACTGATGAGAGCGCCGCTTTTGAATATGGGGCAGTTTGATGGAGGGGCGATATTCGAACCTATCAGCCGTCCAAGTCTCCCATACGGCAAACTTGGACGAAGAACTATCGGGTATTGCCTCAGCAATACACAACGTGTCGGATTGCAAGGAGCATATGATCATATTCTTCGCGGTGAAGCCGGTAAGGTTGACTACGTGCGCAAGTGCCGTAAGGGACGCTATTATTGGAAAGAAAAATCCAGGGTTGAACCGGTTGATGGACTGGATTTGGCAACAACTCTCGATATGGATATGATGGCTGTTGTGGATGCGGAGCTTCGCGCTGCTATTGGAGGCAGGAAAGATGTCAAGTCTGCCTGCGCAGTGCTGATGGAAGCCAAATCAGGGGCTGTCAAGGCTATGGTAAATCTTATGTCGGGAGAAAAAGGAGACACATATGATGAGATGTACAATCTGGCCATTGGAAATGAATATGAACCGGGGGCAATTCTCACCGGACTCCCTGCAGAAATTCTGGAACAGGGGCTATCTGATGCCAAATTTGACCTTGAAGGGCTGAGAGATGCTCGTTATGCCGTGGATGAGAAAGGGACGGTGAATGTGTCCTGTACTCCTCTCCACGTGTTAAGGATGTTCGGAGGAATAGCGGATGGAGGCGAAATGTTCGACCCTTATTTGGTGACTGCTTCGTCGTCGAAGACCTTATGCTCCAAAGCTACAGCGGATTGGCTGAAAGCAACTTTGAAGGATGGATGCCCTTCAACGGCCATCGTGCCGCATCCCGCAATCGACGGCTCTGATCCATACCGCTATCCTTCCGGAGACCGTGAATTTGCCACCACCTGGTGCGGGACTTTCAATGCCGGGGGAACCGAATATACCTTGCTATGCGTAGCTTTCAGCAAGCCGACTAAGGCAAATGCTCCGCAAAGGGATATTCCGGAGAAGGTGGCAAAAGGAATTGAAAACAAACTTATCAATTGAAAGTATTATGCAAACCATCATTTTGAAGAACTATTGGGACAGAACCCATTGTCATTATTCCTCAATACAGGAGTTGGTGGATTACTATATCCAATCTGGAAAAGAGGATAGTATCGGTTATGCTCTTGAGGATGTGGTGCAGTTCAATACGAACTACAGAAATTATTTGCAGGACAACGGATTTCCTGCATTGATTGAAAGATTGAAGTCAGAAACGGCATATCTGGAGCGGAATCCTGAAGTAACAAAAAAACTTGAGGATTGGTGGAAATACCTTGAAAAAAACGGAGGGCTTGGAAACTATGATATTCAATGCTATGCTATCGAGGATACATTTTCCCTATTTGGGAAACAGATCGATGGTATTAATGGGCTCAGGCGTATTCTACAGATATTCGGAGAGGCCGGACCTTGCTCCATACCTCCGAAAATAATCGAACCTGATGACTGCGGAAGTTCTTCCGCTGACGAACAGAATGGCAAAGAGCCTTCCTTATTCGCAGCATTGTTGTGGGAAAGTTATCCGAGATTTGATATATCCGATTACTCAGACAATAGAGAGTATCATTGTTATTATGTCAGGAATCACCCGTTCAATGACGATTTCTTCAAGGATAGCAAGAATGGCGGGATGCAGCATATTAATGAGGATATCCCCCTTTCAAGTCTGCCCTTGGTGTATAGGAATGGAGATTCACCGGTAATGTTTGTTGTCAGTACGAAATGTCGGCAGGCTGTTGTTGGGAATGTGGAGGAAAGACGTTGAGTACTGATAGAAATTCATGGAAATCTGTCTCTATATAAGCAAACAACAAAATTTACAGTTATGTTTATCACGATTTGTATTTTGATTCTTGCTTACTCCATTTTGGGTAAGCCTGTAGGTGGTCTCATAAAGAGACTTGGAGCCGTCGATTGGAAAGAAAAAGCAAACACTGCCTTCGAGTGGATCAGGAAAGCAGCGAAGAAAGTGGGCCGCAAGATGACTGAAGTCCTGCTTGTCTTCTGGTATGTTATGGACAACGAAGAGACTTCAACTCTGGATAAGGTCTTGATTTTCGCATTCATTGCTTATGTTATGATTCCGTATGATTTCGTGCCGTCAGTATTCTATTCATGGTTGGGCATTCTGGATGACGGGGTTGCAATGGCCTTCATTTACAAGATTGTCGGAAAGAATGTGTCTGACGATATCAAGGTAAAGGTGGCTGAGACGTTGGATGACTGGTTCGGAAGCGAGGCAGAACCTGAAGTTGTGTTCTCGGAATCGTAAATAATAGTTAATTTTACATCCATGAGATTAACCGCAAATTATTCTGAATTATCAGAGCTCCTTCGTGAGAAGACAGGGAAAGACATTAATCTTGAATATGGTGGAAATGTAGAAACGGTTCTTGCGAAATATATGCACGTTCCCTGCTATGTCCGCATAGAAAAGATAGATGTTCCATTCGTAACCTTATCATACAGTGTCGGCGGCGAATCCTTGAGTCCGGAGATTATGGTGGATCCTTGTCCACCGATGCCTTCCTTTATAGGGGGATTATTCAGGCGCGGGGCTCAAGCGTTGGGAAACCGTGCGATTGGTGCCATCATTGAGCATTTTGTGGAGCACCCAGCTGTTTCTGTAAATGAAGACAAAACATTGAATGTTGATTTGGCCAAGATTCCTCAATTAAGCAGAGCCCTTGAAATGGCGGCAGTTGATAATCTTTCATTCAATGAAGATGGTGCTTCCGTAGAGTTGACAATAAAAAATACAGAGAAAATATGAACGAGACCTTTTCCATTGACTCAGTAATTGAGAGTATAAAGAATCTTGAACTTCCGGATGTCTTGAGAGATTTCTTCGGCAAGATTGCTTCAGGTGCCAAACAATTGGGGCGGACTGTCACCAGCCAGCTTCTTTGTTTGTACTATGTGCTGAAGGAGGGGGAACTTTCCGGCTCAGAAAAAGCTTGGATTTACGCTGCGATGGTCTATGTTCTGGTCCCAGGGGATTTGATACCACGCAGAGTGTTTCATATCCTCGGTATAACAGACGATGCTCTGGCTTTGGGCTATGTAATTGCCAAAGTCAAAGGAAAAATCACTCCGCAAATCGAGCAGAAGGTTGCGATGCAGTTGGACAAATGGTTCGGGTATGAAATAAGTATGGTGGATGAACAATAAACTGCACAATCAATGCAATACGACCTTTCCAGATTCATCAAAGCCCAGGAGTCGGAGTACTGGGGATATTCAATTGCCCTTCGCGAAATAAAGAACGGAAGGAAGGATTCTCATTGGATATGGTATATATTTCCTCAGTTCCGGGAGTTTGGCCACAGCAGTATGGCTTTGCATTATGGGTTGACGGATGTGAATGAAGCTCGGGAGTATCTGTCTCACCCTATCCTTGGCTCCAGACTGCGGGAAATCAGCAATGCGTTGCTGGAGCATTCCGGGAAAGATATCGTTGATATTTTGGGAGACCTTGATGCAAAGAAAACGCGTTCGTGTATGACGCTGTTTGATTACCTGTCACCGAATGATGTATTCGGGAAGGTTCTTGATACTTTCTACAAGGGGCAGCGAGGCGGTAGGACATTGAGGACAATCAAGAGATTTCTGGAAGAGAGTTGTCAATGACAGCTCTTTTCTGTTTCGGGGTGATAGAAAACGGGGGCAACGAGACTCTATATAGGTAATTACAGATTGTTTAATTTCAAAAATGTAACGCTATGGGAATTTTTGATCTTTTTGGAGGCAGGAAGCCCAAGGAGGTTTCCGCTCCTGAAGAAAAAAGAGAGGAACTCGGAGAAGATATGGAACTGGTCCACGTTTCTCTCTTTGGGTACTGGAAGCCACGTTATTTGATTGACAAACGGAAGAACAAACGGATTGAGTTTATGAGCGAAAATGAGTGCTTCTGCACAGTGACACAAGATGATATCGACTGGGATTCTCTGGCTTCTTTAGATGATGACTGCATCAAAAGGGCAAGAAGTCTGGATATTCATTTCCCGACCATCATCTCATGTTTCCATAATGGTGTGGCCGAAGTGCGCTGGCAGCTTAATCCGGATGGTATGTACTATATGGACGAGGACGGTTTCGGGATGTCGGACGATGAAGAGGTGGAAATCTATGGATTCATTGACCGTGAGGGCAAGGTGGTGTCAAAGTTCCGCCATATTCACAAGAATTGGGATTTGCTCAAACAGATGCAGGCCGAGGCGGAAGCTGCTGTAAGAGCAAAGGGAAATCGTAAGTGATAGGGCTATGAAAAATCGAGGATATTTGATTGTTGCTATTGTGGCAGCGTTTGCCTTCTGCTTTTGCCGACCTGCTGAAGTTCTTGCGCAGGATGACTACTACGTCAAGAAGGCTGCGGAATATACCAGGGAGGCTGAATATTATCAGAAGAAGGCCCAAGGGTATTATCGTGAAGCTGAATACTACCTGAAGAAGGCGGAGTCATACGAGCGCGAGGCTGCGTATTACACGAAAAAGGGAGATACCTACAATGCAAATACGCAGAGCAGGTATGCACGGAGTGCGCGTGACAATTATCAGACCCAGATGAGGTATGCCAAGAATGCCGAGGGAACTGCTGCCGATTACTTGAAGAGAGCACGGGATGTGCTTCGCAGGTAAATGATATCGGTAGTTACCGGAGTTTTGTTATATCCGGAAGATTTGGTATCTTTGTGTCATCTCGTCGACCATGGTGTTGAGGGAGGTATCGGGGTCGCTACGGCGGCCCTTGTTTTTGGTGCATAATTCAGAAACTATTCGTACCTTTGCAATCGGCAGTCCCGGTTGTTCCTCTCTCAGACGTAAGTGATGATGATGAACCCGGGTTTTTTATAATCTGTCGATGCGCTCCAGAACAGAGTCCGGAAGGACATCAAGACCGAAATACAGATGATCTTCAGGATATCCGAGGAAATTGACATATCGGACAATGAGGTCGTAGTGGTCTTTTGCAAGGCCGGTGCTTTTGCTTCCGTTTGAATCAAAGCATATCGGCTCGTGATGTGCAATCCTGTTCCTGAAATTCTTGACAGCCATCAGCTCGTTGTATATTGCTCTCTGCCCGACTCCGGTTGCTTTTGCCGGAAATATCTTCAACAAACTCTGGCCACCAAGTCTGAAAGGTTTCTTCGTGAAAAGATATGTCCAGAATCCGAATGTGACGGAGGAGACAACGCGGTCATTGGTATATCTCCCGGCATCGGTAAGGTCTGCGATGGTTTTGTCAACAACTGATTTTTGCGGATGCTGCGAAAGCATCCCACCTGGTGCAAGCTGGCTGCGAATCCAGTCCGAATCGTTGAAATATGCCTTGTAATGCTCATTGATAGCATTCCGGAAAATCACCTCAAAGATATTAAGCATACCATAGAATTTCTGGCACAACTTCACATTATGCCGGTAAAGGATGAGGGCTTTTGCGGTGTTGCCACCGCAGGCGGTCAGATATTTGTTAAGTCTTGCAGCCGAAAAGGCTCTTTCATATTCGGGATATTTCATACGCCTCAATCAAGATTCTTTTGCAAAGATAAAAATAATCATTACATTTGCATCGTAATCCCCGGATGTCCCTGAGCAATCAAACATTCGGGTTTAGTCTTTTTATAAGGTCTCATCTTATATATTCTTTTTCCATTATTTCATCATCGCGCTCCGGAAGAGCGGACTGCTGGAGGTGTCGTAGGATGCCGTGTCTATCGGGTCGAGGGCGGTGATGTCGAGCGTGAGGATACCTGTGCCGCCATCCCGGGCCGGGATATTGAGGATATCCGCCATATCGTGGAACTGGAGGAGTTCTCGGGCAAGGAGCACGTCGGCACGGAATGATGCGGCTGAGGGTTCGTTGCTCTGGATGCTTTCGCTGAAGGCGGCGTTGAGGTCGGCCACGGCGCGGCTGTTCACTACCTTGGAGAGAATGGAGTCCCGCAGGTCATAGACGGTCTTGCCGGTGTCTGATGGGATGACGAAGGTTGAGGCCATGAGTGTGCTGAGGCGGTCTTCCGGACGGAGGTCGTCTTCCGTGAAGCGGCAGATTCTGCGGTTTCCGTCAAGGGCACAGGTGAGGATGCGGCAGCGGGCGTCGCTGAAGCAGCGGTGGCCGATGGTGTGCCAGCACTGGATGAGGTATTCCGGATGGCGTGCGGTGTCGATGAGAAGGAGTTCTGCCCAGAGGGACTTGAGGGTTTGGAGTTGATTGTCATTCATTGCTGTAGGGATTTATTGTTGAACTTCAGTGCTTGATTTCGAGT
>JAZLLN010000022.1:0-2633 GCA_045598165.1 Candidatus Cryptobacteroides sp.
AGAAATGCTGCCTCAGAATATGGGAAGTTCGGGACCTTGAGTTTATTGCCATAGGTACCACCGCGCTTCAGATAATCCGCCAGACGCTTGTGCGTCCATGAGCGCTGCGCTTCATCGAATATTGCGACGTGCTCAACCTCACCATAACCGGCTTCTTTATGTTTCAAAGCCTTAGCGGGGTCGATTTCAAGTACTCCGTTCTCCACAGGGTTCTTAATCTTCATCAGCATATTGTCGCGGTAGCGGTGAATGATTTGGATGAACTTGCCGACCTCACGGCGGGAGTCCGACATGTTTTTCTTCTCTCCACTTGCACGGCACTTCTTATGATTGTCAATGGCTAACGCTTCGGTCAAAACAGCGACCAGCGGACCGTTCCCGGAAAGGTATACTGCACCTTCATCTTCGATCATTTTATCTCCGCCCTGATAAGACTGCTTTACGGCCACGTCAAGACCGACAAGGGTCTTGCCGGCACCAGGTACTCCAGTGACGAAACAGATGCTCTTATCGCCGTTTTCTTTGCTATCCTTGATTACCTTAAGAATGTAGGCAATAGTAGCATCGGTCGATACCTTGTCTGCTTCATGGCGAGTAATATCTTCAACCGAATGATTCTCATAAAGAGTTCTCGCAGCCTCGATAATTGTCGGCGTAGGGGAGTAAGGACTTATTATCCAGTCGGCATTCAGAGTTTCATCAGATTCTGCTGCACCAGCGTGAATTAATACGTCTGTGATGATTTTCTGCAATCCAGCAGCACCTGTGATGAGCGGATTATAAATCGAGTCGTCATAGACAGATAGCAGGAATTCGCGTGAAGAGTTCGGATACTTCGTCGGAATGAGAATAGGTACTATTGTTCGTCCCTGACTCAGGAGGTGGAAATTCTTCAAATCCAATGCATAATCGAGCACTTGCTCAATGTCTGCTTGAAGCGCATCTTTTTGCCCAACCTTAAACTCAAGGCAAAAAATGATACCCCTGAGTAGAAGGACCACATCAATCCTTTTTCCGAGACGTGGAATATCATATTCGAAGATGATCTGTCCCGGCTCATCCTCCCACGGCAGCATAACATCCTTCATGATGTCAATCTCACCCGCCCAAGCTTCGTTGGTAGTTGTTAGGATATCGCCATGATAGTTGATACCAAAGGAACCTAGTAAGGCCTTGGCATCAGAGGCAAGGAATGCACTTATTGGGCTATTGTATAGGCAGCGAGGCATAATTATTTGTTTTTGTGTAAGACATTGCGGTATTCCTTTTCAGTCCTCAGGTGGTTGGCGACAAATACCTTGTTGTGCTTTTCTACAGACGCTGGAATCGTCTTGGAATCATCGATATCGATGCAATTTGGTACCAAAATATGGAACTAGGGAAGTGAATGCAAGATAATTATTTGTTAATCAAATTCCAAGGATTTCAAAGTATTGTCACACGACCCCATTTTTGTCACACGTGTGACAGCGTGTGTGACGAAGAGGCTGTTTTGTTACATGAAATACAGGTCAAGTGATTGATAATCAAATACGTTTGTTCTAAACTATTTTCCGATGCAGAATTTAGAACTATTTGATAATCAATATAGAAACTGTTTTGTGGTACAAATGTGGTACAAAATTGGCAAAAATATCCATAAGAGAAAAATTGCTGATTTCTGCGTCTATTTCCCGCTTAGGAACATACGGAAATAGCCATACCATTGACATTTGACCTTGAAAATTACACGGTGAAAACGGTCGACGCATTTCATCCAGATTGTAACTCGTGGATTCATCCAATCAATCACCTGGATGAGCAGTGAATGGAGTTCTTCGAGTTTCACGAGGCTCCAACTTATATTCTCGTTGTGGAATACGCGGTTTCTCAATGCGCATAATGTGTTGAGAGGTGCGGAAACATTCTTTCTCTGCCTGATTGACTTTGGCATATTCGGGAAGGCTTTTCTCAAATATTTCCAAAGAACCATCTCGTATTCGGCGTTGAACAGGGATACCCAGAATCCAAGCGTGAGTTCACCGTTGATCTTGTCTATGGTGACAGCTTCTCCACGTCTCTTTATGTGATTGCCAGCTGTCGTCACATACTTGTATAAATCCTTCAATGAAGGGTCTGACTTGAGGATTTCGTACCAATCCTGACGTCCTGTCATCTTGACGAGTTCGCGTATCACGGCATTCCTCAGAGTGACCTCAAAGATGGATAGGGAAGGCTCCAGTGATTCTGCCAGCCGGATATTCTGCTCATAGTGTTGGATAGCTTTCTTTTCGTTTCCGGGATATCTGTCAAAATACGGCTTCATCCTTGCCTCTGAAAAGGCGGAATCAAAAAATATTTTGTTGTATTCTGAATTCTTCATATATTTGCAATGCAGTCCCGGTCGTTCCTCTCCCAGACGTAAGTGCTGGTGATGAATCCGGGTTTTTTCTTTTTATGCCGGTCCACCGGTTTTTTCATTTGCGAATATACGAATTTTGTTGCCAGCCTGCAATCGAGTAGGAGGAAAACGAAAGTTTTCTTCCTACTTTCGTTTTCCGACCTCTCACACCACCGTACGTGCCGTTCGGCATACGGCGGTTCTTCATTGATTAGTGCAATTTGACATAGTAGTCCATAAGGCACGGGTACCC
>JAZLLN010000023.1:0-8450 GCA_045598165.1 Candidatus Cryptobacteroides sp.
CTTCCGTTCCTGTACGCTATCGACTTGATATGTGAGGGGCCGTCAATCCTGAACGGACCGTCATAACGGATGGAGTTCTCATCAGGCTCCGACCCGTCAAGAGTGTAATATACCTCAGCGCCTTCAATGTCTTCGGTAATGGTGATGTCTCCTGTCACCTTTCCCTTGTATGGATGAAGGAAAGGAACGGGAACGTAGATATCGCTGTCCGACTTCGAGGAGAAGGCCTCGTCGAGCATCTTGCCGCGGCATTCCCAGGGAAGTTCCACTCCGAGAAGTCCAGCTATGGTTGCACCCAAATCGTAGACCATACTCGTGCGCCTGAGGACCTTGCCTTTGGTCACGCCTTTCCCATAAAGTATGATGGGTATCTCATATTCTGCCATCGAATCGCCTCCGTGGCCGAAATTGGCACCACCGTGGTCCGCGGAGATTATTATCACGGTATCGTCCATCCAGCCCCTTGCCTCAAGTTCGTCCACGAATCCGCCCACATAGGCATCCATCTCGTTTATCATCGCCAGATACTCGTCCGACTCGTGGCCGTAAGTGTGACCGTAATGGTCCGTGATGTCCATCGAGAGGAACAACACCTCGGGACGTTCCTCCAGATATGTACTGAAAGCCTTGGTTATCACATCCTTGTATGAATGGATAGTAGTATCCTGCTTGCTCACGGAAGTTTTGTCGAACACGGACATATCATACATCCTTGTCTCTCCGGTCCACTCTATGAAGGCATACTGCTTCAATTCCGGACGCTGGGCCCTGATATGGTCGAACACTGTGGGGAACAGACCTATGGCATTGGTCAGTGCGGGCGTCACGTTCTCCGGATTGCCGGGCTGCCACCTGTTGTCAAGTACTCCGTGGATCTCGATGGGAGCAGCGGAGACCATCGACATCCAGTTCTGGCTGCTCGAAGTCATACGGACGCACCTTGTGTGAAGAGACACGGCTCCATTGTCAATCATTCTGTTGAAATTGGGGGTTTCGGCACGCTGGATACCGACAGCGCTCATAGCATCGAAGCCAAGATAGATGACGTGTCCGGCACGGGGTTCCTTAGGCTGGCAGGAAGCCAGCAGCAGAGGAATGCAAATCAAACTCAGTAATCTGTATTTCATATATTCAAATCATTATAACCATTCAGGAACGGGAGCCGCCTCCGGCACCGGCTTGTCGGCAAGACAGAACACGAGGGTCCCGCCAGCCTCCACCTCCTCCACCTTGAGCCAGGGAGAGCGGAATTTCTTTCCGTTGAACTTATACCATTGCGGGTAGATGGACGCAGGACTCTCGCGCTCCACCCTTATCTTCAAGCAGCCGCCATTGAACTGCAGTTCCGCCGAATCCACGGAAGGGCTTGCCAGCAGATAGTAAGGAGTCCCGGTCAAAGGATAAATTCCTAGACAGTTCCAGACATACCAGGAACTCGTCGACCCGGAATCATTGTTGCCCGGGCAGCCTCCGGGGCCGTCCGAGAATCTATAACGGCGCACGGCATCTATTACCTCGGCTGTCCTGTCCGGACGTCCGCACCACAGGTATGCGTACGGGGTATCCATATCACATTCGTTGTTCATACCCTCGAAGTGGTCACGACGGCGTATCCTGTCCTGCTGAGGGTCCCAGTCGGGATTGCCGTCGATGCAGAAGAAATCATCCAGCAGACGGCATAACACATCGGGGCCTCCGGCCATTTCCACCCTTCTGCCCATTCCGGGGAGAGGGCGGAAAGAATAATTGTAGCGGTTCCCCTCGTAATAGGGCTCATCAGAGAGCATCAATCCATCATCCTCATACACCCATTCCCAGATATCACAGTCCGCCACAAGCGAATCGGCGTATTCCTTATCCCCGCAGGCCTCGGCCACGTAAGCAACGGCCCTATAAGCTCCGACAAGGTCAAGAATATGGGTCGGGGACGACATTCCGTTGAGGAATCCGTAGTAGTAAAGATCCTTCCTGAAAAGTTCTTTCAGACGGGGATACTCTTCTTCGCAGAGCAAACCTCTTAAGAAGGCATCCGCGATAGAGATGGAACCGAGGGCGGAAGCCTGGCCTGAACGCACCGGCTCAAAGGCATCCATAGTATGGCTGATGGGGCAATGGCCGAATCTGTCGATGCTGCGGGCAAGATACAAGGCCATTTCCCTGCCCTTTTCAGGATAGAAGGAATACGCAAGAGGCATCTGTGTCCTGTACATATCCCAAAGTGTAGCGAAATCCACGTATCCCGTTCCGCAGTCCCCGGGTTTGACAAGGGAATGATAAAGCGCCGAATAGAATCTCTTCTCCATTGCAGGGTCACTGAACCTGACACGAATCCGGTGGACGGCGTCCGACCAGGCGGATTCCGCCTCTTGCAGCGATTTTTCAAATCCTGCCTCCATTGCCTCGGCCGCACGCTCCGAGGCCTCTTCCTGGCTGACCAGAGAAAACCCGATTGCCGTTTCAGCAGTCTTCCCGTCGAGTCCTATGAACAAAACGGAATCCGTGCAAAACGATTCGGCCACATTTCCTTTAACGCGAAGGTTGAAGAAAATGTCGAGCCCATAGGTGCGCACCACACCGGCCCATTCTCCGGAACCTTTCCCGGACACGCAACAACTGTCTATTGTTTCCGCCAGCTGATATGGCCGGATAAACCTGAAGCACTCCGTTCCGAGACCGCAATGGCTTATGTCAACTTTCAAGCATCCTTTTCCGGAAGGAAATGAATATCTGTGACAGGCAGCATAAGGACGGGACGTCAGTTCAAAAGATGCTCCGTAATCCTCCAGTTTCGCGGAGTAATAGCCGGGGCGGGCACTCTCACCGACAAGAGCGGACGGCGAGGAGAAATCAGCATCAGGGCTTCCGGGGGTGAACAGGAAATAATTGTAGAACCGCCCCATCAGTCCAGCGCCGCTATGATGGAAATGAGTGAATCCGTAAGCCTTGAGCGTGTCTGCATACATAATCGGCGGCTCCATACAGGAAGAATAGCCCACTCTTCCGTATCCGCCGGAATAGCCCCCGGTGAACGCGCAGGCGCTCACCCATCCGTAAGGCAGCACGGCCGCGGGACTGGTGTTGCCGCTCTGCGCCTTCTCCCAGTTCCATCCGCGGGACATACCTTCGGACACTGGGGAGGCAGTTGCTCCGCTGCCCCAGAAGACATCTATCTGATGAATATCGGGTGACGGCCGCATGCTGCATGCGGCAACGACAACAATAAAGCATGTCAGGACAATAGCACGTTTCATATTTGTAAATATACGAAATTATACCTTAACTACAACAATAAAGCCGGCTCGACTTCAGGTCGAGCCGGCTGAAATCGTTCAGCAATATTTATCTGCTATCTGTAAGCGCTGTTGGTCTGAGTCTCAAATATAGGAATGTTGTAGTAGCAATCCTTGTAAGGATACTTCATGACAGATGCATTGGCGCGATCTCCGATGGCATCTCCGAGAGGAATGTCCTTGTGGAGGGCCTGGAGCCAGAAAATACGGTCTCCGTTCTCGCCCAACATCTCCTTGATACGTTCGTTCTCGATATCCTCCTCGGTAACTGTTGTAAGAGGATCGAGTCCGGCACGCAATCTTACCACATTTACATCCTCACAGGCCGCGAGGGTACCACCTGACGTTCCTGACATAAAATTAATCTGAGCCCTCATAAGGTAGAGGTCAGCCAGACGGATAATAGGCCTGTTGGCGCGGCGGCCGTTATCAGTCGGAGTTGGTCCGCGGAAATACTTGAACAGATAGATTGCAGGCTCCGGATATTTGGACAAATCGGGCTCTCCTGTTTCTGAGTTGACATCGCCTTTATGATAAACATACAAGTTCTGGAATCTCAAGTCTTTCTGAGCCTCCGCCGTTACCTGGTGCTGAGCATCCAGCCAGCCGATCTTCTCGCATCCGTAGTATGACATTGAGAATGCGCAGTATCCGCACATCTTGACACGGTTTCCGTTGTAAGCGGCGTATCCCATGATACCGGGGTTACGGTCGTAGCGGTCCGAGTCTGAAGAGTAGGCAATCTCGAAGATAACTTCCTTGGAAGTGCCTTCTCCGGACATCTTATTGAAGGGAGCCACGAGGTCTGAGTCGAGCTCATAGAGGTCCTTCTTTGCAATGACTGCGTCAATGCAGGTCTTGGCATCGGCAAACTTGCCCATAGAGAAGTAAACACGTGCAAGAAGAGCCTGAGCGGCATACTTGTTGACGCGCATCCTGTTGTTGTTGTCACCTGAGTAATAAGACTCGGGAAGAATTGATACTGCATCCTGGAGATCCTTTACAATCTGAGCGTAAACCTGCTCTGTAGTTGCAAGTTCAGGGTTCTTAAGCTTGTCCGAAGAACTCTCATAGGTGGTACGGAGCACAAAGTGCTTGGTATCGTTGATACCGTCAGTATTGGCTGAGTCGTAAGGAGGACACCAGGTACGTGCCAGATTCCAATAAGCGAAAGCACGGCAGAAAAGGAGTTCTCCCTTGATTCTCTTGACAAGATCCTTGTCGGCCTGAGTCATATCGGGGAATGGATCCTTGTTGGCGGCCTCAGCCTCTGCAAGAAGAGCGAGAGGAGCGTTGCAGGCCGTCACCATATAGTACAGGTATTCGAAACCACCCTCAAGTTCCTTGGAATTCTCGAGAACGAGGTTCTTGTACATTCTGGCCCAGTAAGCATAGTAGTAACTGTCACCGGTCTTTCCGGTGAAACGAGCCATATCAGACTCGCCGAACCTGTTGAAGCAAGCGCCGATAGGGTTGTTCCAAGCGGCACCTACATAGTAAAGATAGGGAGCGCGGACTGCCATTTCAAGTTCCGAAGCGGACTGCCAGGGATACTGGTTAGGACGCTCGAGCGTGAAATAATCCTTGCAGGAAGTAACTGTGAGGGCAAGTCCCAGAGCAATTATTGTAAATATCTTTTTCATAGTCGTCATCAATTAGAAGTTAAGATTCACACCGAATGTACAAGTCCTCGTAGAAGGCATTGCGGTAAATGTCTCAACGGCGCCGCCAGTGGCCTGGTCGATGGCAACTTCAGGATCGTAGCCCGAGAACGGAGTGATGGTGAACAGGTTTCCGCCTGACACATAGAATCTCACGTTCTGGATCTTTGCTTTCTTGGTAACCTTCTCGGGAAGTGTGTAACCAAGAGTGAGAGTACGGAGTTTCAGGTAGTCAGCCTTCTCGAGGAAGCGGCTGCTGGGAGTCTTGTTCTCTGAACCGTAGAGAACACCTGCCTCTGAAGGGTTACCGGCATCATCATAGTAGTATGTGCACTGTGCATTGATCTGCGGAACATCGGTGACGTCTCCGGGCTTCTGCCAGGCATCGGTTAGGAGTCTCCTGTTGAGAACAAGCATTCCGGCATTGGGAGTCATGGAGCTCTGGACAAGACGGCTGTAGATGTATTGTCCGGTAGCGAATGAGAAGACTGCGGTCACATCGAATCCGTAGAATTTGAGAGTGGTGTTGAAGCCGCCTACGAATTTGGGAAGAGCGGTCTTGCCCTCAAGAATCATCTTGTTGGCTTCCATATTGGTAGCAGTCGCGGGGATGATCTTGCCGGTGTGCTCGGTTGTACCGTCAGCATTTGTCTTGACCTCATAGATCATAGGAATACCCTTCTGGGCATCCACACCTGCGGATTCTGCCATATAGTATGTACCGTATGCGAGACCTGACTTGATGATTGTACGCACCTGGCTTCCGTCACCGGCATTGAGGTAACCTGTATGGTTGGCATCGGACTCTTCGTCAAGTCTGGTGACCTTGTTCATATTGGTTGCAAAGTTGAAACCTGCAGTCCAGGTGAAGTTCTTGCGCTGCATAATGGTTCCCATAACCTCGAATTCAACACCCTGATTGTACATATCGCAAGCGTTTGCCCAACCCTTGTTACCACCGCGGATACCTGCGGACTGAGGGAGAGATACTTGAGAAAGCATATTGGCCACATTCCTGCGGTAGTAGGCGACGGAACCGTTGAGCCTGTTGTTGAACAGACCGAAGTCAACGCCCGCATCGTAAGAAGTTGTAGTCTCCCACTTGAGGTTGGGGTTGCCGAGAGAGTAAAGGCGGCTTGTTGAGAGGCCTTCGAGAGTGTTTCCGTTCTCATTGACGATTTCCCACATGTCGGCGGAAACCTGAGGGATGTTGGAGTTACCTACCTGACCTACACTGCCACGGAGTTTGAGGAGGTTGACTGTACTCTTGTTGAACCAGGGTTCTTCTGAGATGACCCATCCGAGGGCACCGGAGAAGAAGTTGCCCCAACGGTTCTCCTCTGTGAACACTGAACTTCCGTCACGTCTTGCGCTGAAATTCACGATGTAACGGTTGAGAAGTTTGTAGTTGGCACGGAAGAAATAACCGAGGAGGTATTTCTCATAACCGAGTCCGCTGGAACCGGTAAGCTTGTTGGGAGTGCCGATCTCATGGAACTGACCTACAAGACCCTGTCCGATGAGAGTGGTGTATTGTGTGCTGGAACGCATACCCTCGACACCGAGAACAACGCTGACATCGTGTTTCTCACCGAAAGTCCTTGCATAATTGATGTATGCGTCAAGGTTGTTGATAAGGACAACGTTCTTGTTCTCTTTGGCGATGTTCTGGTCCGTCGTGCTCATTACTGCAGCATTGCGCCAGGACTGTCCGTCACTCACAACATAGTTGACACCCCAGTCGCCCTTGAGGCTAAGGCCCCTGACAGGGAGTTTGATTGTGCCTGAGAGGTTCGAAATGAGGTTCATCGTCTTAAGGTTGGATGTCATGTTTGACGGATCCATACTTGCGACAGGGTTAGTGGTGTTCTTTGCATTCCAAAAATTGCCGGCAGCATTGTACACACTGTACCAAGGCAGCGCATTGGAGTTGATCTGTCCCCAACCGCCGGAACCGTTGGTACCGTCGCTTGACTTGATACGGTTGTTGTCGGTATAGGTAGCAGCGAGTCTGTAGGACACCTCCAGCCACTTTGTTACATCCCAGTCAAGTTTCACGTTGCCTGCGAAAGTCGTGAGGTCGTTATTCTTGAGGTTACCGTTGTCCTTGCGATACTTGAAGGAAGCATATGACCTTACCTTGTCTGAACCGCCGCTGATGGAAGCGTTAGCCTCATAGAAGGAACCGGTACGTGAGATCTCCTTGACCCAGTTTGTATTGACGCCCTTGACATCCGCTGTTGTGAACGGGTCAGTGATGGCGGGAAGCTGGCTCTGAGTGATGCTTACATCAAAAGCAGGCATTCCGAGAGTGTTCTTCACAGCCTGATCGGCAATCTTGAACCACTCCTCTGTATTGGCGAAACCTATATCGGAATGTGCCCATCCGGAGACACCGCCCTTGAGTTCGACGTTCACCTTGAGATTACCCTTCTGACCGGATTTTGTCTTCACGATGATGACACCGTTGGAAGCGCGTGAACCGTAAATTGCGGTAGCTGCAGCGTCTTTGAGTACCTGGATGGACTCGATGTCGTTGGGATTGAGCATACCGATGATACTCTGGCCTGTCTCACCGTCATAAGAGGTGTCCATTGTTCCGCTCTGCACGGGAATTCCATCGACAATCCAGAGAGGGTCTGTAGCGCAGGAGAGAGAACCGACGCCACGGATCTTGATTTGCTGGGGAGCGCCGGGGACACCGTTTGCTGAATTGACCTGGACACCTGCGGCCATACCCTGAAGGGCGCCTTCCACAGATGTGGCGTTCAGTTTGCTGATGTCCTCTGACTTGATGGTGCTGACAGAACCGATGTAGTCACGCTTCTTGGCAGTACCGTAGCCGATGACCACGACGTCGTCAAGGAGCTCGGAATCGGTCTTGATGGTGATTGCAAGGGTTGATTTACCCGCAACGTTGACTTCCTGGCCTACGAAGCCGATGGAAGAAATTTCGAGAACCGCATTGTCGGGAACGGTAAATGAGAAGTTACCGTCGATGTCTGTGGAGACACCGGTCGTGGTTCCCTTGACAAGAACACTTGCGCCGGGAACGGGAACGCCGTTCTCGTCAACAACTGTTCCGGACACAACTTTCTGGCCTGCTGCCTGAGCAAAAGCCATAACCGGCATTGCGCAAGCGAGAGCAAGCAGAAGAATTGTTTTGAACAAGTTTTTCTTCATACTGAAAATGGTACTACTCAGGTACCCCTGACCTGACTATAAACTGAAGGAAGCGCGGGGTTTTCGCCACCCTGATATAACTTTTTTCAAAAATTTTCACAGCATCGTACATTCGATTTTCAACCCATTGAAAATCAGCCTATTGTCGCTATTCAAGAGGCTATATAGGACTCTCAAAAACTTTTCATTTGACCCTCCGAACAAAAGGGCGTCAAGTCCGTCAGAAAGCCCGTAAATGGCCTTTAATCCATTGATACACAATTTGTTGAATTTGGTAGAGTCGTCTCTTTTTCCTATCTTCGTGGTATGGAAAAGG
>JAZLLN010000024.1:0-28354 GCA_045598165.1 Candidatus Cryptobacteroides sp.
CATGGTGTCTCTCGTTTTATGATTACAAATGTAATAATAAATACTGAGACCACCAAACACTTCGGAGACTTTTTTCAATTGATTTTCAGGAATTAACAACGGCCAGACGATTTGTTAGTACATTTTAGGGAAAAACTCGCATTGGAATGGTTGTTCATCGCCACCAGCCAGTATGAACCCAGATTACTGAGGAACACCGTGTCGGAAGGGTATAACCTGCTCATCTTCTCCGAAACAATGCGGAATGACTCATAAGATGCAGGAGAGGCAATCCTGAAAAAAGTATAGCAATACTCCTGAATGGCATCTACAAAATAATCGTCACTCACCCCCTCGCCCAAAGCTTTCCACGAAGGTTTTTGGTTGGCATTACAGTCAATGAGGCGCTTGAGTTCGTCTGTTGTCATATCGGGGCTCTCCTTCTCATAGGAAAGAAGCGCCGTTATCTTCTCAAACCTGTAGGCCAACTCGTCGGGACACAGTTCTATCGCCTTTTCTATATACTGAATGCACCTCCCGAACAAGACATCGTCAAAGAAAGCTTCCTTGAAATAATTAAGTTTCACGCCCGTCGAATCCGTGAGAGTGAATATGGGTTCGGATCCAAGGAAACGGCCCTGAAGTTTGCCCACGACCTCTTCCGTTCTCGACTTGTCATAATAATAATTGAATCCGGCTTCCTGAACGTCCGGACTTTCAGGGAAAGCCTTTTCCCATTTCTTCAATATATACTCGACTCCCGGGCCGGAGATCCCCATCGCTTTCACCTGCCTGTCATACTGGGCCTTGAAGTCGCTTTCGGTCTGGGCGGAAAGGTTCATGGCAGTCAAAACCGCCACAATCAACAAAAATGATTTTCTCATATTACGTCCATAAGTATTCTCCTTCCCTGTGGATGGAGGTTATTGCATCTGTTACCTATATTCTTTACGAATCCGAGCGGCACGCCCCTGTATGTCAGGGCGAGGTACCCCAAAGGGGCTCCGGGAAGGTTCAAAGAATCCCTGTGCAGGAAATGCAGGGCTGTCTGCTTGTCAACCTCAATGCAGGGATATGCCTCCCTGTCAAAATCGATGCTTAGAGCCCAGTCCGGGTCCGGAACAAAATCCTTCCCTTTCATCTCCCCCTTTTTCAAGCCCATCCTCAACGGGTGCAGACGACGCAGGAGGTTCTCGTCCTCTGTCTCACGCCGGGTGGATGTGATACGTCTCAACGCACCTGCCCACTGCCCTTCGCCCGGCACTTCCCCGGCTTTCAGGAGATGACCGCAACTTGTCGTGCGGACTCCGTATTCCCCGAATTCATCGACAGGCTCCAGTATTTCGCCGCCAAGTTCAGATGCGGCCCACTCAAGGTTCTCATCATTTTCCGCCTCTTCGTATGTGCAGGTGGAATATATCAGGAAGCCGTCCTTCCGGAGTGCCGGCCACACATCCGCCAGAATTCTTTTCTGCCTTGCGGCACACAGTTTCACCACGTCGGGACTCCATTCCTGCTCGGCCCTCGCGTCTTTACGGAACATTCCCTCCCCACTGCACGGCACGTCTGCGACGATAATGTCGAAAAATCCTTCCAGGGCTGCAAAGGCGGCGGGATCCGCACTGGTCACGACCACATTGGGATCCCCCCATCTGGCAACGTTGTCATCCAGAATTCCCGCGCGCTGCTTCATAATCTCGTTGCTGACAAGAAGGAAGTCGTCGCCGAAACGCTCCCTGAGGCTGGCGGCAAGGTCCGTTGTCTTCCCCCCGGGTGCCGCACACAGATCGAGCACCCTCAAGCGGCAGGGATTTTCAGGAAGAAGTTTCCTGAACACATGGCCCACATACATCGCCGAACTGTCCTGAACATAATAGCATCCCGCATGAAAAAGAGGATGAAGAGTGAACAGGGATCTCTCGGCAAGAATGCGGCCATACGGACTCCACGGCACCTCCCGCGCTCCCTGCAGGATGGGAAGTTCACTCTGCGGAGTCTTGAACGGATTGAGTCTGACAGATACTGGGAGGGCTTCCATCAGTTGAAATTGAAATCCTTTGGCATGTCTTCCGGCATCCGTCCTTCGGAAACGGCAACAAGTCCGTCAACAATCTTGTTGAGCGCCTCTTCAATCTTGCTTCCAAGCATCATCTTCATCATAAGATTGAGGTCAGCGTCCACGTCTATGGAAAATTCCGTCTTACCCGGAACGGGAGATTCATCGAAATGAATCGAGATACCGAAATGAAACGGAGCATCAGCATCCTGGAGTTGGATGAGCGAATACGGAACCCGCCCGGAAACCCGGACTGAAATCTTGAAGTTCTGCACCGTCGCGGTCAGCGTATCATAATCCGCAACAACCATATCCTTCTTGTCGGCCGGAAGCATCTGAGTAAAATTTCTCATATCGACAAAAGACATATACAGCTCCTGCTGTGAACGGGACACGGTCCCCCGTTTGCTTTTGAATTGTGCCATATCGGTAATTTTCTTATTTTTGCACCCTAATTGCTGCAAAGATAAGAAAAATGCGCAAACTTTATTTTGAGAAGCGTTGCATCATAATATGTGGCCCCGACGATCAGGCGCTCTCCGATCCCAATGCCGTTGAGTTCTATGCGGGCGAAAGGATAGACATCCATACTCTGGTGAAGATGTTCGAAGACTCGACATCACTCAGCAGGATATACATACCCACCGACGATACGGAAGGGATGTATCGCGGCATCTGTTCCGAATTCCGCGAAGTCAATGCCGCCGGCGGGCTCGTTTCCAACAGAAGGGGCGATTTCCTGCTCATCAACAGGAACGGCCTGTGGGATCTGCCGAAGGGACATCAGGAAGCGGGGGAAGACATCAGGGGCACCGCCCTGAGGGAGGTGGAGGAAGAAACGGGAGTAAGCAATCTCGAACTCGGAGACCTCATCTGCATAACGGACCACTGCTACTTCCGGAATGATATATGGCATCTCAAGCATACCTGGTGGTACAATATGCAATACAATGATCCTGTCGAGCTTGTCCCGCAAAAGGAGGAAGACATATCCAAGGCGGCCTGGATTGCCAGATCCTGCCTGCCGCAATTCCTCACCAACACCTACCCCTCCATCGCGGAAGTTTTCCGGATGAAACTTTTTGCCCAATCCTCCCGTATAAAATAAGTCTATCCTAAAACAAACGATATGAAACTTTCCCAATTCGAATTTGATCTGCCTCAGGACAGGATTGCAAAGAATCCCGTGAGATGGAGGGATGAATGCAAACTTATGGTGCTCCACAAAGACAGTGGAGAAATCGAGCACAGGCTGTTCAAAGACATCATAGACTATTTCGGCAAGGGAGACCGCTTTGTCCTCAACGACACCAAGGTATTCCCGGCACGCTTGTACGGCAAGAAGGAAAAGACCGGCGCCGACATTCAGGTTTTCCTTCTCCGGGAGCTCAACAAGGAACAGAAACTCTGGGACGTGATTGTTGACCCCGCCCGAAAAATCCGTATTGGCAACAAACTCTATTTCGGAGAGGATGACAGCATGGTGGCAGAAGTGATTGACAACACCACATCCCGTGGGCGCACCCTCAGGTTCCTCTATGACGGCTCCTACGAAGAATTCAAGGATGCCCTCTTCGCTCTGGGCGAAACCCCTGTTCCGGAATGGGTCAAGGAGAAACCGGAACCTTCCGACGTGGAAGACTTTCAGACAATCTTCGCGACCAATGTCGGTGCCGTATCCGCACCCGCAGCAGGCTTGCATTTCAGCCGCGAGCTTTTCAACAGAATGATTCTCAAGGATATAGAAAAGACGTTCATCACTGTTCATATGGGAATCGGACATTTCCGTGACGTTGATGTGGAGGACCTCTCCAAGCACAGGATGGATGGCGAGAGAATGATCATCAGCGAAAAGGCGGCCTCTGAAATCAACGCCACCAAGAGAGCCGGAGGGAAAATATGCGCCGTCGGCATAACTGTAATCAGAAGCCTCGAAACCTACGTGACCACAAACAAAGAAATCAGGGCGAATGACATCTGGACCAACAAGTTCATCTTCCCTCCCTATGAATTTTCAATCCCGGATGCCATTGTCACCAATTTCCATCAGCCTGTTTCCACGATGCTGATGGCAGTTGCCGCTTTCGGAGGATATGAGAAAGTGATGAAGGCCTATGAATCCGCTCTGGAGAACGGCTACCGTTTCGGCCCCTACGGAGATGCCATGCTTATCATCTGATAAGATAAAGTTAATTCAGAAACATAAAAAACTTCCGTCAGACCACGTTCAGGCGGAAGTTTTTCCGTTCCATAAACTTATATTGGCAAAGTTATGGACAACCTGTTTGATGAACGCGCAAGTGCCTGTGCCCTCAACCGCATCTTCGGTTACGAGCCCCGTTATGCCTCGGAACTCATAAAAAACCTCGGCTCCGCAAAAGCTGTTTTCGAACTGACCGGGACGGAACTGAATGACATTCTGGGGCCTTTCTGCAAATATCGTGGGAAAATAAATGATTCGGCCAGGGAGGAAGCCGCCCGGGAGCTTGAACGGCTTTCGGAAAAAGGCTGTTCGTTCATTTCATCCTCCGAAGACAGCTTTCCCTCCCTCTTGAAGGAGTGTGAGGACTGCCCCGCCGGACTATACCTGCGGAGTGATTCCTCCCCGGAGGAAATCTTCAACCACAGAACCACTGTTTCCGTCGTCGGCACGAGGGATATCTCATCCTACGGAAAGGAATGGTGTCCGAAAATCATCGGCGCCATGGCCAGCTCAAGGAATCCTCCAACCATAGTCAGCGGACTTGCCTTCGGGGTGGATATCAGCGCCCATATGGCTGCCCTCGCATACGGACTGCCGACAATTGCCGTGCTTCCCGTAGGAATAGACAGCGTCTATCCGGCATCGCACCGGGTTGCCGCCGGCAAGATTGCCTCTTCCCCTGGCAGCGCATTGGTCACAGATTACCCGCCTGGCACGCCGGCCGCTCCCGTCAATTTCATAAGGAGAAACCGCATCATTGCAGGTATGGGCAACGCCACGGTTCTGGTGGAATCGAAAGATAAGGGTGGGGGTATGATAACCGCCAGACTTGCCGCCGGGTACGGAAGAGACGTCTTTGTCCTTCCCGGAAGAGTGGATGATGTCCGTTCCCAGGGGTGCAACAGACTTCTGTCCGAAAAGATAGCCGAAACAATATGCACTCCAGACGGCCTGGCACGGGCTCTTGGCCTTGGAATCCTCAGCCGCAGACGGAAGGCTGATATCCGTGAGGAGATAAAGAAAAAATATTCGGACAGCTGCGGCAAGGAAGAGCTGGACAGGATGACGGCCGTCACCGATGCCGTCAAAAGGAATCGTGGGATAACGGTGGAAGAGCTGTGCCGCAGTTGCGGAATGTCATATGAAACAATCGCTTCGACAGTCGCCGTTCTGGAATGTGACGGATTCATTGACACGGATCTGTATCAAAGGTGTTACATTCACGACAAAAAAGAGTAAATTTGCAGGCGTATGGAATTCATAGACACGCATACGCACATATCCGACGAGGCTTTCTCTGGCATTGAAGATGAAATTGTAAGGCGGGCCCTCGATGCCGGTGTCACGAAGATGCTTCAGGCGGATGTCGACTCCTCCGAAAGGGACAGGATGTTCAAGCTCGTCGACAGGTATCCCGGTGTTCTGTATCCTATGGCCGGGCTCTATCCGGGTTCCGTCGAGAGCAACTGGCGGGATGAGATAGATCTGATGATACCATACCTGCGCAAAGGCGCCGTTGCCGTCGGGGAAATCGGCCTGGACTATCACTACGGGGCGGAAACGAAAGAGCTTCAGAAAGAGGCCTTCGCCACCCAGCTGCAGTTGGCTCTGGATTACGGACTGCCTGTAAACATTCATCTCCGCGAGGCTACGGAAGACTTTTTCCTTGTTCTTGAAAAATTCAGGGGCAAAGGGTTGAGAGGAAATCTTCACGCTTTCAGCGGAAGCTGCGAAACCTTTGAAAGGCTTGGCAGATACGGGGAATGGTACGTAGGCATAGGAGGGGTGCTGACCTTCAGGAACGCCTCGATTGCCAGGGACATCACAAGGATTCCACTTGACAGGATTCTGTTGGAAACCGACGCCCCGTATCTTGCTCCCACGCCGTTGCGGGGCACCCGGAACGAAAGTGCAAACATCCCCATAATAGCCGCCCGCCTTGCGGAAATCAAAGGCGTACCTGTAGAAAACATAGCGGAAATCACTTCCAGAAACGCAAAATTCCTGTTCGCGATATGAACCTCTTGCAAAAAAAATCAGCCATCCTCCTGATATACACGGGCGGGACAATCGGAATGAAAGAAGATCCGGTGGATCAGGCTCTCAAGCCATTCGACTTTTCACAGATTCTGGAAGAAGTGCCGGAACTGCGCAAATTCGCCTTCAAAATAGATTCATTCACATTCGACCCGCTCATAGATTCCTCAGATGTGGAGTCCGGGCTTTGGCAGACGCTGGCGAAACTCATAAAAAGGAAGTATGATGACTATGACGGCTTCGTCATTCTTCACGGCACGGATACCATGGCCTATTCCGCGTCGGTTTTGAGTTTCATGCTCAAGGGCCTCCGCAAGCCTGTCATCTTTACCGGAAGCCAGCTGCCCATAGGCAGCCCGCGCACGGACGGAAAGGAGAATCTCGTGTCCTCCATCGAAATCGCCTCCGCCAAGGACAGGGACGGCAACGCCCTGGTCCCCGAGGTGGCCATTTTCTTCAATTCACTTCTGTTCAGAGGAAACAGGTCCACAAAAACGGACTCATCCTCGTTCGGAGCATTTTCTTCGCCGAACTGCCCGCCTCTGGCAGAGGCCGGCATCCATATCAGGTACAACAGGGCCGTAATCAGACGGTACAGCGAAAACACTGTCCTGACCGTCCGGACAGAACTTGACACCAGGGTGACCATCCTCAAGATACATCCCGGCATAACAAAGGAAACGACAGGCTATTTCCTGCGCGACCCGGGCAGCAGAGCCGTCATCATGGAGACATACGGCTCGGGAAACGCCATTTCCAAACCGTGGTTCACAGACATAGTGAAGGAGGCTTGCGACAACGGCAAGATAATACTCAACGTCAGTCAATGCCAGGCGGGAGAAGTCGATATGGACATCTATGCCACCGGGCAGGCTCTCAAATCGGCAGGAGTCATCTCCGGACGCGACATCACTACCGAAGCGGCACTTGGAAAACTGTTCTGCCTTATGGGTGAACATGCGGACAATGATGACGTGAAGGCTTTGCTTAATGTCAATCTTGTAGGAGAAATCTCCGAATAATTATTGCCGAATGAGATTTTTTTACTAAATTGCAACGTTTTTGAAGACAGAAAATCAACTAAACAATACATTATCAATTAAAAACTCAAAAACACTTATGAAAAAATTTTTCATGTTTTTGGCAGTAGCAGGCGTAATGGCCTTCTCTGCAAACATCGCATCCGCTCAGGACGAGCAGGCTGCAGAAGCCGCAACTGAGGCAGTTGCCGCTCCCGCTGAAATGACCGCCGCTGACCTTCTCAACGGTACAGGTGAGGAGATTCCTCTACACCAGGCCCTCAAGACCAAGTTCATCGAAGGTGGCGCCGGATTCATGTCCCTCATCATCATCTGCTTGATCATCGGTCTTGCACTCGCCATCGAGCGCATTCTCTATCTCTCATTCTCCAAGATCAACACCAAGGCTCTTGTAGAGAAAGTTGAGGAAGCTCTTGCAAAGGGTGGAATCGAGGCTGCAAAGGATGTTTGCCGCGAGACCAAAGGCCCCGTTGCCAGCATTTTCTATCAGGGACTTCTCCGCTACGACCAGGGTATTGACGTCGTTGAGAAGACCGTCGTTTCCTACGGCTCCGTTCAGATGAGCGAAATGGAGAACGGTCTTTCCTGGATCTCCCTGTTCATCGCAATTGCACCTTCTCTCGGATTCCTCGGAACCGTTATCGGTATGATCCAGGCATTCGACGCCATCCAGGCTGCCGGTGATATTTCTCCTAACGTTGTCGCAGGAGGTATGAAGGTCGCTTTGATCACCACCGTCGGCGGTTTGATCGTTGCTATGATTCTTCAGGTCTTCTACAATTACATCCTCGCCAAGATTGACTCCATCACCATTGATATGGAAGACTCTTCAATCTGCCTCGTTGATGTCCTCACAAAATACGCTGAGAAGAAATAATTATCGCCTTAACAGCACTTTCAAATGAAAAATTACGCAAAAACATTCAAATGGATGATGCTGGCGTTGATCGTCATCAGCTTCGTTCTCCTCATTATCGGCTTTGCAAGCGGATTCGAGGCCAACGACGGAGCCTGGACTGACGTTCTGCTCTACTGGGCTTACATAATGCTCGCCCTCACTCTCGTGGCGACCATCGGTGTAGGTTTGTGGAAAGGCATCAAGAACGACCCCAAGATGCTCGTCAAACTCGGCATCGGAGCGGCCGCTGTCGTAGTGGTTTGCCTCGTGGCATACCTCCTTGCGGCAGGCGATCCCGCAGTGGGACTTACCACAGCAACCCCTACTGCGGCTGAACTCAAACTCACTGACACTATCCTTAATCTTACCTACTTTGTCGGCGCACTTGCAGTCATTGCAATCATTGTCGGTGAAGTTCGTTTGACTATGGTCAACAAGAAATAAGCTATGGGCAAGAAAACACCAGCAATTAATTCAAGTTCTACGGCTGACATAGCATTCCTTCTTCTGTGCTACTTCCTGATGACCACCACAATGGGTTCTCAGACAGGTCTGTCACGTCGTCTTCCGCCTATGCCCGACAAGGACCAGAAGGTTGAAGACCAGAAGGTCAACCGCCGTAACATCCTCCAGGTGAAGATCAACTCCGCCGACAGAATTCTTGCGGGTAGCGAGCCTATGGACGTCAGTCAGCTTAAAGATAAAGTAAAGGAATTCCTTTCCAACCCTACCAACAATCCCAACCTTCCCGAGAAGGAGCTCAAGGACTGTGGCGGCAAGCAGTATTTGGTTTCCAAGGGTGTCATTTCACTTCAGAATGACCGTGGTACCAGCTATCAGGCTTACATCGCAGTTCAGAACGAACTTGTGAAGGCTGTCAACGAACTCCGCGATGAATTCTCAAAAAGGGAATTCGGCAAGGTATTCGCCGCACTGACAGAGGATGAGCAGGGCATTGTCAAGAAGGCCATCCCTCAGAACATTTCCGAGGCAGAGCCCAAGGACGTTGGAAAGAAAAAAAGATAGGAGATTGAATTATGTCAAAATTCGGTGGTAGCAACAACAAAAAAGAGGTGCCGGCAGTAACTTCCAGCTCCCTCTCCGATATCGTGTTCATGCTCCTGTTCTTCTTCATGGTCACCACACAGCTCCGCGAAACGGAGAACAAGGTTATCGTGAAGCTTCCCGAAGCATCCGAGGTTGTCAAACTCGAAAGAAAGGATCTTGCTTCATACATCAACATCGGTTCCCCTACCAAGACCTATCAGGCACAGTTCGGTACAGATGCCCGTATCCAGCTCAACGACTCTTTCAAGACAGTTGACGATATCCGTGACTTTATCGCGGCAGAGCGTGACTCCAAGAGCGAGGGTGACCGTCAGTTCATGACAGTCAACATCCGCGCCGACCAGGACGTCAGAATGGGTATCATTACAGATGTTAAGCAGGAGCTCAGACGCTGCTCTGCGCTTAAGATCATGTATTCCGCAAGGAAAGGCGAGTAATCCCCGCCTCACTTCATAAAGCAGCCCCCTTCAATGAGGGCTGCTTTTTAAAATTTTCAAGAACGACTTTAGACAAATGTCAACAATTCGAAGGATAAAAATCAAAGACCTGCTCGGAATGAAGCCGGGCGAGGAAGTCCTTGTCAAAGGTTGGGTAAGGACTAAAAGAGGCAACAAGGAAATAGCGTTCATCGCACTCAACGACGGTTCGACAGTCAAGAATATTCAGCTTGTCGTCGACAAAAATGAGGAGACAGAAAAGGTTCTGTCAAAAATATCCACCGGAGCCTGCATCAGCGTAAAGGGAAGACTCGTAGAGTCCGTCGGCAGCGGGCAGGACGTGGAAGTGCACGCAAGCGACATCGAGGTTCTCGGCGAATGTGACCCGATGCGTTTCCCTCTTCAGAAAAAGGACACATCCTTCGAATATCTGCGCACAGTGGCGCATATGAGGCCCAGGACCAACACGTTCGGAGCGGTATTCAGACTACGCAGCCAAATGGCCTTTGCCATTCACGAATACTTCCACTCCAAGGGCTTTGTCTACCTCAACACACCTCTTATCACTGCCTCCGACTGTGAAGGGGCGGGACAGATGTTCCAGGTCACGACTCTTGACCTGAACAACGTTCCGAAAAATAAAAAAGGTCAGCCTGACTTCTCGAAAGACTTCTTCGGCAAGCAGACCAGCCTGACCGTCAGCGGCCAGCTCGAGGGAGAGCTTGGAGCGACGGCCCTCGGAGAAATATACACATTCGGACCGACATTCCGTGCCGAGAATTCCAACACCCCGCGCCATCTCGCAGAATTCTGGATGATTGAGCCGGAAATGGCATTCTACGACATCAATGATAATATGGACCTCGCCGAAGATTTCATCAAGCACCTTGTAAGATATGCGCTTGACAACTGCTACGACGATGTCAGATTCCTCAACGACAGATATGACCCCGAACTGATTGAAAGGCTTCAGAGTGTCGTAAATACAGAGTTCGTGCGCCTCGAATATACGGAGGGAATAAAAATATTGGAGAAAGCCATCGCGGACGGCGTGCAATTCGAATACCCCGTATACTGGGGCGTTGACCTGCAGAGCGAGCACGAGAGATATCTCGTGGAGAAGCACTTCGGCAAACCCGTGATTCTCACAGGCTACCCCAAGGACATCAAGGCTTTCTACATGAAGCAGAATGCAGACGGAAAGACAGTCCGTGCAATGGACGTTCTCTTCCCGAAAATTGGAGAGATAATCGGAGGTTCCGAGAGAGAGGCCTCACTCCAGAAACTTGAGGAACGTATCGACGAACTGCAGATGAGCCGCAAGAATCTCGAATGGTACATCGACACCCGTCGTTTCGGAAGTTGCCCTCACAGCGGATTCGGCCTCGGCTTTGAGCGTTTGCTGCTCTTTGTGACCGGCATGCAGAACATACGCGACGTCATCCCGTTCCCCCGCACACCCAAGAACGCAGAATATTAATATGTTAGTGATAGGAATAGCCGGAGGCTCCGGCAGCGGCAAGACCACGGTAGTCAAAGCAATCACCGAGAGCATCGGTGGGAGTGTGGCCGTCCTTTCCCAAGACTCCTACTACAAGGATTGCAGCGATCTGAGCGATGCGGAAAAACGCTGTCACAATTTCGACCATCCCGACTCCATCGACTGGGATCTTCTCTGCGAGCAGTTGGGAGAACTGATACAGGGAAGGCCCATTGACCAGCCTGTCTATTCCTACCTGACCTGCGGAAGATCAGAGACTGAAACCGTCAGGGTCAACCCGGCAGATGTCATCATCATCGAGGGCATCCTGATTTTCACCTGCCCCAAGCTCAGGTCCCAGATGGACATCAAACTGTTTGTGGATGCGGATGATGACGACCGCCTGATGCGTGTCATCGAAAGGGATATCACAGAAAGGGGCAAGGACGTTCACTGGGTGATTGAGAGATACTGTGGAACCGTAAAGCCCATGTATCTTGAATTCATTGAGCCCAGCAAACGATACGCCGACATCATAATACCTCAGGGCGGGCACAACAAAGTCGCTGTCGATATCATATCGGCCACCGTGGAAAAAGCTCTGAACTGCAACAAAACGGATTCTTAGTGAAACGGCTGGCAAAAGAAGACAAGGCGGGACTCTACATCACAGTGATTGTTCACCTTGTGGTGCTGATAATTCTTCTTGCCACCCAGCTGGACCGTGCCGTAAAGGCGGAAACTTCCTTTGTTCTTGACTTCACCAAAATGGAGCAGTTGGAAAAACTGCAGCGTGAGGTGGCTTTCAAGGAAGAAATTTCCAGACGTCTCGAAGAGATGATCGCGGAAGGTGGTACACCCGTCCGCAATGTCGCAGTGGACCGGAGCTCGCTCAAGGATGACCGTGGCACCAATGCCGAAGAGCTCTACAAGGACGCCGAGCGCCTCCAGAAGGAACTTGACAAGGGATTCAAGGCAAAAGAAGACGATTATGTGGAATCCGCGCCCGAGAAGAATGAGTCCGGAGAAAGCAAAAAGGAAAAGAAATACTCCGGACCATCGGTTCTTTCATATGAACTGGAAGGGCGCAAGGCCAGTCATCTCCCTATTCCTGCATACAGGTGCATGGGTGCCGGAGAGGTCAAGGTCCTTATTGCCGTCGACAATTCAGGGACAGTTCTTTCCGCCAAAGTCGATGAAAGCTGTTCTTCTCCTGACGCTTGCCTCAGAGCTTTCGCGGTAAGGGCTGCCAGGCTGTCAAAATTCTCTGCATCACAGTCGGCGCCTCCAAAACAAACGGGTAATATCGTTTATCAATTCATAGCACAATGAAAAAACTTCAATTCTGTCTTTGGACCGTCATTGCGTTCATTTTTGCATCCTGCGGCAGGAACACTCAGGTAACTGAACTCTTCCCTGCCCCATATGGCGTCTATTCGGAAGGTCTCATTGGCTCAGTCGAGCCGGAAGGATGGATAAGGGAATTTCTGGAACGGCAGAGAAGCGGTCTTTCCGGTCATCCTGAAGCAATGTGCTATCCCTATAATACCTGTCTTTGGGACGGAGAGATCACGCGCGAACGCGGCAATCACGGCTCCGACTGGTGGAGGTATGAACAGACTGCCTACTACAGCGACGGACTGCTCCGCCTCGGATACCTGCTGAACGACAGGAAATTCATAGACAAGATAGAGAAAGGCATACACTATTCACTCAATGACATCAACGAACAGGGAATCTTCGGACTTAGATGGGGGGCCGGCGACGGGGCGGAAGATGACGACCGTTATGTCGTATGGCCTCAGGCCGTATATTTCCGGGCAATCCAGGCCTACTACTATGCCACCGGCGATGAAACCGTCCTGCCGGTTCTGGAGAACCATTTCCTGGGCATCCAGGCAGACACCCTGAGGAAAGCAAGAAACGCCGTCAATATCGAGGGCGCGCTCTGGACTTATGGTCAGACAGGCAATCCGGACCTTCTCGAACACGCTGAAAGCGCCTGGCAGAATGGGGATCTATGGCTCCGTGATTCCGTACGGTTCACAGAGGAGCGTCTCCACGAACATGGCGTGACATGCTGCGAACAGCTCAAACTTCCCCTGCTGCTGTATGCATATACCGGGAAAGAGGAATACCTTGACTGGGCCACCCGGATCGAACATCGTCTTGAAGACGAAGACCTGCTTCCCGACGGAGTAATCTCCAGTGCGGAATATCTCGCCGGCAAGACTGTCAACCACAGTCACGAGACATGCGACATCACTGATTACAGCTGGACACTCGGGTACTTCCTGATGACCACGGGAGAGTCCAGATGGGGCGATATGATAGAAAAGGCCACCTTCAATGCACTTCCCGGAGCGATAGGCAAGGATTTCAAGACCCTGCAATATCTGTCCTCCGTCAACCAGTTCATAAGCACAGGTCACTCCAACAACAACGAATTCATGCACGGCAGGACATGGATGCAATACCGTCCCGTACACCAGGTGGAATGCTGCGTCGGCAACGTGCACCGGGCCATGCCCAACTATGTGGCCAGAATGTGGATGATGTCCGGTCCTGACGAACTCGTGGCGGCAATGTACGGCCCGTCCAAAGTCGGATTCAATCTTAGTGACGGCAGCCGTTGCACCGTTAACGAAAAGACGGAGTACCCCTTCTCTGATGAGATTACATTCTCCTTCAATTTCAGCAGACCGGGGGCCCACGATATGTCATTCTCTTTCCGCATCCCCGAATGGGTGGATGACATCAGGATAGAGCTCAACAACGAACCCGCCAATTTCGAAGTTACCGAAGGCGGGTTTGCATCCGTCCACAGGAATTTCAGAACGGGAGATTCCATCCATATCTCCTTCATAACGCCAATCGGCATCAAAGATCTGGACAATCAGGGCAGCTACATAGAACGCGGACCGCTGCTTTTCACCTACGCCATTCCCGAAATCTGCACCGAAGATCTGGAAGAATACAACTACATTCACGGCAAAGCGTCGGCAAACCCTTCATTCAAATCCTGGAACAAGGTCCCTGCGGCCAAATGGAATTATGCCCTCTGCAATGCAAATGCCGAAGACCTGAGACTTGAGTGGACCGGAAGCGGGAAATATCCTTTCGACGAAGCCGCCTGCAGAATCGCCGTTCCCGTCATTGAGATAAAGGATTGGGATCTCGATGAAGGAGTCTTCACTCCGGAGAATCCGGACAATGCGGTTCCTGCGGACGGTGCGGAAATCACGCAGCTGGAACTTGTACCCTATGGCACAAGCTATCTGAGGTTGACTGTATTCCCGGTCATCAAGAACTGACACTTGCTATTGGCAAGAAAAATACCTATCTTTGGAGGATATAGAAAACCTAAACCTTAACCAAAGATGGCTGATTCAAAAACGCGCAAAAAAGACCGGAGGGACCGCCGGGACGCGTATTATCTAAGGAATGCCGATTCGATGCACGTCATCATGCCGTATGTGATGCCGACAAGATGCGCGAACGAGGCACTGATGTCCGAAACTTTTGACATCACGGAAGTCGACAGGTACGTCAAAAAGAAGAATGCCGATAATCCGTCATTCAAATACACATGGTTCCACGTTATCTGCGCGGCAGTGGCCAAAACCATCATTCTCCGCCCCAAGCTCAATTATTTCATTTCCGGCTACCGGATGTATGAGCGCAAGGACATTGAGATTGCTTTCACGGTCAAGCGAAAATTCGAGGATAATTCCGAGGAAGCCCTGGCGCGCTTCATCGTCGACAAAGAGGGAGGGAACCTCATTGAACAGGTTCATTCTTTCGTGGAATCATTCGTCACCAAAGTCCGCAAGCACAACAGAACAGAGGGGATTACCAACAAATTCAATTTCTACCAGGCTCTCCCCCGCCCGTTCTTCCGCTTCTTCGTATGGATTCTCCGGCATATGGAGTACCACGGAATCTATCCCGATTCCCTGAAGAAAGACGACCCCTGCTACAGCACCGTCTATATCACCAACCTTGGAAGCATAAAGATGAGCGCCGACTATCATCACGTTTTCGAATGGGGCACCAACTCATTCTTCGTCGTGATGAACGAGATGAAGACCATTCCCTTCTACAAGGAAGACGGATCCTTTGAAATGAAGCCCACCATCAGACTCTGCTTTACCATTGACGAAAGAATCGCCGACGGCTTCTACTTTGCAAAAAGCATCAAATACCTGAATTATCTCCTGCAAAATCCCGAGCTCCTCGAACAGGATGCCGCTACACCCATTGAAATAGAATTCTGACCATGTCACAAAAAACCGCAACACCCTGGATTTCCAGTTACGGAAATCTCCCCCATACACTGAATTACAGCGAAAAATCAATGAGCGCAGCGGTCCTTGACACCGCCGCAAGAGAGAAAGACTTCATCGCCCTTTCATTCAACGGTCGCAAAATCCCGTTCGCCGAGATGACCGTCAATATCGAAAGGACTGCGAAAGCTTTCTACCACATGGGAGTACGCCCGGGCAATCGTGTCCTTGTATGCCTGCCCAACGTACCTCAAGCCATCTATTGTCTTTACGGTCTGAACAGAATAGGCGCCGTTGCCGCAATGGTGCACCCCTTAAGTGCCGTGGGCGAAATTGTCCAGTACATCAATGAAGCTTCCTGCGACTACGCTGTCACCCTGGATCAGTTCTATGCAAAATTCCTGGATGTCAGTAAGCAGTGCAAACTGAAGAAGATAATTATTGCAAGAGTTTCAGACGAGCTCCCCGGCATTCTTCCTTTCCTGTACAGGCTCACCACGGAGCGCAAGTTCCCGAAAGTGGTGACATCCGACACCGTTGTGAAATGGAACGATTTTCTCACCGGAGCTGATAATGTCCAGGACGGATACGTCTGTGAAAAAGACTGCAGGACGGAAGCCGTCGTACTCTTTTCCGGAGGTACCACAGGCATTTCCAAAGGCATCATGCTCTCCGACTACAACTTCAACGCCCTTGCCCTTCAGACAGCCACGATGGCCGACGAGGAGGTATGGCACAGCAAGATGCTTGCCGCCATGCCCGTATTCCACGGATTCGGACTTGGAGTATGCATCCACACGATGATGTTCACCGGTGGCACGTCCATCCTGGTACCCCGTTTCAACGTGAAGAGCTATGCTCAGCTCATCAAGAAGAACAGGCCTAATTTCATTGCGGGCGTTCCCACTCTCTTCGAGGCAATTGCGCGCAACACCTATCTTGACGGAACGGATCTCTCTTGTCTCAGGGGCGTTTTCTCCGGCGGAGACTCCCTTTCCGTCGAGCTCAAGAAGAAGTTCGACGCATTCCTTAAGGAGCACCACAGCAGAGTCCGCATCCGCGAAGGTTACGGCACTACGGAGTGCGTTACGGCAAGTTGCCTCACTCCGCACGACAAGGAAAAGGAAGGCAGTATAGGAATTCCCTACCCCGATATGATTTTCCGTATTTGCGAACCCGGTACTGAAAAAGAACTGCCTTACGGCGAAGAAGGCGAAATCTGCATCTCCGGCCCTACGGTAATGATAGGATACATCAACCACGAGGAAGAAAACGCCAGCACCCTCCACAAGGATGAAGACGGAAGAATCTGGCTCCACACCGGAGACCTCGGAATGATGGACGAAGAAGGTTTCATATATTTCCGCCAGCGTATCAAGAGAATGATTGTCACAAGCGGCTACAATGTTTATTCTTCTCAGATCGAGAATGTCCTGGATGCCCATAAGGCAGTGAGGATGAGTTGCGTCATCGGAGTCCCGGACCCATATAAGATGCAGAAAGTCAAGGCGTTCGTAGTTCTGAATCAAGGTTACTGCGATTCCCCTGAACTCAGGGAAGACATCCTTGCCCATTGCAAGAAATTCGTTGCCAGATACGCGATGCCATACGAGGTCGAGGTTCGCGACGACCTTCCAAAAACCCTTGTCGGCAAAGTGGCATACACCAAACTGTCTTAGCTGTCGTTCTGATGGATTTCACCAGCATAAACAAACTGTTCGAGCAGAGTATCCGCGACAATTGGGAAAGGCCCGCCCTTTCCAATTATCAGGGCCTTACCTTGACATATAAAGAGGTCGCCGTCAGTATCAGCCAAATGCATATTTCTTTCGAGAAATGGGGGTTGAAAAAAGGCGACAAGGTGGCTCTCTGCTCACGCAATCAGGCCAGCTGGGGAGTATGCTTCCTGGCCGCAATGACCTACGGAGCCGTTCCCGTACCGATTCTTCACGAGTTCAAACCGGAGAACATACACTATCTGGTCAATCACTCGGAAGCAAAAATCCTTTTTGTGGATGAGTTCATATGGGAAGGCCTTTCCGAACAGGAGATGCCCGGCGTATCAGTGTTCCTGCAGATAAGCACACTCGAATGCCTGTATGCCAAGGACCAGAGCCTCCGTTTTACTGCAGATGAACTCCAGAATGAATTCAACATAAAGTACCCGGAAGGCCTCAAGCCGGAAGACATAAGTTATGTCCGGGACCTCCCGGAGGACCTGGCAATAATCAATTACACCTCCGGAACTTCAGGCTTTTCAAAGGGAGTGATGATTCCCTACCGGGCCCTTCTGTGCAACCTCCGTTTTGCCACAGAGGTGGCGGAACCGCAGATGAGCTGCGAATCCGAACTGGTGGCGATGCTGCCGTCCGCCCATATGTACGGACTGGCCATTGAATTCCTTCACACCTTCATCATCGGCGCCCACGTCTATTTCCTGACGAGATTGCCCAGCCCGAAGATAATATTGAAGGCGTTCTCCGACATTCATCCCGACCTCATCATTGCCGTTCCGCTTATTATCGAGAAAGTCTACAAGTCACATCTGAAACCACTTGTGGACCGGAACAAGGTCTATATGAACATTCCCATTCTGGGCCAGACCATACGCAAGAAAATACGTGACGGCCTCATTGAATCGTTCGGAGGAAGGTTCGAAGAGATCATCCTCGGCGGAGCTCCTTTCAACCCTGAAGTGGAAGATTTCCTCCGCTCCATCCATTTCCCCTTCACCGTGGGTTATGGTATGACGGAATGTGCGCCTGTCATAACTTATTCCAAGTGGTACAAGACCAGAAAAGGCTCCTGCGGAGTACCTATTCCAGGTTGCCGGGTACGCATCGATTCGGATGATCCTCAAAACATTCCGGGAGAAATCCAGGTTTGTGGCGACAATCTCTTCGTTGGATACTACAAGAACAAGAAAGCGACGGCTGAAGCCTTTACGGAGGACGGTTGGCTCAAGACAGGCGACATCGGAGTTGTGGACCGCGACGGTTATCTGTACCTCAAGGGCCGCTCAAAATGCATGATACTCGGGCCTTCCGGACAGAACATATATCCGGAGGAACTTGAAGCCGTCATCAACAACGTCAGTTACGTGGTTGACTCTCTTGTCATTGAAGATGGCGGAGGCCTCACAGCCCTGATCTACCCGGATTACCATCTTGCAGGACAGGACGGCATCAGCCGGGACGAACTCATGGAGCGCATCAGGACAAGCCTGCCCGAAATCAACAAGGTTCTTCCCGCCTATGCCCAGATCCGCAAGGTGGAGTTTATGCCCGAGGATTTTGAAAGGACACCCAAGCGCAATATCAAGAGATATCTATATCAAAGGAACTAAGAACCTGTTTTAAGCAATGAACAAATTTGACCGGAGCTATCTGGATATGGCGGCAATATGGGCGAAGAATTCATATTGCAAACGTCGTCAGGTAGGAGCACTTATAGTCAAGGACAGAATGATTATTTCGGACGGATACAATGGTACGCCGTCCGGATTCGAGAACGTGTGTGAAGACGAAGACGGTATCACCAAGCCATATGTTCTCCACGCAGAAGCCAATGCCATCACGAAGGTCTCCAAGTCCGGGAACAGTTCCGAAGGAGCAACTCTTTATGTCACGGCCTCACCATGCATGGAGTGCGCAAAATTGATTATCCAGGCAGGTATCAAAAGGGTTGTCTACAGCGACGAGTACCGCCTTACCGACGGAATAGACCTGCTCCGCCGGGCCGGAATTGAATGTGAAAAGGTGGATAAATAATGAAGAAAGGCTATTTCATCACGATTGTCCTGCTGTCTGTTCTGTTAGGAGCGATGGGCACCATTGTATTCCAGAAGATTGGACAAAGGGCCAGGCTCCTCAAAACGGAAAATCAGGATTGGAGAAAGTTGAATCTTGTTCTTCAGACTGTCGATGCAAATTATGTGGACACCATAGACAGGGAAAAGGTTTCCGATGCCGCAATCACTGCCGCACTTGCCAAGCTCGACCCTCACTCCATATACATGCCGCCCGTGGAACTGGAGGAAAGCGAAGAGGATCTTGCCGGCAATTTTGACGGTATTGGTATCCAGTTCAACGTCCCCAACGACACCGCCATCGTACTCGAAGTTATCCCCGGAGGTCCTTCTGAAAAGATTGGCCTGCTGCCCGGCGACAGAATCGTCAAGGTGGGGGAGAAGGTTATTGCCGGAGTCAATTTCCCGCAGGACAGCATGGTCAGAAGGATGAAAGGCCCGGCAGGGACCAAGGTCACGGTCTCCGTCAAACGCGATGACGAAATCATTCCCTTTGAAATCACCAGGGGAAAGATACCCACACACAGTGTGGACGCATTTTTCATGGTAAATGACACCACGGGCTATCTCAGACTTTCCAAATTCTCACGCACGACATATCCGGAGGTTGCAAAGGCTTCGTTGGAGCTCCTTTCGTCAGGAATGACAAAACTTATCTTCGACGTGAGGGACAATAACGGAGGATTCTTCGACCAGGCGCTCCTCGTGAGCAATATGTTCCTTCCCAAAGATGCCGGAATCGTCTATATGGAAGGTTTGCACAGAAAACGCGAAAATTCCAAAGCGGACGGCAAGGGAATACTTCAGAATATCCGTCTTGACGTTCTTATCAATGAAGGCACGGCCTCGTCAAGCGAAATATTTTCCGGGGCCATTCAAGATAATGGCAGGGGCAGAATCATAGGACGGCGTTCATTCGGCAAGGGTCTCGTTCAGGAGCCGGTGTATTTCACTGACGGCTCCGGCATCAGACTTACGGTAGCACGTTTCTATACACCGTCGGGGAGATGCATTCAGAAGCCTTATTCCGATGACTACGGACTGGAAGTATATGAAAGATACGGAACCGGAGAGATGGTGGACGCAGACAGCATGAAAATTGAGAAGGGAGGCATAATCCCCGATGTGTTCGTGCCGATAGACACGACCAGGGCATCGCGTTTCTACCTCGACTGCAACAAGAAGGCCACCACTATGCGCTTCGCCTCTGCGTTCTTCGACAGATACAAAGCCGAATTGCAGAGAATCGATGACTACAATGAGCTTCTGAATTATTTGGACGAAGCCGGACTTCCTCAGAAATTTCTTGATTTTGCCGCCACAAAAGACGGGCTCAAGCCTTCACGCGGAGAATGGCCGGATGCCTACATCATGACACAGGTGCGGGCTCTTGTCAGCCGCTATTCCAAACTGGGCGATAACGCATTCTATCACATCTATCTCACAATAGACGACACGTTCGCGGAGGCAATGAAACAATGAAACCGATCCCCGGATCAGTTCATGATTTTCAATGTCACCATATTCTGATTGAAGATATACTTGTAATCAATATCCTTGCAGAACGCATTTGCGAGGGTGAGGCCGAGTCCTATCCTTGAATCGGAGGACCGGACTGCTTCAACCGGATTGAAGGCCGTTCCGTCATCGTGAATCGATATGCGGGTGACATCGTCTTTCACGGATGCCGCAAGATCGATGGAATTGGCGTGACCGTGGCGGATTATATTGTTGATGAATTCTTCCGCACACACCGAGGCGATATTGACGGTGCGGGAATCAATTCCATTGGACGACAGAAACGAACGCAGGGAAGAGACCGCATCGCTGAGCGACTGTGAGGTGGTTTCCAAGGTCATATCCAGAACCTGTGCATCATCTTTCATCGGAATCAGCAGAAACCTGCTCAGACTGGGATCCCTATGGCGCAGAATCATTTCCCAGACACCTATGGCCAGACCTGTCACCGCCTGACCCGCGAAGAATCCTATCCAGTTACCCCGCAACAGAAGGAAGAACAGCATGGGGAGCAGGGTTTGTGCAATGGACAGCAGCAGAGCCAGTCCCTTCCTGTCATAGAACTGAAACACCGGAAGCAGGTTGCACAGCATTGCCTGACAGACTATGTTCAATGAAAACAGGGGAACGGCCTTTCTCACCATATCGAGGCCGCTCCCTTCCGGCACACCGAGCAGGGATCCGATTTGCGCCGGAAACAGTATCAGAATCGCGGTGAATACGGTGAAACATACAGCCATGAACGCATAAGCGCGCTTCATCAGCATCAGCATCCCCTTACTGTCATCCAGGCCCTTGAGTATTGAGCCTACAGGCTGTATGGCCCGGAGCGTACCGTTCAGAACAATCATGGAAAAGGCCAGCAACTGTATGCAAACGGCCAGCGCGATGAGTCCGTCATCGCCAAGAAAGCGTGAAGCCACATAGTTGTTGCCGATATATTGGACGGAAAAGAGCGCCGTCGAGAAAAAAAGAGGAAGGCCGATGGAAAATATCCTTCCCAATTCAATTTCTCCGGGATTTGTCCTGCACAGGCGCAGGCTCCCCTTTTTCCTGAAATGTGGCAGCACCATTATGATGCACACCACATACATTACGCAAGTGGCGCCGGCGGCACCGGCGATTCCCATAGAAAAGTACTTGATGAATACGATATCAAGCAGAATATTGAATAAATTACCCACAATGACAGCCCTGGAGACCAGTTTCGGGTCACCGTCCACAGTGACGAACTGATTCAGGGCCAGCATCAGGAGTTGGGGCGCGGCAGAAGCCAGAGTGATACGCATGAAAGCGTCCGACAGAGGGCGCAGTGTTTCCGACTGGCAGAGCACCGCCGAGAGCCGGTCAAATAAAAGAAGTCCGCATGCAGTGAACAGAACTCCCAGCAGCAAGGAAAGGCCGACAGAGAAAGAGAAGAGCTTGTCAGCCGCCTTCCGGTCTCCCCTCCCGATAGCCATTCCGGCAAGAATCGTGGAGCTGGCCACATAAAAACATGATACCGCAAAGAATGCCTGAAGCAGCGGTTTGCTCAGATTCACGGCCGCCAGACCTTCCGGGCCGACGAGATGGCCGACTATTATGGCATCGACTATATTCGCAATCTGTGTCGCCGCAACTGTCAGGATGGAGGCCCACAGATACTGGTTGAAAGCCTTGTTTATCAGATATGGTTTCCTTTCAGGCATTGTCTGCATATCATTTCAAAGAGAAGGAGGGAGCTTTGGCTTCCGAGCTGTACAGCAGGTCGAAATCCAATCCCAGGCCTACAATTTCCTTGAGGAAAGCGTTGAAATACACGTCCTCCCGCCAATCCTGCATAAAGACTATATAGAACCATCCGTCAGCGGCTGTAACCTCTATCAGGATGCCTATTCCGACAGGTTCTCCTGCCGGGAAGAGAGCCTCGATATGCCTGTCGCAGGTTCCGAAGGACCTCTTGCCGGAATAGCTGATGGCAAAGGTGGTCTGGTTGAAAAAAGATCCCATCCCCTGAGCTACCGCATTGAACTTGTCCTGCAGCGAAGGGAGGGCGTTCACGGCTTCGCAAGCCGCCTTTATCCCCGTCACCGTATGAAGCAGGACGCTCGGATCGGAAAGGTACAGGATATCGCCGCGCATAATGGTGTTCTGCATTTCAAGCGGCATATCCCTCATCGAACGGTCATATACCAGCGGCAGGGTAGTCACCATATTCCTATGTGATTTCTCAGCTCCGACGGCACTACGGTAATCGCAATAGACCTGGCTGATGATGGGCTCTTCGGCATCCGGATGCAGTTTGTCGATGGCGTGACTCATAAGGAGCGAGAGTATGGTATTGGGCGTGCCGTCACTGCTCCTGCACAGGGACATGAGCTGTTTCTCGTGGATTCGTATGTAGTGCAGATGCTGATTGGAGCGGATTACAAGCCCCTGCTCCTCGAGACGGAGCGCCTTGGCCGGGACTTCCGGCATTGGCAGCAGGTCATCCAACTCCGGCAGAGGTTTGGTGAACGGGTCGAAATATTCGGCCGGATCCACAGGGCTGCCGGCAAGCCATACTCCGGGCATGTCCACTTCCTCATTGTAACGCATCCGGCAATAGTAATACATCAGGGTGTGAAGTACAGGTCCCCGGCCCCGGCCGTCAAATATGGCATGCACGTTATTGAAGAAGATGTCCTTGCCGTAATATGTCAGTGCGAAAAGATGATAGTTTGACTCACTGCCGCACAGTGTCATCGGCTTGTCCGATTCCTTGACCACGAGGGGCAGATCATTGTCTGCCAGTTCATACCCCCTTTCATCCGCTACGATGCGCTTTTTCAGATAAGGATACCGGATCATGGTGAGGTCGAGCGCCTTGCGAAGCGCCCCGCCGTCAACAGTATCCTTCATCTGTATTATGTAGCGGAACGACTTGGATATGCTTTCATTCAAGCAATAGTAATCCAGAGTGTCACAAAAAAAGCTCTGCATGAACAATTATGGTTTTGAAGATGTTTGGTCGTTGAACAGACGGTCCGCTTCCATATAAAGGAGTTCCGTTTCCATTATGTTGCGTATGCGGTTGCTGATGACCTTGCGCCCGACTTCTGACATCATACCGTCGTGATGTTCCGCAATGTCATAAATGGTAAGCTGGTGCTCCGGGATGAAATTCTGGAGTCCCCCTGCCAGCTCCCGCACTATATGCGCGAAATACGTCCGCTGCGTTGCCGGCAGGTCATCGGCGATCTTTGTCGCCTTGAAGAAATGCACCCTTCCTGTGTACGGACGAGGTTCGAACTCCGCCATATTGCGCCCCACGCGGCGGGAATTCTCAATGATGGTCTCCAGCATCCCCCGCTCACGGAATTCCGCGAAAAGCGGACTCTTTTCGTAATACTCCCTGTTCACCCGTTCCACCTGGTTGGCAATGACGAGGCGCCTGTCATAGTCGCTGTTCATGATGTAGGCATCGATAAGAATCAGGCTGCCCATATCCTCCCCCGCCTCCTTGAGCTGGCATGCCATCTCATAGGCAATCATTCCACCATAGCACCAGCCACCCAGGTTATAAGGGCCTTTCGGCTGACGTTTCTTGAGTATTTCTATATATTTGGACGCGATGGCGGGAATTCCATCTCTGATGTCATCCGGATGGTAGATATTGTATTGCTCTATTACCGAGAAAGAGCAGCAGTCGCCGATGTCGTTCGCAAGGGCGTAATACGCTTCACTGCCGGTACTGCCGGTATGTATGAACACGAGAGGCGCCTTGTCCTCATGGGACGAATAGACATAGTCCAAGTGGGCTTCGGACGAAGAGCTTTCAAGCGTCCGGGCGATGCCGCGAACCGTGGGATTCTCATAGATGCCGGCGGGCGGCACATCCTTGTGGAAAGTCTTGCTGATTTCAGCGCAAAGGCGCATAATCTGTATAGAATCGCCTCCGAGCTCGAAGAAACTCGAGTCCGCGCCCACATATTCGGCGTTGATATCCAGAACCTGACAGAATATCCCGGCGACCTCGTTTTCCGTATCCCCTTCAAGCGGCTGCAGGTCAGAACGGTCTCTTTGTGGCAGAGGCAGGTTCTTGCGGTCAATCTTGCCGGTGGCGCTGATCGGGAATTTGTCCAGATGCACGAATCGCAGCGGCACCATATAGTGCGGCAACCTTTCTTTAAGGAACGCTATTATGCTTTCCGTCTTTAAAGCAGGACCATTGGAAGTGTAATATCCACACAGATACTTGCTGCCCCGGCCGTTATCGACGCCCTGGACTATGGCTCCCACTATTCCGGACACACGCTTCATCACGCTCTCTATCTCACCCGGCTCAACGCGCTGACCGTTGATTTTCAGCATCCAGTCCTTACGGTTGACGTAGTGTATTATGCCTTCCTCATCAATGCGGGCCACGTCACCCGTATGCAGCCAACCGTCCCTGTAGAGAGAAGCGGTGCGCTCCGGATCTTTGAAATAGCACTTGCAGAACGGTCCTTTGAGAACCAGTTCCCCGTCTATGTCGGGAGGGACATCTTCGCCTTTCTCATCGACGACGCGCGCGACAATGCGGTTGATGCCACGTCCAAGGGGTGCGGAATCCGACATTTCGGCCACTTCGTAAGACATAACGGCTCCACCGGTTTCGCTCATTCCGAACATATTGAAGAGAGCATACCCGTCCTGAGAATGCTGCGTCGTCAGTTTCTCTCCTCCCGTGATTACAGCTCTGAGCGACTTGCTGCGGTTGTGGAACATTGTCAGAACGGCCGGGCTGATATGACAGACCGTTATCCCGTTATCATCTATATAATTCTCTATGGCTTCCGCACTGGCCTTACAAGCATCGCTCAGGATGTGGACAACGCCTCCGCCGTACAGGACATCAAAATTGCCCAGGATGGTGACGAAATAGAAAGGCGAAGCGGCTCCGAAACGCGTGTCCGCGTCGTGTGCAATGACCGCAGGTACGCGAGGGTTGTTGCCAATAAGCGTTGAATGGTTGTGCAGTATGCCTTTCGGCTTGCCCGTGCTGCCGGATGTATAGATGAGAAGAGCACCATCACTGTCTTCAGGATACAGCACATCGGAGATGTCAGCCGCGGGCCGGGATATTATTCCGGCCAGAACGTTCTCATCTATGGTCAATGGGCTTTCGCAGTGGGCGACTATGTAGTCGATGCGCTCCTGGGGGAACTTGTCGCCCATAGGTACCGCAACGCAACGTGAAAGCCAGATTCCAATCTCCACCGCCATATATTCCGCACACGGAGGCAACTTCACGGTAATGAACGATTGCACATTTATGCCGCGCCCGGAAATATATGCGGCAGTCTTGAGCGCCAATGCCAGAATCTCTCCGTACGCAGTCTGCCGGGTTCCATCGTTATCGACAACCGCCACCCGCTCCGGGAAATCAAGGCAATTGCCTACTATTCTCCTGATATATTCCGATTCCATCTTTTTTCTCTAACGTGTAAAATCACTGTCGAATACACCGAGGCCCTGAAGACAACGCAAGTAGTTCTCCACATAGTCCCAAGTGGTGAATGACCATCGGAAGCCCAGTCTCAACAGCACCTGCGCCGTGAATGACTTGGTTTCCCATCCGTTAACCACCCTGAAGAGTCCGTCGTTCTCCTCCTTGTACGCCACAAGGCTCTGGACAAGTTCGGACCTCTCCGGATCCTGCATAGCCTCCGCTAGACGGCGCTGGAACTCATCATTCTCAACACGCTCGATCGGGATGCCGATACGGTTCATGCAATCGATGGTATCGCCGTAAGGCGGCCAGTGGACATTGCCGGGCTGGAAGACAGTACAAGCGTCAGGAGTCATCGACAGACGCACAATCGCATCCGCGACCTCGTTGATAGGAGAGAATTCCGAATATCCGCAATCCTTTTCATAAGGGATGCAGCCGAGGACCTGATAAGCCTTTAGGGCGGCCATCGAGTTGTTGCTGCGGAAATTTATCTGGAACTCACCGTCAGTCGAACGGGCGGACAGATTGCCCAGACGCATGATCTTTCCCTTAAGTCCACGGTTTCTGACAGCGTCGAGTACAGCACGCTCGGCGAGGAACTTGGATGCCGTATATTTGGACGTAAGCTGCTGCCCGTAGTAAAGGTCCTTTTCGTTCAGGAAATGCGGGGCTACGGGAGAATCACTCACCGTAAGACCGGCGATACTGCCCGTCGAGGTCTGGATGAACCTCGCTCCGGTGCGTACGCAGAGATCAATACAATTCTGGCAGCCCTTGATGTTTATGTCCTCAATATCGGTACCTGCAGAGAAATGCTTCACGTTGGCGGCACAATTGAACACGACGTCAATATGCCTGTCAAAGTTCCCGAACACCTCTGAATCGGTGACGTCACCGTTGACGACAAGGATGCGTTCTCCGAACAGATCCTCATATTTCTGCCCGAAATAGTAGAACAACAGGGTACGGACCCGGCTTTCGGCCGAAATGGACTTGCCACCGCGAACGAGGCAGTAGATGTGCGGCACGTCTTCGCGTTCAATCAACTCGTGAAGAACGTGAATGCCAAGGAAGCCGGTCGCTCCGGTCAGGAGCACATCGCCCATACGTTCGTAGCACTGTCCCTGACGGAATGTGTCCAGGGTATTGGCGGCAAGCACTTCATCCAGCCGGCTGTAGTCATATGCCTCGATTTCATCTATCATCGGGAGATTCCTGCGCCCGGATTCTTCATTATAGAGTTCAGGCCTGAGCATACGTGCAAGGAGCCCGGGCGTGGCGTTGTCGAACACGCTCTTGTACACCATGGAATATCCCGCCTTGGCCGCTTCGGCTATCAACTGCATTGCCACAAGCGACGTACCTCCCATCTCGAAGAAATTATCATTCACTCCCACCCGGTTGACCTTCAGGATTCCGGCAAAGATCTCACAGAAGGTTTTCTCAACCTCGTTTCCGGGAGCCACATACCCTCCGCTCCTCAATTCCGGCATAGGCAGGCGTTTCACGTCCGTCTTGCCGACAGGGGTCAAAGGCATTTCGTCGAGACGGACGAAAATGCCCGGCACCATGTATGGAGTGAGCCTTACCGACATATCTTCCCTGAGTTTGTCCTCATATTCCTGAACGGGAATGCCGGCGACAGTCTCATCAACGGTATAGTAGCCGATAAGTTTGTCTATGCTGCCTATTTTCTTGATCACCGCGACGCACTGACGCATACCCGGCTGCTGTGACATAACGGTCTCTATCTCCCCGAGTTCGATGCGGAGGCCGTTCAGTTTCACCTGGTTGTCCGTACGGCCCATAATGATTATATTGCCGTCCTTCGTCCACATGGCGTAATCCCCGGTCCTGTAGATGCGCCTGCCCTGCCACTCGATGAAGGTCTCGGCAGTACGCTCCGGCATGTTGTTGTAGCCACGTGCCAGACCGATACCACCAATGCAGAGCTCACCCATTACGCCTACCGGCAACTCATTGCGGTCGCTGTCCAGCACCTGATAGGTGTAGTTGGTGAATGGCTTGCCCACATGCACCTCGCGTGTGCCGTTCAGCACACCGGCACTACTGCCCATGGTGGTCTCAG
>JAZLLN010000025.1:0-14738 GCA_045598165.1 Candidatus Cryptobacteroides sp.
AAAAAATAGATTCGGTGATTATGATCAAGGCCGCCCTGGCTATCATCAACCGCCCTCGTTCCGCAAAGGTATATCTTCCCCTTCTTCGAGGCCAGAAATTCAAGTTCGCAACGATTATGAGAGTTGTTGATATTCTGGTAATGAGATTCAATTGAATTCCAAGTCCAGTAAATGTTTCATTAGCACACGGGATACTGTTAAAGTCTTCCAAGCTGTGTGGACTTCGCGTGTTGCAATCGATGAACTTCTCCTTACACTCTTCAACTGGGAAAAGTCATTTATTGACAAATTAAGTATTATTTATGGTAATAGATAAATATTACCTTTGATAATCAGCGTCTTATCACGAACTACTTATAAAATTATACCTCATTCGGAGACGGATTTTTACATCCTATTCTTCCTCCATGAAAAGAAAGTCGTCTTTCGCAGAGCGGGCTAACTTAGGCTAACTATTAAGATGCTGATAATTAAGGTTTTGATAAATATAACTGACTTTTGGGGCGGATGTTTCGAGCAGGCTAATTTAGGCTAACCCTCAAAAACCACGAAGATTCTAAGAAGAAAGAGTATTGCAAGCGGAACCTGGCGGAACGAGGTGGAATGGTTCGCCTGTTAGCCTGACTTTTAAAAAAATAGGCTAACTAAAAAACGGCATTTTGTGTACTTGTGGATAGGAATTTAACGGAATATGGCGGAATAATAAGTTAGCCCGCCGACTCAGGCTAACTGGAATATGGCGGAATCTGGAGGAAAAATAAGTTATCCTATTTTTTAGCCTAAATGCCCTACAGATAGCTGCAAAAGGCCCCTTTTACTCTTTTCCGAGGAAGAGTATTGATTAAGCAATTTAAATATTCATTAAAATTTGATATCATGAGAAAATCGGTTTTCCTGTTCGCTTCCCTGATTATTATCTTATCCTGCGCTGTCAAGACTGAATCCGCGAAAGAGGTCATCGATTCTTTCACAGGAAGTAATGTCCTAATTGAATTTTCACTGGACCTTGACAAAGTTGACGGGTGCAATCAACTCTCAAATCAGCTGTCTGACTTCACACGTAGGGACTGAAACAATATAGGATAATCTATTTTAGACATAAGAAGAATCTTCATAGGTTAGGTTAATAAATAAAGGTCGGAGAAGTGGCATAAGTATTTTTGCTTATGTCACTTCTTGAATTGATAATAGTATAGGAATGTGCTGAATTTGCTCTTTACATATCCCAGATTTTTTCTATATTTGATAAAACGAAAAATTTATATTGCGCACTTATGAAATTTAATCATTTTATGCTTCCGGCATCATTGATTTGCACCGCAGTCTGTGCGCTGCTCGTGTCCCTGAATGCCACCGCACAGGACAACTCCTATACCGCCCCTTCCGATCCTGCCGTGCTGCAGAAGTTGGACGAGTGGCAGGACCTCAAGTTCGGTGTCATATTCCATTGGGGAATTTACGCCGTCCCGGGCATTATGGAATCCTGGTCTCTGTGCTCTGAGGACGAAGAATGGATATACGATGAGAGGGTAAAGCGCAATATGTCCATTGATGAATTCAGAACGTGGTACTGGTCGCTGAGCGAAGCATTCAACCCCACTCTGTTCGACCCCGCGGGATGGGCTGACATCATGAAAGACGCCGGGATGAAATACTTTGTGTTCACAACCAAACATCACGACGGATTCTGTATGTTCGACACGAAGTACACCGACTACAAAATAACCAACGGGCCGTTCGGGGATGATCCCAGAAGCAATGTCACCAAGGAGGTATTCAACTCCTTCCGCGACAAGGGCTTCATGGTGGGGTGCTATTTCTCCAAGCCGGACTGGCATTGCCCATATTACTGGTCGCCTCTGTTCGATGCCCCGGACAGGATGTACAACTACGATGTCAACAAGCACCCGGATATCTTCCGGAAGTATATCGAATACACTCAGGGACAACTCGAGGAATTGACCAGCGATTACGGCAAAATCGACATCCTCTGGCTTGACGGCGGGCAGGTTGACGGCTCCGAGATAGGCCTTGATGAAGTGCTGGTGGGAGCCAGGGAACGCAACCCCGGACTTATCTGCGTGGACAGGGCAAGGCGCAACCACAACGAAAACTACCAGACACCGGAATGGGTAATCCCGGAGAGGCAGCAAAATATCCCTTGGGAAACCTGCGAGGCTTTGAGGAGCTGGAGCTGGAGACCGGATATGCAGTTCAAAACCGCCGTCAAAGTCATCTCCAACCTCATCGAAATTGTAGCCAAAGGTGGAAACTACCTCCTTGGAGTAGGCCCTACACCTCTTGGAGAGATAGACGCCACGACGCAGGGTATTCTCTCCGAAGTCGGCATCTGGCTGAGGAAATACGGCAAGGCCATCTACAACACCAGGATAACCGGGAACTATCACTGCGACCGCGTCTGGTTCAATGCTGACAAGGACGGCAGGACCCTCTATGCACTGTATTCATATCAGGACGGTGACGGAGAACTCCCCGCAACTATAGAATGGACCGGCAACATTCCCTCAGGTAAGATGACCCTCGTATCAAACGGCAAGGCTGTAAAATACAAAGTTTCCGGAGACAGGGTCACCGTGAACGTTCCCAAGGGTTTGCCGGCCGAGTCCTTTGCCCTCGAGTTTACAATGGAATGAAAGCTAATGGTTAGTAATATTTTTTTGTTATGAAAATACTGAATATCTTATCTCTGGCATCATTGATTGCGGCTCTTGCCTCCTGTGCAGCATCCACCAACCCCGCAAAAGAAGTCATCGACAACTTCACCGGTGGCAATTATCCCGTCAAACTTTCTCTTTCTCTTGAAAAGGAGAATGGTTGCGACCAGTTCAGTTATCAGGTTAAAGACGGCGTGCTCCACATAGAAGGCAGCAGCAACGTTGCCCTGTGCCGCGGATTCTACGAATATGTCAAGTCGCAGGAGGCAGGCATCTGCTCCTGGTCGGGCGACAGGTTCATCCTGCCGGAACGTCCTGACGAAAGCGGAACCGTGACCAAGGTCTCACCGTTCAGGCATCATTACTACTTCAACGTAGTGACTTACGGCTACACGATGCCCTATTGGGATTGGAAGCGCTGGAGCCGCGAGATAGACTGGATGGCCCTTCACGGTATTGATATGCCTCTGGCGTTGGTTGCCAACGAAGCCATCACGGCCCGTGTGTGGAAGAAACTCGGACTCACCGATGAGGAGATAGCGGACTATTTTGTGGGACCCGCACATTCCCCCTGGATGCGGATGGGCAATATCAGCCATCACGACGGTCCGCTTCCTCTTGAATGGCACAACGGACAGGTGAAACTGATGCACCGGATATTGGATAAGATGCGTTCTCTCGGGATGAGTCCGATATGCCCCGCGTTCGCCGGATTCGTGCCTCAAGCGATGACAAGACTGTATCCTGACTTGAAGCTTATGGAGATGTCGTGGTCCGGAGGCGCTTTCCACAACTGGATGATAGACCCTCAGAACGAACTGTTCGGCGAGATAGGACGGATGTTCATAGAGGAATGGGAGGCGGAGTTCGGCAAATGCGACTATTATCTGGCCGACAGCTTCAACGAGATGGACATACCCTTCCCTCCGAAGGGAGAGCCCGCCAGATATCAGCTGCTGGCGGATTACGGGGAGAAAGTGTATGACGCCATCAGGGCGGGAAATCCGGATGCCGTGTGGGTGATGCAGGGCTGGATGTTCGGCTATCAGCACGACATCTGGGACTATGAGACTCTGGCCGCTCTGGTGAGCAGGGTGCCGGACAACAAGATGCTGCTTCTCGACCTTGCGGCGGACTACAACAAGTGCAAGTGGCAATCCGAGTACAACTGGGAATACTACAAGGGCTTCTTCGGCAAGCAATGGGTGTACAGCGTGATACCGAATATGGGAGGGAAGACCGGACTGACGGGCATCCTGGATTATTATGCGAACGGCAGGCTGGACGCGACCAACTCCGCCAACAGGGGCAATCTGACGGCATTCGGTTTCGCTCCGGAAGGGATAGAGAACAACGAGGTGATATACGAACTGCTCACCGATGCCGGCTGGACTGACGGGGAGATTGATCTGGATGAATGGCTTGACAACTACAGCGCCTGCCGCTACGGAGTCGTTCCCCAAGGCATAAAGGATTTCTGGAAAGAGATGCGCCAGGGGGTTTATGGCAGTTTTACCGACCACCCGCGTTATGTGTGGCAGTTCCGCCCGGGAACGATGAGGCACGGATCCATCCGGATCGACGGGCACTTGTACGACGCCGTCAAGTCCTTTGCGTCATCATCGTGTGAACTTGCCGATTCTCCCCTGTACGTTTATGATCTTGAAGAGATGACGGCTCATTATCTCGGCGCAAGGATGGAAGAAACGGTGAAGGACATTTATGCAAAAGTTGCCACCGGAGAGGATTTTTCCGAGGAAAAGGATGCTTTCCTAAAGATGGGTACGGCTCTGGACAGGGTGCTTGCCTCTCACCCGAATCTCAGACTTGAGAACTGGGTATCCTACGCCAGAGCCTGGGGGGATACACCGCAACTGGCCGATTACTATGAACATAATGCCAAACGTCTCATCACCATCTGGGGCCCTCCCGTGGACGATTATTCCGCCCGCATCTGGTCAGGTCTCATAAGGGATTACTACCTCCCCAGGTGGCAGAACTGGTTCGACGCCAAAGAGAACAAGACAGAATTCAACTTCATAGAATGGGAAGAGGACTGGGTAAGGAATTCCGTGGGAGTTTCGCCCGTGGAGCCATTCAACGACCCCGTTGCAGCATGCGTAAATCTTATAGAAAAGTATTGACACGGCAATTGCAATCGATGAATACTGTTTCCGTAATGGTCACGGGAGCAGGCGGATTCCTCGGAAGACATATGACAGCCCGTCTTTCCGGGGAGGGTTTTGAGTGTTTGCCATTCAACCACAAAGAATTGGACATCACCGATGCCGGGGCAGTTTCTGCAGCGGTCTCCGAATGCCGGCCCGACATCCTTGTCCATTGCGCCGCCATTTCATTGACTGCATATGCAAAGGAGCATCCTGATGAGTCAATGGCAGTGAATGTCAATGGATGCGAAAATCTGGCGAGAGCTTGCAGCAAGTCGGGAGCCAAACTTTATGTGATGAGCAGCGACCAGGTTTATGGCGGATGCCCGGGGCGGGCTCCGTTGTCCGAATCGGAACCGGTCTCCCCAAACAATATTTACGGTGAGCACAAACTGTTGATGGAAGGGCGTGTGCTGGATATTCTGCCCGATGCTATAGCATTAAGACTGACCTGGATGTTCGAGGACTTCAATCCGGCGTTTCCGCATACCGATATGGTCAGTCGAATGGTACTCGCCGCTAAAGACAATCATACAATCAACGCTTCCACTAAGGAATACCGTGGGATGTCCGATGTCGATACGGTATGCGACAACATAATTGCCAGCTTCGGCCGTTTGCATGGCGGAGTCTACAATTTCGGCTCCGGCAATTCTTTCGACAGCTACACCACGATGTTGAAAGTTGCAGAGTCGAGCGGATTCCCAAAGGAACTGATTGCCCCGGATGACAGTTGGGGCCGGAACCTTTCGATGGACTGTTCAAAACTCAAAACGTTTGGCATTGGCTTCCCTGACACAGTCTCCGCCTTGGTGGATACAATTAAAAGAAGCCTGGAGCATTAACCTATTGTAACAAAGGAGGGATGGCTCAAAAAAACCATCCCTCGTGTGACCTCATAAACTCTTTATTAACCTTTAACTACCTTAAGCAATAATCCTTGCTTTGAAGCTATTGAGATCACATCTTTCATATTCCATTCAGCGGCATCCTGGAAATCTTCTATATCCGGAGCTACAAGTTTGCACCCATCATATCGGTCGGTATTGAAGATGAGCCTCACCCGTTTGTCCCTTTCCGAATAATTGCCGACAGAAATAAGCAGGCTGCCGTCTTCTTTCAGATATGATGTGACTTTCACATCGGGATTGGATGCGGTGACCAGCGGATTGTCCTCCCAGAAGCCTATCATCCTTGAGTCTTCTATGCCGAACTCATCCCAAATTTTCCACACGGGTCTGGGATCGCAGGAAACTCCTTCAGTAAACCAGGGATACCTGACCGTCATTCCATACTGCATACCTAGCCATTTGTTCCCGCCCATATGCAGCATATCTCCCGTGAGTCCGAAGGGAATCCCGGAAGACTCTACAAGATAATTTTCAGGTGTCATCTGGAAATACATAAAGCTTTCACCGAACCAGACCTTGTCTATGTAGGGGAAGAATTCAGTGTACTGGATAGCCGGGCCCTTTGAGAATCCTGTATTGGAGTGAAGGTCAATCATACACCCCGGCTTCACACTGTCCATTACGCGGCGCATCCTCTTCAGAGTCCTTCTGTCAAAGGATACGTCATCGAGATATAGCCCGTCAATGTCTATTTTTTTTACCAGCCACTGTAAGCCTTCCACATAATAATTGTAAAGTCTTGAATCACCGGCGGAGGTAAGTATTGCAGCATCAGCACTCGGTCCGTTCTCCGTATCGAAATTGAAATGTGTGTACCACTGAGGATAGTATCCGTCCGTCAAATGCTCACGCAGCCAACTGTAACCACCACCACGGCCATCACGCAGCAGTTCTGTACCTAGACTGCGGAAAGCCCAAATCTCATATGCCGAATTGGAGAGTTCCCTTAGGGTATAGTAAATCTTAACTTTGACTCCCTCATTATGGAAACGGTTTACAAAGGCACAAAGCGTATCGCGGGACAGGAAAGGATAATTGATGTATGGGTTCGGTGCTGAGGCGTGATGGACATTGATGATCTTCACACCGTTATCCAGTTCTTCCCGGGTCGGAGTAGGCGCTTGTCCGTTGTGATAGTATCTGTTGACGAACTGGCTGTGGGTATCAAGTCCTTTAATAGGTGTAGCAAGAATAGCGAATTCGAAAGTCTTCTTCTCCCCTGCCTTCATCCGGAAAGGACCGGAATAGGCCGAAATCTTCACCTGATTTGCAGCAGAAGTCAGGGTAAAGCCTCCCTTGCCGTCATTATACCACGACTCCGGGAATTCGGGGTGATAGAGGTTCAGCAGAGGACCGCTGTACGAACTTCCACGGAATTCCGCCTGAAAGCCGGCATCATAGTTTCCAATCCAAAAACTGTCAAACGGCCAATATTTCTTGTTGGATGGTGTCTGTTCCCATCCGCCCTTAAAGTGTGACGGGGTCTTTTGTCCTTCAAGGCCCAGCCCCATAAAGTATTTGCCCTGCTTCTCATTGACAGGGAAAAGCAAAGATGCATTCTGTACATTGATATCAGTCCCGGCCGTCAATGTTATAGTAATTCCCGTCCAACCGTCAAATTCGGTCCTTGTCTCAACGTCATAAGAAAGACCGTCCGCGCTGGAGTGTGAGACGAAAGTGACGTGACCGTCAGTCGACTCCCTGATTGTAGTATTCCCGTCAATAAAATTCCTTCCCGCAAAGGTCTCAACGGAAAACTCCATCGGAGAATTGAAAACTTCCTTGCCGTTATGGCTGATTTGGGCGGGCATCCCGCTCTTTGCATCCATTGTGATAGTCTTGCCGGCCACATTTACAGAAAGGTCGTTGACGGAGACCGACGGGAAAGACGATGTGGGTTCATCGCTCACTCCCAATTGAGAATTCAGCCATCTAAGGCGGCTGTGACGCCATAACTCCGAATCCCCTCTGTCGGCAATCGCCCGGCCTTCTACTTTGACTGACACAGGCAGCACCATAGCATAACCATCAGCTGAAGAAACGGTAACATTGCCATTATATGTGCCGGATTTCTGGGTTTCCGGGATGTCTACGCCAAACCACAGCGCCTGGACATCACCTGCAGGAACGTTGACTTCCTTCGTGAATTCATCTCCGTAAGGGCCAATGCCTTCCAGGTTAAAACAGGTAGTGGCTGAAGACGGGATGACATTTGAATCACAACAGAGATCGCTGATGCAGTACGAAACAGATTTGACATCACCCTTCGGGGCCCAGATGCCTATCTGGAAAGTATAGTATTCATTCGGTGCCGCCTTCCCGAAGAACCCCTCTCCCTGCTTGACAGCAAGCCACTTTTGAGGAATATCGTGGCGCATACGGATAGGATTTGTTCTGTCTTCCGGGAATGCATACCAAGGTTGGTCATTCTCTTTGATGTATTCTTCCGCCTCGGCAGCTGTGGCAATGACCTCCATAGGGTAGAAGCTGTCGAACGCAGTCCTTGATTCAAACCGGACCAACTTAGCTGTAGCTGCTGTCCCCTTCGCTCCTTTTGCCCACGAAGGATCCGGCTTGTTCTCAACAGGATAATAGTTCCCGCTTGTATATCCGTGACCTCTTTCTACAGGGAAGGGCAGGTAGTAGAAATAATAAGTCCCGGCCTTGCCAACTGGGCCGAAAGCGATGCTGCACCTTTCCCTATTTACCTCATTTCTAAGGATATTGGGGATTGTGTCTCCAGTCTCTGCATCAATGACGAGGAAAAGGACATTGTCGATGCACTTGTCGTGTCTTCTCCATTCTATGTCCAGATTTACAGCTTCTGCGCTCTGATCAACTTTGATGACTGCTCGATGATTGCCGAGCGACTCGTCCCAAGGTGATTCTGCAACAGAATACTCAGCTCCGTTGCAAGCCGCAACAAGAGATGACAAAATGATTAATAACAGTTTATTCATATTTTGGCTGGAGAAAAACTATCATAAATAAAAAGGGGGTTCCGGAGTTTTCGCTTTTTACCGGAGCCCCCAATTCAAAAATTATTACTAACTAAAAATTAACTATTTGCTGAAATTTATCTTGATTTTCCAGTCTTTCGTAGAGTTGTCAGCTGCCGTAATCCTATAAGTGTTCTCTTTACTCCAATCACCGGGAAGTCCGAGCTTGGGAGAACTGCCCGTAGGTTCGATAACAGCAGCAGTGGAAATTCCAACAACTACGCAGAGTTTGGTAGCGTCTATGCTCGCCTTCTGATCTTCAGGGAAGTTTGAAGGAAGCGTGACATCAGCAGATGCAGTACCGGCGCTGGCATCGATAGCCACATTCGATACAGAAAGAGTAACCTGCTTGACTTCTTTCTCTCCGCTTGCGGGGATAACGTTCTCACCGAGATATCTGTAGTAAACACCTACGACACTGGTAATGTCCTTTCCGTCATACGTGTCAAGATTGAGATTTGACTTAAGACAGGAAGTTCCCGTTAGAGTGAAGATTGCGAGTGCTAAGATTGATATTATCTTTTTCATATGCATATCATTTATATATTACCAACCGGGATTCTGATTGTTATCGAGACCATAAGCCTCACGGGTATCGAGGAATCCTTTGCTAATAGGGAGCAGATAGCGCTTTGTGGTGAACATTCTGTTCGCGCCGTTAAGAAGAGTTGCCTGACCTACGAGGACAACCGAACGGTTTCTGTTGATCTCGATTTTGTAAGCGGGTCTGTCGAGGTCAAAAACGATATCACCCGCAGGACGTCCGTGGTTGGCGTATCCGCCATATTTGCCCCAACGGAGGTAGCTGAAATAGATATCGCCGATTTCGTTCGTCATTTCGCAGTTGCGCTCACGGATGTAGTCGGCCCAAGCCTCTTCAAGCGTTGTGGCCTCTGAACCGGGAAGTCCGCCGTGGACTGTTCTCGTGTTGTTGAAAGCTTCGACAGCCTTTGTGGGTTCTCCCTTAAGGAGGTAAGCCTCGGCAAGGTTAAGATATGCTTCACCAAGTCTGGCGATACACATATGATAATCAGTCTTGTTTGCATAGAACATATTGGGATCACCATCGTCAACGACGTACTTTCTCCAGTAGTAGCCAGTAGTAGTGTTGTACCAGCCACCGTCTTCCTTGTCACGTAATCCCTGAGAGGCATTTCCCTGAAGATTGGTTTCGAACGCTTCACCATTGAATTCGGGAGCCTGATCAAAGATTACACTGGCTGCCAGTCTCTTGTCCCTGTTGGCATACATAAGTGTACTGATGTTCTTCTCTGTGGCATCAGCCTTAACCTTGTAGTATCTTGCAAAGAGAGGGTAACCGGACTTTCCGTTGCTCAAATCTGCGGCAGTAGGCATGTTTCTGGTTTCTCCGTTTGTCCTCTGATAAGAATCTATCTGACCAGCAGATGTAACAGTAGTTGCATCAAGCACATCAACATTGTTCTTGAACTGAGAAGTTTCATACCAAGGCAGAGCCTTGCCGGTAGCCTGATCAATTACAAGATACTGATCAACGAGATCCTGAGTAGGCCAATAGATTCCCCAAGCATCAAAAGTCTTTCCAGTCTTGGCGTTCTTGAATATATTAGCGCAACCGGATGTCCTCTGATCGTCAGCAGGAATATTGGGGGCAGCTTGCTGAATTTCAGCAAAACTATCATGCGTAGTGTTTGTGCTGAGCCAATAGCGGGCAAGAAGGATTTCCTTATCCGTAGCACCGGAATTCTGGAACATTCCGCCATAATTGTTTGTCAGGGCAGAACCGCTGTTGTTGATGGCATCATTGGCAGCGTTGATTGCCATATCAAGATAAGTAGCCTCATTGGTGTAAGCATATGCCTGAAGTGCTGCACGACTGAGAATCACATCTGCAGCATACTTGGTGGCACGGCCTGAAGCCGCTGTCTTGGGAAGTCCGCTGACTGCAGCCTGAAGGTCATCTGTGACGGCTTTCCAACTTTCCTTGAGATCCTTGGTCATAGCAATCTTGGCTTCTGCCTCTTTGTCCTGAGAAAGAACCTGCTTGATGGGAAGGAAACGGCCCATCTTCCTGGCCTGGTCAAAGAATACCATACCGCGAAGGAAATAACCCTCAGCCTTAAGGGCTGTCTTCTCATCTGTGGTAAGAACATTAGATGCTTCGACCTTCTCGATATTAAGGTTGCAGCTTCTTAGGATACCCGAACGGTTTACACCGTAATCGTCACCATTAGAGATGCTCTCAAGAGCAAAATTGTCGATACCTTCACCGACCTGTGAGCACTTTACGCAGTTGGGAGTGCGGGCTTCCCAGCCGATAGATGCTGAGCTGCCGGCCCAAATCCCCATTACATTGCTATAAGTCGCGTTTACAAACGCGTCTGCTGTGGCTTTGCTCCCCCACACTGCATCATCATCGAAGCTCGAAGTGGGATGAGTGTCAAGAACATCCTGGCAGGAAGCCAGCGCCAGAGCACATAATGCGAAAACACCGTATTTTATATATTTTCTCATAGCGCTTTTCAATTAAAATCCAACATTAAGTGTGAATGCGATAACCCTTTCGATAGGATATGCATAGTTCTCGACTGAAGCATTCTCAGGGTCAAGACCGAACTTGGTTACGTTAGAAACGGTAAAGAGGTTCTGTCCGGAAACGCCAAGAGCAAGTTTGGAAAGCCACTTGGCATTCTTGAGAAGCTTGTACTTGAAATCATAAGAGAACTGAAGATCTTTCATGCGGAAGTAAGCACCGTTGACAAGCCAGAAGTTGCTGCTTATGAAGTTGTTCTGGCTGTTGAGACCGGTACTTGCCATAAGACGGGGATAGGCAGCGTTCCTGTTGTCGGGAGTCCAGAAATCCCTCTGATAGTCGAATGCTACAGGAAGAGTAGTGAGCTGTCCTGTCTGCATTGACATACCAGGACTGTTGAGATTGATATCAAAGTTGGTAGAACCCTGGAAGAGCATACCGAGGGAGAATCCCTTGTAGCCCAGGAAGACATTGATACCATACTGTCCGCGAGGGGTGGATGAGTTTCCAAGTTTCCTGGCGTCAGCACTGGTCAAACGGCCATCACCATCGACGTCAACGTAGTTGATGTCTCCTGCTGTAAGTTTGCCGGTGTTGACGGCATTGGTGTAGACTGCATTGTTGAGAACGTCATTTGCGCTCTGGAAATAGCCTGCGCTCTGATAGAGTGTGCCGTAGTAGTTCTCAAGGCTTCCTTGTTCCCTTGTATAAGGGTTCATATAGGAGCTCTCAGCTTCGTCTGCCTTGCGAGCCCACATAGAGTTGAACCAGGTGAAGTTTCCGCTGATATCGTAATGGAAGTCACCGACAGTGTCTTTCCATCCGAGCTGGATTTCAATACCTGCCCTCTGATATTCAGAGTCGGACTTGACCTTTGGCATTGTGACACCGATAATCTGATTGAGATAAGACTCTCCGGTAGGAGCAACAAGGTATCCCTTGGTCTTATAGAAGAAGTAGTCGAACGATCCATAGAGACGGCTGTTCAATGAAGCGAAGTCAAAGCCGAAGTCGGTCTCTGTCGTGGTGTACCAGGTAAGGTCAGGTGAAGGAAGTGAACCCTCCGTGAAGCCGGGGACAAATGCACCGTTCAGGACGTATGCTGTATTGTTCAGGTTGTAAGAGGTAAGATATGCGAAACGACCTGCACTTGAATCAAGACCTGTCTGACCGTAGGAAGCGCGAAGCTTGAGAGTGTTGAGAATGTTCTTCTGGACAAGTGTCTGCATCCAGGGCTCGGCTGTGACGACCCAACCTGCGGATCCGCTGAAGAATGTACCCCAACGATTGCCGGGAGCGAAATAGTCGGAGCCGTCACGACGGATGGAACCTTCTACATAATACTTGTTGGCGTAATTGTACTTGAGCTGACCGATGAAAGCTTTTCTTCCCAGTTCAGCCTCAGAGCCACCATTGGTCTGAGTGCTTGCGGGACCGACTTCTATCTGATCGATGGCGAAATCGTAGTTCTCTCTCCTGAGCCAGCTGCTGAAAGTCTTCTCATAGTACTGCTCGTAACCGGCAAGAGCATTGACGGTGTGTTTGCCGAAAGTCCTGCCATATTCTGCGAAGGCCTGAGCGGTGACACCGTAACCGGTACCATTCGCCTCATAAAGCATAGGCTTTGAGCTTGCTCCGGGAGTTTCAGAATCCCAAGTGTATGTCGCAGAATCTTTCCTCCACTGCTTGTCGAGGTTTCCGTAATAACGGTAGTTGGCAGCCGCCCTGACCTTAAGACCTTCCACCCAAGGAAGACTCCAGATGAGTTCGCCGCGTCCGTTGACAACGGTGTTGGTGCTGTTGGTATATCCGGCATCTGCCGCTGTTTCAGCAACGGGGTTGTCTCCCACCTGATAAGGAAGACCGAACTTGTTGACACCGTTCGTAAGAGGAGACTTGTTGTTGATGTGTGAGAATACCTGATAGTATCCGCTGGATGAATTCGTATATGGATGGGTCTGGAACTGACGATAACCGTCAAGAGAGACATTCACCTGAAGGCCGATAGCCTTGATTGTGGCAGATTCTGCAAGACGGAAGTTGGCACGCTTCATATAGTGTGTATTCGTCTTGTAGAGAGAGTTCTGATCAACGAAACCGAGGGAAGCATAATATTTGTTGGTCTCGCTTCCGCCGACAAGACGGACTGTGTGTTTCTGCTGGGGAGCCCAGTTGTTGAGCACAAGTCTTCTCCAATCAGTATTGGGGAAATGCTCGAGATCGGAACCATTCCGGACAGCATCAAAAGCTTCCTGCCCGAAGGGCTCGGTAGCGCCGTCGTTCTTGGCTGCGAGGTTGCCGTAGGTCATACGGTCGATAGTATTCATCTTCTCGGGCCAGATGCTGGGCTGAGAGAGAGCATAGTTGAAATCATACTCGACAGTCGGCTTGCCGCTACCGCCCATCTTGGTGGTAATCTGGATGATACCGTTTGCCGCACGTGCACCATAGATAGCGGTTGCGGAAGCATCTTTCAAAATGGACATTGACTGAATGTCATCAGGTGAAAGGTTGCGGAAGTCATCACCGGAACGGATAATACCGTCGATAACGTAGAGAGGATCACCACCGCCACGGATGCTGACAGAAGGTGTAGCGTTGACACCACCGCCGCTCTGAACAACGATAAGACCGGGAGAACGTCCGGCAAGGCCCTGCGCCATGTTGGTTACAGGGATGTTGACAATCTGGGAAGTCTTGACCGTAGAGACGGAAGAAATCAGGTCTCTCCTGGTACTCGTACCGTAACCGACAACGACCACCTCATCGAGGCTCAGATTGTCTGTCGCGAGCACGAACTTCTGGTTGTTGTTGCTGCCGGCAACAGTAACCTTCTGTGTCTGGAAACCGACACAAGACAATTCAAGAACGTTTCCTTCGGAAGCATTGATGGAGAAGTTACCATCCAGATCGGAGATAACACCCACGCTAGTCCCCTGTATCATGACTGATACACCAGGAAGAGGCTCGCCGTTCTCGTCTGTGATAACGCCGGCGTATTTTACTGCATTAGCCTGAGCAAATGCAATAATACCCCCCCCCCACAAGGAAACTTAATCCAAGCATAGCTTTGATAACGAAGCTAGTTAAATTAGTTTTCTTCATAGATGTGTTGTTATTTGTTATAAAAATATGGTATTGCAAAGATAATAAAAAAAATTATTTCCGAAATGTATCATATTTAGAAAAGTAAAATCAGCTAGAACATCCTTTGCCAGCATTACCCTCATGACTTCCGTTTTGCCTTCAGCGAGCGCTCGTACAGTTTCATCTCTTCTTCCCCTTCATCTGTCCCGTCCCTTCCATAGGTGGCGGAAAATTCGAGCAAAGATATGCGAGTTTTCCCATAATTTGTACTAAGAAGTCTGCGTCTCGACCTTGGCCTTGGCCGGTCGGCCCCGTTTCTTTTCCGGCACTGCGCGAGATACGTACTCGGTACCGCTGCCTGCCGGAGGCTCGAAGCCGAAGACATT
>JAZLLN010000026.1:0-48717 GCA_045598165.1 Candidatus Cryptobacteroides sp.
CGTTACGCACCCTTCCGCCGGTCGCCATCAAAGATATTGCTACCCTTATGCTGCCCCTCGACTTGCATGTGTTAAGCCTGCCGCTAGCGTTCATCCTGAGCCAGGATCAAACTCTTCTTTGTATATTCTTATTCTCTTAGCCTGATTCCTGACACCTTAATTCCTTAAAAGAATTAACGCTCTCGATTATTAAATTTCTCGGTACTTGCTTGTACTTTCCTTCCAATCTTTTCAATGAACTTGTTTCAAATTTGGCGTTAAAAAAACCGGCCGTTCTCGGCCGAGCGCCTTCCCGTTGTTCGAACGGGATTGCAAAGGTAGACATTATTTTTTAATCACCAAACTTTTTTCGAAAAAAATTCACTTTTTTTCACCTTTTTCGTCCCCACAACACTTCCAGATGGCATTTTTGGAAACGCCCGCCAGCTCAAATCGCTGTAGTACAGCAAGTTCCATAGAATACCACAAAAATCCCGTTCAAACGCAACATCAATGGAAATTATTATCTTTGTTCCATCAGAAAAACCACAAATGATATAACATCTATGAGAAAAGCCCTCATCTGCCTGGCGGCTGTCACCGGAATACTGTTGTCAGACTCCATAGCCGTTTCCGCAAAAACAAAGAAAAAGGAAGAGTTCAAACCACAGATTGAAAGTCAATGGAACGGCCGCAGGATTGCATTCCTTGGGGATTCCATAACAGACAAGCGCCAGATCTCCGACAGCCTCAACGACATTTACTGGCATCAGCTGGAATGGATACTGGGCATCAAGCCCTATGTCTACGGTATAAGCGGCAGGCAATGGACGGACATCATTTCCCAGACGGAAAGGATGGAGGGAGAACTCGGGCAGGACGTCGATGCCATATTCATATTCATGGGCACAAATGATTTCAACGCATCCGCGCCCATCGGGGAATGGTACACAATCAGCAAGAAAATAGTCCGGATCAGCGGCCCCGCCACAACGCCGCGCGCCCATCGCGAGTTCAACTTCGACGAAGACACATTCAGGGGAAGAATCAACAAGGCCCTGTTCTATCTGAAGAGCCGCTATCCGGACAAACAGATTATTCTGCTTACGCCACTTCACAGGGAAGCATTCAGGGCCAGCCCCACGAACGAAGCTCCCGGAGAGGAATACTCCAACGCCCTCGGAATCTTTCTTGACGAATATGTCAATACTGTTAAGGAAGCCGGCGGCGTATGGTCCGTCCCGGTGATTGACCTTTACAGCCTGAGCGGACTGATGCCCAAAGTGGATGAAATGAAACCATATTTCCGCACACGGGTCAAAGGCATGAATCCGGAAGAATTCCGGGATTACCTGCATCCCAACTCGGAAGGGCATCTCAGAATGGCTTATACCATCGCATATCAGCTTCTGGCCCTCCCCGCGACGTTTTGACATTTTGTCACTGGCACAAACCTTGTTCGCAAGAGATACGGTCCTGATGAGGGACCGGGAAAACAGTACTAAAAACAACTTATAATCTTATGATCAAACCTTTGGCAGACAGAGTGGTCATTGAGCCCAAAGAGGCCGAGACCAAGACAGCATCCGGAATTTTCATTCCTGACACAGCAAAAGAGAAACCCCAGCAGGGAACAATCGTGGCGGCAGGTCCCGGCATGAAGGACGAGCCCATGGAGGTCAAGGTGGGCGACACCGTACTCTACGGCAAATATGCGGGCACAGAGGTAACCGTAGACGACAAGAAGTACCTCATCGTGAAGCAGTCTGATATTCTGGCAACACTTTAATACAACAAGACAATATGGCAAAAGAGATAAAATTCGACGTGGATGTCCGCGCCAAGATGAAAGACGGAGCGGATGCTCTCGCAAACGCAGTCAAGGTAACCCTCGGTCCCAAAGGCCGCAACGTGGTGATTGAAAAGAAATTCGGCGCCCCCCAGGTGACCAAGGACGGAGTGACCGTCGCAAAAGAGATTGAACTTGAAGACAGATTCGAGAATATAGGCGCACAGATGGTCAAGGAAGTCGCTTCCAAGACCAACGAGCAGGCCGGTGACGGAACCACAACCGCGACCGTCCTGGCCCAGGCCATCATTAACGTGGGTGTAAAGAATGTCACCGCTGGCGCAAATCCGATGGATCTCAAGCGCGGCATCGACAAGGCGGTCGCCACCGTAGTGGAAGACCTCAAGAAGCACAGCCAGGCTGTAGGCGACGACTACTCCAAAATCGAGCAGGTCGGAACCGTCAGCGCCAACAATGACGGCTATATCGGAAAACTCATCGCTGATGCAATGGCAAAGGTCGGCAAGGACGGCGTGATTACCGTGGAAGAGGCAAAAGGAACCGACACCGAGGTGAAGGTCGTTGAAGGAATGCAGTTCGACCGCGGATACATCTCACCTTACTTCATGACGAACGGAGACAAGATGGAAGCCGAACTCAGCAACCCCGCAGTGCTCATCACCGACAAAAAGATAAGCACGATGAAGGATCTCATGCCCGTTCTCGAGCCTATCGCCCGTGAGGGAAGGGAGCTCCTCATCATTGCAGAAGACGTTGACGGCGAAGCTCTTACCACTCTCGTGGTCAACAAACTCCGCGGCACCCTCAAGATAGCCGCAGTGAAGGCGCCCGGTTTCGGCGACCGCCGCAAGGAAATGCTTCAGGACATCGCCATCCTCACCGGAGGACAGGTAATCTCCGAAGAGCGCGGATTCACTCTTGAGAATGCGACTCTCGATCTTCTCGGAAAGGCCGAGAAAGTCACCATCACCAAGGAGAACACAACCATCGTGGGCGGTGCTGGTTCCAGGGAAGAGATTGCCGCAAGGGCTGAGGCCATACGCAAGCAAATTGAGGTCAGTACATCCGACTACGACAAGGAGAAACTCAAGGAGCGCCTCGGCAAACTCGCGGGCGGCGTGGCTGTCCTTTACGTGGGCGCAACCACAGAAGTCGAGATGAAAGAGAAGAAAGACCGCGTGGAAGACGCTCTCAACGCCACACGCGCAGCTGTGGAAGAGGGTTATCTCCCCGGCGGCGGAGTGGCATACATCCGTGCCATCCAGGCCCTCGACAAAGCCAAGGGTGACAACGACGACGAGACCACCGGCATCCGCATCGTGGCGAAGGCCATCGAGGAACCCCTCCGTCAAATCGCCCAGAATGCAGGCGTGGACGGCAGCGTCATCATCCAGAAGATCAAGGAAGGCAAAGATGATTTCGGATACAACGCCCGCACAGGCGAATACGTCAAGATGTACGAGGCCGGCGTCATCGACCCTACAAAGGTGGCGCGCGTGGCTCTTGAAAACGCAGCCTCAGTGGCCGGAATGTTCCTTACCACGGAATGCGGCATCGTTGACATTCCCGAACCCGCAGCCGCGGCACCCGCAATGCCCGCAGGCGGTATGATGTAGAATTATCTGAAAATATGACTGGCAATCTGCCAGAGTACGACACCGACACTCACTGACACGTTCAGTGAGTGTTTTGTTCCATATTGGGGGATTTCCAATGAAAAGTCGGAAGCGTCCACGACGCTCTGCTGGACACCGTCAACCTCGTTGCCGAACACGAGAGCATATCTGTGTCCTTTCCCGGGCACAAAAGACTCGAGACTGACAGAATGTTCTGTCTGTTCCACGCTGACTATTCCGTAGCCCGCCGAACGCAGCGAAGCAACCACTTCGAGAGTATCGTCATTATGTTCCCAAGGCACGCTTTCCTCCGCTCCGAGCGCGGATTTGTGAATCTCGGCGGACGGAGGGCATGCGCAGATTCCGCACAAAAAGATTCTGTCGACCTTGAAAGCGTCAGCGGTACGGAAGGCGCTCCCTATGTTATGGGCGCTGCGGATATTGTCGAGCACGAGGACGACTCCGCTCTCGGGGAGATTGCGATACCCTTCGGCATTCACCCGCCCGAGCTCGATATTTAGAAGTTTTCTGTCATTCATCGGCACAAAGGTAGCAATTTTGTATTATCTTTGTCTTAACAAGACATCATAGCAATGAAACAGGACATTCAGATTTTCGACCTTATCAACAAGGAGAAGAACCGTCAGGAATCAGGACTCGAGCTCATCGCTTCCGAGAATTACGTTTCGGACGGAGTGCTTCAGGCCATGGGCTCCATTTGCACGAACAAGTATGCCGAAGGCTACCCGGGGCACCGTTACTACGGCGGATGCTACGTGGTTGACCAGATTGAGCAACTGGCAATCAACCGTCTGAAACAATTATATGATGCAGAATGGGCGAACGTTCAGCCGCATTCGGGGGCACAGGCCAATATGGCGGTCATAATGGCAGTCCTGAAACCCGGCGATACATTCATGGGGCTTGATCTCAGCCAGGGAGGACACCTCACCCACGGTTCTCCGGTCAATGCTTCCGGTATCCTTTACAATGCTGTAGCATACGGGCTGAACCCCGAGACAGGAATTATCGATTACGACAAGATGGAAGCCACGGCCCGCGAATGCAAGCCGAAACTGATTATCGGCGGCGCTTCCGCATATTCACGCGAGTGGGATTATGAAAGAATGCGCAGAATTGCCGATGAGGTCGGAGCCATACTCTGGATAGATATGGCGCACACCGCCGGACTCATCGCAGCAGGACTTCTCAAGAACCCTGTCAAATATGCGCATATTGTCACTTCCACCACTCACAAGACTCTTCGCGGCCCTCGTGGAGGCATTATCCTCATAGGCAAGGATTTCGATGACCCGCAGGGACGCACTACCCCAAAGGGCGTCATAAAGAAGATGAGCCAGATTCTCGACAGCAGCGTATTCCCCGGGATTCAGGGAGGACCCCTCGAGCACGTCATTGCAGCCAAGGCCGTTGCCTTCTTTGAGGCTCTTCAACCGGAATTTGTCAATTACCAGAAGCAGGTTGTGGCCAATGCCGCAACACTTGCGGACGAATTCGTCAAGCGCGGATACAAGGTCGTGAGCGGTGGCACGGACAATCACCTTATCCTCATCGACCTCCGCACCAAGTTCCCCGAACTGAACGGAAAGGTTGCCGAGACAGAGCTTGGAAAGGCCGAAATCACCGTCAACAAGAATATGGTTCCCTTCGACACCCGCAGTCCTTTCCAGACATCGGGTCTCCGCATCGGCACACCGGCCATCACCTCACGCGGATTCATGGAGAAAGATATGGTTGACATCGTCGCGCTTATCGACAGCGTACTCTCTTCCTGCGAGAAGCACATAGGAGCGCTCAGCCTCAAGAAGGCTGACGCACCCACGGCCGAGCAGACCGCCGAACTCGAGGAGCACGCCAAAGTCCTCGCCGACGTCAAGCGGAAAGTCAATCAGATGACTGCAGGAGTTCCCCTGAACAGGTATTAGCAGACAGATTTTCCCGAATATACAAAAAAGGCGGCTCTTTCGAAGTCGCCTTTTTCGTGCAAAACAAAACCCCTAATTATTCTGCTTGATTGCAGCCTGTGCCGCCGAAAGTCTTGCGATAGGCACGCGGAAAGGAGAGCAGCTCACATAGTCAATACCGATCTTGTTGAAGAAATGGATTGAATCGGGATCTCCGCCGTGCTCACCGCAAATGCCGCATTTCAGACCCGGACGCTTGCTGCGGCCACTCTGGATTCCGTGCTCCACGAGCTTGCCGACACCCTTGGTATCGATGGTCTGGAACGGATCGGAATCAAGAATCTTGTTGCCGAGATAGTCACCCATGAAAGTACCCACGTCATCACGGCTGAAGCCGAAGGTCATCTGGGTAAGATCGTTGGTACCGAAGCTGAAGAACTCGGCTGTACGGGCTATACGGTCAGCTGTAAGGGCTGCACGGGGAATCTCAATCATCGTACCGAACTGATATTCGATTGTCTGGCCTGTAGCGGCGGTAACTTCCATACGGACCTTCTCGCAGTGTGCCTTCTGGAATTCAAGCTCACGGGCTGACACTGTGACGGGAATCATGATTTCAGGCTGAGGATGGAATCCTTCCTTCTGAAGTTCAGCAGTTGCCGTGAAAATGGCACGATACTGAGTTTCAGCAATGAGAGGATAAGTGACGTGGAGACGCACTCCGCGATGTCCCATCATAGGGTTCACCTCATGGAGGCTTTCACCGCGTTTGTCAACCTCTTCCACGCTGATACCGAGATCCTTTGCGAGTTCTTCGCGCTTGTCCTCGCTCTTGGGAACGAACTCGTGAAGAGGAGGATCGAGGAGGCGGAACACTACCGGCTTGCCGTCCATAATCTTGAGGGTGCTCTTTACTGATGCCTTGATGAAAGGCTCAAGTTCAGCAAGTGCGGCGCGACGCTCTTCCTCTGTACGGCACATAATCATCTTACGGAGTTTGGCAAGAGGTGTCTCGCTGTTCTTTCCGTAGAACATATGCTCGATACGGAACAGTCCGATACCCTCAGCACCGAAGGAGAGAGCGCGTGCGGCATCCTCGGGTGTATCAGCGTTGGTACGGATTCCAAGACGGCGATATTTGTCAACAATACTCATGAAGCGCACGAAGAGAGGATTCTCGGATGCATCCATGGTATCAATCCTGGCCGCATATACGGCACCCTTCGCACCATTGAGAGAGAACCACTCGCCCTCCCTGTATACCTTGTCGCTTCCTGCGAAGGAAACGGTCTTGTTTTCAAAGTCAATCTTCATTGACTCACAGCCTACGATGCAGCATTTGCCCCATCCGCGTGCCACGAGGGCGGCGTGAGAGGTCATACCTCCACGTGTTGTGAGGATACCGGCGGAAGCGCGCATACCTTCGATGTCTTCAGGAGATGTTTCCTCACGGATGAGAATAACCTTCTTGCCTGCAGCGGCAGCCTCCATAGCGGCCTCCGAAGTGAATACGATCGTTCCCACAGCTCCACCCGGTGATGCGGGAAGTCCCTTGGCGATAATCTCAGCTTTCTTCTCTGATGCGGGGTCAAGTATAGGATGGAGGATTTCGTCGAGTTGGCTGGGAGAAACACGCATCACAGCTGTTCTCTCGTCAATCATTCCCTCGTCGACCATATCCATTGCCATCTGAAGGGCAGCGATACCGGTACGCTTGCCGATACGGCACTGGAGCATATAGAGTTTCTTGTCCTGAATGGTGAACTCGATATCCTGCATATCGTGGAAATGCTCCTCAAGGCGTGTACGGATGCCGTCAAGTTCCCTGTATACCTCAGGCATTGCGGTCTCAAGAGAAGCGAGGTGCTTGTTCTGCTCGCTCTTTGTAGCCTCGTTGAGAGGGTTGGGGGTACGGATACCGGCAACCACATCCTCACCCTGGGCATTGATGAGCCACTCACCGTAGAACTTATTGTCTCCGTTCGCCGGGTTGCGAGAGAATGCCACACCCGTTGCGGAGGTCTCGCCCATATTTCCGAATACCATGGACTGCACGTTCACAGCTGTTCCCCAATCATCGGGAATCTTCTCGATTCTACGATATGCGATGGCACGCTTTCCATTCCAGGACTTGAACACACCACCGATCGAGCCCCAAAGCTGGGCCTCGGCTGAATCGGGGAATTCGACTCCGAGAACTTCCTTGATACGGACCTTGAATCTCTCCGCAAGCTCCTTGAGCTCGTCAGCGGTAATGTCAGTATCTGATTTGTAGCCCTTCGCTTCCTTGAGTTCGGCCATCATACGGTCCAACTGCTGGCGGATACCCTGGCCATCAGCGGGCTCGATGCCCTCAGCCTTCTCCATGACGACATCGGAGTACATCATAATGAGACGGCGGTAAGCGTCATATACGAAACGGGGATTGCCCGTCTTCTTTATCATTCCGGGAATTGTGGCTGAGCACAGTCCGATATTGAGGATGGTATCCATCATACCGGGCATGGAACTGCGGGCGCCTGAACGGCAGCTCACGAGCAACGGGTCAACCGTGTCACCGAATTTCTTGCCCATCACCTTCTCTGTGGCGGCGAGAGCGGCGGCAACTTCTTCCTTGAGGCCGTCAGAATAGCCTCCGCCGAGAGAATAATACTCGGCACAGCACTCGGTCGTGATAGTGAAACCTGCGGGAACAGGCATACCGAGGCGGCTCATCTCTGCGAGGTTGGCACCTTTTCCGCCAAGCAGCTCGCGCATGGATCCGTCTCCCTCTGCGGTTTTTCCGCCAAAAAGGTAGACTCTTTTTTTGCTTTCAATCATATTTTTACACCTTGAATATTTGTCAATCAATCGGGACGCGAATTTAGGAAAAATTTTTCAATCTTCACCCTCGCCGCACTGATTTCTTATCAGCGACTCCAAGATATTCTGAATTCCCGTCTTTTCCGAAGACCTCACGGACAATTCCCCGCCGTTGCGCAGGGGATGCCCCAGAGGATAGTACGCAACGTCCTGAAGAAGCAGTTCCGCATCCAGATAGTCGAAATCACTGTCCCGGACCTGGATTATCACTCCCGGGATCTCAGCGAAAAGGATTCTGATGATATTCTTTTCTCCCGTCGCCGTCATTATGTCTGAAATATCGACAGAAGCGCCCGTACCGCCATCAGTCATACGTTTCACTGCGGCCAACAGGCCTCCGTCCAGGACCGTCCTGCCGGAGATTGCCACCCCGTCCTCCACCAATTCACGCACAACCTCATAACAGTCAATGAAATAATCAGCATCCTGAATCAGGGGGTCAACTCCCCCGTTCTGCCCCGTGACCTGCGCCAGCATCGAACCTCCAAGGCGGTATTCAGCTGTGTCAAAAGGAATATAGACAATCCAGCTCTCCGGATCGTCATCCAACCTGTCCGGTATCGTTTCCTTTTCCATATGCGGATTCTCAGCCCTGAACGGCTGTTCCACAAACAGTTCCCCCGCTTCATCCGCCGGTGCGATAACGGCCTCCGCCGTCAACGAACATCTGTCCGACTCCACCACGGCGCAATCGGAGAACTCGAGGCCGAGGCTGCTGACATAATCCCCCGCGGCTTCCACGGAACGATAGAAGGCTGCCATGTTGCCCATCGTGGAACGGTCAATCTTCCAGGACAACGCCGGTGCCAAATCTCCTATCCTGAAATGCCCTCCATGCCATATGGCATCAATGAGAGCGCCTGCCACACGGCTTCTTGCAAACTGCCCGGAAAATGCCAGAGGCATGCGTCTTTCGGCGGAAATGATTCCCGGCAGGTAGTCCTCATACTCCAACGAGTCGAACCGTATGGCGTCCAGACCGGGTTCGCGGCTTTCATCAACCACAGGCTCCGGCTTCACGGCACACTCCCCGGCCCCGCAGGCAATGCCAAGAATCTGGGCGGGAGTGAGATCCTGCTGGACCCCATCGATAATGTATGGAGAATGAAGCACCGATATCATAGGAGTCACAAATATAATTATTAATTTTGGAGTATGGAAATAGAGGATCTTTTCAAAAGACACCAGTCCGTGGCCACGGCCGGTTTCAGCAAAGATGCATACAAGCCGGGGCTGGAAGCGATGAAGCGGCTGGACGACATTCTCGGAAACCCGTCAGGCTCCTTCCGGAGCATTCACGTGGCCGGCACCAATGGAAAAGGTTCGGTGTGCTCCATGCTCGCCGCGGCGCTGTCCGCCGCAGGTCTGAAAGTGGGGCTGTACACGTCTCCCCATATACTTGATTTCCGGGAGAGGATGAAAATCGTCTCCGACGGAAGTTTCTCGTTGATTCCGCAGAACGAAGTGCAGGAGTTCCTCAACACGTACGAGAACGACATTGAAGGGATGACATTCTTCGAGGTGACGACCGGGATGGCCTTCCGGTGGTTTTCCAGACAAAAGGTCGACATCGCCGTGATAGAAGTCGGACTGGGGGGACGGCTGGACAGCACCAACATCATCGTCCCGGAACTTTCGGTCATTACAAGCATAGGATTGGACCATTGCGAACTTCTCGGCGACACCAGAGAGAAGATTGCGGCGGAAAAAGCCGGAATATTCAAGAAAGGAGTCCCCGCCCTCGTATGGGGGCACGACTCCGAAACGGACAAAGTATTCGAGAATATCGCCTCCGGAACAGGATGCACACTGCATTATGCCGACGCCAGGTCTCCCGAACCGACAACGGTGACGGAATCCCTCGATCTCAAGAGCCCCTGCCAGGGCGACAACCTAAGGACCGTACTCTGCGCCCTGGATATTCTGGGCATCAAGCCGGACATGGATGCGCTCGCAAACACCGCGGCCATTACCGGTTTGCACGGACGTTGGGAGAAGGTCGCGGCCTGCACCCCAAACGGTCGGAAATCCGAATGCATATTGGACATAGGGCATAATCCCGCCGCACTCACCGCCAATTTCAAATCCGTCGGGGAACAGCCTGTAATAGTGTACGGAGTGATGGCGGACAAGGATTTCAGGACGAACATCAGCCTGATTCCAAAAGATGCGGAAGTGTTCCTCTGCGCCCCTGCGACTCCAAGGGCTCTGCCCGTACGCGAGCTCGCAGCCGCGTTCAGGGAAGTCGCGCCGTCAGTTTCCATCCATCCCACCGGTTCCGTGAGGGAAGCCGTCGACAAAGCCTTTTCGTTCGCCGCAGGAAAGAAAAACGTGCTGATTGTCGGAAGCACTTATGTCGTTTCCGAAGCGGCGGCATACCTTAAACTTTACAGTTCAGACAAGGGGCCTTTCATCCCCACTCCGGATCAGACTCTCAAACGTGAGCCCGAATCCTATCCCGAAGGAATAATTCTGCCTGTTGACAAGCCGTACCGATGGACATCAGCCGACGTGATACGCAAGATAAAGTGGGCGGCAGGCAAACATTTCGGGAAGAAAAACATAAAGGTCGGACACGCAGGCACGCTTGACCCTCTGGCAACAGGCCTGCTGCTCGTGTGCATAGGCAGGGCGACCAGACTGGCAGAGAACCTGCAGAGCCACGAAAAGGAATATCTTGCCGGTGTGAGTTTCGGCGCCACCACACCTTCCTACGACAGGGAGAAAGACATAGACCGGATTTGCCCGCTTGACGGGGTTGACGAAGACGCCATCCGCAGGATTCTGCCAAAGTTCATCGGCGGACAGATGCAGGTCGCACCCCTTTTCAGCGCCAAGTCCGTGGACGGAGTGCGCGCATACGAAACGGCGCGGAAGCTCTACAAAGAAGGGCGTCTTGAGGATGCTGGAGACCTTCTGAGAGCTTCTGAAATCAATATTTCCGAATTGGAGCTGCTTTCCTGCAGCAGCCAGAAGGCCCATGGGACTGCGGCAGACAAGCCGGCAGAATGCCTGGAGGAACGCGGCGGACGCGACAGCCGCATCAATGTTGCAGACATCAGCGGCTACGACCTCATTCAAACGGAGATAAGAGTCAGATGCAGCAAGGGCACTTACATCCGCGCTCTCGCCAGAGACCTCGGGGAAGCCCTTGGCAACGGAGCATTCCTCCATTCGCTCAGAAGGACCCGGATCGGAGACTTCAAGATTGAAGACAGCCTGTCGGTGGACGAAGCGCTGAGCGTTCTGGGGCAAAAAAATCAGGCTTGACTTTTGGAAAATCAAATAATTATGGTCATCTTGTAGGAAGTTTACTCATCCTGATGAATAAGTTCCTGTTCCAAGTTGTCATTCTCGCCACATTGACAGGCTGCGGCGGAGGTGAAGCCAAGACCAATCCGGTAAGCCCCGACGTTCCGAAGACAGAGTTGTCTGCCCCCGTCTCGGTATGCGTATTGTCCAAGGGAAGCGATTTTCTGGAATTCAAGTGGGAATCCGTCTCAGGTGCAGCTTCTTACCGGTACAACCTTCTCAAAGGACTGACTCAGGACAAAACAGGAGAATCGGGCACTAATTCGGTCAGAATTGAAGGTCTTGCTGCCGAAACTCTTTACACCTTTGAAGTCAAGGCCGTCAACGGCAACTCGTCTTCCGACTGGAGCAAAAGGATAGAAGCCGTCACCGCAAAAAACACACCGGCTTCTCCGGAATATCCCGATCCGATAGGTGATGCGGATGCCGTCTATGCCGCAATGAATATGCCCGGCTTCCAGGATGATGATGTGGCAAGGGCTTTTCCGGGAGCGGAAGGCGGAGGGATGATGGCCACGGGTGGTCGCGGAGGCGTAATTCTCCACATCACCAACCTGAACGACAGCGGTGAAGGGTCTCTGCGTTGGGCAGTCAGCCAGAAAGGGCCGAGAACGGTCGTGTTCGACATCGCCGGCACCATATCCCTCAATTCAGCCCTCAAGATAAATAATGGAGACCTCACAATTGCAGGACAGACAGCCCCCGGTAACGGAATCTGCATCAAGGGGAACAATACCAGAATCAGCGCGGACAATGTGGTGATAAGATATTTGCGGTTCAGAATGGGTGATGTCAATGACGTTGAGGATGATGCTCTGAACTGCTATGCCAGCGGAGAGTCCTCCCTCAGCAATATAATCGTCGACCACTGCTCGATGTCCTGGAGTACGGATGAATGCGGGTCGTTCTACGGAGTAAAGGATTTTACTCTGCAATACTGCATTCTTTCCGAGAGTCTGGCCAATTCCGTTCATGCCAAGGGTTCCCACGGATACGGAGGCCTCTGGGGAGGTCGGAATGCATCGTTCCATCACAATCTGCTGGCGCATCACACCAGCCGCAACCCCCGCTTCGACCACGATTTTCTCAGCAAGCTCAGGGGCCCTGTCCACTACTACAACAACGTGGTGTACAACTGGAAGGACAACTCGGCATATGGTGGAGAAAGCGGTCCGGGGGCAGATCCGCGTCAAATCAATTTTGTAAACAATTATTACAAACCGGGACCGGCGACAGCCTCCAAATGCAAGGAGAGGCTGCTCAACCCCACTACGAAGTGCAGTAACTGCAATGGAGTTGACCAGAACGATGTCACCCCCGGCAAATTCTACATTGAAGGCAATGTGATGGACGGCTCCGACGCCGTCACGGCAGACAACTGGAAGGGAGTCCAGCCGGACAACAACGAGCTGCTGGAAAGTACCAGATCCGAGAGCTACTACGGCAGCAGGCCCGCGTACATCCAGACTGCCCAAGAGGCATTCGAGACAGTTCTCTCATCTGCGGGAGCCTCTCTGGTAAGGGATAGGGTTGACGAAAGGATAATCCGCGAGGCCAGAAATGGAGAGGCCACTTACAACGGCAGCAGGGGCGGGTCGAAAGGCATAATCGACTCTCAGGAGGACGTGGGAGGATGGCCTTCGTACGAAGCCTCTGACGAACAGTTGGCAAGAACTGCAGACACTGACGGAGACGGCATTCCGGATTACTACGAATGTCTGTTCGGGCTGGACAGGAACGACCCCGCGGATGCGGCGACGTTCACCATAGACCACAAACGCAGGAGATACAGCAATTTTGAAATGTACCTCCATTACCTGACAACAAACACCCAAAATAACAACTAATCATTAACCAAAAACTTATCTCCTATGAGTAAAATCATTCTGAAACTTGCCGCTGTGGCCCTGGCCCTCGGATGCGCTTTGTCGCTCCAGGCTCAGAATGTCAGCGGTACTGTGAAGGACGCGAACGGAGAGCCCGTAATCGGCGCCTTTGTGCTCGTTCAGGGCACAAACACCGGCACGAGTACGGACATTGACGGCAACTATGTCATCAACGTGAGCGACCCGTCAAAGGACGTCCTGGAGTTTTCAATGATCGGAATGGGCACTCAAACCATTCCTGTCAACGGTCAAGCAGTCATCAACGTCACATTGAACGATGATGAGAACTTTCTTGATGAAGTCGTGGTCGTAGGTTACGCCACGGTCAAGCGCCGTGACCTCTTGGGATCCGTTTCATCCATCAATTCCGACAAACTGGTCGAACAGCCTGTCACCACTGTAGGTCAGGCTCTAGCCGGCAAAATGGCCGGCGTTTCCGTAACCACCACGGAAGGCGACCCCGATGCCGACATCAAGATTCGTGTCCGTGGAGGCGCTTCCATCACCCAGGACAACAGTCCTCTCTATATCGTGGACGGATTCCCCGTTGACAACATCAACGACATCTCATCCTCGGAGATCGCCAGCATAGACATCCTCAAGGATGCTTTCTCAACGGCCATTTACGGTAGCCGCGGTGCAAACGGTGTCGTGATAGTGACGACGAAGAATGCAGAGAAGGGCCGCAAGATAGCCGTGAACCTCAACGCGTATTACGGTCTCAAGACTATGGCCAACAAGCAGGCCATAAAGCCTATGGATTCCGAGAATTTCGTCAAGCTCCAATACGAACTTGCATCGGTGCGCGACAACGTCAAGGACAATTACGTCCCCTACTTCGGCTCGTTCGAAGACATAGGTCTCTACTCCGGGCTTCCCACGAATGACTGGGTGGATGCAGTATTCGGGAACACGGGGCAGAACTACAGCGCAGACCTGTCCGTCTCCGGGAGCAGCGAAAATGCGAACTGGAAACTCGGCTACGCACGTCTCGGTGACACCGCCATAATGATGGGATCTTCATACGTGAGAAACAACCTCAATTTCAAGGGCAATTTCAAAACGAGCAAGAGAACCAGCATAGATGTAAACGTCCGATATGCAAACACCGAAGTGCGCGGTGGCGGTTCCAATTCGTTCAACGACACGGGCACCACTTCCGGCAACGGACGACTGAAACACGCGATATCCTTTGCTCCCATCCCCATCAAATCCGCAATACAGAGCGTGGATGACGAGGACACCCAGGGTGACAATGCACAGCCCATCCAATCTGTCAAAGACAATGACACCAGAAGAACCCGCACAAGTTGGAATGCCAACGCGGCATTCAACTGGACGATTGTTGACAATCTAAATCTGAAGATAGAGGGCGGCATGGAAGATTTCAAGCAGTCTGACGACAAGTTCTACGGTCTCACCACCTACTACGCCGTCAACACATCTTCATACAGGGACACTCCTTCCAATCAACATAAGGAAAGTTTCCACAAGAGATATCGCAATACCAATACTCTCAATTACGATTTCGCAAACGTCATCGACAATCCCGACCACAACCTGACCGTACTGGTCGGTGAGGAAATGACCATCACCAAGTCCAACGTGCTTACGCAGATGATTGAGAATTTCCCCACCTTCTACGATTCCGAGACGGCTTGGAACTTTATGAGTTCGGGCATATCAAGGTCGTCCCAGAACGTGTACGCCGCTGATGACCGTATGGTTTCTTTCTTCGGCAGGGTGAACTACGACTTCAAACATCGCTACAGCATCGGAGCCACTCTCCGCGCTGACGGTTCCAGCAAGTTTTCAACAGACAACAAATGGGGCATCTTCCCTTCCGCAGCTGTATCCTGGACCATTTCCAATGAAAATTGGATGAAAGGAGCTGACAACGTGGAGTTGCTGAAACTTCGTTATTCTTTCGGTACCGCCGGCAACAACAACATTCCTTCGGGCCAGATCAACAAGGAATTCAGCGCATCCGATGCCGGTACCTGGATGAGTCTCGGTTCCACATACTGGATGGCAGGAAAGGTGATGAACAATCCGGACCTCAAATGGGAAACCACATACACCCACAACATAGGTCTTGATTTCAGCTTCTGGAAAGGAAAGCTCAACGGTAGTATTGAGGTTTATCAGAACACAACCAAGGACCTCCTCATCCAGTTCCCTATTCCCGGTTCCGGTTATGAAAGCCAGTTCCGAAACATAGGCAGCACACGCAACCGCGGTGCAGAACTCACCCTCAATCTTCCCATAATACAGAAAAAAGACATTTCCCTGAACATCAGCGGCAATATCGCCTACAACAAGAATCAGGTAATCGATCTCGGTGGTCTTGACAAGATTACGTCTCAGTCATACTGGGCATCTTCCGAAATCGGGGACGATTATGTCATTCAGGTCGGACAGCCTCTCGGCAATATGTACGGATACCGTTGTGATGGAAGATATGAAGTCGACGACTTCGATTTCGTAGGGGGCAAATGGGTACTCAAGGAAGGCGTCGTGGACTGCTCATCCGTAATCGGAGCGACATATCTGCGCCCCGGTGCGCTGAAGTTGAAAAACATTGACGGGAGTGCCGACAACAAGGTTACGACCTCTGACCGCACCGTCATAGGCAACGCAAGTCCCGACTTCACCGGAGGATTCTCACTAAGCGGATATTTCTTCGGAGTGGATATTTCCGCCAACTTCAACTATATGATAGGCAATCAGGTCTATAACGCCAACAAGGTTGAGTTCTCGTCTTCCCGCAAATTCTACAACCGCAACCTGACGGACAATATGGACGTCAGCAAGCGTTGGACCAACATCGACTGGGCAACAGGCGAAATGATAAACGATCCCGAAAGGCTCAAAGCCGTCAATGCCGGCACAACGATGTGGAGTCCCTGCATCGGAAACGCCGTGTTCTCCGACTGGGCTGTGGAGGATGCGTCTTTCCTGCGTCTCCAGAACGTGACCATAGGTTACACTCTCCCGGAATCTCTTACAAACAAGGCTCACATCCGCAAGATCCGCATTTACGTGACCGGAACGAATCTGTTCTGCTTCACAAAATACAGCGGATACGATCCGGAAGTTGACACAAGGCGTGCAACGCCTCTCACCCCCGGTGTGGATTATTCCGCATACCCGAGGAGCATAGGTGGAGTTGCCGGCATCAATTTAACATTCTAAAAGGGCAACAATATGAAAAAGATAATTTCATTTGCAATCTGCATTTCTGCAATACTTACAGTTGCTCCTTCATGCAACGACTTTCTTGAGACCAAGTCTCCGTCCACGACTTCTGCCGATCTGGTATTCTCCAACTACGATCTTGCCGAAAAAGCCGTTTTCGGCATTTCGGAAGTATTCTGCGAAGTCAATTCCTACCGCGGACGTTTTCTCCCCTGGTACGGATTCAACACCGACATCGAATGGTACAACACATACAAGGCCACCGATGACAAATACAGAATGGCAGGCTATTGTGTGAACAGCAACAACGGCCAGATGAACACCGCATCCAACGGAGCGACCAACAATCCCTGGGCACTAATGTATTCCGGCATTGAAAGAGCCAATCTCGTTATCGAGGGCCTTCGTGCAAACGCTGACCTCAAGGATGCATCAATGGCTTACCTTCTCGGCGAAACACTTACTCTCCGTGCAATGATCTATTATGACCTGATCAAGGCCTGGGGTGATGTTCCCGCACGCTTCGAGTCCGTGAATTCCACTACGATATACCTCCCCAAGTCCGACAGGGACGACATCTACGTTCAGATACTCGGTGATCTTGAAGAGGCATTCGCTTATCTGCCTTATCCGGGAAAAACACCTCAGACCTCCCGTACGGACAGAATAAACAAGGCTTTCGCCCAGGGCCTTTATGCCAGGATAGCTCTTGCGGCTTCCGGTTACGCCCTTCGTACCGAAGACGGCAAGGTCGGAACCGGTGATCCGGGAAGCATTCGCCTGAGCAACAGGGCAGAACTCAGCAAGGCCACGCTCTACCCCAAGGCTTTGAACTATCTCAAGGAAGTCATCACCTCCGGCTCCTGCTCTCTCGAGTCAAGTTTCAGGGACTACTGGTACAAGCAGAACAATATGAACAACCTGACTGCCGGTCCCTCCTATGAAACGCTTTATGTGATACCTTTCGGTGAAGGACGTGGGCGCTGGAACTTCACCTTTGCCGTCAATTCCGAAGGAGCATCAATCAGCGGCGGCGTTTCCCGTGGCGGTGATGCGGGTCCCACTCCCATCATGTACTACAACTATGACGGGAACGATTCACGTCGTGACGTAACCTGCGTGAACTACAAGTGGAATAAGGACGGCAGCATCGAACCTTCAGGAATAGGCAAATGGTATTTCGGAAAATATCGTTTCGAATGGATGGATGCCCAGCCCTATACAGGAGGCAACGATGACGGCATCAAGCCCGTCGTAATGCGCTATGCGGACATCCTCCTGATGGCAGCGGAAATCGAGAACGAGCTGAACGGCCCCGCCGGTGCAGCGGAATACCTTAAGGAAGTCCGCGCACGTGCTTGCGGAGAAGAATCCGCAGATTCCTATGTCGGGACACTTGGCTCCAAGGAGGAATTCTTCGATGCCATTGTCCGCGAACGCGCACTCGAATTCTGCGGAGAGTTCCTTCGCAAGGGAGACCTCATCCGTTGGAATATGTTGAAGTCCAAGATGGATGAAGCCAAGACCCGTATGTTCGATCTCAGGGATCTCAAAGGAGAGTTTTCTTCTCTCAGCGGAACCATCTGGTATCGCATGGCTGACGATGAGATTTCCCTTGAAATCAAGGGTTTGAATCCCGGAGAAACATCCGCACCCGAAGGTGACTGGGAAGTCAAGGAAAAATACATCGGCCCCGGCTGCTACGATGACGCAAAGAAGCCCGATGAGGGAATAGGTGTCAACCGTGTCAATGGCATATACTATATCGGAGATGGATATGACAATCCCGAGAAATTTATGTATTGGCCTATCTTTGACTGCAACATTACTGACAGTCAGAGAATTCTGGTAAACGATTTCGGTTATGCCGCATAAAAACAGTCCTGCAATGAAAACATTCATAAAAATATTTTTGAGTTTCGGCTTGGCTCTGGGATTGATATCCCTGAGCGGATGCAGCAAGGATGCATTCAAGGAAGTCGAAGAACTGTCGCTGCGCCAGTGCCTCCAACCTACGGAATTGAATGCCAAAGTGCTTTCGTCCAAAGGCAATGACGTAACTTTCAGTTGGAACGTAGGCAAGGATGCAGACGAATACATCCTGGTCATCTATACTGACGCACAGCTTACGACCGAATATGCCACATTCAATATTCAGCCGAGTGAGATGAACAAAACCATCACGCTCGAGGCTGATGCAAGCTACTACTTCAAGGTTCAGGCCACCAGCAAGGTCAAGGAACCGTCCAAATGGGCCATATATTCCGACGACAACGGTAATCCTAAGGAAATCAAGACCTTTGCCGTGAAGGACCCTCTCTTCCTCAAGGTCACTGAAAGGGCAACTCACTCCATTACCGTTTCCTGGTCCAAGGAAGTTGCTGACTTCAAGGATGTGGATCATATCGACATCGTGTCTTTGGATGGCGTTTTCCAAGGCACGTGGGAGCTCACGGAACAACAGATAGCCGATGCAAAGGCTGTTCTGGAAGATCTCCCCGCCTCAACCCAACTGGTTGTCACACTTTATTTCAAGAGTGCGAGCAGAGGCCAGATTGATGTATGGACAATGCCTGACATGGAAGGTCTCACAAAAGTTTCCACAGTTGCAGCCCTCAATCAGGCAGCAAATGACGGAGCAAAAATTCTGCTCGAGATGAGTGGTTCCCCCTACAAACTCAGCGAACTCAATGCCGATGCCCGTATTACCCTTTCCAAAGGAATAGAGATTTACGGTGACGAGGCAGCCGATGGTACAAAGCCCGTCATCGTAGGAGAATTCCACATCGGTGACTCCTGGGCTGACGGAGGTTCTCTGTACTTCGAAGGAGTCGAATTCGACGGCAACGGCGGGACTTACGGCTTCCCTCTTCAGAAACTCAATGGCGGTTCTCTGGCCAACGCAGATCTCGCGTCCATCATCTACAAGAACTGTATCATCAAGAATTTCTCGAAGGGCCTCATCTACGAATGGAGCAAGACAATGTCCATCGGGGAACTTACCTGGGAAAGCTGCGAGATCAACTCAATCAACGGTGACGGCAGTGGCGGAGGTGACGTGATCGACTTCCGCGGCGCTTCCACCATAGGCAAGATGAACATCATCGACAACACCATCGTGCAGGGAATGCGTACTTTCATACGCATAGATGCCGGCACCTGGGGAGACATCAAGGTTGAAAACAACACAATGATGAATCTCTGCTTCGTGGACAACACCAACAATGCCGGTCTCTTCGGACTTCAGATAATCCCCGGTTCCCTCTCGTTCAAGAACAACCTGGTTCTGAATATGGTAGACAAGTCCACCATGGGAAGCGAGAATGTCAAATACAAGACTCCCGACGATATGGCTCTGGCTGCAAGCAACAACTGGTTCTTCAACGTTGTCGAGACTTTCTTCACGAGCACCTGGACTCAGACCAAGGTTGCAGGCAGCATTCTTGCCGACGATCCCTGCTACAATGCAAAGGGAGGATTGTTTAACATCAAGTCCGACTCCGAGATAGCCGGCAAGAAGGTCGGTGCGAGCAAATGGTGGGTACCTTATACCGAGGAACCCGAAGACCTCACCCTGCCTCTCATCGAGAAGTCGAAGGCCTGGGATCTCAACAACGCCAAATATTTCACGGGCACAGTCAAGAAACAGATAGTCCGCGATGCGCTGATGATATGCGGTTCCGACAATACGCCCATCAACTTCAGCGAAGGAATAATGTCTTTCCAGGAGACGGCAACCCTCACCAAGAAGGGAGCCCCCACGGACGGTATGATTTATTTCAAGGTGAACAAACCCGGTTCCGTAGTGCTCCATCCCACTTCCACCGTGGCTCCTACAACGAACCACCTTGTCGTAGGAACTCTTTCCTCTGACGGCAAGACATTCACTGTCAAGGGAGGTGCCGCGGAAAACATCGCCATGGACACTCCCCAAAAGATAGTCATAAACGATATTGAGGACGAAACTCTCGTATGCATCTATCCTACCGGACCGATAGCCCTTGACAAACTTGCGTGGTCCGAGGATGTCAGCGCCGTCAATACGGCTCTTCCCACTCCGGAGGTCAAGGTGAGCCCTGAATCATTCATCAAGGGTAAGGCTACGGATGTCAAGATCAGCTGGGAGGCCGTTCAGAATGCAGGTTCGTACTCTGTGGCCTTCAGCGGCAAGACCTACCTTGTGGAAGACGGAGAGCTTTCTTACGTCATTCCCGGCAAGACCACTTCCATGCTTGACGCGGGCAGTTATACCGTCAAGGTCTATGCGAACCCCTCTGCAGAGGACATCTACAACACTGAATCCGTGGCTGGCGTCGGCACATTTGCCGTAATGCCTGACGGAGGTGGCGGAGATGACGAATTCGTTGTGGCTTCCGTTGAGGAATTCTACAATGCGATTGAAGCCGGCAAGGATGCCATCACATTCAAATACGCAGATACCCCCTATGACGTGGGTTCCCTGACACTTACTTCACCTCTGCACCTTAAAGGGCAGACCAGCGGAGGCAAGAAGACTCCCGTTACCGGAAGTTTCACCATCAGCGGCCCTGTTGGCGGAAGCATAGTATTCAGGAACATCGAGTTCGTCGGCACCGGAGCATCACTCCTCGTTGAAGACAAGAACAATGCTTCCACTACCGACACCGTTGCCATCTACGACAGCTATATCCACGACATCAAGGCTCTATACGACAACTCAGGAAAGGCTGCCAATGATATGCAGACCCTTATCTTCAAGGGCAACGTCATCGAAGACAGCTCAAACGGAGCGGACTTTATCGACATGCGTGCCGGAGCCAACCACACTCTGATATTTATGAACAACACCGTGGCCAACAGCTGCCGTACGTTCATCCGCACCGATGCCGGACACGAAATGAACTACGTAACCGTTCGCAACAACACCTTCTACAAGGTCGCCACCAACTCTGAAAGCAAGGACAACAACGGTATCTTCCACGTGAGGAGCACCGCCGGACTGGGACTCATCGACTATAAGGTTCAGAACAACCTGTTCTACTCCATCCTCATTGATACCGAACCCGGCAACGCTGCCGGATTCCCGAAATTCAGGAGCAAGGCCGGACTCAATCCGAACACCATAATGAACAACTACTTCTTCAACTGCGAGGATCGCGAGGAGAAAGCGGCTTATTCATTCTGGGCGTACATTCCCAAGGAGCAGACTCTCACCGGAGGCGGCGCTATCCTGCCCGCAGACCCGTGCAAGGATGCAGCCAACGGAGATTTCACACTCATCAACGGCGTTGCGATGAACAACAATATCGGCGATCCCAGGTGGAACCCGATGAGAGGAGGAAAGAGCGGCTCAGAGATAACGGTCAAGAATACCGATGAACTCCTCACCGCCATCAGTGCAGGCAAGACTACCATCACCCTCGCCGGCGGCGTATATGATCTCACCGCCGTGGAGGGAGTGGAGGAAGTGGCCGCCGGCAAGATTTCTCTGAACCGTTCACTCAACCTCATCGGACAGGACGTCACCACATTCAAGGGAGGATTCCTTTTCAAGGAGGGCATTGACAAATTCTCCGCCAAGGGAATTCTGTTCGACGGCGCGAAGTCCATCGACAACGTTTTCGAAATAGCCGAGGCAACCGTGAAGATGACGTCCGTCATTGTCAGGAACTGCAACATCTCCGACTACAAGAACCGTCTGTTCTATATGAACTGTGAAGGAGCACTTCAGTCCCTCGAGTTCCAGAACAACGTATTCAGCGGCACGGAAGGCGCTGACTTCACCAGCGGCGACTTCATCGATATCCGTAAGGGTACCGCCACCGCCATCAGAGTCCAGAACAACACCTTTGCCAACTGCGTCCGTACATTCGCCCGCATTGACGCAAACACTGTTCTCCAGTCGATGTCGGTAATCAACAACACCTTCTACAACCTCTGTTACGTCGATTCCAAGGACAACAACGGTATCTTCCACGTCAGGGCCACCAGTCTGGACGAGAGCCAGTTCAAGGTACAGAGCAACATCTTCGCAGGTATGCACAGGGCAGCCGCCACTCCTTCAAATGCCAACGGCTATCCCAAGATTGTGTCCACCAACACAGCCAGCAAGATTCCTTCATTCAGACACAACTACTTCTATGACCTTGACCACGAGGAAGGCTTCGACTTCTGGACAAAAGACCGCGTCACCGAAGAAGTTGCTACAGCAGGATACGGAATCATACTCGCCGAAGATCCTTTCAAAGATGTGGCCAATCTTGATTTCACTCTCATCAATGCCCTTGCGGCATCCGAGAAGGTGGGCGACCAGAGATGGAACACCGCACGTCCGCAGCGTCCCGACGGATTCTTCGAAGTCGCCGACCTGGCCGCTTTGATTACAGCCATAGACGCCGGCAAGCAGAACATACTCCTCACCGGACCGAGTTATGACTTCGCATCTGACGCGACCCTGAGCGGTACGCTCAAGCTTGTCGCCGGAATCAACCTCAAGGGTGTTCTCACCTGCGGTCAGAAACCTGAAATCATCGGTGCCTTCTCTCTGGAGAATACCGAAGGAGCATTCGAACTCAGCAATGTCCGCCTGAACGGTAACAGCGCAATAAGCGATATGATTGTCATCGCTGCCGGAGCCAACGTAAGCAAGCTCTCTCTTGTCAACTGTGATGTCACAGCGTACAAGAACAGACTCATCAGCGGTCCCAACGAATCCTCCTGCGGACCCGTAATTGTCAAGGGTTGCCAGGTTAGCGGAGTGGACGGAGCCAATTTCACCGGAGGCGACTTCATTGACTTCAGAAAGGGTAGCGTGAGCAGCATCAAAGTTACGAACAGTACCTTTGCCAATGCAATCCGCACCTTCGTTCGCGTCGATGCGGGAGTTATCTGCGGTGCAGTTGCCGTGGAGAACAACACGTTCTATAATGTGTTGACCGCCCTCAGCAAGGACAACAACGGCATAATGCACGTCAGATCAAGCAGTGCGACCGCCAATCCCCGCCAGATTACTGTAAGGAAGAACATCTTCTCCTGCAGCCATCCCGACGAGGAAGGTCTCGCTACCGCAGCCGAAAACATCAAAGCTGCCGGTTTCCCCAAGCTTGTCAGTACGGCATCCGAGAATATTGCCCATCCCTTCATTTCCGACAACATCTTCTTCGACCTCAAATTCGAGGGAGACGCTTACACCTGGTGGAACACTATGACTCCTGAAAGCATCGCCGCCGCGGGGCAAGTGCTCACAGAGACACCGTTCGTCGGGGATCCTGCCACAGGCAATTTCACCGTCAAGACTCCTTACAAGGGTTACGGAGACGTTCGCTGGTAAGCGGAATACACCATAATCGGGGCAGGTCAAAAATGGCCTGCCCCTTTTGTTTTTGGAAACGGAATTTTGTAAATTGCAATCAATTAGGAATTCAGTCAACAATGAAAGCAATAATCAGCATCTCCAGATTGATTCTGAAGACGGCGGTTTGCCTTCTTGCAGCCACCTCTTCTATGGCCAGTCTCTCCGCGCACAACACAAGCGGCAAGACCGAAGGGATTCCCTTCGAAATGAAAATTCACTCCAAGCCGGCAATCGGACACAATTCCGTTGTTCTTACCGATTTCAAGGCTGTCGGAGACGGCGTCACCATCAACACTGAGGTCTTCAGAAAGGCCGTGGAATGGCTTTCTTCAAGAGGTGGCGGAAAACTCATCGTTCCCCCAGGGGTATGGCTTACCGGACCCATAGGATTGAAGAGCCACATAGAACTGAACGTATCGCCGGGGGCCATAATTCTTTTCAGCCCGGACAGAGATCTCTACCCCGTCATAAATACCAATTTCGAGGGTCTTGACTGCCGGAGATGCGAATCCCCCATCCACGCTGATGGAGAGCATGACATAGCGATAACGGGCGGCGGAGTTATAGACGGAAACGGGGATGCCTGGAGGGCAGTCAAAAAGAACAAGCTCACTCCGTCACAGTGGAAAGAAAAAGTGGCTTCAGGAGGCGTTCTGAATGAGAAGAAAAACGGCTGGTATCCCGATGCCGGGTTTATGAAGGCAGAAGCCACCGCCAATATGAATGTTCCGAACCCTGATCTCGATGAAGAGGAAATAAAGAGTTTCCTGCGGCCGGTGATGATAAGCATACGGAACTGCGAGAATGTCCTCCTGAAGGATTGCACTTTCCAGAATTCGCCCTGCTGGAATATCCACACACTTTACAGCGACGGCATTGTCATCAGAAACATAACTGTCCGCAATCCCGCCTACGCCCAGAACGGGGACGGGCTCGACATCGACGCCTGCAGGAATGTTCTGGTCCTTGACTCCACGTTCGACTGCGGGGATGACGGAATATGCGTCAAATCCGGGAAAGACGAAGACGGACGCAGGCACGCGCGTGCGTGCGAGAATCTCGTAATCAGCGGATGCACCGTTTACCGTGGTCACGGAGGCTTCGTAGTGGGCAGCGAGATGAGCGGCGGGGTCAGGAACATACTGGTCAAGGACTGCCGCTTCCTCGGGACTGACGTCGGACTCCGGTTCAAAAGCAAGAGAGGTCGCGGCGGTGTGGTGAAAAATATCTGGATCAGGGACATCACAATGTCCAACATCGTCACCGATGCCATTCTTTTTGATCTTTTCTATGGAGGAAAATCTGCAGTAGAGGCTCGCTCGGACGGCAACCATAATGGCATTCCACCTCTTCCCGTGAATGAAACCACTCCTGCATTCAGGGACATCCACATAAGCGGCATACGCTGCAACGGAGCTGAAAGGGCTATGCTGTTCAACGGGCTGCCCGAAATGCCTGTCCGCAATATAGAGATCAACGACTGCCTGATTCACAGCCGTCGTGGCATAGAAATCCACAGGAGCGAGGATGTCACATTGGAGAACGTTTCCATATTCCCCGAGGAAGGTGAAGCCATATACGGCTCAGGCATCAGCGGGCTGAAGATTTCAAGCACTGAAGACCTTCCGCTTTCTCAGAAAGTGGTCGCCGCTGAAATGCGCCGCTCCCCCGACGGCAGTCACCTCGACTCAATGAACGGGAAGCTCAAATGGAACTACACCACAGGCCTGGAACTTAAAGCTTTCCTGGACTGCTATGAAAGATACGGAGGGGATGATATCCTGAAATACGTCGATGAATGGTATGACAGGATCATCGACGGGAACGGCTCCATAAAGGCCAATTACAAGAAAGGCAATTATGTTCTGGACCACATATGCCCCGGCCGCACCCTGTTCCAGTTGTACGACCTCACCGGCAAGGAGAAATACAGAAAGGCCATCGACACATTAAGGCTGCAGCTCAGTTCGCAGCCCCGCACTGCGGAAGGCGGATTCTGGCACAAGAAATCATACCCGGAACAGATGTGGCTGGACGGACTGTATATGGCGGAGCCATTCTATGCCGAATACACCGCCCGCTATGACAAGGACAACAAAGAGGCCTGGAAAGACATCACGAAACAATTCCTGCTGATTGCAGAAAAGACTTTCGACCCGGCAACGGGTCTGTACAGGCACGCCTGGGACAGCAGCGAAAGCCAGCCTTGGGCAGACAGGACAAACGGACAGTCAATGCATTGCTGGGGACGCGCCCTGGGATGGTATCTGATGGCCGTCACCGAGACCCTGCCTCTCATTCCCAAGGGCACTCCCGGCAGGAATGACCTTCTCAAGCTGTACAAGTCGCTCATCGGCGTCCTGCCCCGATATGCCGACCCGCAGAGCGGAATGTGGTACCAGGTTCTGGACTGCGCCGGAAGGGAAGGCAATTACACGGAAGCCACCGCGAGTACAATGATAGTCTACTCAATGCTGCTCGGCAGCGAAAAGGGACTGCTCGACAAAGCTACGGGCAGATATGCCGTCAGATGCTATGGACAGCTGCTCGACGAGTTCGTGAGGGCCGATTTCAGAGGAGACCCCGACCTTGTCCGCTGCTGCGCCGTGGCTGGGCTGGGAGGGAAAGAAAATCGTGCCGGAGATTACAACTATTATATCAACGAACGCATATGCTCAAATGATCCGAAGGGCATCGGCCCCCTCATCTGGGCTTCATTAATCATCGAAAAATGAAAAGACTTGCAACTATCCTGGCCGCTGTCTCATTCCTCTGCCTCAACCTGAGCGCAGCGGAGCCTGACATCGTTGTGGCGGCCGACGGCAGCGGTGATTTTCTCACCGTCCAAGAGGCAATCAATGCCGCTCCCGACTACGAACACGGCAGGATTACCTCGATATTCATCAAGCCCGGGACATATCACGAGATGGTGACTATCCCCCACAACAAATTCCGTCTACGCATCTACGGCGAGGACCCTGAGACCACCGTCATAAGTTTCGGCAAGTTTGCGGAGCAGAAATGGCCTCTGACCGGAGAAAAGGTCGGGACATCGGGCAGCGCGACGATGTACATCCACTCAAGTTATGTCACGATGGAGAACATCACCGTGGAGAACACCGCCGGCGAAGGCAAGGAAATCGGCCAGGCAGTGGCTCTGTTCACGGACGGAGATTTCCTCTTCTTCAAGAACTGCCGCTTCATAGGCAACCAGGACACCCTGTATACTTATGGACGCTATGGCAAGGATGGCGGAGTCAAACGCAACTATTACCTCGACTGCTACATCGAAGGTACCACAGACTTCATCTTCGGTCCGTCAATCTGTTATTTCGAGAACTGCACCATACATTCCAAAAAGAACAGCTACGTCACAGCGGCATCAACCTTCGAAGGTCAGAAGTATGGTTATGTGTTCAGGAACTGCACGCTTACTGCGGCTGAAGGTATTGAGAAATGCTACCTCGGAAGGCCTTGGGGAGCCTATGCGAAGACCGTTTTCATCGAGTGCGACCTGGGAGGGCACATACTCCCCGAGGGATGGCACAACTGGAACAAGCCGGGAAAGCCGATTACCGAGGAATGTTGCTACTATGCAGAGTACCACAACACAGGAGCCGGTGCCTGTAAAGAAGGCCGCGTACTCTGGTCACACCAACTGACAGAAAAAGAGGCCGGCGAATATTCTTTCGGGAAAGTTATGTTCCAGCCTCAAGACGGAATAGTCTGGAACCCCTATGATAACAAATAGGGGTTCCGGGACTTCCTATCTGGGTTCAATGAATATGAATGAATTCGGAATCAAGGACAATATGCTCATAGAGCCTTGCGGATTCTGTCAATCATCTCCTCGTATTCCTTGTCGCTGAAATAGGTCTTTTTCGGATTCATTTCGAACACTCCACCGAACTCGAAACAGCCTTCGTACTTGGGCACTATATGCCAGTGGGCATGCTTGAGGGTGTCTGAATAAGCTCCGAAATTAATCTTTGCGGGATGGAACACCTTGTCTATGGCTATGGCAACCCTTCTGGTATCCAGCATGAATTTCACCCATTCATCCTCGGGTATCTCGAACTGCTGGCCTATGTGATCCTTGTATGCAACTACGCAACGACCGGGGTGGCTCTGCTCCTTGAAAAGATATACCGTGGATACAGACAGGTCCGCGATCTTTATCATCAACGAATCCAGCGCCTCCTTATTGAGGCAGTAAAGGCAATTCTGGGGCATAATTCTATTGATTGCTAACAAGTTCGAACCATTCTGAAGCAGCCTTGATGTCCCCCTTGCTCCAGCAGTTGCCGAAATAATAGACGAAAGGCTCGCCGGATTTCACATATCGTGATACAAGACCGTGCATCCCGTCTTCTGTGATGCTGACAGACTTCGCACCGGGCACTATTACAGCCACACCGAGCATTCCGTCCTCCGGCTCGGCCTTCTGGTCGGAGGCATGCTCCCAGATGGCATAGCGGTCGGTGCCGCTGATCTCAGCCACAACCGTCTCCTGTGCAGGATGACGGAATATGCCGGCAGCCACTTCGAGGCTGTCTCCGAGTTCGCCGCTGAAGGTGTAGACATCCTCGACTTTCACGAAATACGTGTCCGGGGAGACTGTGAAAGTCTTCTTCAGGGCAATCCTCACGCCGCTGGCCTCCCACTCGGGATAGCTCAGGGAGAATACGGTATTTTCGCCATCGGCGGCAACTTCCCACTCACGGTAATTGGTTGCGGGATACTGGATATTGCCGTCGATTATGGCTGCGGAAGCACCTCCACCGAGACTCTTGGAAACCTTGTAGCAATCCTTGCCGTTACCCCAGTCCTTGTGGTAGGTCCTGCCGTTCTCGAGTTCGTCCCTGTAACGCTGGTCAGCGACAAGGGCTCCAGGCATCTTGACCCAGATGTCAATGCCGGGGGAAGTCAGGTTGTCCCCGTCGTTTTCAAGGGCTTCGCCGTAAAGACGGCCGCAGATGAGGTTGTTTTCGAAAATGAAATCATCGTAGCGCTCGGGCACGAAACGCGCCATCGTACGGGGCTCCTCCTGTTTCTGTGTGCAGGAAGAGAATGCCACTGTCAAGGCTATGGCTGCCATCAACGTCCTTTTCATACTATTTCAGGTCTTTGGTTGCGCACCAGTCCATATCATTGTAATCGTCGTTTTCACCGCACATTCCCCAGATAAAGGTGTAGTTTCGGGTTGCGCAGGCGCTGTGTATGCTCCACTGCGGGCTTATGACGCTCTGCTCATTGTGCATCCAGATGTGACGCGTCTCATGAGGCTCGCCCATGAAATGGCATACGGCATCATTCTCAGGAACCTCGAAATAGAAATAAACCTCCATCCTGCGGTTGTGGGTATGGGCCGGCATAGTGTTCCAGGTGCTGCCGGGAGCAAGTTCGGTCATTCCCATCTGAAGCTGGCAGCAGGGAACTACTTCCTTGACCAGAAGGCGGTTGATTGTACGCTCGTTGGACTCCTCCAGACTGCCGCAGTGCATCACGACGGCGTCCTTCTTGCTGACCTTCTTCACCCCCGTCTCCTTGTGGGCTGTAGCGGAGCAGAAATAGAAATGAGCGGGTCTGGCAGAATCGTCGCTCTTGAAAGTGACGTGGCGGTTGCCGCGGCCGATGTAGAGGGCCTCCTTATATTCGAGATGGAATTCTTCATCGCCCACAACGACGGAACCGGCTCCGCCGACGTTGAATATACCAATCTCGCGGCGCTGAGTGAAATAATCGGCGCGCAGAATCTCGGGAGCTTCCAGAAGAAGGGGTTCCTCCACGGGTACGGCGCCGCCGGTGATGATGCGGTCAAACATCGAATAAACCATATTGATCTCCCCGGGAACCATCACGTTCTCGACGAGATACTCCTGACGCAGACGGGCTGTATCATAATGTTTGGCGTCCACATTGCTTGACGCCTGACGTACTGTGCAATTAACTTTTGTCATGTCTTTTCGTTTTATTGTTATTCTTCTTGTTGGCCGGAAGCTGTACCCCCTCCGGAGTGACCAGGCCCTCCCACTTCGTGGGCCCCTCCCTCTAGAGCCGAGGGCGGCTAGCCACTCCCCGAGGGGGTACAACTTCCGGCCATATCAATTGAAGCCATTATTATTTGGGTTGTTTGCCAATATATGCGAGAATTCCTCCGTCCACATAGAGAATGTGGCCGTTCACTGCATCCGATGCGTGCGATGCCAGAAATACTGCGGGGCCTCCGAGTTCATCCGGGTCAAGCCAGCGTCCGGCAGGGGTCTTGGCGCAGATAAAACTGTCGAAAGGATGCCTGCTTCCGTCCGGCTGTGGTTCTCTCAAAGGTGCGGTCTGCGGTGTGGCTATATAACCGGGGCCGATAGCGTTGCACTGGATATTGTATTCACCGTATTCGGAGCAGATATTGCGGGTGAGCATCTTGAGCCCGCCTTTCGCCGATGCGTATGCGGAGACGGTCTCGCGTCCGAGTTCGGACATCATCGAGCAGATGTTGATGATTTTACCTTCGCGGCGCTGCATCATCTGGGGAAGGACGGCCTTGGAACAGATGAAAGGTCCCACGAGGTCTATGTCTATGACCTGCTGGAACTCCTCGCGAGCCATCTCGTGCATAGGGATACGCTTGATGATGCCGGCGTTGTTGACCAGGATGTCAATGTGCCCGAATTCCGCAGTCGCTTCGCCGACCATCCTCTGGACTGCCTCCTCGTCGGTCACGTCGCAGATGTAGCCCCTGGCATTGATACCGTCAGCCTTGTAGTCCGCCAGGGCCTTGTCAATGTTGGCCTGGGTACGGGCATTGAAAATGATTGCGCTGGCTCCCGCCTGAGCGAATGCCTTGGCGATGGCGTATCCTATGCCGTAGCAGGCTCCCGTCACGAGAGCCACTTTCCCTTCCAGTGAAAACGGATTTACCATATTGTCTAGTCTTTAGTGTTGATAATCAATTTTGCGGCCTTGCGGCAAGCCTTCAGCGAGATTTCCAGCTGCCCGTCCTCAGGAGATACTGTCGGGACCTCCTTTCCGTCAAGCGTAACCCGGTACTCGTGACCCGGCGCCACGCAGGCCAGCACGCTGACCGTGCGGCCTTCAAGCCCCGATTCGAACTCCAGCACCGCCTCGAAACGGCTGTTGCCCTCCCCCCATACCGGCTTGGATATGAGAGTGCCGAATCCTGCGCTGACCGTTCCCGGCTTGAAATATGCGCTGTACAGATTTATGACAGGAGACGACAGTCCCGAGAAATTGTTCCATCCGCCTCCACGCCCGCTGGCCAGCATGAAATGCTCATAGCAGTTGTACGAATCCTTGCATTCCCCTTCCCATTTGTCAAGGGCCCTGTATGCTATCTGCCTCGCCCTTGATGCAAGGCCGAAGTCAAGCATCGTCTTCCACATAATCATCTGGTGCGGCATCCATACAGTGCCGTTCCAGTATCCGTCCACCCTGTAGTAGGGAGCAGTCTGAGACACGGCGGTGATGCCGCAGCCGCTCCAGAGTTCCCCTTCGGTGAATATGTGCTCCAGCATCCTTTCATTCTGCTCATCAGAGGCGATTCCCGCCACCAGAGGGGTGCAGCCGTCAAGTCCCATATTGAAATTGACGCCGTCAGCCGTACGAAGTATATCCACGGCCTTTCCTTCATCATCGTGAAGCACGTAACCGAAATAACCGCAATCCTCATCCCAGGCGTTGTCAAGGATTCCACGGGACATTGCCGCTATATCCTTGTCATACTGACTGATGTCCTTTTTGAGTCCCAGATGCCTTGCAAGCTGCCTGAGAATCCGGGCGCAGCGGATATAGTAGGACGTGGAAACCATAGGCGCGGAATGCTCCCTGACATCGGGATGGTCAGTAAGGAACTTCTGCGCGGCATAATCATCCCAGCCGCCGGAATTGTAGAATATCTTCCATGTCCTCAGCAGCCCGCTCGGGGCCCTGAACTCGGGGCCCGACATATAGTCATAGAAACGTTTGAGCCTGGGATAGATCTCCCTGAGCATCGCCTCATCGGAACCGTTGTTGAGCCAGACGTCATTGATTGCAAGTATCTGGGTTGCCAGAGGAGTGCCGTGATGAACGAAAGGGGCCTCTTCTTCAGGGCCTGTCGTATATTGCCGTATTATCTCATACCCGCGTCCCGGATCCACCGCGCTCATTGCCCAGCCTATGAAACCGCAGTCCCAGGTATAGAGGCTGTTCCAGTTTTTCCCGGGGCAGAAATGCCGTATGGGCTCCCCGAACGCGTCGATTGGATAGACTATGTTGGTGAGCAGAGTCGCCTGAAGGAGTCTGTTGCCCATTGCGTAGGCCGACGCTCCCGCAAGCATCCCCGAGGCTCTGTCGATCCGTGCGTACACGCTGCCCGGGGCATAGTTCATCCTTCCTTCAATGAACCATTGAAGGTGCTTCTCCACATAGTCGCGTTCACCGCAGGCTATCAGCTGCAGTATCGTGGTGTCGCTATGTGCCGCCAGCGTGATGGGACGCATGAAATTGGCAGTGAAATTGCCGCCCTCATCACCCGCCAGCACCTTGTGGACGTGGTCGTGCACCTTGCGCTGCATCAGCCCTTCCAGCTGAGAGTTCCTGAACTCGCGCACCTCGGTGAGCGGGTAGGTCCAGGCCACTCCGTAGCAGGCATCCACTTCGGGATATTGAACTATGAAACTGCCCTGTCCTTCCGAAATCTCAGGATTCCATTTCCCGGGTTCTCCCCCGGACTTGCGGACAGCCAGCTGAAGGCTGACATTCTGGGTCAGGTCAGTATTGTTGACGCAGCGGGTCTCCACCATAACGAGATTCCCGTCCATCACATTGTAGCACACGTCGGCATAGACCTCGTCTTTCCACTCAATCTCCTGACGATAGCATATCTGACGCATATCCGGACTCACGTACCAGGGATGGACGTCACTGTCGAAAAGTGCGGAAGGAATCTTCACATTGCGGCGGTACTGCCCGGGAACCATACAGAACTCGACCTTCACCCCGGATGCGATGTCATCGATGTGAGCGATACCGTGATATTCCTTGGAATACGGGCCCCAATTGCTCAGGGAGACGAGGTCATGACCAGCCGAGGCGGGCAGAGCCACCAGCGCTGACAGAATCAATGTAAAGACAGCCTTCTTCATCGGGAAATCAAATCTTGTATTCTTCCTGCATGTAGACCGGCTTGCCCTGAAGCATGGCCTCATCTCCCATCAGGCACAGCACTGAACCATAATATGCCTCTTCAAGGATGCGGGGAGGCATCTTCCCGGTAATGCAGCTGTTGCAGAACGCCTGAAGTATCTCACGCGTGCCGTCACCTACCGCCTCGGGCATAATTGAAACCCCCTTGTCCTTCGAGGCGTTTTCGGAATTCCAGCTGGTGCCGGCGAATACGGAATTGGAGAACACGCCATTCTCAATCTCGCCTATGAGCTGCTCGATGCCGCTCTTGCGGGGCGGGGTCTCCCTGTAAATCCTGGAGCCGGGCAGATCGATGAATGCATCCTTGCAGAGTATCTGCTCCCCCATACCGAAATGGGCGTTGGAGATGACTGACTCGAAGGTCATATTGACACCGTTGGGGAAGGTGTAGATGGCGCAGACGCTGTCGAACACTTCGCGTCCGTCCTTCCAGTAGATTATGTCGCCTGAGCCTATCACTTTCTCGGGAAGCATCCCTGTCGCCCAGGTACCGTTCTGCAGCTGATGGCAGGCAAGCTCGGTCATAAGGCCGCGGGAATATTCCCGGTAAAGCCTCCAGTTGATATGTCTCTCCAGTTCGGGACTGGGCACCGGCCGGCGCCAGTCAGCGTTGCGGAACCAGTAATTCCGGACATTGACCACGGGACCGTAATCCCCCCGCACGACACCCTCCATTGCCTTGTGGTACTTGGGGTCGAAGAGCCTCTGCTGTCCTATGAACAGAATTCGTCCGCTGGACTTGTGCTTGAGATACATCTGCTTGCACTCTTCTATGGTGTAGGCCATCGCTTTCTCGCAGTACACGTCTTTTCCGGCATCCATAGCGTCCATCGCCATCCTGAAATGCCTGTCGAGAGGAGTGGCTATGACCACTGCCTGCACTTCCCTGTCCTCGAGCAGACGCCTGTAATCGTCATATTTCTTCGCTTTGGGGAACATTTCCGCCCCCTGCTCGAGATTGACCGGATAATTGTCGCAGATAGCCACGATCTCGGCCTGAGGTATGTCTTTGAGGAATGACATAAGATACTGCCCGCGTGAGCCGGGTCCTATTATGCCGAGCTTCACTTTTTCCCTGGCGGTCTCCCTGTTCTTCACGGGGCTGCAGGCTTCCATCCAGGGGAAGACTCCCAATGCCGCTCCGGCAAGTCCTATTCCTCCAAGTCGCGTAAGGAAGGAACGTCTGTCAATTACCTTTTCTTCTTTCATAATCCTATGGTTCCGGCTTCATAAGTCGGGAAATTCTCAAGTATTTTTCCATGCTTCTCCTGCGGAGCTGCATAAAGAGCCGTCGACAGGATTTCACAAATCAGCGCCGAGCGCCCGCTGACGACCACATTTTCAGCTCGTGAAGGACAGCTCATAGTGAAGGGATCCACGATATGAAGACGTCCGTCCGGACTCTTCCCGGACACGGATACCGCGCTGTCCCTCAACTGGAAACATATGTTCCCGTCACTGGCGGGAGACACTTTCCAGCAGTCTCCGAGAGGGTGATGCCCTATGCCGAGCACGGTGCTGTTCCCGAAGTTGACGATAGCGTTCTCTATTCCCTCCTCTTCACAAAGGAATTTGCGGAGCTTCTCCGCCGCGTAACCCTTGGCAAAGCCTCCGAAATCGATGAGAATGCCGTCCGAGACCCTTTTCACATTGTGCCCGTCCATAGAGAACTGACAGGCGGGACGTTCCCTCGAACTGCCGAGTGCCGCCACGTCAAAATATCCGCAGGTGGCCTCCCTGAACTGCTCGCAGAGCTCAAGAGCGAAGAAAAGCTCCTCATCCACGTGCTCGAAGCGTTCCGACTTGTTGAGAAGGAACAGAGGGCCACCCTCCAGATGACGGCTGAGCGAATGCTCCAGTCCTGCGACGATGTCACGCATACGCCGGGCCTGGATTCGTGACCGTTCTTCATCCCCGCTGCTCCAGAGCGACTCCACTACGGTGTTCATAGCGTAGAAAGCGCAATAGGCGACTGGAGCGGAAGGATTGACTCCGCTGTATCTGAACTTTATCCCCTGCATCTCCCGAAAAGCGAAGCGACAGCCTTGACAATGAGTCGCATGATGACGGTCAGGACATAAAGCCCGACAGCAAACACCACCACGAAACCCAGTTGAGTGAATAATTCAGTCCAGGGGCAGGAATAGCATATCACGCAGATAAGATTAAGTAGAAACATTGCCCCGAAACAGCTCAGGGCTATGACAATCTCCCGTTTCTTCTGTCCTGCAGTAATTACTGTATCCTTAAGCATCTTGCACTAGAAAATGAGGATGAAGCATATAGCCGCGACTGCCGCACCGGCCAACGGACCGGCCACTGGAACCCAGCTGTAACCCCAGCCGCTGTCGCGTTTGGGGGATTTCATCGGAAGGATGGCGTGCGCGATGCGCGGAGGCAGATCTCTTGCCGGATTGATGGCGTATCCCGTAGCACCTCCCAGGGACATACCGATGGCCATTATCAGCAGCGTGACGGGAATAGCCCCGAGGTCTCCCATACCGACAACGGGAGTGTTCTCCTTCGTCGTGAACATCAATATGCAGAAGCAGAGCACCCAGGTGCCGACGAATTCGCAGAAGAAATTCCTCCACCTGTTGGGAATGGCAGGCATAGTGCAAAAGGTTCCCAGTTTGGTGTCGGGATCTTCAGTGGCATCGTAATGGTCTTTGTAGAATGCCCATACAAGGGCAGCACCGACAAAGCCACCAAGGAGTTGGGCGATGACATACCCGGGCACCGAAGACCAGGCGAAAGCACCGGTCAAAGCAAATGCGAGAGTGACGGCCGGGTTCAGATGAGCTCCGGAATAAGGGCCTGCGATGAAGACACCGCACATAACGGCAAAGCCCCACGCGAGAGTGACGACTGTCCATCCCGCTCCCTTGCCCTTGGATTTGTCAAGGCTGGTGCAGGCGCAGACACCGTCACCCATAAGAATGAGCACCAGAGTGCCCAGGAATTCGGCGAAATAAGGGTTCATATCGTTGATTTTTATTGTTGGTCAGTAAGTGTCCTTCCTACGGCCTGACGCCAGCCCTCCTTGACTTTCTCAATCTGAGAATCCGCGGCTGACGGAGTGAACACGCGCTCTGCCTTCCACTGCTTGCGTATCTCGTCTATGTCCTTCCAGAATCCTATTGCCAGTCCTGCAAGATATGCCGCACCGAGAGCTGTCGTTTCCGTCACTTCGGGGCGTATCACCTTCGCGCCCACGATGTCCGACTGAAACTGCATCAGGAGATTGTTCCTGGACGCGCCTCCGTCCACCTTGAGTTCGCCGAGCCTCACGCCGGCATCCTTCTCCATCGCCGAGACTATGTCCATTGTCTGGAAAGCTATTCCTTCCAGCGCGGCTCTGGCTATGTGGGCTGCCGTGGTGCCTCTGGTTATGCCGTTGATGCTTCCCTTGGCATACTGGTCCCAATACGGAGCCCCGAGGCCCGTGAGGGCCGGGACGAAATACACGCCTCCGTTGTCGGGAACGCTTGAGGCGAGGGCTTCCACCTCGGACGAACTCTTGATGATACCGAGTCCGTCACGCAGCCACTGCACGACTGAACCGGCCACGAACACACTGCCTTCAAGGGCGTAGTTGACCTTATCCCCAATCTTCCAAGCTATGGTTGTAAGCAGCTGATTCTCAGACATTATCGGTTTCTCTCCTGTATTCATCAGGAGGAAGCAGCCCGTGCCGTATGTATTCTTTACCGCTCCGGGCTCGGTACACATCTGCCCGAAGAGGGCGGCCTGCTGGTCGCCGGCAATGCCGGAGACGGGCACTGCATCACCAAGGAGGGAGGTGAAACCGTAAACTTCGGATGAAGACTTGACCTGAGGCATCATAGACTTCGGAATGTCCAGGAGAGCGAGGAGTTCGGCGTCCCATTCCAGGGTGTTGATGTTGAACAGCATAGTGCGGGAAGCGTTGGTCACGTCGGTGATGTGGGTACGCCCGCCGGTGAGGTTCCACACGAGCCAGCTGTCCACGGTGCCGAATCTCAGTTCGCCGCGTTCAGCCTTCTCCCTTGCGCCCGGCACGTTCTCGAGTATCCACCTGATCTTGGTCCCGGAGAAATAGGCATCAATGATGAGACCCGTCTTGCTGCGTATCATCCCGGTATGTCCGGCCGCCTTGAGGCTGTCGCAATATGCCGATGTCCTCCGGTCCTGCCATACTATCGCATTGCAAACGGGTTTTCCTGTCGCCGCGTCCCACACGATGGTAGTTTCACGCTGGTTCGTTATGCCTATCGCGGCTATATCGTCGCCCGACAATCCCAGAGAGCTTACAACTTCCGTCACCACGGATGACTCCGTGGCCCATATCTCCATCGGATCGTGCTCAACCCATCCCGGCTGGGGGAAATGCTGGGTGAATTCCTTCTGACGGACGGCACATGCCGCCCCGTTTCTGTCGAAAATAATGGCCCGGGAAGAACTTGTCCCCTGATCCAGAGCTACGATGTAGTCTTTCATAAGTTCAAAACTTTAGTAGGATGCACGAAGATAACAAAAAGCCTCGCCAACTGCAAGATAATGTTTATATTTGCTTATGATTAAAAATGCAATGCTCAAGGCGGTTCTGGCCGTGGCCGCCATCTGTACCTTCTGCTCTTGCGGAGAGCGCATCGGACAACCCGCCTACAGGGTATGCGCCTTCGTGTGGCCCTCCTGCCACGACGATTCCCTGGCCCGTGAATATCTCTGGAAGGAAGGTATCGGGGAATGGGAGGTCATCAAGCGGGGCAACGGCATAGACAAGGACTTCTACTTGAAGGAATTCGATGTCTGGCGCAGCAGGCTAGGCATCGACAGTTTCGTAACCTACAATATGACAGGTACGGACAAGGACTACCTGACCTACGGGCGCAAGGGGACGGAATACTGGTACCGCTGGAGCGACTACCTCGACGTGCCGTTCTTCCCCACCGTTTCCATAGGTTGGGACGACACTCCCCGCTTCCCCGCCAAAGGCGAAGACGCCGTGAAAAACGTTTTCGGCCCCTGTAAAAGATGCTCCAAATGAAAAGATTCATCATTGCCCTGTTCGCCCTGACGGCCCTGTCGGCGGCAGTCTCAGCCCAAGAGACGGAAAAGCCCGATTATTCGCAGTACATACTCACCCCCAAGGCCCCGGACACTCCCCGCATCAACGGTCCGAAAGTGTACGGCAACTATCCCGGCACTCCATTCCTGTATAAAATACCCGCCAGCGGAGTGCGCCCGATGACTTTCAGCGCCAAGGGTCTGCCCCGCGGTCTGAAGCTCGACCGGCAGACCGGCATCATCTCCGGCAAGGTCAGACGCAAAGGCAGTTGGACCGTCACCCTCACAGCGAGCAATGCTCTCGGCTCGGACAGCAGGGAGTTCCGAATTGAGATAGGGGACAAGATTTGCCTCACGCCTCCGATGGGATGGAATTCCTGGAACTGCTGGCGCATCACCGTCAGCCAGGAGAAGGTCCTGAGTTCCGCCGACGCCCTGGTCGAAAGGGGGCTGGACCAATACGGCTGGTCCTACGTCAACATCGATGACGGCTGGCAGCACGAACGGGGCGGGGAGCATTTTGCAATTATGCCAAACGACAAGTTCCCCGATATGAAAGCCCTTGCCGACCATATCCATTCCCTCGGTCTGAAATTCGGCATCTATTCAAGCCCCTGGGCGATGTGCCCCGGAGGAACCATAGGCTCATCGGCTTGCCGGCCCGACGGGAAATACTGGTGGGTGGAGGAAGGCCATTCGGACGAAAACAACATCTATGTGCGCAAGCCCGGCGAGCCCGACGAATGGGAAGCGGTGCGATACCACGGCAAATACCTCTTTATGGAGAATGATGCCCGGCAGTGGGCCGACTGGGGCGTCGACCTGCTCAAATATGACTGGCATCCCAATGACTATTTCAGCATCAGAACTATGCACGACGCACTGGCACAGACAGGGCGCAGCATAGTCTACAGCCTGTCGAACAGGGCCCCAATCGGACTCGGTGACGCTTACGTCAAACTGGCGAACTGCTGGAGGACGTCCAGCGACGTCAAGGACCTGTGGCCTGACATCTATAGGATAGGATTCACGATGATGGACAGATGGGCCGCATATGCAGGACCGGGACACTGGCCCGATGCCGATATGCTGGAGATAGGCAAAGTGGCCGACAGGGCCAATCCGGGACATACCAGAGCCTGCCGCCTGACCCCGGACGAGCAGTACACCCACGTTACGCTGTGGGCCATACTCTGCTCTCCTCTCCTTATCGGATGCGACCTCGCCGATATGGACGATTTCACCTTCAGCCTGCTGACTAACAACGAGGTGATCGACATCAATCAGGACCCTCTGGGCTATCCGGCCGCCCGCGTTTCCGATGAAGACGGCGCAATAGTCTATCACAAGCCTCTTGAGGACGGTTCGCTGGTGGTGGCGCTCTTCAATGTGGGCGACAGTCCCAGGACTATGGGATTCACGCTTGGAGAACTCGGCTATATGATGGTGGAAGCCCAGACTGTAAGGGACGTATGGCGCCAGCAGGACATCACGGTCCTTCATCCAGGTGAGAGATTCGGAGGCGAACGTTTTGAAACCGAGGTGGCACCACACGGATGCCGCCTGCTCAGGCTGAGTCCCGGGCTGAACTACAATCAGGGGATCTGGTGGCCCGAAGGCAAATAGACAAATATTGAAAGTTCTTTGTCAATATGCAGACTGACGGCATTACCGTCCTTGAATTCATATCGAACCGTGACAGCGGCCGCATTCCTTTCCACCGTGACCGCGGAGCAGAACGGCAGGGAATCACGGCTGTTTTCATCCTTCTCCCAATATTGGCCGTGGGACTCCAGACACGAGGCAAAAACGTGGCTGCACACATTCTCCTCACGCAGCATATACACGGGCTCGCTCCTGAGGTAGAAATCGGGGTCGGCGGCACCGGTACGCAGAAACATCATCTTCGTATCAGTCCCCGTGGCAGTAGAAACGGTATAGAACCTGTCACCGGCCAGCCAGGTAAATTGCGCAGTACCGTCAGCGCAGTTCCCCTCCGCCTCCAACCACAGGTGCTGATAACCGGAGTCATCTCCCAAAGCCTTCATTTCCGCAGGCCTCCGGTATGGAACGTTTACGTTAATCATCTGCCCCGAATAATGCACTGGGTAATCGTAGCGGTGAGGCACGGCACTTTCTGCAATGAGGATATCCGCAACGAAAGGTCTCTCCAGAAAAGGGACAGCCACCAAGGCAGTCCACCTTTCCATCCTGACACCGGGATATGCCGTACTGTCCACGGCGGCCATATACTGGAGTTCACCTCCGGCGCCATTGAAGGCGAGCACTCTCGGCGAATGCGGAAGGCCGTATGGTGTAACCCCTTCAAAATGGCTTTTCCCATCAACGACAAGGGTGTTATGCGCCACCGTTGTCATAGCGTAGCCCCTGTTGAGCGGTGTGTAGTGGCCGGCATTCCTCGGGCCTATACCATTGAACCGGGCGGAACCGTACTCGGTGAGTATCTCATTGCCGTTATCGAAGACTCCTATCGTCAATTTGTCGAAATGGCCGTGGTAACTCCCCTGCCCGCAGGCTTTCATATAAACCACGGGAGCATTTTCACCATCCCCACGCAACACCATCGTGGCGCCCTTTTCTCCTTTCGGGCCGTCACTCAGCTTCAGGCTTGACGGCCTGAAAGGCACCGCAAGCCCCGCCGCGATATCCTCGGCGGCCTTTTTTCCTGCGTTGTCAGCACCGACTCTTCCGGAGCAGTCCCCGATGATGGAAAGGAGCCACTTCTTCTCGGGAGCGAGGGAATAAAGCCAGGGCAGCACCTCGGCTACGTCATTCGACGCAAAGGTCTTGGCATAGGAATCATTGAGCCTGAAAAATCCATCCCGATATGACAGGCCGAACATCGCATCAGCGCTCTTTGCCAGCACCCGGTCATTCTTGTCCAGATAATCAAGTTCGGGCATCACCTGCCTGAGCAGGAAGCCGTATTTCAAAAACGGAATCAGAGCGAAACTCTGATATACAGCCCCTTCCAGATAATATCCATCAGGCGAGAACAACTCGTCAATCTGCTGCAGCAGACCACCGTGCTCCCCGCTGAGATCCGTGCCATAGAGAGAACGCATCACGAGATCCCTGTCCGCGAGGGCAAGTCCTATCGTACCCACGGCGGCATCCTGCCAGGTTCCGTGATTGTGCATACGGTTGAATACATAGTTATTTTTCGTGTTGTCGGGCGTACCGTACATCAGGAACTCCGCCATAGGTCTGAACAGATTTTCTTCAATCAGACTCCGGCGTCCGGCAGATATCGCATCCTTCATCATCAGATAGCCCGACGCTGCATTGAAAGCCCATTCGCTGTCTTCCAGTACTTGCCAGAAAAGGCGTCCCGGCTCGGCAGTACGCCAGGATTCCGGATGATAGCCAAGAGTCGGATACATCCCGGCATACGCGCAGAGGATATCAGCGGCCCAGTCCGCATACTTCCGCTCGTAGCTCAAATTGTATGCAGCACCGCAATCGGCAAGCGCCCGCCCCTGGTCTCTGATGACATTATAGCTATCCCCTCCGGCAGGGTCCACCGGGCGCGGTACGGTCGTTCCCGAAACAATGGCCTCGTCTGCCCGTGAAATGAGGCCGGCCACGGCTTCGTCATACAGAGTGTTCTTCTTGCATCCGGCAAGCAGCAGGAAAAGGACGGATAATGCGGATATCGTACTTCTGACGTTCATATTCACAAATATAGTAATCATTTTTTCATCCCAATCGTTGCATTAAGGCAAATAATGCTGTAACTTTGAGGATAGCATAACCGGAAACCAATAACACCAACCACTATATGAAGAAAATTCTCTGTTTGCTTACAGCCGTAGCTCTTTTCACTGCGGCTGTGCCCGCTTCCGCAAAATGCAACGGATGCAAAGACTTCCAGATCGGCATTGCAGGTTATTCCTACAGGAATTTCAACCTCGAGCAGACCCTCAAGTACCTTAAAGACCTCGACGTCAAGTATTTCTCAGTCAAGGATTTCCTCCTCCCCCTGGACTCTTCCAAGAAACAGATGGAAGCATTCAAGGCAAAATGCGCCGAGTACGGAGTTGAAGGCTATATTCTCGGTCCCATCTATATGAAAACCAAAGCCGAAGTCGACAAGGCTTTCGACTATGCGGCACGTTACGGTGCCAAGATGTTCATCGGCGTCCCCAACTATGAACTTATTGACTACGTCATAGCCAAAGTGGCCAAGACCGGCATCAAGGTGGCCATTCACACACACGGCCCCGACGTCCCGGTATTCCCCGACATCACCACGGTGGTGGAGAAAATCGGTGATCCTTCCCTCGGAGTGGGATGCTGCATCGACCTCGGTCACTCCTTCCGCAACGGCAGGGACGTCGCAGCCGACATCATCAAATACAAAGACTGGATCTATGACGTCCATATCAAGGACGAGACAGAAGCCTCCAAAGCCGGCAAGACCTGCGAGATGGGCCGCGGCAAGATGGACCTCCTGTCCATTGTCAACGCCCTCAAGACCATAGGATATCAGGGCAAAGTTTCTATCGAATTCGAGAAAGACGGATTCAATCCCCACGCGGGCATCAAAGAATCAGTAAATTATCTGCGTGCGATGCTCATCTCTTCTCCCGGCAGGAAATGCCAACCTATCAACACTCTCTCCGAAGCTGAAAAAGCCGACGGATGGAAGCTCCTCTGGGACGGCAAAACCACCAACGGCTGGAGAAGCGCAAGGTCGGAAAGTTTCCCCGCAAAGGGCTGGCATATCAAAGACGGTATCCTCACCGTCGAGGATGCAGGCAACGACAATGAAGCAGGCGGCGCAGGCGACATCATCACAACCGAGAAGTACAGCAACTTCATCCTCACCGTCGAGTTCAAGCTCACTCCCGGTGCAAACAGCGGCATCAAGTATTTCGTGAATCCCGACATCAATGACGGTGGTGCAGGCTCCTCTTCAATCGGCTGCGAGTTCCAGGTTCTCGACGATGAACTCCATCCGGATGCCAAACTCGGAGTCAAGGGCAACCGCAAGCTCGCTTCCCTGTATGACCTCATCCCCGCACCTGAAGTCAAACCTCTTGACAAATATGGTTTCAACAAGGCTACCGTAATTGTCAGAGGCAATCACGTGGAACATTGGCTTAACGGTGCGAGAATGGTTGAATATGACCGCAACACACAGGAGTTCAACGCTCTCGTCGCTTACAGCAAATACAGGAACTGGGTCAATTTCGGCAACCAGGAATCTGGCCACATCCTGCTTCAGGACCACGGCGACGAAGTCAGCTACAGGAATATCAAAATCAAAGTTCTCGACTAATATGAAAAACATTTCCAGAAGATCCTTCCTCAAGGATACAGCGCTGGCATCAGCAGCACTTCTTGCAGCTCCTTCTTTTATTTCCTGCGAACCAAAGGGAAAGAAGAAGAAACAGTACGGCGCCAACGACAAGGTCGACCTCGCCGTCATCGGTATAGGCAACAGAGGCAACGAAGACGTGCATTATTTCGCTGAAACGGGACTCTGCAACTTCGTCGCTCTTTGTGACGTGGATATGGGCGCGCCCCATACTCAGGAAGTGATGGAGATGTTCCCCGACGCTCCTCGCTTCACCGACTGGAGAGTGATGTTCGACAAGATGGCCGACAAGATTGATGCCGTGCTCATCGCAACGCCCGACCACAGCCACTTCGTCATAGCGATGGCCGCAATGAAACTCGGCATACACGTTTATGTCGAGAAACCTCTGGCCCGCACCTTCGCTGAATGCGAGCGTCTGATGAAGGCCGCCGAGAAATACGGCGTCGTCACACAGATGGGCAATCAGGGTCACTCAGAAGCCAATTATTTCCAGTTCAAAGCATGGAAGGATGCAGGCATCATCAAGGATGTCACAGCAATTACCGCCCATATGAACAATCCCCGCCGCTGGCACGAATGGGACCCCAAGATTCAGGCCTATCCTGCAGGAGAGACCGTTCCGGACACCCTCGACTGGGACACCTGGTTCGGTGCAGGCTACCCACGCCCCTACAATCACGATTACCATAACGGGCAGTGGCGTTGCTGGTATCAGTATGGTATGGGTGCTCTCGGAGACTGGGGCGCACATATCCTCGACACCTGCCACCAATTCCTTGATCTCGGCCTTCCCGAAGAGGTTGACCCGCTCTATCTGAAGGACCACAATCCTTTCTTCTACCCTATGTCAAGCACTCTGCTGTTCAAATTCCCCGAAAGGAAGGGAATGCCCGCAGTGGACGTGACCTGGTATGACGGTCTGGACAACCTTCCCCCTCTCCCCGTAGGATACGGTACCTCCGAGTTCGACGCAAATATTCCTCTTGTGGCCGGACAGAAATTCGTTCCCACGAAAGTGAATCCGGGAAAAGAGATATACTCCAAAACTCTCACTTTCAAGGGCGGTTCCCACGCTTCTCCCCTCAGCATCATTCCCGAGGAGCTCGGCAAGCAGATGGAAGCCGAAGGCAAACTCCCCGAAGTTCCCGAAAGCCCTTCCAACCATTACGAGAACTTCCTTCTCGCCGTTATGGGCAAGGAAGAGACACGTTCACCGTTCTCCGTCGCCGGACCACTCAGTCAGGTATTCTGCCTCGGCGTGATAGCCCAGTGGACAGGCGAAAAGGTAGTGTTCGACCGCGAGAAGAAGGAAATTGTCAACAACCCTGTTGCCAACCAGTTGCTATGGGGGCCCGCTCCAAGACCGGAATGGGAAGAATACTATAAGATCTGAAATCTCTGATTCCTACTTTACAAGGTGCCTGAAGATAAAATCCCAGGCACCTTTTTTATAATACCTGTGGCCGCCGTCTCCCTCATAAAGTTCACAGTTGTCCGGGGAACCTGCGGCGGTGTAAATCTTCTTCGTCATTGAAAAAGCATCCCTGGCGGCTTTGATGGGGAACAGTTCATCATACAGTCCGTTGACCGCACAGAAAGGTCTGGGAGCGACAAGCCCGGCTATTTCACCCATATCGCAGATGTTCAGGATACCGGGAATATAATTGCACTCGCAATGACGGCGGAATGCTATGCTGCCTTCAAACGTCGCGTATGCGGAACCCGGCAGCGACATTGAGATGCGCTCGTCAAGGGCAGCGGCGTACAGGGATACCGTGCCCCCTCCGGAATTCCCTGATATTACTACGTTGCGTCTGTCGACTGGCAGGTTTGCAAGCGCCCAGTCGAGTATCTTCATTATGTCCCACACCCTGTCACCTACAGGCGTACGTCCCACGAGCAGGTCTCTGAGCATAAGATCCCTGCAAGATGAGGTGTTGTCCGCGGAGATATCTGCAGCGGACCTCGTTTCGCCGAAGCCCCTTTCCGTTGGAGCTATGGCGATAAAACCGAATTTGGCGGCCTGGACCGCTATGTCTCTCTCCCCTTCCTCCCCTTTCTTCCTATCCTCTTCGTTCACATAGACACCGGCGGCCCGCTCCGTATTCTTGGCGTGGCCGTGAGGTGTAAGCAGAAGCGGCGCGGGACCCTTTACACCTTTCGGGAACATTATTATGACAGGCAACCAGACATCCTCCTCAGTCCTTATCTTCCAACGCTGGCGCACAGCATATCCAAGGTCCTCGGAATCAACCCGGACAGCCTCAGGTACGAAGCCGGGATTGGAGTTCTCTATCACATCCAGACCAAGCGTCTTAGCTAAGGTCCATCGCAGACTGTCACGCCATTCATCATAAAGTTCCGGGCCGAAGCTGTCGAAAGCAAAACGCCTCTCGGCGGCCGCATACATCCTCCGGCTATGGCCGTCGTAAGAAAACTCCCCGGCCGACTGCGCGTACAGGCCGGATACTGCCAGGAAAGACAGGCAGAGTGCAAAGAAAATCCTTTTCATTTCAGATTCATTAGCAATTGCGCGGCATAATAGGTACTCATAATCATAAGATGCCTCGCAGGAATGGCAAAGGCATAAGTGCTGACGATGATGGAACAGTCAGAAATGACAAAAAGCAGGGAGCCGGCGGCAAACAGTATCCAACAGGGACGGGACTGGCTGATTGCCATAAATGACATTGCCGTCAGCACCACAAGATAGGTTAATCCCACTGCAATCATAGCGGGTCCGGAAGTCCTGAAAAGTCCGGGCAGGGATATTGCAGTTACAGAGCCCACTATCAGCAGCAGAACGGCTATGCAGACCCACTGCTTCGCTGTCTTCAGACAGAAATGGCGGCTGTATGCGGTAATGTAAAAGCAGTGTGACAGAGCGAAGAATATACCCATAGTCATCAACGGGCCACTTATGTCGCCTATAGCAGAGAACAGAAGCGCAGCCGACATCAGGTAGCGGCCCCTGTCCCCCGTTTTGAGTGCAAGGTATAAAGTATTGACCAGCAGCAACGCTATGGGCAGCACCTTGAATACCGGTCTTGCCGGCTCGGGCACGTCGGCAAGACACACACCCGCATACATCATGCAGAGGGCCAGGAAGACAATTATGAGATTCTTCGTTTTCACTTCTTGATTTGTTTCAGTTCTTTGTTCCTGTATTCGGAAAAGAATCTGATACGGCCGTCCTCATCGTGAATCCAAGTAGTGAATTCAGGGGAGCCCTCTTTCACCACAATCATCCTGAGGCCATGGGCCAAATCGTTGTATGTGGTGTCATCACCGGAGAAGCCACCGTAACCCAGTACTATTCCACAATGGTTTACGATATAATTGTTGTTGTGGTCGTGTCCCGCGAACACAGCCATCACATTGCCCGTCTCGAACATTGCCGCGAACATCCCCGAATTGATTGTTCCGCATGCTTCCCTTTCCCCCCTGACACCGATAATCGGGCCCTTGTCGGCGGCCTGTCCGTATTCGAAAAGAGGGATATGAAAGAATGCCATCGACGGTATGTTCACCCCTCCGTTGCCCTTTGTGGAAGCCACGCACTCATTCCTCAGCCAATCCACCTGAGCGTGAGTGAACCAGGCATACTTGCCATAGTTCTTGTCAAATCCCATTGTCTCGGTATAGTCGTGGGAGTCCAGCACATAAATGTCGAATGCCGGCTTTCCGTCCTTGTGCGCATGAACGGGGATGCGCATGTCAGCAAGTTCTCCCTTCTCATTCAGGGTGTTGAGAGCATATTTGCCGGCCGTCACCAAAGAGGACATCTCGGGCCGCTTGAGCATAGGGAAGCCTTCCGCGTCATGATTGCCGTAAACTATCACGTAAGGAATCTTATATGAATCCATCTTGTCTATAAGCACGTGCCACATATCCACTCTCAGGGATCTGGCGCCTGTGACGATGTCGCCGGTAAACACCACCATGTCAGGATGTTCCGCCTTAAGGATCGTGTCTATCCTGGCAAGGGTCCGGTTCCACAGTTCGGGCTTCTCATATTGCATATGGCAGTCAGTCAGATGCATGATGCGGAACTCTCCTTTTTCATCAAAGGACAATCTGGGACTCTTCGCCTGAAGGGTGCCTGCCGCCAGAATGCAAAGGGCGGCCAATAATATTCTCTTCATATCAGTTGATTTTGATTTTCACTTCCTTGTTTTCCCTGAAGATGCCGTTGCACCTGATGTTCCTGACGTCATCCGTCACGAAAAGGGGCCGAGCATCATCTTTCTCGAAACTGAAATACACGCCGTCCAGAGTGATGTTCTCGGCGTGACGTATGAACATTCCGCCCGCCGGAATCAGGCCGAAACGGTGTGCGTCGGGATAGCCTTTCTCCTCCTCGGGAGGGAGATAGCCGCGCTCCATCGCCGGCATACCGCCCTTGCTGTGAAGATGTATGTTGCGCAGAGTGACGTCTTCGATGCAATGTCCGGGTATGCCGCTGATGATATTGGCGAAATCCGGCCTTGCGCTGTATGAATTTATGTCGCTGATAAGAACCCTGCGTATATGGCCCACTTCCTTGCCTTCGGGGCTTCTCATACGCGCCCCGAGCCTGATGAAGATGGGAGCGTCAATGATATTCCTCATAGTGATGTTGGTGATGACCACATCCTGCAGGTCTCCGCCGTCGACTGACTCCAGGAGTATGCCTCCGCAATAGTCCAGAGTACAGTTGGAGACCGATATGTTCTTGAATCCACCGCTACTCTCAGTGCCGAGCTTGATGCGCCCGGTTCCTCTGTGGCCATAGGTGCTACGGTGAAGGGGCACTTCGCCCAGCGTTCCGTCCAGAACAGTACCAAGAGCGTATCCGCTTATATTGCAACCTGTTATCGTGACATTCTCCGTATCCTTATAGTAACCGAGAGCGTAGCTGGCCTTGAGCACCATTCCGTCATCGTAGGCGGAATTGACCTGACAGCCGCTCACTGTAACGTTCCGGCAACAGTCAATGTCAAAGGCATCGTAATAGGTGTCAACCTTGAGATTGGTGAGGAACATGTTCTCCACTCCGGTGGCAAGGAGAATGAAATGAGCGCCACGGAAAAGAGTCACGTCACTGATGGTCACGTTACGGCATGATTTGAGCGCTATCAGCTTGTTGCCTATACCATCCCTGTAAGGCTCCGTGGTATATCTGTCGGGGGCGTAAAAATGCCGTATGTTGTATTC
>JAZLLN010000027.1:0-87674 GCA_045598165.1 Candidatus Cryptobacteroides sp.
ACGGTTCCGCAGGAGACAGCCGACGCTCGGAGTCAATAGGATAAACGAAAAGAAGATGACCTCTAAGCCTTAGACTTATTAGTCATCTTCTTGTTATCTTGTGAAGCAAATAATTACTGCTCGTCAAGAAGACGCAGATGCTGTACATAGATAGCTTTCTGCATAGCCTTGCGCTTGATCTCTGAAGGTTTTTCGAAATTCTTGCGTGAGCGCATCTCACGGACGGCGCCAGTCTTTTCGAATTTTCTCTTGAACTTCTTGAGAGCCCTCTCAATGTTCTCACCTTCCTTTACCGGTACGATAATCATGCTTGTGTCACCCCCTTTTTCTTCAAATGGACTGCAAAGGTAGAAAATTATTTCAATAAATCAATAAAATCCTTCATCCCTTCTGTAGCTACCTTGCGGATATGGTGAATCCTTGATTCGAACAGAGGAACGTCCGCAGGGTCAATAATGTAGATTGCCGCCTCCGGCGAAGCATATCGGTAAAGACCGGCGGCCGGATATACCTGCAGGGAAGTTCCGACTATCAGTATGATGTCCGCTTTTTCAACGATTTCAATAGCCCGTTCCATTTTGGGGACGGCCTCGCCGAAGAATACGATGTGCGGTCTCAACTGGTGCCCGTTGACGCCTTTGTCGCCAAGTTCAACCTTATCGTAGCCGATATCGAGGACATATTTTTCGCTGAAGCCGTCCTCATCATTGCAGGTGTTCTCCGGCCTGACTTTCGTGGCTTCTCCGTGAAGATGGACTACGTGGGTGGAACCGGCTCTTTCGTGCAGGTTATCGACGTTCTGGGTGATGACATCCACGATGTATGAGTTTTCAAGGGATGCGATGAGTTTGTGCGCGTCATTAGGCTTGGCCTCCGCCAGCTTCTCCCTTTGCATATTATAGAAATCGAGCACCAGTTTGCGGTTCCTGTACCATCCTTCAATGGATGCAACCTCCATGGGGTCGTAATTGTCCCATAGCCCTCCGTTGTCGCGGTATGTGCCCAAACCGCTTTCGGCGCTGACACCGGCGCCGGTCAGTACTGCTATTCTTTTTTTCATCATTTGACTTTGAAAAATGAATTGGTGGCCCAGTATTCGAACAGGGGATCAAGGATTATCGGAGTGTCTTTGTCATCGAAGGTTATGATCTCCTTTTTGCATAGTGCATCCTTCAGCCTCCTGACGTTGGCGGATGAATTGAGGTTGTATTTCTGGATGACTTCACTGCTGCTGAATTTGGTGTGCCCGTCAAGGATGGCGCGCAGAAGACATACCTGGAATGTGGTAAGGTCGTTCATTATGGCCTTGAACCCGGGCTCGTGAAGAGATATGAGGATATTGAGGGACTCGACCAGGATGGGCTCCATAATGTATCCTTTTGACAGGGAGTCGCAAATGGAGCAGAAGTGGTTGAAGTACCACATGTTACCGCGGAAAAGCTTGCAGGCGCCGAGCATGAGGTCCCTGTCCACCACTTTCCCGGAGTTGAGGAATCCGCGGACCGCATGGTCGATGACTTCTCTGGTATCGACCTCCTCCAGGTCAATGCGGGTGACTGTCCTGTAGAAATATCCGTGATGAACGAAAATCTCCTTCATTGCATTCACTTCGGATCCGATGAACACGAAGGAGCACAATTTGTTGGAAAGCTCTTTTATGGTGCTTTCAAATACCTTGCAGAAGCGTTCGCCATCTTCTGTCAGGAGGACGTTCTGAAAATCCTGAAAAATGACAATAAGTTTCTCGTTCCTGTCCGACGTTATCCTGTAAGGCAGGGAAAGAAGCGCTTTGACGTCATCGAAGTCTATGTCCCAGTTGAGTGAAAGTATGGTGTCGTGACTCGAGAACTGTTCTGGATCAAATATGAAATGAGTACCGGAAAGATAGTTGGCGACAAGCCCTGCAAATTCATCTGCCGTTGTGGCGAAATTCCGGATTATGCGATTCCCGAGACCTGTTGCAAGATCTGCGATGGTGCGTATGTTCATCAGTGAGAACTCGCAGATCGAGAATTGCGTGCCCGTTGTTTTCATCCCCTGTAATGTCTGCTGAAGGATGGAATTCTTTCCGCTTTTGGGAGGTGCATACATCGTGACGTTCTCTCCCTGAGCAAGAAGATTGGAAAGAATTGTCGTCTCCTTTTTGCGGCCTATGAAGTATTTTCCCGTGACGTAAGTTGAAAAATTGAAGGGAGTGTCCATATAACAATGTTGTTTCATGCAAAAATACAAAAATATTTGTCGGATAAAATATTTTTCGCTATTTTCGCAGTCCGAAATATTTGATAGCCGTCAAGCCACATTCAAGGGCTGCCCCGGAGGCAGACGCTTGCGGTTGAAACTTAAAAGTTTTTTTAAAAAGATGTTCGCAATCGTAGAAATTGCAGGCCAGCAGTTCAAAGTAGAGGCTGGCAACGAGATCTTCGTTCAGAGACTCCCTGAAGCCAAGGGTTCAGACGTGGAGTTTGACAAGGTTCTCCTCCTCGACAACGAGGGAAAGGTTAAGGTAGGCACACCTTATGTAAAAGGTGCCGTTGTGAAAGCTTCGGTTATTGACGATGAGGCTCGTGCAGACAAGGTGCTTGTATTCAAGAAGATTCCTCACAAGGGATTCCAGAAATGCAACGGACACCGTCAGCTGCTCACCAAGATCAAGATCAACGAAATCGCTTAAAGGGTAAAGATTATGGCACACAAGAAAGGTCAATCAAGTTCTAAGAACGGTCGTGAGTCACAAAGCAAGCGTCTTGGACTCAAGAAATTCGGTGGCGAGGTCGTCAAGGCCGGCAATATTATTGTACGCCAGAGAGGAACGGTCCACAATCCCAGCACAAATGTCGGAATGGGTAAGGATCATACTCTTTATGCTCTTATAGACGGTACAGTGAAGTTCACTCGCAAGAGAGAAAACAAATCCTACGTTTCAGTCGTTCCTTTTGAGAACTAATCTCGGGGAGTGCAGATATTACAGGGGCTTACATTTCGGGATTGAGGTGTAGGTCCTTTTTAATTGACAGAATATGCTGACTTTAAAAATGCTTCGTGATGACCCGGAAATGGTCATCGCAAAATTGAAAATCAAGAATTTTGATGCCAAGCCCATTGTGGACAGGGTTCTTGAACTTGACGGACTCCGTCGTTCTCTCCAGACGGAGAGCGATGCCATTATTGCCGCTCAGAAGCAGAAGGCCGCCGAAATCGGGGGACTGATGAAACAGGGGCTTAAGGATAAGGTGGAAGATGTCAAGAAGGAAGTGGCCGAACTCAAGAACAAGTCGGGTGAACTTCTTGCGAAAATGGATGAGGCTGCCGCCGAACTCGAGGGTCAGCTTGTCCTGCTGCCCAACATCCCGTGCGATTTGATCAAGCCGGGCAAGGGAGCGGAGGACAATGAGGTGGTCAAGATGGGCGGCCCGGAGCCGCAACTCTGTGAAAACGCACTTCCTCACTGGGAACTGGCGAAGAAGTACGATATCATAGATTTTGACCTCGGTGTGAAGATTACGGGCGCCGGTTTCCCCGTTTACAAGGGAAAGGGTGCGAAACTTCAGCGTGCGCTCATCAATTTCTTCCTGGACTGCAATACGGAGGACGGTTATCTTGAGGTTGAGCCTCCCGTTATGGTGAATAAGGATTCAGGATTTGGAACAGGTCAGCTTCCCGATAAGGAGGGTCAGATGTATCACGCCACCCTGGATGATTTCTATATGGTCCCGACTGCCGAAGTGCCCGTCACCAATATTTTCCGTGACGTCATCCTCGCACAGAATGAAATTCCCCAGCGTCTTACGGCTTATACGCCTTGTTTCCGCAGGGAGGCGGGATCTTACGGCAAGGATGTGCGCGGGCTCAACCGTCTGCATCAGTTCGACAAGGTGGAGATTGTGCGTGTGGAGAAACCGGAGGACAGCTACAAGGCTCTCGACGATATGGTGGCACACGTCGAATCCATAGTGAACAAGCTTGGACTCAAATACAGGATTCTCCGTTTGTGCGGAGGCGATATGTCCTTCACTTCGGCCATTACCTATGATTTCGAGTTGTGGTCTGCCGCACAGCAGCGTTGGCTCGAGATTTCATCCGTGTCCAATTTTGAGACGTATCAGGCAAACAGGCTGCATCTTCGTTTCCGTGATGAGAACGGAAAGACACAGCTTGCCCATACGCTTAACGGCTCATCCCTCGCACTTCCCCGCGTAGTGGCCGCGCTTCTTGAGTTCTGCCAGACTCCGGATGGAATAATAATTCCGGAGGCTCTTCGTCCGTACACAGGCTTTGACAAGATTGACTAAGTCCCGCACTATACTTGGAATCGATCCCGGAACCAATCTCCTTGGCTTCGGGATTGTTCGTGTAGATGAGAACAATAAACCTCATTTTGTCGATATGGGAGTGCTGGATCTGCGAAAGATGCCGGATCCTTACCAGAAGCTGGAAATCATCTATGAGAAGGTCGGGGCATTGTGCGATCTGCATCATCCGGATGACCTCGCCATCGAATCCCCCTTCTATGGCAAGAACGCTCAGGTGATTTTCAAACTTGGCCGCGCTCAGGGTGCGGCGATGATTGCTGCCATATCCAGGAACATTCCCGTCTATGAGTATGCTCCGCGCAAGGCGAAAATGGCGATATGCGGCAACGGAGCCGCATCAAAGGAGCAGGTTGCAATGATCGTACAGAAGACACTTGGCATAAATATTGAAGCAAAATTTTTGGATGCAACTGACGCTCTGGCGCTTGCTATGTGCCATTTTTATCAGTTGACGAATCCGCTTGCGAGTTCTCAGGCCGCGACGTCCTGGGAGAAATTTATTCAGGCCAACCCCGACAGAGTTAAATAGATTATGAACAGACTGGTATTCAAATTAGCCGTCCTTCTCTGTATGCTCGACCTTTCCATTGAAGCATATTCGCAGAGTTCAGTCAAGGCCGTCCTGGCAGATTCCGCTACCGGAGAACCTGTCAGTTTTGCCACGGTTTCAATAACCCGGCAGGGAGCGTCCAAGCCGGAAGCCTATGTGCTGAGTTCTGAGAAAGGGGAGGTTTTCATAAAGGGCGTTAAAAAGGGAAAGTTCGTTTTCAAGGCCGAAATGATGGGCTACGTACCATTTGAGAAGGAAATCAGTGTGAGCGGACAGTTGGACCTTGGGAAGATTGAGATGAAAACCGATGCCCAGGCACTTGATGCCGCAACGGTTTCAGCTACTGGAAACCCCATTATCATCAAGAAAGACACCATCGAATATAATGCCAGCACCTTCAAGACAACCGACAATGATGTGCTCGAAGATCTCTTGAAGAAACTTCCCGGCGTTGAAGTGGCTGAAGACGGTACCATTACGGCAAATGGCGAGACTATCACCAAGATTATGATAGACGGAAAGACCTTCTTCCTGGATGATCCCCAGCTGGCTTCGAAGAATATTCCGGCCAAAATCGTAAATAAGCTCAAGGTCATAGAAAAGAAATCTGACCAGGCTGCTTTTACAGGAATAGATGATGGAGAATCGGAAACGGTAATTGATTTGAGCGTGAAGCCGGGAATGATGAAGGGTATGATGGGTAACGTCACCGCAGGAGGAGGACATGACATGCCTTCAACCGGATCTGATGGGGACTGGCGTTTTCAAGGTGCCGGGTTTGTTGGAAAATTTGATGAAAAGACTCAGATAAGCGTGCTGTTCAATGGCAACAACACCAACAACCGTGCTTTTAATGACCTTTCCGGCACTATGATGCAAGGGATGCGCGGCGGTGGCGGCGGTATGGGCCGCGGCCAGGGTGGCTGGGGCAGAGGCAACGGTATCTCCACCTCCTATATGGGGGGGGTCAACGGGGCATGGACCCTTTTTGATGACAGGATGAACCTTGGAGGCAATTACCTGTACAACAATACTAACAGAGACGTTACCGAAAACAGTTCCAAGAGGGTGTATCAGGAAGGTTCCGGAAATGATCTCCTTTACCAGACGGGCGGAATCAGCAATTCCAAGTCCGGAGGCCATAGGTTCGGCGTGCGTCTTGAACACAAGTTCTCAGAGAATACAAAAATCATTTTCGAACCGCGCATCAATTTCGGAAACGGCAGTTACATCGAGAACAGCAACGACACCACTTTCCGCAATGATTTCTCCCACAAGATAAATGATGCCTATACGAAGAACAGCGGCTTCAACAAGAATCTGTCAACCAGTGGATTCCTGCTTCTTCAGCAGCGTCTTGGAATACCGGGACGTACTCTGACTGTTATGGGAAGATACAGTTTCTCCAACAATGACCTGAGCGGAATCAACAACAACGGCTCACGTACTTTCGGTGATGACGGCAAGGAGATAGCTTCAACCGGCATCAACCAGACCTTTGACAACAATCGGAAGTCATCCAGTGCGATGGGAAGATTTACATATACCGAACCTTTGGGCAATCATTTCTACGTTGAGGCGAATTATACATACAGTTGGAACCGCTCGTCATCGGACAAGATTACTTATGACCTTGACAACGGGAGGTCTGTGGTTGACGCATATACCAACAAGATTGTCAACACATACGTGAATCAGACCATCGGCGCCAATTTCATGTACCAGAATGAAAAACTGAAATTCCAGGTCGGTTTCAGCGCAAGGCCCACAAAAACCGTGAACGATACAAAGAGGGCCCAGAGGGATACTACCATTTCGATGAACGTATGGAATTTCGCTCCTTCTGCCATGGTGATTTGGGAAATCAGCGACAATTCGAATTTCCGGCTGTTCTATTGGGGCAGTTCCAACCAGCCGTCAGTATCCCAGTTGATTCCCGTTCCGGACAATACCGATCCTCTCAATCTGGCATTCGGCAATCCGTCCCTGCAGCCTTATTTCTCTCACAGGCTAAACGGAGATTTCCGTTACAACAACAAGCAGACATTTACATCTGTCAATGTGCGGTTCAATGGAGGATATGTGCAGAATCCCATTGTGAACGCCATTTGGTATAACGGAGGAAATCAGTATTCAATGCCTTTCAACGGCCCGTCTTCCGGGAATGCAGGTGTGAATATGTTCGGCAATTTCCCGATTGCGAAGTCCAAATTCTCCATAATGAACGTGACCCGGGCGAATTGGTCGAGGTCTTCTTCCTATGTAGGAACGGATATTCCGACGGAGAAGTATCTCTCCGGAGCCGGGGAACTTGATTATGACAGTTTCCTGAAGGATTATGCCGCAGGCCTCCTGAATTTCACGGAGAACAGGACTACCACCTTGAGCATTATGGAGCGTCTTCGCGGGACATACCGCTCGGACAATCTGGAGCTGAGCATCAGCGGCCGTACCCGTATGAATCACTCCTGGTATACCATATCTTCGGCTGCAGACCAAACAACCACCTGGAACAATCAGGTGAACACTACTGTCAACTGGACATGGAGTGCGACCGGTATCACAATGAAAGCTGATTTCGATTACAACTGGTACAGGGGATACACTACCGACCAGCCGTCAGAGTATATTCTCAATGCGGAAATCCAGAAACTCCTTTTCAAGAAGAAGGTGACTCTGGCTGTCAAGGGGTATGACCTTCTCGGCCAGGCCAAGAATCTTACCGTCACCGATTCGGCCAACTACCATCAGGAGGCTGTGAACAACACCCTCGGGCGTTATTTGATTCTGTCGCTTACATATCGTTTCGGTAATATGGATCGTTCCAAGATGATGGGACCCGGAGGACGACGCGGATAATATGGTGATACTGGAACTTCTCAAGGCTTTTGCGATAGGCGTATGCGCTTCGGCCCCTATAGGTCCGACGGCTATTCTGGTATTGCAGAAAACCTTGAGCGGAGGCAGGAAAGTGGGATTTTCCACCGCTTTGGGGGCAACAGTGATTGACACCACATATTCCGCTATTGCAGTTTTCGCTGTGACCGCCGTCAGCGATTACATCATTTCTCATCAGACCGTTTTCCTCATCATAGGAGGCCTGATTGTGGGAGGAGTGGGTGTGAGCATGGCTTTGAAGAAGCTCAACACGGAGAGTTGCGGTGCTGTGAGTGCCGGCAACACCCTGCAGGCAATGCTTTGTGCAATTTCCAATCCCGGGGCAATCGCGGTCATGCTGACTCTCGTCGCTCTGTTCAAGATTGACGTCGATATCGCTCCCGTGTGGGCTGTCGTGCCATGTGTTGCGTTGGGATCCGTCACTTACTGGATGATTTTTACCACCTTGATCAGCCGCGCCCGCCGTGCGGTCCGTACGGAAACTTTGCGGAAAATAAACAGAGTTGCGGGAATTATTGTATTTTTGTTGGGAATCGTCCTCATTGTGCGGGGCATAGCAACTTTGTGAATATGACAGGAAAGGATTTTTTCGGCAATTGGATAGTACGCAATCTTCTGCTGGCGGTATTGTTTATCATCGGACTCATTCTGGTTGTCAACATTGTACTTGGGATAGTTACCCGGCATAACAGGACTGTGACCGTACCCGATATGACGAATATGACTTTCAAGGAAGCGCAATATACGGCTTCCAAGGCAGGTCTCAGGGTGGAAATAGGGGATTCAGTATATGTGCGTCAGATGAAGAAGGGCGTTGTCTTTTCACAGAATCCCAAGGCCGGGGCCCTGGTGAAAAAAGACCGCAGGATACTAGTCACAACCAATGCTGTCAATGCCAAAAAAGTTTCCATGCCATCCCTTGTGGGCTGCTCGATGCGTCAAGCTAAGGCAGAACTTGCCTCCAAGGGACTATTTCTTGGCAGGATGACATATATTGAGGATATTGCAACAAATAATGTGCTCAAGCAATTGTATAAGAACCGGGAAATAAAGCCTGGAGCAATGGTTGAAAGCGGATCGAAAATAGATCTTGTGCTTGGATTGGCTCCGGAGGAGATTGGTACCTACGCTCCGGACGTCGTCGGTATGAAATATCTTCGTGCCGTTGACATAATCCAGGACAATTCCCTTAATATAGGAAGTGTTGTTTTCGACAAAGCTGTTTCGTCTTACAGTGATTCTCTGAATGCAGTTGTTTACAAACAGACCCCTGAGAACGGAGATCTTCCTCTTGACAGAGGTTCTGAAATCTCGATATATCTGAAACAGGAATAATCATGGACGCGCTGGATACCGAACAGGAAATGTATGAACACTTCCGGCTCGTTGTGGACAGCGGCCAGGCACCTCTGCGCATAGACAGTTATATGGCTGCGCATATGGAGGACACTTCCAGACATCGTGTCCAACTCGCAATCAAGGAAGGTTTCGTCCAGGTTGGAGACAAGACTGTCAAGGCTAATTACATAGTTCGTCCCGCTGATGTCATCAGATTCATAATGCCGTACAAAAGGCGGGGGATGGAGATCATTCCTCAGGATATTCCTCTTGACATCGTGTATGAAGATGATGATGTGCTTGTGGTGAACAAGCCCGCCGGCATGTGCGTACATCCGGGACACGGCAATTTTGACGGCACCCTCGTGAACGCCCTTGCCCATTATCTCGGACTGTCCCAGCCTGCTGACGCTACGGACGAAAGGTTGGGGATTCTGGTGCACAGGATAGACAAAGATACGAGCGGACTGCTTCTCGTAGCCAAAAACGATGAAGCCCAGTTGCGCCTGGCAAAGCAATTCTTCGCCCATTCCATAGACAGGCGATACAGGGCCATAGTTTGGGGTGACATCAAAGAAGATGAAGGCACTATTGATGCCGGAATAGGCAGAGATCCAAATGACAGGCTCCGCTATCGTATATGTAATGATCCGCTGCTCGGCAAGCATGCCGTCACCCATTACAGGGTTTTGGAAAGATTCGGCTATGTGACACTGGTGGAATGCAGGCTGGAAACAGGAAGAACGCACCAGATTCGTGTCCATATGGCCTCAATAGGACATCCGCTCTTCAACGATGAGCGATATGGTGGATCGGAAATCAGGAAGGGGACCATATATGCGAAATACAAGCAGTTTATCAGAAACTGCTTTGAAATCTGCCCGCGCCAGGCCCTTCACGCCAAGACTCTCGGATTCGAGCATCCGGTGACAAAAAAGTGGTTGCAGTTTGACTCGGAAATCCCGGCTGATATGTCCGCCCTGCTTGATAAGTGGCGCAAATATTCCGGAAATATGCCAGAAGAAGATGAAGAATAGAAATCTCATATTTGTACTTGTACTGCTGTTTGCCGTTCTCATGAGCCTTCCCTGGCTTGTACCTGGAACGGGCTGGGTGGCGTTGTTCGCACTGGTGCCGTTGTTGTGTGCGGAAAGAATCGCGGATCTATGCCGGATGAAACGGTTCTGGCTGGTTCATTTTCTCGGGTTCGTGCTATGGAACGCTTTCACCACATTCTGGATATGGAATGCCACCGCAGGCGGCGCCGTCTTTGCCATTCTTTACAATGCCGCCCAGATGTCGCTGATATTCGTCCTCTTCCGTGTCAGCAAGCGACGTTTCGGCGGGGTTCTGCCATACATTTTCCTGATGGTGATGTGGATTGCCTGGGAAAGGTTTTATTTCTCGGCCGAAATGTCCTGGCCCTGGCTGACGCTTGGCAATGCCCTTGCCACCACCACAAAACTTGCGCAATGGTATTCGGTTACAGGAACATTGGGGGGATCGCTGTGGATATGGGGCACAAACCTTGCCATTTTCGGACTTATGTGCGCTTTTTCGGAAGGCAGCTGGTGGAGAATGCATTACAAGGCGCAGTTTGCGGCTCTTATTGGATCGGTTCTCCTGCTGGGAGGGCCGATAGCGGCATCACTTGTGATGTATGATAATTACGGGGAAAAGTCGGAATCTTCCATCGATGTTGTCGTGGGGCAGCCGAACATTGATGTTTACCACAAGTTTACATCAATGAGCCAGGCGGAGCAGACCGCTTCATTGCTGCGTCTTTTCTCGGAAGCGGGGGATGACGTCGCTTTGTTTGTCGCTCCGGAAACATTTACTTCGGATGTGGTGCTCAATGATATAGACAGCAGTGCAACTGTAAGGAATCTTGTTGACTTCCTGAAGAGCCGGCCTGGTTCGGACATGCTTTTCGGAGCATCCACATGGGAAATCACCAACAGGAGGTCAAGACCCTCGCTGCTGGCGAGACCATACGGAGACGGGTGGATAGAGTCTCACAACAGTGCGATAGTAGTCGGGGGAGAGCGGAAGCCAGAGGTATATCACAAAAGCAGGCTTGTCGTTGGAGTTGAAAAGACTCCTTTCCCTGCTTTGTTTACCAGAATCGATGATATGCTCGGGGGAGTGATGGGGCGTTGCATCCCTCAGAAAGACGTCACCTGCCTGCATCTCAAGGACGGCACGGCCTTCGGAAGCGCTGTCTGTTATGAATCTGTATATGGAGAGTATTGTACCGGTTATGTAAAGGAGGGAGCCGAATTCATTGCCGTTATCACCAACGATGCCTGGTGGGGGGATACGCCGGGATATCATCAGCATTTGAGTTATTCGCGTCTGCGTGCCATAGAACTTCGCCGAGACATTGCCCGCAGTGCCAATACCGGTATTTCCGCTTTCATCGATCAGAAGGGTGACATCGTGTCCAGTACGGCCTGGTGGCAGCCGGCAATACTCGAGGGAAAAGTGAACCTCAATACGGAAATCACTCCGTTTGTGAAATATGGAGACATTGTGGGGCGCGTCTGCACCCTTGCTTTTCTTTTGATGCTCCTGTTACTGATTGTCAGAACAGTGTCGGGTGGTTTTCGTCCAACGTCTGCATCACACGCTCGATGGTAGCCTGGCGTATCAGCGCAGAACGTGAAGCAACTTTGAAACGTCGGCAGTATTCATCTATGGCTGCAAGTTCCCTGTCATTGAACAGTACGGTCTTGCGGTGAATCCTACGCAGCGAAGCCTGCTGTTTCCGCAGGTATTCGGGGTCGACTCCGCTTAGTTTTCTGGTTTTTCTTTTTCCGGCCATTATTCAGTGTTTTTGATGTGCTTGTCGTATACTGCCTGAATCGCTCCGGCAACGGGAATCATTTCCATAAGGCTTTCCGGTTCCAAGCGTCTTCCTATTATGCTGCCTTGTGGTTCGGTAAAATACATTCTTGGAGTGGATATGACTCCGTATAGTTTCAGATAGTCCGTGTCGTATTCAGGGTCCCACAGGTGCGTGACTTTTATCTTTTTGTTCCTGACCTTGAATTGCGCTCTGAATTTACGCCAGGCTTTTTTATCGGCTCCGCAGTATATGGCATAGAAGTTTACCGGAAAATCCACCTCCTCCAATATGTCGGGGAGAACTTTCATCTCCAATTGGCACTTGGAGCAGGATGTGTCGAAGAAGAAAAGAACGGCACAGGATCCCCGGTCCGGGAAAGAGACAGCCTTTCCGTGGTTGTCTTTCATCGTCAGCACCGGCGCATCCATGCCTATCAGCGTATTTCTGTTGAAATCGGCGAACATCTGTGCCTCGAACTTCTCCATATCCCCTGTCATCCTGATGCTGCCGTCCGCAAACCACCTGTCAAAAATATGGATGGCAACTTCCTCCTCACCCATCAGCTTCGAGTCCCTGTAATGGTCGAAGACGGCCAGCGCGACGTGCTGTCTCGTGAGGCTGTCCTGACAGCTTGATATGAGTTGGTCGAATTCCGCGTTCTTTGCCTCTATGCTTTCAGGAATCAGGGCGTCGTAAAATTGCAGCAGAAGACTGTCAAGACCTCTGTAGTCGGTGGCTCCGGCAAAAACCCGAGTCAGCAGCAGGAGGATGATGACAGCATGTTTTCTCATCTTACTTTCGGCAGTTTGACCCCTGCGGGTTCGAACATTGACGTGTCTCCGTGGTGCCTCAGAATATCACGGACAGCGGAAGATGATATGTGGGCGTATTCCTGGGCCGTAGGAATGATGATGGTCTCGATTTCCGGTGCCAGCCTTCTGTTTGCATCGGCGATAGCCCTTTCGTTTTCAAAATCAAGCATGTTCCTGACACCGCGGATTATGTGCCTGATTCCCATCTCCCTGCAGACGTCTATGGTGAGACCGTCGTATTTAATGATTTTGACTCCTTTCAGGTCCTTCGTCGACTGACGTATTATCTCCAGTTTCTGCTCCATGTCGAAGAAGCCGGTCTTGTCCTGGTTGATACCGGCTGCGACGACGACAGTGTCAAACATGGTCAGAGCCCTTTTCAGGATGTTGAGGTGCCCTGCGGTGAAGGGGTCGAATGACCCCGGGAATAGTGCTATAGTTGCCAATTTATGGGTTGTTTGTTTTCTGATGCTAAGATAGCATTTGTTTTTGAGAAATGACGACATCCGAAGAATGCGCCGCGCGCGAGGGGGGAGGGATGTGCCGCCAGCAGCACGTGGTGCCTGGCCGTGTCAATCAGGGGAGCCTTGCTTCTGGCATAGTTGCCCCAAAGGAGGAACACCACTCCGTCGCACTCGTCCGAGATTGTGCGGATGACGGCATCCGTGAACTCCTGCCAGCCTATGCCGCTGTGGGAGGTGGGCTCTCCGGCGCGGACTGTGAGCACCGCGTTGAGGAGAAGAACGCCTTGCCTTGCCCATTCTTCAAGATTCGGTCTGCCGGACATCCTGATGCCGAGGTCGTTTTCTATCTCCTTGAAGATGTTCTTGAGTGAAGGGGGAGCGGGGATGTTGTCGGGTACGGAGAAGGAGAGCCCCATTGCCTGACCAGCTCCGTGATAAGGGTCCTGTCCCAGAATGACGACCTTGACCTTGTCGAGAGGAGTGAGCTCGAAAGCCTTGAAGATTTGGCTTCCCGGGGGGTAAATCGCCTTCCCCGCCGCTTTCTCGGCGTGCAAAAAGCGGACAAGCTCCGCAAAGTAGGGTTTGTCGAACTCACTCTGCAGGGCTTGTCGCCAGCTGTCTTCCATCCGCAAGCGGGATTTGTCGAATTTGTATGCCTGCACCGAAGTGTGAACGCTGTTTTCTTCCATTGGATTTTGTGCCGTGTATCTGCCTGCAAACGTTTACGTTGCAAGTGAGTCCTAAGTTACAAAAAGTTTGTCTTGCCGCAAAATATAACTGCTTTCCTGTCTTGTACCTTTCAACTGTCTCTGTTTTGATGAAATTATTTTGTTGTTCAAATTAAAGTACGTACATTGGAGAAACCTATGATTTGTCTGAATCAAAAATGTAAACTATACGGAAACCGGAATACAATGCAAAAGAATCAACAGTCGATAGCAGCAAAGGCATTCGCCGAAAGATGGCAGGGTAGGGGATATGAAAAGGGTGAAAGCCAGACCTTCTGGTTGGAGCTTCTTCAGACAGTGCTGGGAGTGGAACGTCCGTACGACATCATCTCATTCGAGAACCAGGTAAAGCTCAGCAGTACCAGTTTCATCGATGCCTACATCGAACCCACTCACGTGCTGATTGAGCAGAAATCCATCGACAAGGACCTTCGCAAGGCTATTCCGCAGAGTGATGGGACATTGCTTACACCTTTTCAGCAGGCGAAACGGTATGCTGCCGAATTGCCATATTCCAAGCGACCGCGCTGGATGGTGATATGCAATTTCAAGGAGTTCCACGTATATGACATGGAACAGCCCCAGGGTGAACCGGAGGTTATTCTTCTCGAAAACATTGAAAAAGAATACTACCGCCTCCAGTTCCTCGTAGAGCAGGGCAACGAACACCTCAAGAAAGAGATGGAAGTCTCCTTGAAGGCAGGAGAAATCATCGGAAAGATATATGATGAGTTTCTGAAGCAGTACATAAATCCTGAGGACCCGAACACGCTGAAAAGCCTCAATATCCTTTGTGTCCGTCTGGTTTTCTGCCTCTATGCCGAGGATGCCGGTCTGTTCGGAGAGAAGCGCAGTATGTTCCACGATTATCTGGCGCAGTTCAAGCCGGGACGCGGAGATATGCGGCGCGGCCTTATGGATCTTTTCGATATTCTCAATACTCCGGAAGACAAACGCAGTCCCTATACACCGGAAGATCTCATAGCCTTCCCGTATTGCAATGGTGGCCTGTTCTCTGACAGAAACATTGAGGTGCCCTTCTTTAACGAGACTCTGGCGGGCCTTATTCTTAAGCACGCCAGCGACGACTTCGACTGGAGCCAGATAAGCCCGACCATATTCGGAGCCGTGTTCGAGAGTACTTTGTATCCCGAGACCCGCCGCAGCGGAGGAATGCACTATACCTCCATTGTGAACATTCACAAGGTGATTGATCCTCTGTTCCTTGATGAACTGAAAGCGGAACTTGCGGCCATCAAGGACGAGCCCATCGAGAAGAAGCGTGTTCAGAAAGCCAGGGAATACCAAGATAAACTCGCATCGCTGAAATTCCTCGACCCCGCCTGCGGAAGCGGTAACTTCCTCACAGAGACCTATCTGTCATTGAGGCGTCTGGAGAACGAGGCAATGTTCATCATCAATGACCTTTACAATCCAATCAAGGTTGATATCCACCAATTCTATGGTATCGAGATAAACGACTTCGCCGTTTCCACAGCCACAACCGCCCTGTGGATAGCCGAGGCGCAGATGATGGCCGAAACGGAAAGGCTGATGCACATCAACCTGGACTTTCTGCCGCTCAAGAGTTTTCACAACATCATTGAGGGCAATGCTCTCCGGATGGATTGGAGACATCTCCCTTACAAAGAGGAAACGACCACAATCATAGCGGATAGGACTCACTTGTCACCAATCGGAGGAGACGGTGATTTGCTGAAGGAACCTGTCATAAAGTACGGAGAGATAAATCTATATACCAAGGAAATGGACTTCGCTCCCAGAACAGCCGTGGAGAAAAGTATAGATTTCGATTACATCATAGGCAACCCTCCGTTTATGGGTGCAAGATTGATGTCTGACAAGCAGAAAGCGGATGTGATCGACGTTTTCGGGAAGGGTTGGAAAAATGTCGGCAACCTTGATTATGTCTGCTGCTGGTACAAAAAAGCGGTGGACTATATACGGGACAAAAAGACACGTTGTGCCCTGGTTTCTACAAATTCCGTGACTCAGGGAGAACTGGTTGCCAATCTGTGGAAGCCGCTGATGGAGGAAACTGGCGTTCATCTTGATTTCGCTTGGAGAACTTTCCGCTGGGACAGTGAGGCAAGCATCAAGGCACACGTACATTGCGTGATAGTCGGGTTCAGCACGGCAGAGAACAAGGAGCCCCGCCTGATTTATAAAGCAGGCGGACATCCGGAAGTCGTTTCACATCTCAGTCCCTATTTGATAGAGGGTGAAAATGTTTTCATTGAGAGCAGAAACAAGCCTATCTGTGACGTTCCGCAGATTGGAATAGGAAACAAGCCGATTGATGGAGGAAACTATCTGTTTACAGAGGAGGAAAAGGAAGAATTCATAAAGGCGGAGCCGTTATCCGGTTCGTATTTCAGACCATGGTATGGTTCGGAGGAGTTCATTCATCGCAAGCCGAGATATTGTTTGTGGTTGGGCGATTGTTCCCCCGCCGAACTACGTAAGATGCCGGCTTGCCTGAAACGTGTGGATGCCGTTCGAAACTATCGGCTTGCAAGCACTAGTGCCGGGACCGTGAAACTCGCCGACAAGCCGACACGTTTCCACGTTGAGAATATGCCTGAAGGAACATATATCATCATCCCGAGAGTCTCTTCGGAAAAAAGAAGGTATGTGCCTATCGGTTTTTTGACACCGGATATTTTTACGAGTGATTCTGTTCATATAATTCCTGATGCCTCCGTTTATCATTTCGGAATTCTTACATCCAACGTCCATAATGCCTGGATGCGCGTAGTTTGTGGGAGGCTCAAGAGTGATTACCGTTATTCAAAGGATATCGTCTATAACAACTTCCCCTGGCCTGCACCGACTGATGCCCGGAAAGCCAGAATAGAACAGACTGCCCAAGCTATCCTCGATGCACGTGCCAAATATCCTGATTGCTCCCTTGCCGACCTGTATGACGAAGTGACAATGCCTGTCGAACTCCGCAAGGCCCATCAGGAAAATGACAAGGCCGTAATGGAAGCCTACGACTTCAACTGGCGCACAATGTCAGAATCCGACTGTGTCGCCGAGCTCTTTAGGATGTATCAGAAACTCACGAAATAGCAATATTTTATCGATGACCTTCAGGTAGGATCTTATAAATTCGGATACGGCTGAAAAGAGAATCGAAGTAGATTAAAATCGTTTGGCGGCTGACTATGCCTTGCAACCGGATAGAAACGATGTTTTGATGCCTAACGGCACGATTTTGCCCCGTTAGGCATCGGCTCCTTGTCTTGACAAGCCTGGTAGGCATAGTGAGCAGCCAAACGATTTCCGCAAGGCTTGCGATAGTTGTATTCTCCATTAAAGAATCTTCACTCTCATTAGTTTCTTAAGAAAAAAATATCTGTTTCTTAATTCGGTTTTTATGTTTCTTATCTCCGATGTCGTATGATTTCGCCATAATTGCAGCGGAATGATTTTTTAAATTTTATCGCTTATGGCTAATATTTTCACAGATATCCTGGACGACAAGGTCTTCAAGGTGGTTTTCGGCGACAAGCTGGGCCGGAACAATATGGTCAACTTCCTGCGGGCGCTGCTGCCGGACCTGGGAATCACCGAGATTGAATATCTGAACTGCGAGCAGATGGGACTCTCGCCCGAGGAAGGCAAGTCCGTGTTCGATTTGTCGGTGCTGACGGGGGACGGCAGCCGCGTCATCGTCGAGATGCAGACCACCAATCTGCGCTACTTCAACTACCGCTCGGTCTATTACACCAGCCACGCCGTGCAGCTGCAGGCGGCAAGGGAACGGGACCGTCAGCGCACCGAACTGATTGGCCGCAACTGCAAGCCGTTCTGGAACTACTGGTTCCCGCCTGTGTACTTCATCGCTGTGCTGAAGAAAGGTATGGGAGGGGCGCGTGCCGGCGCGAATGCGTCCTCCGGCAGGCAGGGCGACGGACGTCCACCGTACATAAAGGAATTCCGCCTCAGGGAAAAATATTCCGGAGAAGATTTGGGAGTTGAATTGAATTATATTTATCTTTGCCTCGACAGGTTCGACAAGAGCGCGGAGGAGTCGAAGGATCCGGTTGACAGGTTCATGTACTCTCTGAAGAACATCACGGAACTGGAGGAGATGCCCCGGAGTTTCGGGGACAGCGGGGAGATGGTGGAGCTGTACGAGCGTTCGATGACTGCGAACCTGCCGCAGGAAACGATACACGAAATAGAAATTCACAAGAATATGACAACAGAAAACGACATACTGGTTGCTCTCGCCGAGGCCCGCGAGGACGCCGCCCTGGAAGCCACCGCCAAGGCTCTCGCGGAAGGAAAAGCCGAAGGAATCGCGGAAGGCAGAGCGGAAGGTAAGGCAGAAGGCAAAGCGGAAGTTGCCAGGGCGATGCTCAGGGAAGAACTTCCTCTTGAAACGATATACCGTGTCACCGGACTGACCAAAGCCCAGGTGCAGAGCATTGCCCAGTCTCTTTGATTTCCCTTGCATTGGCAGCCTTATTCGCTTACGAGATGTTAAAATGATATGCCCCACCGGGGCGGCTGCGAATCGGCGGGGGTAAAACAAAGAGGCTGTCTACAACGGCCTCTAGAATATGAAGTCTATGACGTCCTTTATGTTCTTGACGTAATGGAAATCGAGTCCTTTGACGTATATTTCCTTGATGTCTTCGATATCTTTGCGGTTGTCTTCGCTGATGACGATGGTGTTGACTCCGGCGCGTTTGGCAGCCAGAATCTTTTCCTTAATGCCACCGACTGGCAGAACCCGTCCTCTCAGGGTCATTTCTCCGGTCATTGCTATACCTTTGCGTACTGCCTTGCCGCGAAGTATTGAAACCATGGAACTTACCATAGTTATGCCTGCGGACGGTCCGTCCTTGGGGGTGGCCCCTTCCGGCACGTGGACGTGAATGTCCTTGGCTGCAAATTCTTCGGGTGTGATGCCTGCAAGTTCGGGATGTGCCTTGATGTACTGGTATGCAATTGTGGCTGATTCCTTCATCACATCCCCGAGATTGCCTGTCATAGTCATCACTCCCTTGCCGGTGCTGGCAGAACTTTCTACAAAGAGGATTTCACCTCCCATCTGAGTCCAGGCAAGGCCGGTAACGACTCCGGGAGCTTCGTTTCCTTTCTGTGTGTCGTGGAAGGCGCTGGGGAGTCCGAGATATTCCTTCAGATGCTCCGTTTCGATGGTGGACGGCCATTCCTGCTCCAGGGCAATTTTCTTGGCTGTTACTCGTGCGATTTTGGCAATCTGCTTCTCAAGCCCGCGCACTCCGCTTTCGTGGGTGTACTCGTCGATGATCTTCTTGATTGCGGGCTTGCTTATTTTCAAGTCCTTGCGCCCTATCCCGTGCTCTTCCAACTGCTTGGGGACAAGGTATTTCTTTGCTATCTCCATTTTCTCCTCTGCGAGATAACCCGTGACGTTTATGACTTCCATACGGTCAAGGAGGGCCGGCTGGATGGATGAAATGCCATTCGCAGTCGTTATGAAGAGGACCTTGCTGAGGTCATAATCAAGGTCGAGATAGTTGTCGTGGAAAGTGGCGTTCTGCTCCGGATCCAGAGCCTCCAACAGTGCGGAGGACGGATCGCCCTTGAAATCGGAGCTGAGCTTGTCTATCTCGTCCAGAACTATTACGGGGTTGGATGTCCCGGCGCGCTGTATGCCGTTTAGAATACGGCCGGGAAGTGCGCCCACGTATGTCTTCCTGTGTCCTCTGATTTCCGCCTCATCGTGCATTCCCCCAAGGGAGATTCTGATGTACTTGCGCCCCAAGGCCTTCGCCACGGATTTGCCAAGGCTCGTCTTACCTACTCCCGGAGGTCCGTAGAGGCAGAGGATGGGGGATTTCATATTTCCCTTGAGTTTGAGGACGGCAAGGTATTCGATGATTCTGTCTTTTACGCTGTCGAGGCCATAGTGGTCTTGGTCAAGCACTTTCTGGGCGTGTTTGAGGTCAAGATTGTCTTTGGAATATTCTTCCCAAGGCAGATCAAGCATAAACTCCAGATAGTTGTACTGCACGCTGTAGTCCGGAGAATTCGGGTTGTGCTTTTCAAGTCTGGAGAGTTCTTTTTCGAATGCTTCGGCAATCTCCTTGGGCCATTTCTTGGTCTCCGCCTTTGCTTTGAACCTGTCGAAATCCTCCCCGTCATCCATTCCGAGTTCTTCCTGGATGGTGCGGAGCTGGTTGTTCAGATAATATTCCCTCTGTTGCTGGTCTATTTCCGTCTTGACTTTCTGGTTGATTTCCTGCTTTATCTTGATGAGTTCAAGCTGTATGTCGAGGATGGAAAGCAGTTTCATCGACCGCATTCTCATATCGTCATACTGAAGAAGCTCTATTTTTTCGCTGAAGTTTTCAACTTCCACGGTGGTTGCTATGAAGTTGACAAGGAAAGGGAAGTTGTCGATGGTCTTCATTGCCGCGACGGCCTCCCTGGATGCGAAACTGGAGTTGCGTATTATCTGAACAGCCTTTTCTTTGAGGGATTCGCTTATCGCTTTTACACTGGCATTGTCTTCATCGCGGAGTATGTCCTCGCGATAGCGCACCCTCGCCGTTATGTAAGGCTCGTAACCGATTACGCTGTCTATCTCGATTCTCTTGTAACTCTGAAGGATGGCGGTAATAGTGCCGTCCGGCATCTCAAGCGTCTTGAGGATTCTGGCAACGGTTCCGTAGTTGTAAAGGTCATCTCTGCGGGGGTCCTCGACGTTCACGTCAATCTGGGGAACGGCGCCGATGAAGAAACCTTCCTTCTCGGCGTCTTCTATCAGGCGGATGGATTTCTCCCTTCCTATGGTGATCGGAAAAACCGTACCTGGAAACAGCACGGCATTGCGAAGCGCAAGGATAGGCAGCGCATCGGGCAACTCGGAATCATCAATCCTGATCCCCCCCTCTCCCGGAACTACGGGAATGATGCTGACTTCAGCACCGACCGGTAATGTATATTCTTTATCTCGTTTCATCTTTGCCAAATTGTCAGTTTCGTATAAAATCAATACAACGTGCTAATATAGTCAATCTCCGTGCCATTGCCAAAAGTGCAATAAATAAAGAGAGGAGCTTATTCAAGTTCCTCTCCCTTTTCGTTGTAGAATTCGTTTTGCAGGATGCTGAATTCTGTTTCTTCAACCAGCTTCAGCTTGCAATTGTACTTGTGTTTCCATTTCCTGAAGAAGGAGTTCCAGCCTCTGGTGAGATATGCCCCCAGAATGGGGCTGACCTTGATGATCAGGAATTTCAAACCCTTGTCCTGTACGTAGTAGGCTATCTTGCGCTCAATCTGCTCGTCTATGACTACAGTCGATGCTATTTTGCCGGTACCGTGGCAAAGGGGACATTTTTCCGTTGTGTTGATTTCCGTCACCGGACGTATCCTCTGACGGGTAATCTGCATCAGACCGAATTTGGTGAGGGGAAGAAGATTGTGCTTCGCCCTGTCTTCCGCCATAAGGTCCTGCATATACTTGAAGAGGTCATTGCGATGCTCGGGACTGTCCATGTCTATGAAGTCCACTATCACAATGCCTCCCATATCGCGCAGTCTCAATTGGCGCGCGATTTCTTCCGCAGCTATCTTGTTGACCTCGAATGAATTGTCTTCCTGATTGTCCGTCTTTGTACGGATACCGCTGTTCACATCAATGACATTGAGCGCTTCGGTGGTTTCAATGACCAGATATGCGCCCATTTTCATCGGCACAACCTTTCCGAAAGAACTTTTTATCTGACGTGTGACCTCATAATGGTCGAAGATGGGCTCTTTGCCATCGTACAGTTTGACAATTTTCTCCTGCTCGGGAGAAATCAGGGAGACATACCTGGCCGTTTCCTCGAATACTTTCTCGTCATTGACGTAGACGTTCGTGAACGAGTCGTTGAGCAGGTCCCGCAGGATAGTGGTGGTCTTTGAGTATTCGGTGAACAGAAGCCCGACTCCTTTGTTGCGGGCGATCCTGGACCATGAACCTTCCCATTTCTGAATCAGGGACTCAACTTCGGCGGCAAGTACAGCGGCCATTTTGCCTTCAGCCGCTGTGCGGATTATTGCGCCGTAATTTTTGGGAAGTATGCTCCCCACCAAAGTCTCAAGTCTGCGTTTTTCCTCTTTTGAGGAGATTTTCTGGGAAACGCTCACTTTCTCTGCGAAAGGGAGCAGTACAATGTTGCGTCCCGCCAACGAAATCTCTGCAGTGAGCCTGGATCCTTTTGTGGAAATCGGTTCCTTGACTATCTGAGCGATAATCATCTGTCCCTGTTTGAGGCAGTTTTCTATGCGGCCATCCTTTTCCAGGACAGGTCCCAGTTTTATGTCACTGAAAAGTGACTTGAGGTTCCTGTTGGGGTTGGAATCCCGCACGAATGTGTCGAAAGCGTTGAAATACAGCCCCAGATCGAGGTAATGTATGAAAGCTTCCTTGCTGTCTCCGATATCCACGAAAGCGGCGTTCAAGGCCGGGAGAATCTTTTTCACTCTTCCGAGGAAAACATCTCCTACCGTGAAACTGTGATCCTGGCATGATTCGCGGTTGAGTTCCACCAACTTCTGATTTTCAAGCAGGGCTATCCTGACATCAGAAGGCGACACATCAACGACAAGATCTTTTGCTTTCTGGTCTTCCATAGAGATTGATGTTGACTGACAAATATTAAAGAGGCCTGCCGGATCCCCCGTCAGGCCTCTATCGACTATTTCTTCTTGTGGCGGTTCAGGCGCAAGCGTTTTTTGCGCTTGTGCGTTGCCATCTTGTGTCTTTTATGCTTCTTTCCGTTTGGCATAATATGGTTGAGTTAAAAATTATTCACCTTTGACAGCCGCAACAAAAACCTTTGCGGGCTTGAATGCGGGGATGTTGTGTGCCGGAATTGTGAGGGTTGTCTTAGCGGTGATGTTGCGTGCGGCCTTCTCTGCACGATGCTTGATGATGAAGCTGCCGAATCCGCGAAGATATACAGGGTTACCCTTGACTATGGAGTCCTTGACGGTTTCCATAAATGCCTCAACAACTGTCTGAACAGCCACTTTCTCGATACCTGTTGCTTTTGCAACCTCATTTACAATCTCTGCCTTTGTCATAATGTTTATATTTTCTGAATTTATAGTCCCTATGTTTTGGGGGACACAAAAATAGAATTATTTTTTCAATAATCAAAACCAAATGGATGGTCAACAATCCAGGAACAGGGATTTTTTTACTTCTTCTGCCGTTTCATCCCCTTTGACCCGCCTAAGAATCTCCAGACCGAAGGCCGGGGCGTGCCCTGCGCTTCTGCCGGTGATGATCTGTCCGTCTGAAATTGCAGGCTTGGAGATGAACAGGCCTCCCTTGCCTGAGGGAATGTCGGCAAATCCGTCGAAACAGGTGAATATCCTGCCTTCCCAACAGTCAAGCTGGCCGAGAACAAGTCCGGGTGCGGCGCATATTGCGGCAACGGTGCCCCCGGCTTCATAATGGGCTTTCATTGCCTTGACCAGGCTTTTGCAGGCCGCGAGGTTCTTTGACCCCGGCATTCCTCCGGGAAATATCATCACATCCTTGAGTGTGGTCCCTTTGCCGTCCGTGTCCATATCGCTGAGGAAATTGTCAACGCCGACGGTAATCCCGTGGGAACTGACCACGAACGGATCATCGGAAATTGCTACCAGTTTTGTCCGGACACCGCCTCTGCTGAGGACATCATTTGTGCCGAGAGCTTCCACATCCTCGAAACCGTCGGCCAGAAATATGTTTACACCTTTCATACTGCAAGTATAGCGAATTTTATTATATTTGTGATTGGCTATGGAAGAAAAGAAATTATATCCGCTCAGATTCTGCAGTCTGCAGGATGATTACGACTGGGGATGTGAGACGTTCCTGCTGGCCGATCTCGGCTATCGCGATACTTTTGTCCGTGACGGATGGCTTGCCGGCAACGGTATGGGGGAGATAATGGATACGTACATGGAACGCGTGGTCGGTGACAATGTGTATGAATATTACGGACGCCAGTTCCCTGTCTGTGTGAGAAAGATACATGTTGAAGGGAGAATGCCTCTCCGGGTGCATCCTGATGATGAAACGGCCGGACAAAGATACGATTTCCTCGGGAAGGAGAAACTGTGGTATGTGCAGCGCTGCGGCAGGAACGCCAATGTAATGCTGGGATTCAGGGAAGACACCGATGCTTCCGCCGTATATTCGAAATGCGGAGACAACAGTATCGATGAATTGCTCAATTGTGTGGCACCCCATGCAGGGCAGTATTTCCATATTCCTCCCGGAACACCTCACTGTGCCGAAGGGGATATCGATATCCTGGAAATCAGCCAGTCATCGCCGGTGGATATCTGTATGTGCGCCTGGGGAAAGACCGTGTCCACCGAGGAATTCGATGATGCCCTCACGCTTGTTGACGCTATGGATTTTATCGGATACAAGGCATTCAAGTCGGAGAAATCGGGTGACAGCCTGCTGGATATACCTCAGTTCAGAGTTGAAAAGATAGAACTGAAATCGGCTCTTCATTCGTATTGCGAGCAGGCCGGTTCATTCGTGCTTTATGTGTGTGCCGGAGGCTCGGCTTCGGCTCAGGTTGAAGTCCTCGGGCAAACGGCCTCTTTCCCTTTCAAGGACGGAGAAGCATTGCTGGTTCCCGCCGAGTGCAACGATTTCCGTATTGTGCCGACTGATTCTTCCATCACACTGCTTGAGGTTGAAGTTCCGCATATCGTCGAGCGTGACTCTTATATCAACCGGGATGTTCCGGCAACATTGGATGATTAATTATATGGATTTATGAACATCTGGATAATAATGCTTGTTGTGATGGCCCTTTCGTGGATCATCCAGCGCACACTGCAAAGCAGATTCGAAAAATATTCGAAGGTAGCGTCCCCGGGTGGCCTCACAGGCGCGGACGTGGCCCGCATGATGTTGAGGCAGAACGGAATAACCGACGTGGAGGTGTGCTCTGTCCCCGGAATGCTCACGGACCATTATGATCCTGTAAAGAAGGTGATCAATCTCAGCGATTCCGTGTATGGCCAGCGCAGCATAGCCGCTTGTGCGGTTGCGGCTCACGAGACCGGCCACGCCATCCAGCATGCCCGGGGGTATCTTCCCCTGAAGTTCCGCAGTGCCATCGTTCCTGTGGTATCGTTTGCCAACAATACGGTGCAGTGGGTGCTTCTGGCCGGCGTGCTGTTCATCAATATGTTCCCTCACCTCATCTGGATAGGAATCGCTCTCTTTGCGCTTACAACACTGTTCAGCCTTGTGACTCTGCCTGTTGAGATAAATGCCAGTGCCCGTGCCGTTGAATGGATGGATGCGGCCCGTATCACAGACGGTGAAACGGGTGTTATGGCCCGCGATGCGCTGAAATGGGCGGCATATACATATGTCATAGCCGCATTGGGATCATTGGCTACATTGTTTTACTACATAAGCATTGCTTTGGGAAGCAGGGATTAGGCGTTGAATATGGCAAGGGAGGATGATTTTTCAAGGCTGGAGCTCAATCTGCCGAACTGCCTGTCAAATTACAGGTATTTCAGGGGGCGTCTCGAGCCTGAAACAAAGTTGCTTGTTCTCGTCAAGGCAAACGCCTACGGTCACGGTGCCGTGGAGTTCGCCTCTATGATGCAGCAGGCAGGTGCGGATTATCTCGCAGTGGCTCTGCCGCTTGAAGGGGTTGAACTTCGTCGCGCGGGTATTTCGTTGCCGATACTCGTCCTTACTGCAGGAACGGATTTCTTCAACGAGATTATTGACAACAAACTGGAACCGGGGATACCCAACCTTTCCACTCTGGAGGCTTTCTGCTCGGTGCTGGAATCCCGGGGGCTGAAGAATTATCCTGTTCACATCAAGCTTGATACCGGAATGCACCGTCTTGGATTCATGCCTTCCGAGCTGGGCGCTCTGCTGAACTTCCTGAAGAATTGCTCCGAGGTGAAGGTCAAATCGATTTATTCTCACCTTGCCGCCGCCGAGGACCCGGAAGAGGATGATTTCACTCTGGGCCAGATACGGATGTACAGGGAGGGTGCGGAGCGTATCACGGGAATCCTCGGATATAGACCTCTGTGGCATGTCCTGAATTCCGCCGGAATAGAAAGATTCCCTCAGTATCAGTTCGATATGGTCCGTCTGGGAATAGGCATATACGGCATAAGCGCTTTACCTGACGTGCATCTGTCCCCCGTGGCTTCGTTGAAGGTGAAGGTGCTGCAAATCAAGCATCTGAACCCTGAAGACGGAACCATTGGCTATGGCCGTCACGGACACGTGGCTCCGGGGGGAACAACAATAGCTACCATTCCCTGCGGTTATGCCGACGGTCTGGACAGGCATCTCGGACGTGGGAATGCGTCATTCTGCATAAACGGACACAGGACCCCGACAATCGGAAACATCTGTATGGATATGTGTATGCTTGATGTCACGGGCCTTGACGTGAAGGTGGGGGATACGGTCACCATTTTCGGAGAAGATCCGAAGGTTGAGGAGCTGGCCGATATCCTGGGGACAATACCTTATGAAATTCTCACTTCGGTGCCACGTCGCATCGAACGTGTTATCGTGCGTAAATGATGGACTCTGTAAGGATAGACAAATACCTGTGGTCAATCCGCGTTTTCAAGACCAGGACGGACGCTACCGATGCCTGCAATGGCAACAGGGTGCAGATAAATGGTGTGAATGCCAAGGCAAGCAAAGCTGTTAAAGTGGGAGATGAGATTTCCGCCCGCAAAAATAATGTTCTGTACAAGTACAGGGTGCTTGCTCTGGCGGAAAACAGGATGGGAGCGGCTCTGGTGCCGCAATATGCCGATAATCTGACACCGGAGGAGGAACTTGCGAAGCTGCATGCTCCCGTGGAGACTTTTTTTGTACGCAGGGAACATGGAACAGGGCGTCCCACCAAGAAGGAGAGGCGTAGCCTGGATGCATTATGGGACTCTTTTGAAGAATAGATATTATGAAAAGAATTGACTTGAGCGAATACCGCAAAAGCGGGGAAGGCGCTATCGGAATGAGCTATGATTCATTGACCGATCCTACTGTCATGGTTAAACTCAATCATCCTGATTATCCTGTTGAGCCGATTGCGCAGGAGCTGGAACTTGCAAGGAAGGTGTATGATCTGGGAATTCCTACTCCCGAGCCGGGCGAATTGGTAACGGATGGAGAAAGGCACGGCATAATGTTCCGCAGAATCCTTGGCAAGAGAAGCTATTGCCGGATGATGGCGGACGAGCCTGAACGGGTTGAGGAATTCAGCCGCGATTTTGCTCTGCGCTGCAAACAGTTTCATAGTGTCCATTGCGAGAAGGGCTATTTGCCTGATGTGAAGGAGCAGTACCGTATGTTCCTCAGGAATGACAAATATTTCAATGATTCCGAAAAGAAAATCATTGCCGATTTCATAGAAAGCGTTCCGGACGACGACATCTGTCTTCACGGAGACTTGCATATAGGCAATATCATTTCGACCCTGCCGAAGGGCGCCCCTCTGTCAACGCCTCACAATGTGTATTTCATTGACCTCGGAGCCGCCGCCTGCGGATCTCAAATGTGGGATTTGAGCATGATGATGCAGTTCTGCGTCTTTGCTACAGAGGATTTCATCAAGGATGCCCTGCATATCGACAAGGCTACGGCTCTCAGAAGCTGGGAGTATTTTGTGGATGAGTATTTCGACCATAAATACACTCCTGAAGAAGCGGGGAATATGCTGAAACCATACGTGGCCTGCAAGGAACTGTTCATCGAATTCGCTGCAGGATTCCTCCCGGAACATCTTCAGCAGCTTGTCCGTGAGACTTTCAATTTGTAAGAATTTTTTTCCCCGTTATCCCAAATATTATTCAGGATATGAGTACGGTCATTGATGGAAAATCGCTCTCGCTCCGTTTGAAGGAAGATATGAAAAGCCGGATAGCCGGATTGGAGAAGCAGTACGGCAGAAAACCGTGCCTTGTTGTGATTATCGTCGGCAACAATCCTGCAAGCCGTTCATACGTGACAGGCAAGATAAAGGCCGCCGCATTTGTGGGGATGGACAGCAGACTTCTGGAGTTGCCGGAAGACGTTTCTGAAAAGGAATTGCTGGAAGTGATAGCCGGGCTCAATGCCGACAGTGCCGTAGACGGCGTGCTGGTGCAGCTCCCTTTGCCCGGGCATATCAACGAGGACAAGGTTATAGATGCCATTGCCCTTGAAAAGGACGTAGACGGTTTTCATCCCGGGAACGTCGCGAACCTTTGGCTTGGAAGGCCCTGCATTGTGCCTTGTACACCGAAAGGCATAATGAAAATGATAGATACTACAGCTGTGGATCCGAAGGGAAAGAAAGCTGTTGTCGTAGGTAGAAGCAATATTGTCGGCAAACCTGTCGCAAAACTTCTGCTGGACCGTAACGCTACCGTCACTGTCGCTCATTCCCGCACTGCTGATCTAGCCGCAGTCTGCCGCGAGGCTGACATTCTGGTGGCTGCTGTCGGCCGTCCCCGGATGATTACCGCCGATATGGTGAAACCGGGAGCTGTCGTTATTGACGTGGGCATCAACCGCATCCCCTGCATAAAGGAGGACGGCACGGAGGGTTCCCGCCTCGTCGGTGATGTGGATTACGCCTCCGTCTCCGAAGTCGCCGGATTCATCACTCCGGTTCCGGGTGGAGTCGGTCCTATGACAATCACAATGCTGATGGAGAATACCATCGAGTGCTTCCTTAGAAAATTCGGAGCCTGAACTACTTCCTGCAGGTGATATGGAAGCAGTTCTGCTTGACTTCGTATTTGACGTAGATATTTCCTGCTTCCTTTTCTGCCTTCAGGACTTCTGCAAGAGCGGTTTTCAAATCCATCTCAGGGACTGTCCCTTTTTTCCTGCCTACCTTTTCAAATCTGACGCAGGCGAGGTCAAACGTAGTCCCGAAGCAGTGTGATGAGTTGGCGCTTGCGTTGCCGTTGACTCTGCGGAGTTTCCTGATATCTTCCTGGGTCCGCAGGACTGAGGTTACGATGGGACGGTACTGCGGGAGTCCGGCATCCTTGAGTTTTGACTGGAACAACTTCCCTATGTTTTTCAGTTCCGCTGCGGCGCCCCGTGTGAGGTATGGTACGGAATGGGTGAGCGGCTCCACCGTATATTCCCTGCACGTTTCAATCGGGACAAGACCTTTGACGTTTATTTCATCCCTGGTTTCCGGAGGCGTTGGGATGCCGTGCTGCGCGGCCGCTTCCATATGCTTGGCGTTCAGATCATTGAACGTGCGTGAATACCGTATGTTTTCTCCTTGATAATGATACTCCTTGGGCTCATTTCCGCAGGAACTGAGCAGTGAACAGGCAAGGGCAAAAACCGTTACAGCGTAAATTCTCATAATCACTCGATCGGTTTGACGGGCATCTCCCATCCCGTGAGGGTTGAAATGTATGGAATCACACAGGCGGCTACTTTGCGGTGGCCGGAATAATTGGGATGGCCTGAAGCTCCCATATCGGAAGTGCTGTTGTGGGCATCCCACTGTATGCTGGTCCAATGAACGTTGTCGAAACCGCAGTACTTTGCGGCCGATTCTACATAGTAGTGCATCAGCGGATTGATTCTGGATGCAACGCAAAGCACGGGAACATCATTGCCATAATTGGCCCTAACCTTGGATATCAGCTTCTTGTACCCTTCGTTCCATTTCTCTATGGAAGGCTGCTTGCCCCTTGAGAAGTCATTGGTGCCCAGATAGATGACTACGATGTCGGGTCTGACGGCAGAAACGGAGGCGTCCCACATCAGTTCCTGACGGTGGTTGTCGAAGACTTGGGAATATTTGTCCACCATGGTGCTTTCCGGAGATCCGTCATTGTAGTTGCGGACTATGCCAAGACCGGAATGACTTACCAGATTGATGTCGGCATCGAAATAGCGCCCTGCGATGGCGGCGTATGTGAGGTTGCAGTTTTCCTCTTCCGGCCTGAACGGCTCCTTTGTGGGCGCCGCCTCCGTGCCGAAGCCGCAGGTGTAGGAGTCACCTATGAATTCAATGTGTCTGGAATGCGGTTTTGAGGTCTCAAGAAATTGCCCGTCGGTTTCAAAACTCTCAATGGTGATGCAACCTTGTCCGCCTTCAGTACGTTTCTGGATGATCACTTCGTGTATCCCTTTCTTCAGTCCGGAGCAGATTGTAATCTCCTGTTTCCCTTCTTGTGTCTTGAACCTGCTGTCTTCGGCAGCTGCGGGAGCTTTGTCAACCCATACGTTGAACCAGTCTGCGCCTTCCTGACTGCAGTTCATCTTCAGTTCTGTACCCTTGAACCGCACAAGGATTTCCGAGCCGCTCCAATCGAAGCTGACGCAGCCGTTCTCTTCAAGAGTTCGACCGATGTATGTGACTTTGCCGTCGCCCGCCGGAATGACAGAGCCAAATGAGGTGACTGCTATCAGGAGAAAAGCAATGGTGAAGATTTTTTTCATGGCAGATGCGTTAGACGTTAAGTATTATGATACCGGCCAGTACGAGAGTGAGTCCCAACAGCTTACGTCCCGTTACAGGCCGCTTTTCAACATTCAGAAGTCCGAAATGATCGATCAGAGCTCCGCTTGCCAGCATTCCGAATATGTTGAGGATGGTAAGAAGCCCCACTCCAATGTAACTGACCAGATAGGTCTGGCCTATGACAATGCAAACCCCGATAAGACCGCCAAGCCAGTCCCACGCCGGTCTTCCGGCAGTGACAACCTTACCGATATAGGGTCTGTGCGTCCCGGACAGGGCCATTATCAGCAGGAGCAGGACAGCACCGCTGGCGAATGAGAACAATGATGCCCGAAGCGGTGAATCAAGCGCTGTGCCAAGACGTGAATTCATTGCCGGCTGCATGGCCAGAGCGGCACCGGCCACAATCCCGAGCAATTGCCATCCGAGGGCGTTCTTGGGGTACGAGGAGGCTCCTTTCCTGACGACGGCAAAAAATACCCCGGCGATGATAAGGATGAATCCTATCGCCCTGAATAGGGAAAAAGGTCGTACATCAGTGTCGAACAGACCGAAGGCATCGATGACAAATCCTGCGGTAACCTGCCCCACAAGAGGCATAATCACGGTATGGATGCTCCCCAGACGCGGCAGCAACAGTATATTGACCGTTATTCCGAGGACCCCTGCCGCTCCTCCCAGCCAGGCCCACCAGGGGAGCCCCTGAATCGGAGAGGAAGGAAACGCCAATCCGTGTCCGGCAATCAGGACAATAATCAGCAGGGCGACGGTACCGCTGAGAAAACTATACAATGAGGCTCCAACCGGGGAACCTATGTATCTGGAGGCTTCAGAGTTGATGGAAGTCTGGACCGGGGCCACAAAACCCAGGAGGAAAATAACGATTATGTATAAAAGATACATCTTATCTCAAGGCCCAATGGGCAATGTCTTTGCGGAAGAATAGATTGTCGCATTTGATGCTGTCGACACATCCGTAGGCGGTTGCCCTGGCTTTCTCGAGGGACTCAGCTCTGGCCACGCACATAAGCACGCGTCCGCCCGCAGTTACCAGTCCGTTCTCCCCGAGCGCCGTGCCCATATGGTAAACGGATGAGCCGGAAGGCAACTCTCCGAACTCGATTCTGATACCTTTCTCATAATGCCCGGGATATCCCTTGGAAGCCAGAACCACGCCCATCGTGACGTCTGAAGACCATTCCAGAGGAGCAGGCTTCACACTGTCACCACAAGCGGCGTTTGATGCAATGGCATTGAATATGTCGAATATGTCGGAATCAAGCAGGGGAAGTACAACCTCCGTTTCCGGATCACCGAATCTTGCATTGAACTCGATTACCTTGATGCCATCGGCCGTTTTCATCAAACCTCCGTACAATACTCCTGACAGGGGGCAGCCTTCCGCCACCATAGCGTGAGCGACCTTGCGCAGGATGTTGTCCAGAGCAAACTTCTCGTCCCCGGCGTTTATGAAAGGCAAATGCGTATATGCTCCCATACCGCCGGTATTGGGACCCTTGTCACCGTCGAAGGCGCGCTTATGGTCCTGGGAAAGGGGCATGGGATACACATTGTCGCCATCCACGAATGCCATGAACGAGAATTCCGGCCCTTCGAGCCAGTCCTCGACAACAACCTTGCCCTTGCCGAAAGAGGCGTCAAGCAGCATATCCCTCAAGGCCGTTTCAGCTTCATTTCTGTCGGCGGCGATGACTACTCCCTTGCCTGCGGCGAGACCGTCATATTTGAGTACTGCGGGGAAGGGGCGTGAGCAAACATAGTCAAAGGCCTCCTGATAATCCGTGAAACTTCTGTAGGAAGCGGTGGGAACGTCATATTTCTCCATCAGAATCTTGGCGAACTCCTTGCTGCTTTCGATTCTGGTGGCAGATTTGGTATGCCCGAAAATCCTGAGTCCGGCGGCCCGGAAGGCATCCACAATGCCTGCGGCGAGTGCGGCTTCAGGGCCCACGACGGTAAGGTCTATGTCGTTGCCCTTTGCAAAATCCAGAAGCTTTTCGATTTCCGTATCCTTGATTGGGACACATTCAGCCTGCCCGGCGATGCCTGCATTGCCGGGGGCGCAAAAAATCCTGTCGACTTGAGGTGAACGGCTGAGTGCATCCACGATGGCGTGTTCACGGCCGCCACCGCCTATTACCAGGACCTTTTTCATAGTTCTAATGTTTGAAATGCCTTACTCCAGTGAATACCATGGTGATGCCGAGTTCGTCAGCTTTCTGTATGGATTCTTCGTCACGGATGCTTCCTCCGGGCTGGACTATGGCTGTGACTCCATATTTCGATGCAAGTTCCACTGTGTCTCCGAACGGAAGGAATCCGTCAGAGGCCAGTATGAGACCTTCCGTGAATCCGGCGCTCTGTGCTTCCTTGAGGGCAATTTCAGCGGATCCGACGCGGTTGGTCTGGCCGGCGCCTATGCCTATTGTGTGGTTGTCACGTACAACGGCAATGGCATTGGACTTGACGTGCTTCACTATCTTCCATCCGAAGTTGAGGTCTTTCAGCTGTGGATCGGTAGGCTTGACGGCAGTCACGCACATTTCCGGTGTGACGGCTTCAATCTGGGTGTCAAGCTGCTGGGCAAGCATTCCGCCGTTGACGCTGATGTACTGGGGAACGGGGATGTTGGATTTTGTCATATCGACTTCGAGGACACGCAGGTTCTTTTTGCTTGAAAGAATTTCCAGAGCTTCCGGAGTGTAGGAAGGGGCAATCACAATTTCAAGGAAAATTGGTTTCATTCCTGCAGCCACCTCAGCGGTCAGCGTGCGGTTTACTGCTACGATTCCTCCGTAGATACTTACTTTGTCGGCTTCATAAGCCTCCTGCCAGGCCTCTTCGATGGTCTTTCCTATCGCCGCTCCGCAGGGGTTCATATGCTTGAGGGCGACGCAGAACGGTTCATCGAAGTCCCGGACTATGTTAAGGGCGGCGTTGGCGTCCTGGATATTGTTGTAGCTGAGTTCCTTTCCCTGAATCTGCTTTGAGAAGGCTAGAGAGAACGGAGCCTCTTCAAGACCGGAATAGAATTTTGCGCTCTGGTGAGGGTTCTCTCCATAACGAAGCCCCTGTTTGAGGTCATATTCGAGGAAAAGTTTCTCGTTGAGGCCTGCCTTGCCGCGCATGTAGGCGGCAATCATCATATCATATTCAGCAGTATGGGTGTAGGCCTTGGCGCTCAGTTTGAGACGTGTTTCGTCGGATGTCCAGCCGTTTTCGCGCAGTTCCGCAAGCACAGTGCCGTAATCGGCAGGGTCGCAGACAATGTTGACGTCCTTCCAGTTCTTTGCGGCGCTGCGAACCATCGAAGGTCCTCCGATATCAATATTTTCGATGGCGTCTTCCATAGTCACGTCAGGTTTTGCAATGGTCTGTTTGAAGGGATACAGGTTGACGCAGACAAGTTCGATGGTCTCGATGCCGTTCTCCTTCAGTGTGGCCATATGCTCGGGGATATCTCGTCTGGCAAGAATCCCTCCGTGAACTTTGGGGTGCAGGGTCTTGACTCTGCCGTCACAGATTTCAGGGAAGCCTGTGACCTCGCTGATGCCTATGGTCCTGACTCCGTTGTTCTCAAGGAGTTTCTGTGTGCCGCCTGTGGCTATGATATCCCAGTCCAGAGCCTGAAGACCTTTCACAAAGTCCACGAGACCGGTTTTGTCGCTGACACTGACTAATGCTCTTTTCTTTTTCATTTATTGATGATTCCGTTTATTGTTTCTATGTATAACTGGTGCTCTATTTTCTGGCCTATGCGGTGGACCTCTTCGGGGTCGCTGCCGTCATAGTCGAAGGAACGCTGCGCGATGATACGGCCTCCGTCGAGGGATTCGTCAACCCAATGAATGGTGATTCCGTAAACTTTGACGCCGTATTCCACGGCCTGCTCCACAGCGTGCGCTCCCTTGAAGGCGGGGAGCAGGGAAGGGTGGATGTTGACGATACGCCCCCCGTATCTGGAAAGAAGCTCATCCCCGATGATTCTCATATACCCGGCGAGGCATACGAGGTCGATGCCGAGCGCATCCATCCTGTCTGCGATTATGCGTTCGAAATCCGCCTTGCAGGAGAAATCCTTCGGGGAGAAGACATAGACCGGAGTTCCGAACTTCGAGGCGCGCTCAAGAACGAAGGCTCCGGGCTTGTCGCAAACCAGAAGCGCCACTTCGGCGTCGATGCGGCCGTCGGTGCAGGCCGCCGCTATGGCTTCGTAATTGGAGCCGCTGCCGCTTGCGAAAACTGCCAGTTTTTTCATTTCATTATGATATTGACACCGGGAGTGTCTGTTATTCGTCCAATGACCGAGGCCTTTTCACCGTGCTTCTCAAGGATTCCTATGGCCTTTTCCGCTTCGTCAGCCTTGAGGGCAAGCACCATGCCGATACCCATATTGAAGATGTTGAACATCTCACGGTGGGGAATGGAACCCCATTTCTCAAGACATTTGAATACGGGAAGAATTTCCCAGGAACCTTCCTGAATTTCGATGCCCTGACCCTGCCTGAGGATTCTCGGAATGTTCTCGTCGAATCCGCCTCCCGTAATGTGAGCCACACCGTGTACGTTGCTGTTGCGAATCACGTCGAGAACCTGCTTTACATAAATTCTTGTGGGGGTGAGCAGCACATCTCCCAGTTTGCGTCCTCCGAATTCGGGGATGCTGTCCTGATATGAAAGACCCGCATCGGAAACAATCTTGCGAACCAGACTGAAACCGTTGGAGTGGACTCCCGTTGAGGCGATTCCAACCAGAACGTCACCTGTGGCGACCTTGCTGCCATCGATGAGTTTTGACTTCTCCACAACACCGGTGGTATAACCGGCAATATCGTATTCCCCTCCTTCGTACATGCCGGGCATTTCCGCTGTCTCTCCTCCTACCAGCGCGCATCCGGCCTGACGGCAGCCTTCCGCCACACCGGCGACAATGGCCTCTATCTTGGCGGGCTCGTTGTGGCCTACGGCTACGTAATCAAGGAAAATGAGGGGCTCCGCTCCCTGTGCCAGCACATCGTTGACACACATTGCAACGGCATCGATGCCTACGGTGTCGTGTTTGTCCATTGCGAACGCAATCTTGAGTTTGGTGCCGACTCCGTCTGTTCCGCTGACCAGTATCGGCTCCCTGATGCCGAGGGAAGAGAGGTCGAACATTCCTCCGAAGGAACCGATACCTCCCATCGATCCCGGTCTCCCGGTTGATGCCACGTGTTTCTTGATGCGGCTGACGACTTCGTAGCCGGCTTCGAGATTGACTCCCGCTTTTTCGTAACTTATTGCCATAACTATATATTATCGTATTCGTAAAGGGATGTGGGGTATTCACCGTTGAAACAGGCCATACATAGTTCGGAGCAGCCTTTCGTGGACGCTACGCAGGCATCGCAGGAGGCATATCCGAGCGAATCGGCCTCTATCATTCTGCAGGCTTCTTCCAGATTCCTGTCGGCGCAGAGCAATTCTTCGCGTGTGGATGTGTCGACACCGTAGAAGCAGGGGTGCTTCATCATGGGACTTGCAATCCTCACGTGAACTTCAGCGGCACCGGCGGCGCGCAGCAGCTTGACTATCTTGAGGCAGGTGGTGCCACGTACGATGGAGTCATCGACCAGAACCAGACGCTTGCCGTTCACGACACTTTTCACGGCGGAAAGTTTCATCTGAACGCTCTTCTCTCTCATGGCCTGGGATGGCTGGATGAATGTACGGGCGATGTATCTGTTCTTGATGAGCCCGGTTTCATAGGGAATTCCACTCTGTTCGGCATAACCGATAGCCGCGCTGAGTCCGGAATCCGGGACACCGACCACTATGTCGGCTTCAACAGGACATTCCATAGCCAGACGCCGGCCGACTTCCTTGCGGAAATTGTGCACGTTGCATCCGTCTATGTCGCTGTCAGGTCTGGCAATGTAGATGTATTCCATCGAGCAGACCTTGCGTTTCTGAAAATTGGAATATCTGCTGCTGCGGAGACCGTGGGAATCAATGGTGACTACTTCACCGGGTTCCACGTCCCTGACGTATTCCGCTCCTATGAGTTGGAAGGCGCAGGTCTCGCTGCTGACGACCCATCCTCCCTCCAGTTTGCCGATGGCAAGAGGCTTGATGCCGTATTTGTCACGTATGGCATAAATTCTGTTCCTGGTGAGAATCAGAAAGGCAAAGCCACCCTCCATCATATTGAGGGCTTTCCTTATTCGGAAAATGCGTTCTTCACGTCCTTCTTTCTTGATGAGATTCGCCAGAATCTCGCTGTCTGTCCTTGTGTGGAAGAAATTCCCGCGGTCTTCAATAAAGTCCGCAAGTTCCTCTGCATTGATGAGATTCCCTTCCCCCGCGATGGCGATATCTCCGGATTTATGGTGGAAACACAGGGGCTGAACGTTGTCGAGTCCTCCCTTGGATGCATTGGCATACTGGGTGCTTCCGATTCCGATAAAACCGGGCATATTGATGACCTTGCCCTGGGCACAGACTTCTCCGGCAAGCCCAAGACCGCGGTGGTTCCAACATTTCCCGTTTTCGTCGAACAGGGCGACTCCGGCTCCTTCCTGCCCTCTGTGCTGCAGGGCATGCAGACCGAAATATATTACCTGAGAGGCGTTCTGAACGCCATAAACTCCAAAAACGCTCATTCTTCTGTAGCTTTAACAAGACGGTTCATCACTTCTTTGTAGGTGACAGTGACGTCACTCATATCGTGGCGGAAGCGGTCCTTGTCCAGAATCCTGCCGTCGGATTCGTCCCAAAGGCGGCAGTTGTCCGGGCTTATCTCGTCAGCAAGGATTATCCTGCCGTCGGCAGTCCTTCCGAAACGCATCTTGACGTCCACGAGTTCGATGCCGGCCTTGTGGAAAAGATTGCGGACGATGTCGTTGGCTTTTCTGGAAAGGTCCATCATCATGTCCAGTTCCTCGTATGTGGCAAGTCCGAGAGCCACTACATGGTGTTCGTTGATCATGGGTTTCCCGAGTTCGCTGCAGCGATAGCGGATTTCGAAAACGGTGTTATGGATGGCCGTTCCCTCGTTGACGCCGAGCATAATGGCCGTCGAGCCGGCCAGACGGTTCCTGATTACAATCTGGAAGGGAAGAGGGGAGACCTTGGTGCAACGCATTTCCCTGGGACCTTCGACTCCGATGAAGTGGTTCGGAATACCTGCTTCCGTCAAAGCCTTGAAAATGATGGATGAGATTCTGTTGCAGCAGATGCCCTTTTCCTTTATCACCGCTCTTTTGATTCCTCCGAATGCCGTGACCTCATCATTGAAATGCATTATGATTACGTCACGAGCCTGAGTGTCTATTATTATTTTGCCTGCCATTATTTCTTCCCTGTAAAATATTTGACTGCATTGTCGAAGACAGGTTGATACATATCTTCCTGAATGTTCTTGAAAAGACCGTTCTCGAAGCGCTCGCTGTGTCCCATCTTGCCGAGAATCTGTCCGTCGGGACTGATGATTCCCTCAATGGCATAGGAAGACCCGTTCGGATTGAAGGGGGATTCCATAGTCGGCTCTTCGCTGACGGGATTTACATACTGGAATGCGACCTGTCCGTTTTGGAACAGCTTTGCGGCGAGTTCGGGGTTTACTACGAATTTGCCCTCACCGTGGCTGACGGCTATTGTGTGCAGATCTCCCACAGACATTCCTGCCAGCCACGGGGAAGCCGTAGTGGCGACTCTGGTGGTGACCATCTGGGAAATATGACGGTTGATGTCGTTGCGGAACAGTGTGGGGGATTCCTTTGTGACCATACCGAGGCGCCCGTATGGCAGCAGACCGCTCTTGACGAGAGCCTGGAAACCGTTACAGATGCCGAGTATCAGCCCCCCGCGGTCAAGAAGAGCATGGATTGATGCCGCTATATCCTTGTTGTGCAGAACGTTGGCGATGAATTTGCCGCTGCCGTCAGGCTCATCTCCCGAAGAGAATCCGCCGCTGAGAGCAAGAATATGGCACTTGTCAATCTCTTCCTTCATACGGGCTATGGATTCCAACACATCCTTGCCGGTAAGGTTGCGGAACACGCCGAATCTGGTGTCTGCACCGGCTTTTCTGAAGGCTTTGGCAGTGTCGTAATCGCAGTTCGTTCCCGGGAATACAGGAAGATAAACGACAGGCTTTTCACATCTGACAGCTGAAACCCTCTTGCGTCCGGAGCTTTTGGACGCCGACATGCTGACAGTCGCTCCGGCACCGTCAGCTAACTGAACGTGATCCGGATAGACGGAGGAATAACGACCGCTCCAGGCATCTTTGAGAGTGTCAAGGGAGACTGCGCCGCCATTGATATGAAGCTTGCCGTCTTCACCGTCCGTGACTTCGCCAAGCAGGATTGCTGTGGGGAAATCGAGTGCGCCTGCCGCTTCCACCACGACAGAACCGTAGGAAAGATCGTAAAGCTCTTCTTCCGGCATCTTGACGTTCACTCCGAACGAGTTGCCGAATGCCATCTTGGCAAGAGCCTCGGCCACGCCTCCGAACCCGACGGCCCAGCCGGAGACTATTTCTCCTGACTCGATTTTTGAATGAATGAAATTCCAGTTGGCCTTAAGCTGTTCGGTGTCAGGCATTCTGTCGGGAAGGGGAGTATGTTTTATGAGGTACAGCCTGTTCCCGTCCCATTTCAATTCCGGAGATATGACATTCTGAGTTTTGACGGTGTTGATACCGAATGCGATGAGTGTGGGGGGAACGCTGATATCCTCGAACGTTCCGCTCATGGAGTCCTTGCCTCCAATGGAAGGCAGCCCGAATGCGGTCTGCATCTTAAGTGCTCCCAGCAGGGCGGACAGCGGTTTGCCCCAACTGTGGGGGTCGTGGGTCATTCTTTCGAAGTACTCCTGGTATGAGAATCTCATTCCCTTCCAGTCTCCGCCGGCGGCCACAACTTTGGAACAGGCTTCCACTACGGCATAAGCCGCACCGTGGTAGGGGCTCCAACTGCTGAGATCCGGATTGAATCCGAAAGCCATCATACTGGCCGTATTGGTGAACCCGTCAGCAGGCAGCTTCTGGACTGACACCTGGGTCTCGGTGGTCTGAAGCATTCCTCCGAAGGGCATAAGCACGGTGGACCGGCCTATGGTGGAGTCGAACATTTCTATGAGTCCCTTCTGGGATGCTACGTTGGGTGAAGACAGGACGGCGCACATTTTCTCCGGAAGGCTGTTGCCTTCGGGGGTGTTGGTGAAAGGATTCCTGTCCTCCACGGCGTTGACTGTCGCTTTGGAGTAATGCTTTGCTCCGGCGCTGTCAATGAATTCACGACTGAGGTCGGCTACGATTTCCCCGTTGCTGAACATCCTCATACGGCCGCTGTCGGTAACGTCCGCCACGTGCGTGACTTCTACGTTCTCACTGGCGCAGAATTCCTTGAATGCATCCATATCGCGGGCTTCGACAACTACGGCCATGCGCTCCTGGGACTCGCTGATGGCCAGTTCGGTGACATTGAGCCCGTTGTATTTGACCGGGACGCGATCAAGGTAGATGTCAAGTCCGTCGGAGAGCTCTCCGATGGCAACGCTGACTCCTCCGGCTCCGAAATCGTTGGATTTTTTGATGAGCCTTGTGACTTCAGGGCGGCGGAACAGTCTCTGGAGTTTGCGTTCCTCCGGGGCATTGCCCTTCTGGACTTCGCTTCCGCAGGTCTCGAGAGATGCTTCGGTGTGCTCCTTGGATGAACCTGTGGCGCCTCCTATTCCGTCGCGTCCGGTGCGCCCTCCCAGAAGAAGGATCACATCTCCGGGAGCCGGACTTTCCCTTCTTACGTTGTCAGCCCTGACTGCGCCCACGACGGCTCCGACCTCAAGCCTTTTGGCAACATATCCGGGATGGTAGATCTCGCGGACGTGTGTGGTCGCCAGTCCGATCTGATTGCCATAACTCGAATATCCTCCGGCAGCTTTCCTTGTGATGACTTTCTGGGGGAGTTTTCCCGGAATCGTCTCGGAGACAGCCTTGCAGATGTCTCCGGCACCTGTGACACGCATAGCCTGGTATACATAGGAACGTCCTGACAAGGGATCGCGTATTGCTCCGCCGAGGCAGGTTGCCGCACCACCGAACGGTTCGATTTCGGTCGGATGGTTGTGGGTTTCGTTCTTGAATTGGAGAATCCATTTTTCATCACGGCCGTCAACGTCCACGTTTACGAAGATGCTGCAGGCGTTGTTCTCCTCGCTCTGTTCCATATCGTCGAGGAGACCCTTGCTGCGCAGGTATCGGGCTCCGATTGTGGCAAGTTCCATAAGACACAGGCTCTTGCCCTCACGTCCGAGTTCCCGGCGAATGTCGTGGAACTGACCGAGTTCGTTTTCTATTTCGGACTTGATGAACGAGTCGTCAACTGTTATTTCAGTAAGTTCCGTGGTGAACGTGGTATGGCGGCAGTGGTCGCTCCAATAGGTGTCGAGTATCCTGAGTTCCGTTTCCGTGGGTTCTCTCTTTTCCGCCGAGAAATACTTTACGACCTCACGCAGGTCATCCGTATTCATCGCAAGCCCCCATTCCTTGCAGAAGTTTTCATAGTTTCCTTCCGGCATTGCGGTGAAGCCGTCCAGGGATGCAAGAGGCTTTACGTCAGCGTTTTCGCTCAGACTCAGTTTGGAAAGGTCCTTGACCCTTGATTCCACTGCGTTGATGTAGTAATGGCGTATTGAGGCAAGGTCGGCATCGGTGATGCCGTCATCGAACACGAGAAGACGGGAACTGCGTATTTTCACGTCCGCCTCCGGATCAATCAGATGAACGCAGTCGATGGCAGAAGAGGCCCTCTGGTCGAACTGGCCCGGGATATACTCGACGGCCAGGTATTTTCTTCCTTCGAGGGGGAAATCATCCGTAACAGTGTCTGTGACAGTCTCACCGAATACTGTGTAACGGCATCTTTCCAGCAGTTCTGCGCTGAAGCCGGCAAGGTCATACACGTTCAGCAGTCTGAGTTCCCGGATGTTCAAACGGAGATTCTCGTTGAGCTCGCTGCGCAAACTCTCCGCTTCAACCCTGAATCCGTCATTCTTCTCAACAAAAATTCGGGTAATATTGTTCATTTGAAACTAGATTTCTGTTTTCTCTATCGCTTCAGTCTGTTTCCTGCGGAAATCGGCAAGTTTTGCCTCTATGCCTTTGTCGCGTACGGAAAGGATTGAAAGGGCAAGAAGCGCGGCATTCTTTGCTCCGTTGACGGCAACTGTTGCTACAGGTATGCCGGACGGCATCTGAACCATCGAGAGGAGGGCATCCATACCTCCGAAAGCCTTGCCGTTGATCGGCACGCCGATGACGGGAAGGGTGGTATAGGCGGCCGTCACTCCGGGAAGATGTGCGGCTCCGCCCGCTCCGGCGATGATTACGTCAATGCCGCGACTACGGGCGGATCCGGCCCATTCCGCGAGCAGGGCGGGTGCGCGATGTGCGCTGATGACTTTCTTTTCGTATTCAACCCCGAACTGATCCAGAACGGCGAAAGCGGTCGACATGACTTCCAAGTCACTTGTCGACCCCATTATTATTCCGATTTTCATATCTCCAGGGATGACTAAGCGAAGAAAAGTTTCGAAAGTGTCATCGGATCGATGTACTTGCCGTCCTTGTAGACGCGCATATTGCCGGACGCGATTTCATCGATGAGCATTACTTTTCCGTCGGGAGCGTAACCGAATTCGAATTTGATGTCGTAAAGGTCAAGTCCCTTTGCCTTGAGATCATCGGCCACGATTTTCGTGATCTGCTGCGTCTGGGACTTGATATCGTCATACTGTTCCGCTGTCATCACGCCAAGGGCGACCAGAGCGTCTTTCGTAACGAGGGGATCTCCTTTTTCGTCATTCTTGAATGTGGTTTCCACGTACGCGGGAAGGTCTGCACCCTCTTCGATGTATTCTCCGTAGCGCCTGATGAAACTGCCGACAGCCTTGTAGCGGCAGATAACTTCCAGACCGTGACCGAAGACTTTTGCCTTGAGGACTTCCATTGTGGTGTCCTTGAGGTTTGCGTTCACGAAGTGTGTTTTGATGCCGGCCGCATTTATCTTCTCGAAGAAATAGACGGACATCCGGAGGTTTACGTCACCTACGCCTTCGATTGTAAGACCCACAGAGTTCTCACCCGGATCGAACACGCCGTCCTTTCCGGTGCAGTCATCTTTGAATTTCAGCAGACAATTGCCGTTTTCAAGAGCATAAACGTTTTTGGTTTTACCTGTGTAAAGGAGTTCCATATATGATGTTGTTTTAAAAGAAAAACAAATTTACCCTTTCTGCCTTAGAATTGGAAATAAAGTTATCAACAGTTGTATGTTGATATTTATATGCCCCGGAATGCCCGGTATTTTTTGTGCGGAATAAAAAAATCTTTATTTTTGTATCCCGATGAAAAACAGAATTTCATACGGAAAAAGCATTTCAGAAAGCGGGACAGACATTGTTGTTTGTCCCGCTTTTTGTGATGTGCACGTACATTTCAGAGAACCCGGCAGACCGGACAAGGAAACTATTCTGACAGGATGCAGGGCGGCTGTGGCCGGAGGCTATACGGCAGTATGTACCATGCCCAATCTGGATCCGGCGCCTGACAGCATTGAGAATCTGGAGGTTCAACTTGAAATAATCCGTCGTGACGCCTTTATTGACGTGATTCCGTATGCTGCGATAACAGGCGGAAGAAAAGGAGTCGGAATTGTTGACATGCATTCCCTTAAAAGCTCGGTCATCGCTTTCTCCGATGACGGCAGCGGAGTGCAGGACGACGCCTTGATGCTCAAGGCGATGGAAACGGCCGCTGCTGAGGACTGCATCATTGCCGCCCATTGCGAGGACAATCGTTTCGGAACACTTCCCGAGGGGGAGTGGCGTCAGATCGAAAGGGATCTTAAACTGGCGGAGATGACGGGATGCAGATACCACGTGTGCCACATTTCCACGAAAGAGAGCGTCGGTCTCATCAGGAGGGCGAAAGATCGCGGCGTGGACGTAAGTTGTGAGACGGCGCCTCACTATATTGTCCTGTGCGATGAAGACCGTACCGATGATGGACGCTTCAAGATGAATCCTCCCCTGAGAACGGCTGTGGACCGGGATGCAATCCGGGAAGGCTTGATTGACGGGACAATAGATATGATTGCCACTGACCACGCACCGCACACGGCCGCCGAGAAATCTCTCGGCTTTGCGGGCAGTGCATTCGGAATCGTCGGGCTGGAGACGGCCTTCCCGGTGCTTTATACGAGTCTTGTGCGCGGTGGAATCCTGAGTCTGGAAAAACTTGTGGAACTTATGAGCACGGCTCCGCGCCGCAGGTTCGGCATAGGGTCTTCAGCAGAGGACTATGCCGTTTTCGATATCGCCGACCCTTACAGGATAGACAGCTGCAATTTCCGGTCAAAGGGCCGCAGCACGCCTTTCGAGGGAATGGAAGTTTACGGACGTTGTTTGAAAACCGTCCACAACGGTACAATTGTGTATGAAGCAGGGAATATATAGGATTCTGAAAAATGAGGAGGCGGCTCCCGGCATATACAGGATGCTGCTTCAGGGAGATACGTCGGCATTCCTGCGTGGCGGGCAGTTCGTCGACATTGCTGTCGGCGGATGCTTTCTGCGCCGTCCGATTGCGGTCAGGGAATGGAATGATGATTCATTTGACATTTATTACAAGGTAATAGGAAAAGGTACATCGGAGCTTTGCCGTATGGACAGCGGATGTACGCTTGACATACTCACGGGATTGGGCAACGGATTCGATTCTGAGGAGTGCAGGGAATCCGCTCTGGTGGTTTGCGGAGGTCTCGGTGCGTCACCTGCTTTCTCTCTGGTGAAGAAACTTGCCGCCGGGGGAAAGAAAGTGACCGTGATTCTTGGCTTCAACAAGGTCTCGGAACTCGTGCTTTTCGATGACTACCGCAGACTGGGGGTTGACCTGCATCTTGTCACTTTAGACGGCTCGGCAGGCTTGAAGGGTCTGGTGACGGACGCCATCCGCGAATTGCGGCCCGTATATGATTATTTCTACACCTGCGGTCCGAAAGTGATGATGAAAGCGGTCTGTGAGATGCTGGACGGACCCGGTGAGGCGAGCCTTGAAGAAAGGATGGGCTGTGGATGCGGGATATGCTACGGGTGCACCTGCCACACCGTATCGGGACCCAGACGTGTGTGCGCCGACGGCCCTGTCTTCAAAAAGGAGGAAATAATATGGTAACGGAAGTCAATCTGTGCGGAGTCAGGCTGAAGAATCCTGTCGTGCCTGCAAGCGGAACATTCGGGTTCGGCCTTGAGATGTCCCGGGTTTACGATCTGAATCTTCTGGGTGGAATCAGCCTGAAGGGAAGCACGAGAGAAGCTCGTTTCGGCAACGAGTGTCCGAGGATAGCCGAATGTCCTGATGGAATGATCAATTCCGTCGGATTGCAGAATCCTGGAATTGACGTACTTGTGGGGGAGAAACTTCCGGTATTGCGCAAGGTGTTCGGCGGGGCTGTGATAGCCAACATAAGCGGCTTTTCCGTTGACGAGTACGTCGAATGCTGTGCAAAGGCCGCCGAGGCTCCGGAGACTGATATCATAGAGGTGAACGTGTCCTGCCCCAATGTGCACGGAGGCGGCATGGCGTTCGGTACATCGTCCAAGGCTGTCTCGGAAGTGACTGCCGCCGTCAAGAGGGTGTGTACGGGAAAACCTGTGTTTATCAAGTTAAGCCCCAACGTGACTGACATCACCGAAATGGCCAAAGCCTGTGAAGACGCCGGAGCTGACGGTCTCACTCTCATAAACACGATTCTCGGAATGCGCATTGATATCAAGACCCGCAAGCCGGTTGTGGCTAACCGTTATGGGGGATTCAGCGGCAGAGCGGTCTTTCCCGTTGCGCTCCGTATGGTCAACCAGGTCCGTCACGCCTGCTCTCTTCCGATAATGGGCTGCGGTGGCGTGAGTTGCGCGGAAGATGTGATAGAGATGATGATGGCGGGTGCAACGGCGGTCCAGGTTGGAGCGGAGAATCTGCGCAATCCCTATGTCTGCAAGGAAATAGTTGAGAATCTCCCCGGAGTGATGTCCGGGCTCGGTATAGAAGATATCAATTCAATAATAGGAATAGTATGAGAGATGTAATAATAGCCTGCGATTTCGGCAGTGCATCCGAGGCTCTTGCTTTTCTGGACAAGTTCGCCGGATGTGAGCGCAAGCCTTTCGTGAAGATAGGAATGGAACTGTTTTACGGGGCAGGCCCGGACATAGTCCGCGAAATCAAGCGGCGCGGCCACAGGATTTTCCTTGATCTAAAGCTCCATGACATTCCAAATACCGTCAAGAAGACGATGAGGGTGCTGTCTTCCCTTGACGTTGATATGACCAACGTCCATGCGGCGGGGACAGTTGAAATGATGAAGGCCGCTCTTGAAGGGCTTACCCGTCCGGATGGTACCAGGCCTCTTCTGATTGCGGTCACGCAGCTTACGTCCACAAGCGAGGAAAGAATGAAATCGGACCTTCTCATAGATGTTCCGATTGCCGATGTCATTGCCCACTATGCATCGAATGCCCGTTTGGCCGGGCTTGACGGCGTCGTGTGCTCCCCTCTGGAAGCGTCCGTCGTGAAAACGAAGTGCGGTCCCGATTTCCTTGCCGTCACTCCCGGCATCAGGTTCGCCGATGCCGCCGCAGACGACCAGGTCCGTGTAACCACTCCCGCGAAAGCACGCGAGATAGGCTCGGATTTCATTGTGGTCGGCCGTCCCATTACAGCCGCGCCCGATCCGGTGGCCGCATACCTGAGATGTGTTGAAGAATTCATTTAACGATATGGAAAAGAAAATAGCCGAGCAGCTGCTGAGTATCAAGGCAGTGTTCCTGAGACCCGAAGAACCGTTCACCTGGGCCAGCGGAATTAAAAGCCCCATTTATTGTGACAACAGACTGATACTTTCTGCACCTGATGCCAGAACTGTGGTTGAACAGGCCATAGCGGACAAGGTGAAGGAGAAATACCCTCAGGCAGAGATGCTGATGGGTACAAGCACCGCGGGAATAGCGCATGCCGCGATAGCAGCATCCATACTCGGTTTTCCCATGGGCTATGTGCGTGGAGAAGCCAAGACTCACGGGCGCAACAACAGGATTGAAGGAAGAATGGAACCCGGTACAAAAGTGGTGGTGATAGAGGATCTCATCAGTACGGGAGGCAGCGCGATTGAGGTTGTCGAGGCGTTGAGGGAAGCGGGCGCCGAGGTTCTGGGAATCGTGAGCATTTTCACATACGGGATGAAAAAGGGTATTCAGCGTCTTGCTGAAGCCAAGGTCGAGAATTTTTCTCTAAGTAACCTGGATGCGCTGGTGGAAGTCGCTGCATGTCAGGGGTATATTGCTCCTGAATGGAAAGAACGGATACTGAAGTTCCGCGACAATCCTTCGGATGAAAGTTGGATCAAATAATTCGTCGTGATATGAAACATCTTATTGACCCTACCGATTTGACCAAGAACGAGATTGATGACATTCTCGCTCTTGCTGAGGACATCATTGCCAAGCCTGAATGCTACCACGACTGTCTACGGTATCACAAGCTTGCCACTCTGTTCTATGAACCTTCTACCAGAACAAGACTTAGTTTCACTTCCGCCATGATGGAACTGGGCGGAAATGTTCTCGGGTTTTCAGATGCAAAGAACTCGTCGGTAGCCAAAGGGGAGACGGTGGCCGACACAGTGCGTGTCGTTGAGAATTTCGCGGACATAATAGCGATGAGGCATAATCTTGAGGGAGCTCCCTATATCGCGTCAACCGTTGCTGGAATCCCTATCATCAATGCCGGGGACGGTTCCCACGCACATCCAACGCAGACTCTCACCGACCTTCTCACCATCAAGCGTGAACTCGGTCACATCGACAACATTACCATAGGTTTTTGCGGTGACTTGAAATTCGGACGCACCGTCCATTCCCTCATTAAGGCCCTCAGCCGTTATGAAGGCGTAAAGGTGATTCTCATCGCTCCCGATGAACTGAGGCTTCCGGACTATATAAAGCACGACGTATGCGAGAAGATGAATGTTGATTACCGTGAAGTGAAAACCATAGAGTCTGTCATCTCTGAACTGGATGTCCTTTATATGACACGTGTTCAGAAGGAGCGTTTTCTCGAGGAAGAGGAGTTCGACCGCGTGAAGGACAGTTTTGTGCTGGATTGCGAGAAACTCAAGGACGCCAGGAAGGATATGGCTATCCTTCACCCGCTTCCGCGTGTCAATGAGATCAAACCGGAAGTGGATGCCGATCCGAGAGCTGCTTATTTCCGTCAGGTAGGAAATGGCAAATATGTCCGTATGGCATTGATTTACAGTCTTTTGAAATGGAAGAACGATCCTTCTCATGTGATGCCTGAACATCCTGATTTCTTTGAGGACAGTGATTTGCAGTGCCATAATTCCAAGTGCATATGCAATCATGAACCCGCACCGCGCCTCTTCCGTCATACTCCCGGTGGGCACATCCGTTGCGCATATTGTGATTCATTCATAAAGTAGGCTATGAAAAAAGTTCTTGCCCTTATTATGGTGCTCTCCTGCACCGTTCAGATACTTGTAGCACGCGATTACCCTGTGCTGTCGTCTTCCGACACCCTTCTGGTCAGCGCTTTCGACCTCGCCCTCCGTACCGTGGAGAACAATATTGAGAATGGAATAGTGAAGGCCGGAGGAGACTATGGCGGGGAGTGGACCAGGGACGCTTCCATAAATGCCTGGAATGCAGGAAGCCTTATTTTCCCGGAGGAATCCCGAAACAGCCTTTGGGCAGTCACCATTGATGACGGCAGGGCTGTCGGGCATCAGTATTGGGACAAAATAATCTGGGTTCAGGGGGCGTATAACCATTGTATGGTTACAGGAGATGATATCGAGCCTGTATACAGATGTTCTGCTACCACCATGAAGGAGCTGGAAGACAGTGTGTTCTGTGTGGAAAGGGGACTGTTCAACGGCCCTTCGGTCTTCAATGACGGCATAGCCGCGTATGAAGAACCTATTCCTGATCCTGAACTTGCCCAGTCCGGTTCATACAAACATCCCAATACCCGTCATATCTGCTGCCTCAGCACCAACTGCATATACTATTGGGCATATCGCAAACTTGCCGTGATGGCCTGCCGTTGCGGAGAACCGTTCAAGGCACTGGAATATTGTGTCAAGGCCCGCAAGCTGCGCCGTGCCATCAGGAACACTCTTTATGACAAGGAGGCGAATGCGCTGTATTACCTCATAGACCACAATGGCGACGTTCATCGTTTTCAGGAGGGACTCGGCTATTCCTTCGCATTCCTGAGCGGTGTGGTAAGCAGGAAGGAAGCTTCAAAACTGGTGGAGGGTGTGCGCGTCTCCGAATACGGCATTCCGTCCATCTGTCCGGATTTCAAACGCTATGACAAGGAGCACCCCGGGCGCCATAATAATCTCGTATGGCCTTTCGTGAATGCCTTCTGGGCTGATGCGGCTTTTCATGCCGGCAGCAGGGATATGTTTGAATTTGAACTGCGCAATCTCGCCGACCTTGCCATAAATAAGGGTGAAGGGATGTTCTACGAAATATACAACCCGAATACAGGACTTCCCGACGGAGGGTGGCAGAACGGTAACGTTTGGGCATCCTGCCGCGACCAGACCTGGTCTGCAACGGGCTATCTCAGGATGTTCCTTACTGATATGTTCGGCTTGGGCTTTGGAAAGAAAGGAATGACAGTGAATCCGGACATCACCGTAGCCGATGACCTTGCATGCACTGCACTTTCCGGCATAAAGTACAGGCGGCACGATGTCAATGTCAGGATAGAGGCGGCCGGAGACAAAAAAGAAGGCACATACGTCAACGGCAGGAAGGTCCGTCGGGCGTTTGTGCCTTGTGATGGTTCTGAGTCTTACGAGATAGTGATATATCGATAATAGGATACCCTATTCCCACTCGATTGTTGCGGGCGGTTTCGGCGAGCAGTCATAGACTACTCTGTTGACACCGTCCACTTTTGATATTATCTCCTCGGATACCTTGATAAGGAAATCCATGGGCAGGTGAACAACTTCTGCAGTCACTGCATCAACTGAATTCACTGCGCGAAGTGCAACCACGTTGTCATAAGTGCGGCGTCCGTCTGTGACACCGGTACTGCGGACGGGCAGAAGTACAACGGCAGCCTGCCAGATCTTGTCGTAAAGTCCTTCGCGGCGGAGAGCCTTGATGAAGATGTCGTCGGCTTCCTGAAGGATGTGGATGCGCTCCGGAGTAAGTTCCTCAAGGCAGCGTACACCAAGACCGGGGCCCGGGAAGGGATGACGGCCGAGGAAGTATGAGTCGAGACCGAGTTCGGCGCCGACTTCACGAACTTCAAACTTGTAGAGATATTTCAGAGGCTCAACCAAACCGAAATTCAGGTCCTCGGGAAGACCGCCCACATTGTGGTGGCTCTTGATGGTTCCCTTGTCGGAGTGGGATTCGGCGATGTCGGGCCAGATTGTGCCCTGTGCGAGCCATTTTGCATCCTTGACCTTGCGAGCCTCATCAGCGAACACGTCGATGAAGGTCTTTCCTATAGCCTTGCGCTTGAGTTCGGGGTCTTTGATGCCTTTGCATGCGGCGAAGAAACGGTCGGCTGCACGTACACCTGTGACGTTCAGTCCCATTCCCTTATAACTTTCGAGCACGTCTTCGAATTCGTTCTTGCGAAGCAGACCATGGTCCACGAATATGCAGACGAGGTTTTCACCTATGGCCTTGTTGATAAGCAGCGCCGTCACCGTAGAGTCGACGCCTCCGGACAGGCCGAGAACGACGGTGTCGCTGCCCACCTGAGCTTTGATTTCTGCAATAGAGTCCTGTACGAACTGCTTTGCATTGAGTTTTTCTCCGTTATACATATTGTCGAATTTTAATTGATTTTATCGTTTTTATTCACCTCTGGAGTAGTTGGGGGTCTCCTTGGTGATGGTTACGTCATGGGGATGGCTCTCCGCCATTCCGCTCGCTGTAACCTTGGTGAACTTTGCATTCTGAAGTTCGGTGATGTTGTGTGCTCCGCAGTATCCCATACCGGAGCGGAGACCGCCGATCAGCTGGTACACGGTCTCTTCCAGAGTCCCCTTGAAAGGAACACGACCCACGATTCCCTCGGGGACGAGCTTCTTGGTCTCGACATTGGTCTGGAAATATCTGTCTTTGGAACCGGCTGCCATTGCATCCAGAGATCCCATTCCGCGATATGTCTTGAATTTCCTTCCGTTGTAGATGATGGTTTCGCCCGGAGCTTCTTCAGTACCAGCGAACATGGAGCCGCACATCACGCAGTCACCGCCGGCGGCGAGGGCCTTGACGATGTCTCCGGAATAACGGAGACCGCCGTCTGCGATAATTGGAATGCCTGCCTTGTGCGCTTCCTTGGCGCATTCGAAGATGGCGGTGAGCTGGGGAACACCCACGCCTGCAACGATACGTGTGGTGCAGATACTGCCGGGTCCTATACCCACTTTGACTCCGTCGGCTCCGGCTTCTACGAGAGCTTTTGCCGCTGCGGCTGTGGCGATGTTTCCCACTACGACTTCAAGTCCCGGGAATTCCGCCTTGATGGCTTTGAGCTTGTCAAGCACATTCTTGCTGTGGCCGTGGGCGCAGTCCAGAACGACAGCGTCAACACCTTCGGCAACGAGAGCCCTGACCCTTTCAAGCGCATCGTTTGTGATGCCGACACCGGCGGCAACGCGAAGACGGCCCTTGCTGTCCTTGCAGGAATATGGATGCTCTTTCTCCTTGGTTATATCTTTGTAAGTGATAAGACCTACAATCTTTCCATTGGCATTGACGACGGGAAGTTTTTCCACTTTATGTTCCTGAAGAACCTTTTTGACGTATTCCCTGTCAGTCTGGTTGTCTCGGATCGTGACGAGACCCTTGCTTGTCATCGCATCCTCGATCTTTACGCTCATGTCGGTCTGGAAACGCACGTCGCGGTTGGTCACGATACCTACAAGAATATCCTGCTCATCCACTACTGGAATGCCTCCGATATGGTTCTCGGCCATAAGTTTCAGGGCGTCGCCGACTGTCTGGTCCTTGTGGATTGTGACCGGGTCATCGATCATTCCGTTCTCGGCGCGTTTTACTTTGCGCACTTCCGCGGCCTGCTCGGCAATGGACATATTCTTGTGAATCACACCGATGCCACCCTCTCTCGCGAGGGCGATGGCCATCGGCGCCTCGGTCACGGTATCCATTGCGGCGGATACGATGGGAATATTGAGGGTGATGTTCCGGGAGAATCTTCCTTGCAGACAGACTTCGCGGGGAAGTACTTCAGAATACGCGGGAATAAGCAGCACGTCATCGAAGGTGAGGCCCTCGAGTGCTATTCTTTCTTCGACAAATGACATAGGAAATGCAATTATTAATTGCACGCAAATATATAAAAAAATTCGGGAATCTAAAATTTAAACGGTTTTTGCAAAAAGGCCGTCAATGGAACAACGGGTGCCTTCCGTATGATTTTTATTTTACTGTTACCGTTTTGATGCCGGCGAGGGATGCGAATTTTTCTATTGCGCCTGCAACGTGGCCGATGCCGATGGCACAGTGATGGGAAGGACCGGCCTTGCTCCACTGGTCGATGAAGGACCTGGCGCCACAGGGGAAGCTGTACCGGCTGTTGGTGTTTCCTATCTCAAGTATTTCACCGGGTACGCTCTTCCCTTCGGCAACAAGGAGGAATATCCCGTCTGATCCTTCGCATACGGACAGCAGAGTGACGTCGGAGCTGCGCACTGTCATCTGGATGGACAGACCCTTGCCGGGTTTGCCGTGGAATACCGGCAGTGGAACGAGTCCGACTTTGCTGTCAGACATCAGGTGGTGTGCAGGACCGTCGTGGCCGAGGAGTATGACGTCATCGTCGAAATCCATCGCATAGAACTCCGAGAATGAACCGCCCGCTCCAAGAAGGCTGAGTATCTTCATTGCCTGCGCGTTCTTGACTTCACATTCTCCGGCCACCGGGATCCCGGCTCCGGTAAGGAGGGTATTGCCGGCGATTACGGATGTCACTATGTCTTCGTGCTCACTTCCTGCCGTGCCTTCGTAGTAATAAGCCAAAGCTCCGAGTCCGTGCCGGGATACGAGTTTGTCGAGAGCGGAGGCTGTGCGGGCAGCCCTGGTAAGTTCGTCCTTTCCGCATTCAGGACTGACATCGAATGCGTTGCGGAACTCATCGATCTTGGCTTTGATTTCACTTTCGCTGACGCTGTCCCTCAATTCCCGCAGCTCATCCATTTCGAGGAGCTTGATTTCTGTGCCGAAGGTGGCGGACTGACCGAGCAGGTCCGTATATACGTCGAGCATCCCGCAGTAATAGTGTCCGAGAATGCCGAGTCTGGTTTCTCTCATCCCCCTGAGGACTCTGGCGGCCTGGACCCATTCGCTTATCTGTTTCCAGCTGTCTTTGTCTTTCAGATGCCCTGTCACGATGTCGTAGCGTATGCCGCTCCGGTTGAATACTCCGGCGATTTCCGGTATGGAACAGGCCTGGCAATATTCCAGCCACATTCCTGTCCTTCCGGTACGGCCCGTGGTGGAATTGAGACGCGTGTAGTCGATCCTTGAATCCGGCTGTATGTTGAGAAGAATGCACGGACATCCCGCCGCCTGCGCTACGGGCAGTACGGTGGAAGAAAGGCAATAGGTTGAGACATAGATGAACAGAAGGTTTGTTCCTGTGCGCCTCAGTGTTTCGGAGGCAAGCGCCGCCGATTCCGCCGAATCGATCAGGCCCAGGTTTGTGACTTCAACGTTGTCGGATTCCTGAAGATATGAGACAATTTGTGCGGCATATCTGTCAAGATGGTCCTTCAATCCTTCGAACTGGGACCAATAGGTGTTGAGACCCGTATACAGGAATCCCACTTGTGTCGGTGTCATATCAATGTGTGTTTTGGTTATTCGTGGCTTTCCCGGCCTCGTGCAGTTGCCAGGAGTTGTACAGATTGTGCCAGATGCTGTAGAAGCCGCAGGCTATGGATGATACGGGATCCAGAAAAGTGTATCCCATCCAGATTCCGAATACTGTGTTTTTCTGTCCCAGTGCCTGACCTGCCGAGATCTCGTGGTTATAACGCTTTCCTATGAGTTTCCCTACACGGAATTGGAAAAGACATGCTGCCGCCGAGACTCCCGCGATGCCGAGGATGATGCCGGCGCCGTTGCCGCTGTGAACGATGGCCCTGGTGCTCATAAGGATGGCGATAGTGAGCGAGACTGCCCAGATATAGAAGGAAAGATCAGTGTATTTCAGCAGCCGGGCGTGTGCGGCAGGGAACAGGTAGCGTATTACCCAGGCGAGCAGACAGGGCATGATGAGCAGGGGAAACACTTTGGCGATGATGCTGGAGAATGCGGAGGCGAAAGACATTCCCACCATAGGATGAATCAGCGGAATGAAAGTCGGGACAAGAATGCTTACAAGGATGTTGATTAGGATGGTGTAGCCCACGACTCCGGCCATGTCGCCGCCGAGTTTGCCGGTCACGACAGCACAGGCGGTAGCTGTGGGGCAGATAAGACATAACATCAGGGATTCCAAGATGACGGAATTCGGCATATCCTTGAATAATGTAAGGATCAGAGCCGGCACTATGAACAGACTTCCCTGTATCAGAAGCAGCCAACCCTGCCACCGATGGGGCCGGAGCTGACCCGGCTCTATTTTGCAGAATGCCAGAAACAGCATCATGAACAAAAGAATCGGCTGAATCGTCCTGCAGCAGGATTCAAGAAAGTGCCCTGCCGGTTGAAGTGCGGGTATGGCGTGGTATATCAGATAGATTCCGGCTCCGGCGGCCATGCCGATAACCAGCATCCAGTCCTTTAGAAACTTCTTCAGAGCGTTGCTTTTAACAATCATATCCGTTTTGTCACAACTGCAAAAATATTGATTTTTTGGCAAAAAATTGTTAAAATTGTGAGATTAAACCTAAACTATGCATACTATTAAAATCGGCGGCGAAGACTACCTGAAAATGGTGAAGGCGGGAGCCACCAGACTAAATGCCGACAGAAAGGAAATCAACGATCTCAATGTCTTTCCCATTCCCGACGGGGATACCGGAGACAATATGTATATGACCATCCGTTCCGGTTGTGATTCCATGAATGAAGGCATATCCGGGGTGGGCGAGCTGGCATCAGACACTTCAAGGGGAATGCTGTTTGGAGCCAGAGGAAATTCGGGTGTGATTCTCTCCAGAATATTCGCCGGCATTGCGAAGGGGCTCGGCTCGGCCGAAGTCGCAGACCTTCAATTGTGGAAATCTGCAATGCAGGAAGCTGTCAATGAGTCATACAAATCCGTGGCTATCCCTGTGGAGGGTACGATTCTGACGGTTTTCAAGGATGCTGTCAGGGCGGCCAACGGCAGCGGTACGGAGACTTTTGAAGAATATTTCGATGTGCTGTGCTCTGAGGCTTCCCGCTCTCTTGACCGTACCCCCGAACTTCTTCCGGTGTTGAAGGAGGCCGGGGTTGTGGACAGCGGCGGTGCCGGACTCGTCCATATTCTTGAGGGTATGAAGGCCGCGTTGGAAGGGGAGGCGCCATCCGGAGTTGAAGGCGGGCAGGAAGGCGGGAACGCCGGAAAAATTGATCTGGATGCTTTTACGGAAGACAGTGAACTTACTTTCGGCTATTGCACCGAGTTCCTTTTAAGGCTCCAGACTGTCAAAGTGGGCGATGTGGCTTCCTTTGACGAGTCTGTCATACGCGACTGGCTCATGGCCGTCGGTGAATCCCTTGTTTTTATCCGCGACGGCAGCATCATCAAGGTGCACGTACATACAAAAACACCCGGAGACATTCTTACAGCCTGCCAGAAGTGGGGAGAGTTCCTCAAGATCAAGGTGGAGAACATGACCCTCCAGCATCATGAAAACAACATGGACAAGAAGGTTTTCAAAGGGCCGAGGAGGAAGCGCGCGATAGTTGCCGTCGCTTCGGGAGAAGGAATTGTCAACGTCCTGAAAGATACCGGAGCTGACTTCGTGATTGAAGGCGGTCAGACCATGAATCCTTCCACGGACAGCTTTATCGAAGCTTTCGATATGGTGAATGCGGATTTGATATACGTGCTCCCCAACAACTCGAACATTATCCTTACGGCAAAGCAGGCGGCAGGACTTTATCCGGCTTCCGATGTGCGCGTTATCGCTACGAAGAGCATAGGAGCGGGTTATGCTGTGCTGGGTTCCGTGGATTTCTCCGCAAACGATGCCGGGGCCGTTGTGGCGGAAGCTGAGGAAATCGCTTCAACTACAGTCACCGGCATGGTCTCGAAAGCAATCAGGGATACCAGGGTTGCCGTAAAGGGCGACTACATTGGTTTTTCCGGCGGGGAGATCCTCTGCGATTCGTCCGACAGGAGCGAAGCTGCTGTGGAATTGTGCAGGAAACTGAATGCCGGCAACTCAGATGTGATTCTTCTGTTCAAGGGGACCGATGTGCCTCAAGATGAAGCGGATGCGCTGAATGCAAGGCTTCAGGCTGAATTCCGCAGTGCGGAAGTTGTGATTTGTGACGGCGGACAACCGATTTTCGATTATATTCTAATACTTGAATAATATGTGGACTTATTTTACCGATACCGATACTGATATCACTCCCGAAATTGCGGCACAATACGGCTACAAACTCATCAGTATGCCCTACAGTGTTGACGCAAAATCCGTATATCCCTTTGTGGATTATGACAAATTTAATTCCAGGGCTTTTTATGATATGCTCCGCGGCGGTGCGCTTCCAACTACAAGCGCAATCAGCGAAGAGGAATACATACGTTATTTTGAGCCGGAATTCGCGGCCGGAAACGACATCTTCTACGTCCATTTCTCAGCCGCTATGACTATGACCTTCGGCAATATGTACAAGGCTCTTGAAGCCCTGAAGGCCAAATATCCCGAGCGCCGGTTCCTCGAAGTGGACACCAAAGGCATCACGATAGTAAGCTATCTGATTGTCAGGGAAATAGGAGAAATGCTCAATGCCGGAAAGACTCCTGAGGAGATTGTTGAATGGGCAAAAACGGAGGTGAACCACTACAGCCAGTACTTCTTTGCCGATGACCTCAAGTTCTTCCGTCACAGCGGTCGCGTGAGCGGTATTGCAGCAACAATGGGAGGCTTGATAGGCATACGTCCCATCATTTATATGAGCGCTGAGGGCAAGATGGTCAGCATAGGCAAGGAAAAGGGACGCAACAATGCGATGAACCGCCTCTTGTCCTATGTGGAGGAAATGGGGGACGACATCAAGAACCATTTTTTCATAATAGGGCACACAGATGCTCCCGAACTTGCGGAGCAGATGGCGGAGATGCTCAAGGCGCGGTTCGGTGATGATTTGAAATACGAATTTGTGGTTACCAATCCTACGGCCGGCAGCCATTGCGGTCCCAACGGGGTGGGTGTTGCTTTCCATTCAAAAGGCAGATAAATCATGATAGAGGTCAAGGAAGTTGTCAGCCGCAGGCAGAAGAGGGAATTCATTGATTTCCCCAACAAACTATACAAGGGTTGCCCTTATTATGTTCCACCCCTGTATCTTGATGAACGCAAGATTTTTACGAAGGACTACATCTACTACGAGACCTGCGAGGCCGTTTATTTCAATGCCTACAGGGACGGTGTGATGGCGGGCCGTATCAGCGGAATCCTCCAGCATTCCTCGAATGACAAATGGGGCCAGAAGCGTGTCCGCTTCACCCGTTTCGACGTGATTGATGATTTCGAAGTGGCCAGGGCTCTTTTCGGGGCTGTTGAAAATTGGGCTGCCGCCAAGGGAATGGAAGAGGTCGTCGGTCCCCTCGGTTTTTCCGATCTGGAGAGGGAGGGCTTGCTGATAGAAGGCTTCGACCAGATGTCAACCTTCGAGGAGGCCTATAATTATGAATATTACGGGAAATTCATAGAAAAGCTCGGTTACGCCAAGGAAGTGGACTGGACGGAGAGTCAGATACGCTATCCCAAGGACCCCGAGTCCGTCGATGAGATGAAAAAGATGGCGGCCTTCGTGCTGAAACGCTATCATCTGCATCTTGGGAACGCAACGAGCGGAAAGGACTTTCTCAGGAAATACAAGAACGGTTTCTTTGAAGTGCTGGACAAGTCATACGACAAGGTTTACGGCACTGTGCCTTTCACAGAGAGCATGAAAAAACTTCTTATCGACAACTTCAACCTCATCATTGACGAGAAGCACGCTATTGTCATCCTGGATGAGAACGGGAAAGTCATTGCCATGGGTATCAGTTTTCCCAGTATCGCCAAGGCAATGCAGACAGCCGGCGGTCACCTTACCCCGCTTGCGCTGGTTCGTGTACTCAAGGCGCTTAAACGTGCAGAAGTTCTTGACCTCGGCCTTATAGGTGTTGATCCTGATTATTTGAATAGAGGAGTGAGCGTGGTGATTGCCAACGAACTGTGCCGGATGCTGTCGGACTCGAAGTTGAAATATGCGGACACGAACCTGAATCTGGAAGACAATGCGGCCATTCTCAATCTCTGGAAACGTTTTGATGAAACGAAGAACAAGCGCCGCCGTTCATATGTGAAGAAACTGGTATGATAAAGATAATAGTTGACTGCTTCGGCGGCGACCACAGTCCCGAGGCCAATATTGACGGCAGCCTTGCCGCTTTGCAGAAATTTCCGGATTTGAGCCTCATCCTTACGGGGGATGAAAAGACAATCGCCTCCAAACTTGAGGGACGGGATTATGACCGTTCCCGCTTGAGCATAGTCCATGCCCCGGATGTGATAGGTTGTGACGAAAAGCCTACCGATGCCATACGCCTCAAGAAGGAAAGTTCTATGATTAAGGCCGTACGGATGCTCCGTGATGAGGATGACATAGCCGGGATGGTAAGCGTAGGGTCCACGGGCGCACTTGTGGCTGCGGCCCTGACGAGAGTCGGGCTCCTGGAAGGCGTTATACGTCCTGCGTTCTGCCCGCTTCTGCCGACTATGAAAGGTGGGATAGTGGGTATTTGCGACAGCGGGGCCAACGTTGAGGTGACGTCTGCTTACCTCAAGCAGTTCGCCATTATGGCATCGCTCTATCTGGAAAATGTCTATGATGTTCCGAATCCCCGCATAGCGCTGCTGAACGTGGGGCTGGAGGCGGAGAAGGGGGATACGATACGCAAAGAGGCTTACGAAAAACTGTCGGAGCTTCCCTGCATCAATTTCGCAGGCAATATGGAAAGCCGCGACCTGCTGTCCGGCTCCTATGACGCGGTGGTGTGCGACGGTTTCTCCGGCAATGTGCTGGTGAAAACCACGGAGGGGACGGCGATCGAACTCCTGAAGAAGGTGAAGGAGACTATTTTCTCCCGCACTGTTTACAAGATAGGGGCGCTTTTCCAGAAGAGAATGTTCGCCGACCTCAAGGCGTTCATGAACTACCAGAATTATGGCGGCAGTGTGCTTCTCGGCACCCGAAAAGTGGTGGTGAAAGGGCACGGCAGCAGCAAGGCCGTAGCCGTTGAGAAATGCATAGAGCAGGCCTACAGGATGGAAGCGAGTTCGCTTTCCACCAAGATAGAGGCCGCCCTGGATAAATATGATCATTACGAATAACAGTTATGTTTGAAGAAGTACAGAAAATTTTGGCGAAACAGCTCCGGATAGAGCCTTCCCGTATTACATTGGAATCCAAGATAATGGAGGATCTGGGAGCGGATTCCCTCAATATCCTTCAGTTGCTTATGAAGATTGAGGATGATTACGGCATCGTCATTCCCGATGAGAAACTCGCCCATTTCGAGACAGTGGGCGACGTTGTGGCATATCTTGACCTGCAGAAGGACAAACTTTGACATTTTGTCACTGGAACATTATTTGATTGAATCAGGCCGTGCCCGCAGGGGCGCGGCTTGATTTTTAACAACTACAAATATTATGGTAACAAAAGGACAGATTGGAGTAACGACCGAGAACATTTTCCCGGTCATCAAACAGTTTTTGTACAGTGATCATGAGATATTCCTCCGCGAACTGGTGGCCAATGCGGTTGACGCCACGCAGAAGATGAAAGCTCTTGCCTCAAGCGGAGACTTCAAGGGCGAATTAGGAGATCTCAAGGTCTGCATCGAACTGGACGAAAAGAAGAAGACGCTCAAGATTATAGACAGCGGTATCGGTATGACCGATGAGGAGGTTGACAAATACATCAATCAGATAGCGTTCTCTTCGGCAGGGGAGTTCCTGGAGAAGTACAAGGACCAGATGTCCAACATCATAGGACATTTCGGCCTCGGATTCTATTCCGCATTCATGGTGGCAAAGAAGGTTACCATCGAGACTTTGAGCTGGAAGGATGGCGCCAAGGCTGTGAAGTGGTCATGCGACGGGTCTCCGGAGTTTGAGATGACGACATCCAGGAAGGAGGACAGAGGTACTGTCATCACGCTTTTCTTTGATGACGAGTCTGCCGAAGAATTCGGTACAAAGGGCAGGATAAGCCAGCTTCTCGGCAAGTACTGCAAGTTCATGCCTGTTCCCGTCGTCTTCGGAAAGAAAACCGAATGGAAGGATGGGAAGTCAGTGGAGACGGATGAGGACAATGTCATAAACAGCACCGATCCAATATGGACAAAGGCTCCTTCAGAACTGAAGGACGAAGATTATCTCAATTTCTACAAGGCTCTCTATCCCATGGAGGAGGAACCGATGTTCTGGATTCACCTGAACGTTGATTATCCGTTCACCCTGACCGGTGTGCTCTACTTCCCCAAGATCAAGGAGCGTATGGCCATTGACAAGAACAAGATACAGCTCTTCTGCAACCAGATGTTCGTTACCGAGCATGTGGACAACATTGTTCCGGATTTCCTGACACTCCTTCACGGTGTCATTGATTCTCCTGACATCCCTCTTAACGTGAGCAGGAGTTACCTTCAGTCGGATGCAAATGTCAAGAAGATAAGCACTTATATTACAAAGAAGGTTGCTGACCGTCTTGAAGAGATATTCAGGGACCAGAGGGAACAGTTCGAGCAGAAGTGGGACAATATCAAACTCTTCATCGAGTACGGTATGCTCTCTGATGAGAAATTCTGTGAACGCGCCCTTCAGTTCGCTCTGCTTAAGAATACCGATGGCAAATATTTCTCACTCGAAGACTACCGCAAAGCCATCGAGCCCAATCAGACCGACAAGGACAAGAAGGTCATCTATCTGTATGCGACAAATGTCGATGAGCAGTACAGCTTCATCGAAGCAGCGAAGAATCAGGGCTACGACGTGCTGCTGATGGATTGTGAACTCGACAGTCATTTCGTGAATCTGCTTGAGCAGAAGGTCAAGGACAGCGGTTTTGCCCGAGTGGACAGTGATTCCGCTGACAACCTCATCAAGAAGGAGGACAAGGTGAAGCCTGAGATGAGCGATGATGACAAGAAAGCTCTCGATGAACTTTTCAAGGCGGCTCTGCCGGAAGGAAACGAATATCAGATTCAGGCGGAAAACCTTGGAGAGAAATCAGCGCCCGTGCTCATCACCCAGAGCGAATTCATGCGCCGCTGGAGAGAAATGAGCGCTATGGGAGGAGGAATGAATTTCTATGGTCAGATGCCGGTATCGTACGACGTCAAGGTCAATATGGAAAACCCCGTCATTGCCAGAATATGGGCTGACAGGGATAATACAAAGGACCTTCTCAGGCAGGTGGTGGACCTTGCTCTTTTAAGTAACGGAATGCTGAAAGGCAAAGCCCTGGCTGACTTTATCGCCAGAAGCGAATCCTATTTGTAGAGGAAGCGCTTGATACTCATCTTCGGGGTTTTCTCGAAGGGTTCAAGAACGATTTCAACCTTGGAAAGCTTGCTGTATGCAGGCAGGACACGGTTGGAATTGTTTTTTATGTTCTCGGGAATGTCGGAAATCGTTTCTGCGTCTAGCTTGTCTTTCTTGATAGCCGCTTCATCGAAGAAAACAAGGCCCACAAGTTTGCCGTTGCGGTCCACGACAACGGATTCCGCAACATAGTCCTGGCTGTTTAAGACAGCTTCCAATTCTTCAGGATAGATGTTCTGGCCGTTAGCGGAGAGAATCATATTCTTGCTCCGGCCTTTGATGAATATATTCCCGTCCTTGTCCATAATGCCCAGGTCTCCGGTGCGAAGGAATCCGTCATCCGTGAAGGCATTGGCGCTTGCTTCAGGGTTATTGAGATATCCGGAACAGATGTTTGTGCCTCTGGCCTGGATCTCTCCTGCAATATGTTGGGGATCTTCGGAATCAATCCTGATTTCGGTGCATTCCACCTGTTTGCCGCAGGAACCGGGGACATAATGCCTCCAGTCTTCATATGTCAGGAGCGGTGCCGCCTCTGTCATTCCATACCCGACGGTGTATGGAAGTTTGATCTTCTTGAAAACTTTTTCCGCTTCAGGGTTGAGCGCGGCTCCTCCCATAATGAAATATCTGACCTTTCCTCCGAAGGAATCCATCAGTTTTCGACCGATTTTACTGTATATGGCGTGACTGATGCCGGGAATGGAGAGCAGGGCCTTCATATACCATTTGCTGATTCTGGGTTTGATGGCGGACCTGTATATTTTTTCCATTACCAGAGGTACAGTCACAACCATATATGGCTTTACATCTTCCATTGCCTTCAACAAAAGCGTGGGTGACGGAGTCTTTCCGAAATAAAAAATCTTAACCCCGAAACAGATCGGGAACAGGAACTCGAACACAAGGCCGTAAATGTGCCCCATCGGCAACATCGATACAATGGAATCCTCTTCATTGCAGAAGACTCTTGATGTCGCGAAATCCACCATTGCGCTGAAACACTCGTATCGAAGAATCACCCCTTTGGGGGCGCTTGTGGTACCGGAAGTGTAGTTTATTACGCTGGTTTCTTTGAGGTTCTGAGTCGGAAAACTCAGGCTTTCCCTGTTAAAACCGAGGGGGTATTTTGTATTGAAGGCTTCTGAGATGCCGTCAAATGCATTCTTCACTTTTTCGTCACGGCTGTACAGAAGCGTAAAATCATTGACGCTGATCACGGCCCTTATTCCCGGTATCTCCTTGATGTCAAAATTTGTCCACATATCTTTGTCCGTGAACAGGATGACAGATTCTGAATGATTGATCAGATGACAGACACTGTCGGTGGTGAAGTCGCTGAGAAGCGGCACCACCACAGCCTCATAGGAATTTACTGCAAGGAAACTTGTTGCCCATCTTGCGGAGTTTTTTGCGTATATCGCAATTCTCTGCCCTTTCCGGATGCCGATCGCTTCGAAAAATATATGGAATTTCTCGATGCTGGCTGCTATTTCTTTGTATTTGAATACCTCTCCCTTGTAATTGCCGAGAGCCGGTTTCTCCCAATTGCGCTTGAATACGTCTTCGATTCTGCTCAGATAGTGTGTCATATCAAAATCAAATTTTATTTGGTGCAAAATTAGTCCTGAGAGGAAATTAGCCAAGTCATTTGCTTATTATGTGGCGATTTTTTTACATATTTGTGGCGAATCGTTTAATTCTGTGGTGAAATCGGTATGAAAAAACCAATTGTAGCTCTTATTTATGATTTCGACGGGACCTTGTCGCCCGGCAATATGCAGGAATTCGGCTTCATTCAGGCCGTTGGAAAAACACCGGCCGAGTTCTGGACATCAAGCGACAACATTGCCATAGGACAGGACGCCTCGAATGTGCTTGCTTATATGAAGCTGATGTTTGACGAGGCCAAAGCCAACGGCATCAGCCTGCGCCGTTCCGAGTTCAGGAAGTTCGGGAAGGAAATAAAGCTGTTCGACGGTGTGAAGGAATGGTTTTCGCTGGTGAATGAATACGGTGCCGCTCACGGAGTCATTGTCGAACACTATATAAACTCCTCCGGGCTCAAGGAAATAATTGATGGCAGTCCTATTGCCGACGAATTCAAACATATTTTTGCGGGCTCTTTCCTTTATGATGACAATGGAGAGGCCGAATGGCCCGGCATAGCCGTGGATTATACGGCAAAGACTCAATTCCTTTTCAAGATAAGCAAGGGAATCTTCAGTTCCCGTGACAACAAGATGGTCAATTCTTCCGTTGCGGATGACAAGAAGCGCATTCCTTTGTCCCATATGATATATTTCGGAGACGGAGACACTGACGTCCCCTGTATGAAGATAGTGGGAATGTTCGGTGGATATCCGGTTGCCGTATATGACCAGAACAATGAAAAGAAACGTGCCACGGCACTGAAACTCAAGCGTCAGGGGCGTGTCAAATTCATAACGCCAGCAGTATATACCAAAGAAAGCAGAGCTTTCAAGATAGTGTGCGCCATTATCGACAAGATAAAGGCCGACTGGGAACTCAACAAGCTGATCTGATAGATCGATTGCGACTTTTACGCCCTTTCGGGACGCCCTGTCCGACAATATCTCCTGATCTCAAGAAAAAAGCCCGTCTGCCAATGAAATGCGGACGGGCCTTTTCGTGTTCGTGAGAATATTATTCTTCGGAGGGCTTGAGTGTGGTGTAGACGTTGGTAACGTCTTCGTCATCTTCAAGAAGTCCCGTCAGTTTGTCAAGCGTGGCTCTCTGTTCGGGTGTCACATCCTTGAGCTCCACTGTAGGGATTCTTTCGAAACCTCCGGATACGAGTTCGTATCCGTTGTCCTCGATGTATTTCTGAATGTTGCCGTAGGAGGTGTAATCTCCGTAAATGACAACGACCTTGTATTCCTCTCCGTCCTTTGTGACCTCTGTATCTTCGAAAACCTCATCGACACCGTAGTCAATCAGTTCAAGTTCGAGTTCCTCAAGATCCATCCCGTCCTTTTCCCTGATGCGGAAAACGCATTTGTGGTCAAACATGAATGCGACGGAACCGCTGGTGCCAAGATTGCCTCCGCACTTGTTGAAATAACTGCGGACGTTGGCGACTGTGCGGGTGTTGTTGTCTGTAGCCGTCTCTACGAGGTATGCGATACCGAAGGGTCCATAACCTTCGAAAACAACCTCCTTGAAATCTCCCTGCTTGCTTTCTGTGGCCTTTTTGATGGCACGCTCGATGTTCTCCTTGGGCATCTGTTCAGTGCGGGCCTCGGCTATGAGGGCACGAAGGCGGGGATTGCCGGTGACGTCAGGGCCGCCCATCTTGACGGCGATGGTGATTTCCTTTCCGAGTTTCGTGAAGGTGCGGGCCATATGTCCCCACCTCTTCATCTTCCTTTCCTTGCGGAATTCAAATGCTCTTCCCATAATTTACTCCTCCACGGCTGAAATGTAACGCTGAATATCGTATGCTTCTATGCTCTGGGGGTATTTGTCCTTGATGGTCTCATAGGCTTCGAGTGCTCCGGCCTTGTCTCCGAGCTTTTCCAGAGCAAGTCCGGCTTTCAGCAGGTAGTTTGCTGAGAATACGTTGTCTGCCTTTGCGGCGGCGGCACGGAAGCATTTGACGGCTGCGTCATATTTCTCAAGTCCTACATATGCATCACCCTCGCAGGCGATTGCGCGGGCTGCAAGAATGGGATCCTTTCCATTGTATTTTTTCAGATAGGAAATTGCGTTCTCGAAGTTTCCCAACTGGAGTTCGCATATGCCTGCGTACAGATAGGCGGATTTTCCGGCCTTTGCACCATATTCTTCTATGACCTGTTCGAAACCGAGAACGTTGCCGTCTCCGCTGAGAGCGAGTTCATACTCACCGGCCTGGAAGCTTGCCTCCGCAGGGTACATTGCCGCCATCGCTTCGGCGCATTTGGGCCCGTAGATGAATTTGCCGTAGGCGAGAATCGCCAGTCCTATGACAAGGATTGCGATGAGAACTCCCCAGATTGTCTTCTGGTTTTCGTTGAAGAACTGTTCTGTTTTGGAAACGGTAGCCTCTATGTTTTCCTTGCGTACCTCTTCCTGTGTCTTTTGCTTTGTAGTTGCCATATTTCTTTTATTTGTTTATTCAAAAAAGCCCACAAATTTAGTCATAAATGTTCAATATTCCAATATGAATTATTCGGATACTTTTGCTAACTTTGAGCGTGCCAAAACTTGATAAAATAGTAATCCGGGACTTCCGCAACATCGAACTGCAGGAACTCGAATTCTCTCCGAACGTCAACTGCGTCTGTGGTGGGAACGGTGAGGGAAAGACGAATCTGCTTGATGCCGTATGGTATCTCTCGATGACAAAAAGCGCTTTTTCTGCAACGGACCGGTTCAATTTCCGTCACGGTTGCGGCTCATTCGCCATCGGCGGTCAGTATTCGTTTGAAGGCGGCTCCTGCTCCAAGGTCTCCGTCAGCGTGACCGACGGAGGGGAGAAGAAGATAAAGCGCGATGACAAGCCGTATTCAAGGATATCCGAGCATATCGGCCTTATTCCCATCGTGATGGTGTCACCGTCCGATACCCGGATGATATCCGACTCCGGAGAAGAAAGGCGCAGGTTCGTGAATTCCGTGCTTTCCCAGTACGACCGTTCTTATCTCAACAATGTCCTTCAATATGACAGACTCCTCCGTCAGCGCAATGCTTTGCTCAAGGATGGCGTGGAAGATGAATCCTTTCTTGATGTGCTTGAGGAGCGGATGTCATTCCTTGCGTCGCCGATATGTGATGCGAGGAGACGTTTCTGCGATGAGCTGAACCCTCTTGTGCGGAAATACTATCGCGAGATATCGGGAGGAAAGGAATCCGTGTCAGTCGTCTATGAGTCGGATTCTGCAGATGCTCCGCTTCGTGACATCCTTTTGTCCGGACGCCACAGGGACCGTATTCTCAAATATACCGGAGCCGGCCCCCAGCGTGATGATTTCCGTTTCTGCATGGATGATTATCCAATACGGAAATGCGGGTCGCAGGGACAGCAGAAATCCTTTCTTGTGGCATTGAAGTTTGCTCAATATGAGATAATGAGAAAGGCTTGCGGATGTGAGCCTGTGCTGTTGCTGGATGATCTGTTTGACAAATTGGATCCCGGACGTGTGGGGAATCTTCTGAAAATGGTTTCGGGATCGGAATTCGGCCAGATTTTCATAACGGATTCCAACAAGGTGAGGATTCGTGCTCTGGTGGATGAAATTACGTCAGACAGAACATATTATGAGGCGGAAGGAGGCGCATTCAGGAAGTTATGAGCCGGGTTGAAAGAAAGGTGCCTGTCGGGATCGGAGAAGTTCTGCAGGAATTCCTCCGCTCCAGCCGTCTGTCCGCCGGCTTGAATACCCAGCGGGTCTTCGCCGCCTGGGATGATGCTTCCGGTGCATCAAAGTTTACGCTGAAGAGATTCTACAGGAATGGTGTTCTGTATATAACCACAAGCTCTTCCGTTGTCCGCAGTCAATTGGAATATCAGAAGGATGTCCTTGTGGAGAAAATGAACTCCATCCTGTCTGCCGACGATTTGTTCATCAAGAATGATCCGCAGGTCGGGTATATAAGCGAGTTGAGATTGAAATGAAGATTGTTGTAGATGAAACCATCCCTTTTGTCAGGGGAGTCTTCGAACCTTTCGCTGAGGTTGCATACAGGGATGGAAGCGAAATCGGCAGGAAGGATCTTGTTGATGCTGACGCGCTTGTCATCAGAACGAGAACAATATGCAATGCGGAACTTCTTGAAGGAACGGCTGTCAAGATAATAGCCACTGCTTCAACCGGAATGGACAATATTGACATTCCGTATTGCAAGACCCACAGTATTTTCCTGAAGAATGCCGACGGATGCAATTCCGGTGGTGTGATGAACTACGTCTTTTCCGCACTTTACGGTTGTGCCGCCCGCAAGAGTATCCCGCTGACGGGTTCGACGTTCGGGATTGTCGGGGTGGGCAGCGCTGGCCAGAAAGTCGAAAAAATGGCCAGATTCCTTGGTTTCAAGGTCCTGCTGTGCGACCCTTTGAGAGCGGAGGAGGAAGGAGACAGCCAATTCTGCAGTCTCGATTTCCTTCTGGAAAACTCTGATATTGTCACGCTTCATCTTCCTCTCAATGAAGGGACAAAACGTATGGCGAATGCCGATTTCTTCCGGAAAATGCGTCTCGGTGCGTTTTTTATCAATGCGGCCAGGGGAGAACTTGTCGTGGAAGATGATTTGATTGAGGCTATCCCGAAGCTCGGTCCGGTGGTGATAGACACATGGAACAACGAACCCGATATCAACAGGAAACTGATGGATATGGTGGATATCGCTACTCCTCACATAGCCGGTTACTCATATCAGGGCAAACAGATCAGTGCCATGATGGCGGTCCGGTCCGTTGCACGTTTTTTCGGTATACGTGAACTTTACGAGTTCTATCCGAAGACGGATGTGCAGGAACTTGAAGCGGTGAAACTTGATGTCAGTGGAATGAATCAGGGGCAGATTGCCTCTCTCATACAATACAATTATCCCATATTCACCGATGATTTCATGTTCAGGACAAACCCTGCCGGGTTCACGGAACTGAGGACCAATTATCAGTATCGTCGAGAATTTTACATAGACTGACATATTATGGACAACCAAAAGATTGAGGCTCAGGTTGAGCGTTTCAAAAGGGGATTCCCCTGGCTTGATATCGTTGCGGCGGCCACACCCGGCAACGGAATAGAGATCCTGGACGAGAAGGGCCAGAAGGAAGCTGCCGACTATCTGTCTGCTGCTGACGTGAAGGGAAAATGCAAGTTTGTTCCTGCATCCGGGGCGGCATCAAGAATGTTCAAGGATATATTTGCCGGGATGGAGGAGCCGAACGATGCGGTCAGGACGCTGTCCGGCCGTATCCGCGATTTCGCTTTCTATGATCCTTCCGTTTTCCCTGAAGGTGGCAATGTGGCGAAGGAACTTCTGACAAAGGACGGTCTCGATTATGGTTCGAAGCCAAAAGGTGTCCTGAAATTCCACAGATACCCTTCAGAGGTGCGCACGGCACTCGCTGAACATCTTGTTGAAGGCCAGGCTTATATGCGCAATGCGGACAACAGCGTGAATCTTGTTGTGACCATATCACCGGAGCACCAGGCTTTGTTTGAAGGTGCATTGAATGACGTAAAGGATGATTTTGAAAAGCGTTATGGCGTAAAATACAATATCCGTTTCGTCTATCAGGACAAGGCTACGGATACGGTTGCCGTGGATATGGACAACAGACCGTTCCTGAAGGAGGACGGGACTGTTCTTTTCCGTCCTGCCGGTCATGGAGCACTCATTTACAACCTCAACGGGATTGATGACGAGCTCGTTTCCATCAAGAACATAGATAACGTATGCGTTGAGAGGATGCAGCCTGAGACTGCTCATTGGAAGACTGTGCTGATGGGCAGGGCCCTCCAACTGCGTGACAGGATTTTCGGGTATATCTATGCCCTGGACCAGATAGAGGCCTGTCAGCTTCACAATCCGGATCCTCATATTCCGGGTTACAATGCATTGTTGCAGGATGCGTTTGCCACGGACGAGGCTCAGGAACTGTGCAATGAGATCGAGGACTTCCTGCGTTCTGAACTGTGCGTGGAGATTCCTCTTGCAAAGGGATGTCGGGAGCGGGCCGAGGCTCTTCGTGCGAAGCTCAATCGCCCGATCCGTGTATGCGGAATGGTCAGGAATCTCGGGGAACCCGGAGGGGGACCTTATATCGTAAGGGGGAAGGACGGTTCCACGTCATTGCAGATTCTTGAGAGCGCCCAGATCAACAGGGATGACGACGAAGCGGTGAAGGCTATGTCGGGAGCTACCCATTTCAATCCCGTCGACCTTGTCTGCTGCCTGCGGGATTTCAAGGGTGACAAGTTCAATCTGCTCGACTTTGTGGATGAAGAAACCGGGTTTATCAGTTCGAAAAGTTATCAGGGCAGGGAACTCAAGGCGCTGGAACTGCCGGGACTCTGGAACGGGTCAATGTCGGACTGGAATACGCTCTTCGTGGAAGTGCCGGTCGAGACGTTCAATCCTGTAAAGGTGGTTCTGGACCTGCTCAGGCCTGCTCATCAAGAGGCTTGATTCCTTTCACGACACCTATGTGCTTCCCTGTCATGATGATTCTGGCGGGGAGGCGTCCCTCTATTTCGCCGTCAATCTCTATGATGTCGCGGGAAGACGCGTCAAGGGGAATAATCTGCAATTCCTTGCATTTGGCGGTGACTACATAACCGGACTCGTCAAGGGTGCCGGTGAAAAGTCTGGGAATCTCCTTGAGCAATGTTAAAGGCGGAATTTTGGGTATGATGGTCACGTCAAGTATCCCGTCATCTATGGCGGCCTTGGGGACCTGGAGCATTCCGCTGCCGCTGTAGCGTCCGTTGCCGAGCGCGATGGAATAGCACTTTCCGGAGAAAATCTCCTTGTCGTCCGCTATTATCTGGAGTTCAAGGGGATGGAGATTCAGGATGGTGTGCCGCAGTGCATTGAGGTAAATCATCTTGTTTCTGTGGCCGCGTTCCTTCTGCCGGTTAACCCGTTCGCAGACGTGGGAATCGAAGCCTGTGCCTCCGATGTTCGCCATATAGCAGGTGCCGCAGATGTTTTCGTCAAGTCTTTCGCTTTCGAGCTTGACCACGTCCATTGTGCCGAACGACTCTTTGGTCAGCAGTTCCGCAACTTTCCTGGTATCGTGGGGAACGTCCAAGGATTTGATCCAGTCGTTACCGGAACCTATCGGGGCTACGGCGAGAGTGAACTCGTCCGGGTCGGCCCCGTTCTCGTCGCACCATTTCATTATTCCGTTGAATGCTTCGTGGAGGGAGCCGTCTCCTCCCACGGCCAGAATTCTTCTATAGCCGTTTGCGGCGGCATCATATGCCAATGCCGTGGCGTGCCGTTTGTGGTCCGTATAGGCAACTACGTAAGGCAGGCCGCATTTGTAGATTTCCTGCTCTGTGGGAACCCACTCGCTCATTGTCTTTCCGGATCCGGCGTGTGGGTTTACGATGAAATACCAGTCGGTTTTAGTAGAGTTCATATGGCAAAATTACGAATATTTTGTTAAATTTGTAGGATTCATATATAGATTGGGTGAATATGGGAAAGATTATCTCTATTGCCAACCAGAAAGGAGGCGTTGGCAAAACTACAACAGCCATCAACCTGGCGGCTTCTTTGGCCGTTCTTGAGAAGAAAGTCCTCGTCATTGATGCGGATCCTCAGGCCAACACGACTTCCGGCCTCAATTTTTCGCCGAACAATGATGAGAAACGCACGTTGTATGAGGTGATGATTGGAACCATCCCGGCGGAAGATGCCCTGATCCAGACGGAAATGGCCAATCTGCATATGATTCCGTCGCACATAAATCTTGTCGGCGCGGAAGTGGAGCTGTATGAGTCGGAGAATCGCGAGTCAATTCTCCGGAATGCGCTTGAACCCATCCGGGACAATTACGACTATATCATCATTGACTGTTCCCCGTCTCTCGGTGTAACAACCATCAACTGTCTTGTCGCATCCGATTCCGTGATTATCCCCGTGCAACCGGAATTCTTTGCGCTGGAGGGGCTCGGCAAGCTTTTGCAGACGATAAGGCTGGTACAGAACGGTGTAAATCCCGGTCTCGGCATCGAGGGCTTCGTCGTGACCATGTTCGATGGCCGCACCAAAGTTCATACCCAGGTGGTCGGTGAACTGCGTGAGCATTTCAAAGACTTGGTTTTCAAAACAATCATACAGCGGAACATCCGTTTGAGCGAGGCGCCGTCACACGGCAAACCCATTGTGCTGTATGACGTGATGTGTCCCGGCACTACCAATTATCTCAATCTTGCAAAGGAAATTCTGGAACATAACGGACAATAGAATATGAGCAGAGAACCCAAAGGACTCGGAAAAGGACTGAGCGCGTTGCTCGGAGATGCAACCCCTTCCGCAGATCAGCTCCGCAAGCCTGTAGGCTACATCAACAAGGATGTTGTGGGCGCAAGACAGCGCCAGGATTCATCGGATGTCTTCAGGATTCCGATGGATATGATAGAGGCGAATCCTTTTCAACCCAGGATGTCGTTCGATCAGGAAAGTCTCGAAGAGCTGGCCGCATCAATCAGAACGCTCGGACTCATCCAGCCTATCACTGTGAGGAAAATATCCGGCAATCAATATCAGATAATCAGTGGCGAGCGTAGGTTCAAAGCCTGCCGTATGGCCGGAATGACAATGATTCCAGCCTATGTCCGTGATGCCAATGACCAGGGAATGCTGGAAATGGCAATCGTGGAGAATGTGCAGAGGGAGAATCTGGATCCGATAGAGACGGCGTTGAGTTACCGACGCCTCATTGAGGAGTGCAATCTTACACAGGACCAGATGGCCGACAGGCTCGGGAAGAAACGTGCTACGGTTACCAATATGCTTCGCCTTCTGAAATTGCCCGCAAAGGTTCAGCACGACTTGAAAGTCGGTTTGCTAAGTGTCGGACATGCGAAGGCCATTCTCGGTATAGAAGACAATGCCGTGCAGGAACGGCTCTGCGATATCGTCCTTACTGATGGCCTCAGTGTACGCCAGCTTGAGGCGCTGGTGCGCAAGATACAGCTGGGCGACAAGCTGCCTCAGACTAAGGCAAAAAAGGAGGCGCCGGCGCTTCCGGAGAATTACACCCGGCTTGCAAGCTGTATGGGCAGGTTCTTTACGAAGGATATCGCTGTCAAGAGGAATGAGTCAGGACGTGGATCCGTGACCATCAAATTTAGTTCTGACGAGGAAATTGAACGCTTCCTTGAGGTTCTGGAGAATGCGCAGGTATAGTCTTCCGTTTATCATTGTCCGTTTGCTGTTATGCTTCTGTCCCGTTGCGTCCGCGCAGTTCAAGGACGAGGCATTCAGTCAGACGTACAATGATGACAAGGCTGGTCAGAAAGATACTGCAGACGTCCTTTTTTCGTTCAAGGATTATTTCGGCGGGCTCGGGCACAAGCGGGAAATCAAGTGCGGCGTAATGTTCGCCGGTTCTGCGGTCTTTTTAGGCGGATGCCAGATTTACAACAAAGATTATTGGAAACTTCCGATAGTGTACGGCGGTATACTCGGAGGCGCCGGCGCGGGGTGGTATCTTAACTCCCACGGCAATCAGGATGCTGCCAAATGGTGTTTCATTGGAGCGGGCGTGACATATTGGGCAACTTTGCTCGACGGTACGATCTGCTATAAGCCGGCTGATTATCCTCATTCCGGCAAAGCGACCATCTATTCGATACTCTGCCCGGGACTGGGGCAGATATACAACAAGGAATACTGGAAACTTCCGATATATTGGGGAGGAATGGTTGCCTGTGCGTACTTCTTCAGTACAAACAAGGTCAACTATGAACGTTTCAGAAGAATATACAAGGAAGCTTCGGATCCTGATGTTCCGTACACCGGACCGATTTCCGCCGATACGGCTCTTTATTACAGGGACGTATATAGAAGATACCGTGATTATTCAGTGCTGGCATTCGCCGCAGTGTATCTGCTGCAGGTCATTGATGCAAACGTGTTTTCATACATGCACGATTTCAATGTCAACGATGACATTACCATGGATGTGACTCCTGCAGTGATTTCGCCAGATACCCAGTTCGCATCAAGCGGTGGAGTTCCGTCAGGTATCGGGTTGAAACTGGGTTTGACTTTTTGATTTGGAATGAAGAGAGTTGTATTTACCCTTGGGCTGAGTCTCCTATGCCTGTCATCAGCCGGGGCCATTGATTTTTCCAAAATATTTTTCGGTAACCAACCGAGCAGGAAGGAGATAATGCTTGAGAATGACAGGCTCAGGATTTCCCTTGATTCTCTGCACCGTATCGTCGACAGTCTCAGCGCAATCGAACATTCCTTGAACAGCATTGCGGAAGTTGTGGAAGAAATTGAGGATACGGTTGAGTATTCTCCGGAAGTAACGGACAGCCTTCTTGCAATATGGATGGAAAACCGCCGCAGCAGTTTTTTCGAGCGTGAGGAATATGATATGGAAGTGGAGCAATTCACTTCGGATGTTCCGGACAGCGTGATGATGCAGCGCCTGATTGACATGAATCCGTATATTACGCTGCCTTTCAATGAGACCGTCAAGAAATATATGATACTCTATGCGGAGAAGATGCCCACCAATACGGGCCGTCTTCTTGGTTTGAGTGCATATTATATGCCTATTCTGGAGCAGACTTTTGCAAGGTATGATCTGCCTTTGGAACTCAAGTATCTGGCAATCATAGAGTCGAATCTCAATCCTACCGCCCGTTCCCGTGCGGGAGCTTTGGGAATGTGGCAGTTTATGTATACGACGGCACGCTCTTATGGGTTGAAAATCAATTCTTTTGTTGATGAAAGAATGGATGTGGAGAAATCTGTGGATGCGGCGGCCCGCTATCTCCGCGATGCCTATGACGTATTCGGGGACTGGAACCTTGCCATTTCTTCATACAATTGCGGAGCCGGGAACGTGCAGAAGGCGATAAGGCGTTCGGGCAGCCGCGAGTTCTGGAAAATATATGATTATTTGCCCAGGGAGACACGCGGTTACGTCCCGGCAATGGTGGGGGCGATGTATGCCATGACATATTATCGTGAATATGGAATTGTCCCTCAGGACGTGGGAATGCCTGCCGCAGTTGACACTTTCCACATAAACAAGAATCTGCATTTCCGCCAGATCAATGAAACCGTCGGTGTGCCTATGGACATAATCAGGGAGTTCAACCCTCAGTACGTTCACGATATAGTGCCCGGCAGTGAAGGCACATATGTGCTTCGCCTGCCGTATAAGTGGACATCGGCATATCTTGCGGTTGAGAATGACACGTTATACACCCATCTTGCGGATTCTCTTCTCAGTCCGCAGGTGTTGAAAAATATCAAGGAAAGCGGTTCCGCTACCGGCGCGATTGTCTATAAGGTGAAGAGCGGGGACTATCTCGGCAGGATAGCCGCAAGGTATCACGTATCCGTAAAACAGATTATGAAGTGGAATCACCTCCGCAACACTAATCTGAGGGTGGGACAGAAACTGATTATTTATGGAAGATAATTTAAACTGAAAAAATATGAACAGCAAACTTCTGATGGCAACAATGATTACCCTTTCTGCCATTTCCGCAGCATCCTGCTGCAATCAGGGAAAGGTCCCTGCAATCGATACGGCGAACCTTGACACTTCCGTGGCTCCAGGTGAGGATTTTTATGCATATGCTACCGGCGGCTGGCAGAAAAGTCATCCTCTCAAGCCGGAATATTCCCGTTACGGCTCATTTGACATTCTGGCCGAGAACAATGAAATACGTCTCAATGACCTGTTCAGGAGCCTTGCTTCCGCGAAGACGGAGGAGGGGAGCACCGAACGCAAGATAGCCGACCTGTACAATATGGGACTCGATTCCCTCAGACTCAACGAAGAGGGTATTTCTCCCGTACTTCCTTATGTGAACGAACTCGAAAGCGTGGTTGATGCCGGGAGCTTTGCCGTTGCGACAGCAAACTGTGCAAAATTCGGCATCGGTTCCATTTATGGCATTTACGTCACTTCCGATATGGTGGACTGTAACAGTCAGGTGCTTTATCTTGGCGAAAGCGGTCTGGCTATGGGTAACAGGGATTACTACCTGCTTCCCGAGCATCAGGCGCTCCGTGACGGTTACAGGGCCTTCCTGGAGAAGATATTCACTCTTGCGGGTTATGAAAATGCTGCTGAAATCGCCTCCGATGCCTTCGATGTGGAGATGGCCATCGCTGTGCCTTACTGGTCAATGGTCCAGCAGCGTGACGTTGAGGCCCAGTACAACCCGAGAAGCAGTGCCCAGATATTCGCCGCTTATCCCAATCTGAATCTGGACAAATTCTTCGCTGAACTCGGAATAGCCGAGCAAGCGAAGATTATCGTCGAGGAGCCTTCATATTTTGAGGCGATTGACAGAATTGCAGCCGATATCGATCCTGTGAAATTGCGTCACTTCCTTCAGGCCAAGTTGCTGAGCGATGCCTGTGGGAGCGTCAGTGATGAATACTATTCCGCTTCCTTCGATTTCTTCAAAAAGCAGATGGCCGGGGTGCAGGAACAGAAGCCCCGTTGGAAGAGGGCGATGGCCGTTCCCAACGGAATCCTCGGCGAAGCCGTAGGCAAGATGTATGTGGAGAAGTATTTTCCCGAGAAGGATAAGGAGAGAATGCTCGGTATAGTCAGGAATATCCAGGCGGCATTGTCCCAGCACATCGAGGCGCTTGAATGGATGAGTGCAGACACCAAGGCAAAGGCTCAGGAAAAATTGTCGAACTTCACCGTGAAGATAGGATATCCCGACAAGTGGAAGGACTATTCTTCGCTTGTGATTGCTCCCGAACTCAGCTATTACGAGAATCTCAGGAATGCGTCCGAATGGTATTTCAATGACAATATCTCGGAATTGGGCAAGCCTGTCGACCGTGAAAAGTGGCTTATGTCCCCTCAGACAGTGAATGCTTATTACAATCCTACAACCAATGAAATCTGCTTCCCTGCCGGAATCCTTCAGCCTCCTTTCTACAATTCCGATGCTGACGATGCTGTCAATTATGGCGCAATCGGTGTGGTTATCAGTCACGAGATGACTCACGGATTTGATGATCAGGGGCGTCTCTTCGACAAGGACGGCAATATGAATAACTGGTGGACCGACGAGGATGCCGCCGCGTTCAAGGAAAAGACTGCCAGGCTTGTCGCTCAGTTCGATGAGGTTGAAGTCCTTCCCGGCGTCAAGGCAAACGGCTCCGCAACCCTCGGAGAGAATATTGCCGACCAGGGCGGCCTTCGCATAGCATACACTGCGATGCAGAACTCATTTGCCGGCAATCATCCTGAGCCCGTTGACGGATTCACTGCAGAACAGAGGTTCTACCTCGCGTATGCTACGGTATGGGCCCAGAACATCACCGACGAGGAAATCAGCCGCCGTACACTCATTGATGTCCATTCTCTCGGTTGCAACCGGGTGAATGTGTCTGTCCGTAATCTTGATACCTTCTTCTCCGCATTTGACATCAAGGAAGGAGACAAGATGTGGCGTCCGGAGTCCGAGCGCGTGATTATTTGGTAATATTAAAATTTATCTGTGATGAATATTAAGAAAGTTGTTGTCGCCGGCGGTGGCGTTTTGGGCAGTCAGATTGCGTTTCAGGCTGCATATTGCGGATTTGATGTGACCATCTGGCTCCGCAGCCAGGGTAGTATAGGTCGCACACAGCCCAAACTTGATGCTCTTTACAAGACATACAAGGAGACAATAGAAGCTATGGCCGGCCCTCAGGGGCAGAATGTCTGGGCTGCCGGGATAGCGGATGCCGGAAATTTCTCAAAAGAAGAGTCCCTTGCCAGAACGGAGTCGGCTTACAAGGGTTTGAAACTTGAGCTGGATATGGCCAAGGCTGTGGCCGATGCCGATCTCGTCATAGAGTCTATGGCCGAGAATGCTGATGACAAGATGGCTTTCTACAAGACTTTGGCTCCTCTCCTTCCGGAGAAAACCCTTCTCGTCACAAACAGCTCCACTCTGCTTCCTTCGACCTTTGCAAAATATACCGGAAGACCGGAGAAATATCTTTCCCTGCACTTTGCAAACTCGATATGGTCACACAATACCGCCGAGGTGATGGCACAGCCGTTAACGGCAAAGGAGAATTTCGACATCATAGTTGAATTCGCAAAGGCAATAAGAATGTTCCCCCTGCCGGTACTCAAGGAAAAGTCCGGTTATCTTCTCAACTCCATGCTTGTTCCTTTCCTGCTCAGCGCCCTTGACCTGTATGTGAATGGCGTCAGCGATCCGGCAAGCATAGATGCTGCCTGGAAAACAGCGACGGGAGCTCCCAACGGACCGTTCGAAATCTTCGACACCGTAGGAGTTGCCACCGCTTACAATATTGCGATTCAGTACCGCAAGGTGCCCGGACTCCTTGCTCCGCTTCTGCGTAAGATGATGATGCCCTACAACTTCAAGGGTATGGAGGTCGTTCTGAAACAGATGCTTGACGAAGGCAAGACCGGAAAGGCTGCCGGAGAGGGTTTTTACAAGTACTAAGTCTTTGATTTGACGTGTGGGGGACAAGCGAGGGTGAGATATACCGCGCTTGGGGTTGTTTGTTTGTGCTGAATTGTAGAAAATCAGGTATGCTTATGAGATCGGTTATTTGTTATGTGGCGGCCGTATGTTTGTTTCTGGTTCCGTCAATGGCTTTTGGCGGAAATGATTGCAAGTCCGGATGGGGTCAGGTGGAAGATTCCTGCCGCCCTTTTGTAAGATGGTGGTGGAACGGCGACAAACTTCAAAAAGAGGAAATTACCCGGGAACTGGAACTTCTGAAGGATGCCGGTATCGGCGGGGTGGAGATAAACCCGATAGAATTTCCGTCAAAAGTGGATACATCCGGCATCAAATCCCTCGTATGGCTCAGTGATGAGTGGATTGATATGCTCAAATATACATTTGATGAAGCTTTAAGAATCGGACTGACCTGTGATCTCATCGTGGGTTCCGGCTGGCCGTTCGGCTCCGAGAAGCTTCCTCTTGACGAAAGGGCTTCCGTATTGCTTACGTATGCCGTAGACGTTGATGGTGGCTCGGATGTCGAAATGTCCAAGTTCCATATATTCAAGTCGATAGATCCGGGAGTGACCGTGCCGAACGAGCGCCGTACCTTTGAACTGGTCACAGCCCTGATGGCTCCGAATCCCATCAATGACTTGAATGAAGCGGTGGACATAATGGACAGGTTCAACGGAGACATTCTGACTCTCAAGGTGCCGGAAGGAAAGCACGTTCTGTATTTTATGGTCAAGGTCGATTCTTTCGCTTCCGTTATCAATGGTGCTCCAGGAGCTGCCGGTTCGATTCTCAATCATATGGATTCAAGTGCTGTCCGCAAATATCTGGACAATATGTCCGATACCATTGAGGGCAGGATAGGCCCGCTGTCGCAGTATCTTCGAGCTTTCTTTGTGGACGGAATGGAACTGGAGGGCAGCAACTGGACAGATGATTTTGCTGAGGAATTCGAACGTCGCAGGGGATATGATGTGAGACCCTGGCTCCCTTTCACGATGTTCAAGGTGGCGCGTCTCGGAAATGTCGAGAAATATGATTACGGTGCAGAAAAGGGCGAACGCTTCCGTGAGGAGGTGAACCGCGTGAGATTCGACTTTGAATTGACGAAGGCTGAACTTCTCCACGAAAGATATACGACGACACTTGTCCAATGGTGCCGGGACAAGAATGTGAAATCCAGAATTGAAGCATATGGAAGGGGATTCTTTACCCTGGATTCATCCCTTGACGTAGATATCCCGGAAGGGGAGTCCTGGACTATGAACTGGTTGAGACATCGCATAGGAGAGGAAATGGGTGACAAGGACTACAGACGTGGCCGTTCATATACGATGATAAACAAGTATGTCACCTCCGCCGCACATCTGACCGGGAAGAGGCTTGTCAGTTGTGAGGAGATGACAAATACCTACAAGGTTTTCATCACTTCCCTTGAATTCCTGAGAATGGGCTCCGATATGAACGCCACCACAGGCATAACCCATTCTGTCTGGCATGGATACAACTATTCTCCGCCTTCGGCCGGATTCCCCGGGTGGGTTCAGTATGGCAGCTACTACAGCGACCGGAATACCTGGTGGCCGTATTTCAGGCTGCTCAACGATTATCGTGCGAGGATGAGTTCCGTTCTACAGCGGGCAGATATGGTGACAGACATAGCGCTTCTTCCTGCCAATATGGATATGTGGACGGAGCTCGGTGTCCAGACAGATCCTTTCCCTGACAGCCTTAATGTACCTTATACTTCGCTGGTATGGGAGGCAATCCATAAAAATGGAGGTGGAGCTGATTACGTTTCCGAGGAAGTTATACGCAAATCGACAGTCAAGAACGGTAAACTGTGTTTTGGACCGAAGAAATACGGAACATTGTTTCTGGTTGAAGTCGGAGGTACTACACCTGAGGTCCTTGACAAACTTGAAGATTTCATTGTCTCGGGTGGCCGGGTGTTCTGCATAAGGAAATATCCGTACAAGTCTCTCGGACTGAAGGACTGGGAGAAACGTGATGCGGAGATTGCCGCAAGAGTTGAGAAACTGAAGGAGTATCCGGATCGCTTCATATTGCTGGAGAAACCGGGGGACGGGAAATATCTTGAGTGGTATACCGGTGTTATGAACAGGTATTCGCTTCCTCATGCGATATCTATCGAATCTCCTGACAGATTCCTGCTCCAGAGCCATTTCGTGATGGATGACGGAGCAGACGTTTTCCTTTTTGTCAATGCCAACCTGAACGAGGACAGATGCAGCGAAGTGGTTTTCCCGAAATCAGTCTATTCCGGAAAGACAGCCTGGCTGTACGATGCTGCAAGCGGTGAAAGATACCGCCTTCCCATTTCGAAGGATGGACGGATGACAGTTGCACCAGGTCCGGCAGAGACCTGGATGGTTGTTTTCAACCGCGAGAAAGGCGGTGAGCAATGGAAATCTCTTCCTATATATGATCCTGAGGACTGCAATGTCCTGCGACCGGAGGGATGGAATCTTTCCCTGACCCACAAGGTGCTGGGCTGGACAAAAACATCCGTGATGGACAGTCTTGTGGATTTGATGGACACTGAAGAGTGGAGGAATTTTGCCGGAGATGTCACTTACTCCACGACGGTGGATTTGCCCTCCGGCGGGATGCCCTCGTACATTGATCTCGGCAAAGTCGCGGATATATGTTCTCTGAAAGTCAACGGCAGGGACTGTGGCGTCAAGTGGTATGGAAGACGTATCTATGATATATCCGGGCTGCTCCACGAAGGGAGCAACACTCTGGAAATCACTGTGACCACGCTTCTTGGCAATTACGTGCAGACCCTGAAGGAAAATCCTGTAGCGCAGCGGTTTATGTTCAGGAGGAACAATCCTCTCATTCCTGCAGGCCTGATAGGTCCTGTGGTTCTATACTAATCCGACAGCTTGACAAAAAATTAAACCATCAATGCGCCTACAAGGCCAAGGATGGCGTAGAATTCAGGAAGTGCGGCATAAATCAAGGTGTTTGTGAATACATCGTGCCCTTGGCTGACGCCGATAATGCCATTTGCGCATACCTGGCCTTGACGGATTGCAGACAGCATACACACGAGGCCCACGCTTAAACCGACGCCGAAGACTACCAGTCCCATAGAAGGGTCTGCTTTCATTTTGCTGAGCATCATAAAGAATGCAACGAATCCGTAAATACCCTGCGTTGCCGGAAGGGCTGACAGAACCATATAGCTTCCTGAGCTTTCCGGTTTTTTCTTGAGTGCGCCTTCAGCGGCATTTCCGGCAATGGTAGTGCCGATTGAACTTCCGATACCGGCAAGGGCAAGCACGAGCCCAAGGCCGAGGTAACCGAGAATTGTTTCTAGTGTCATAGCTTTAATTTTTTATTTATTGTTATTATTTCTTAATCGGATTGTATTTATGTCCTGTTCCTTCATATCCGGAGTTCTTGAAGAACTCGAGGAAATTGAGCCTCAATGGATGCACGAATGCTCCCAATGCCGCCATTGCCAGATTCAGGGTGTGTCCTACCACAACTATCAATATGAAAAAGATCCAGCCGGAAATGCCGCCATCACCGCGGGCCATTTCCGCAAGGTCGTTGAATGCGAAACCGAGCATTCCTCCGGCAAGCCCCAGTGCATAGAGACGTAGATAACTGAGAACGTCACCGAGCACGCCAGTTGCGGTATTATATGTTTCCCACAGGCCGCTGCCGATATTCAGGGCAGGATTCCTGTGCAGATCGTTCAAGAGGAAGATTCCATGGGCGGATATGATTCCTATTGTGATAATTATGATTTTGGTAGCTTTGGCGCTTATCACTCCGGCCAGAGCAAAAGCTCCCACAATTACCCCCCCCACAATCAGCAGTGTCCATCCAAGAACACCAAGCGAATTTGCGAATCCCTTGTTCTTTACTGCATATATTGCCTTAACTGTCATTGCCAGACATAAGTGGATGACGCCGATAGCAAGTGCAAGAATCATCGTGCCATCATATCCGGCCACTTTTGCCGGGACAAAGATTTTCTTGACGCTATCTGGAATGCATTGCCACTGCGAAATATCCATTGAGAAGAATGTATGGAAGAAAAAACCGATAATGACGGTACCTATTCCCAAAGTTATGACGAGTGGAGCAAGATTGGCAAAACTTTTGGCCTTCTTCAGAAGGAACCCAGTGATAATCAGTATTATTCCGTAACCGGCATCTCCCATGCACATTGCGAAGAACAGAAGGAAGAAGATCGATATGTACGGAGTTGGGTCGAATCCGTTGTAGGCCGGACGTCCATACATATCCGTGAGAGGCTCGAACATTTGAACAAAGCGGTTGTTACGGAATTCAATGGGAGGATTGTCTTCTACATCCGCCGGTTCTGACCAGTAGAAAATTCCTTCCATTCCGTCAAATGTGGTCTTGAGTTCCGCGTCTTTCTCAATCGGGGCGAAGCCGACATAAGTGACCAGTTCACGCTCTGCTGCTTCGGATCCCTGAAGTGAGGCAAGGTACGCGCTTAAATCCATCTCCATCCTGTGGAGTTCAGTTTCCATAATGGGAAGTTCTGATTTCCGGGCTTCGAGTGCTTTTGTGTAAGAATCTATTTCAGCTTTTATGATTTCAATGCTTGAACGGATTTCAGAGGCGGTGTGTTGTGGGGCTGGGATTTCTTTGTAAGGGAATCCTTCCGCATCCCCGACTACTACGAACCATATCTTTCCGTTTTCTTTCCATACCGGCTGGATGGCGAACTGCTCCTTCCAACTTTCATCAAAATCCTTGTCCCTGAGGCAGAAGTAATGAATGTCGATGCCGAGGCCTTTGAGCTTTTCCTTATCATAATCTCCCCATGCTTGAGCCTCCCGGAGCTCTTTTTCGTGCTCTTTCAAAACGGTATTGAGTTCGGAAAGATGGGCATCCATTCCAGAAGAAATCTCTTTGATAAGAGTCTTCTTTTCCTGTATGTTTGAAAGTAGTGTCTCGGAATGCTCGTCAACCGGTTTTGATCCGCGAGTGATGTCGATTACGCCGATATCCCTTAAATTCTCAATGAAAGAGTCTTTGTCCTGCATAAGCAGGATGAAAGAGTATTTGGTCATCCTGTCAATCATATCTCTTCCTCCTCTTCCGCTGCATGGCGGGTCTTGACAATTTTGGATGAGGCCTTGCTGAGGTTCTCTTCATCCTCCATATAGCGTTTTATCTTGCGGATGGCTTCCTGGTAGCCGGGTATCTGCACCTTTTCGTAAAGATTGACTTTCTGGGTCGTTTTCTTTCTGTTGAATTCCAAAATCTGCCGGCGTTGCTCGGCGACTTCGGACTGGAGTCCGATGAAAGTCAGGTCTTTGAGTATCTGAACACCGTCCGCGAACCAGGCGGGCTTCAGGAATGCATTGAAGGGCTGGAGCTCATATTTGATGTCCGAAAGTTGCGGGCATTTCACTCCGGCCACTTTCACGGTGTCGAGCCTGATGTCGGCAATGCGTATCAAGCCCGGTTCGAATTCGTTCCAGAGTGCTGCGAGATAATCGTATTCTTTCAGTTTCCTTTCCAGCATTTCAGCGTATTTCCCCGACTCCGATTTCGCGGAAATCACACTCAGTCTGAGTGCGGATTCCTTGTTCTTCAAGGTAGGAAGCGCATTCTGCCTGATCTTGAGCTGTTTCCCGAGATTGGTCAGGGATGTCTTGTTGTATTGAAACTTAATTGCCATCAGGCCTTCCAGTATTTGTCGATTAATGCCTGCTTGATTCCGGTTTCGGCCGGACTGAAGTATTTCGCGAAAATCTCCCAGGCGGTGTCAAGCATTTCGGTGATGCCTATGTTAACGTCTATGCTGAGCAGCCTGACTGCGTATTCCTTTGCATAATCCAGACATCTGAGGTCATAGTCCGAGAGGTCGAATCCGTTCTCCATCTTTGTTTTTGCGTTCTGCGCGTCAGCATAAAGTCTTACGCTTGCATTCATGACCTGAGAATGGTCCTCCCTGGTTTTCTTGCCCTGTACCAGCTGTTTGAGTCGGCTCAGTGAACGGAACGGGTCGATGATAACCTTTCCTGTGTCAGAATCTGCGCGGAGGAACAACTGCCCTTCAGTGATGTAACCGGTGTTGTCCGGAATTGCGTGTGTGATGTCTCCGTCATTCAGGGTTGTGACAGCGATGATGGTGATGGAACCTCCGTCAGGAAGCTGTACCGCTTTCTCATAAATTTTAGCAAGATCGGAGTAGAGGGAACCGGGCATTGAATCCTTGGAGGGAATCTGATCCATACGGTTGCTCACGATTGACAGGGCATCAGCATACAAGGTCATGTCGGTAAGCAGGACAAGCACTTTTTCATTCTTGTCGACAGCAAAATACTCTGCGGCCGCAAGTGCCATATCGGGGATGAGAAGGCGCTCTACGGGAGGCTCTTCGGTAGTATTCACGAACGATACGATTTTCTCGAGGGCTCCGGCTGACTCAAACTTGTGACGGAAATACAGGTAATCGTCATTGGAAAGACCCATACCTCCGAGAATGATTTTGTCAACGTCGGCACGAAGAGCCACATCTGCCATAACCTGGTTATAAGGCTGGTCCGGATCTGCGAAGAAAGGAAACTTCTGGCCGGATACGAGGGTGTTGTTGAGGTCGATGCCGGCAATGCCCGTGGGAATCAGTTCGGAAGGCTGCTTCCTTTTGAAGGGATTGACGGAGGGGCCGCCGATCTGTCTTTCCTCCCCTTCGATTTCAGGTCCGCCGTCAATGGGCGTGCCGTATGCGTTGAAGAAGCGGCCGGACAGCTGTTCACTCACTTTCAGGGTAGGGGGCGCTCCGTGGAATGACACTTCGGCATTGGTGGGGATGCCTTCCGTCCCGGCGAACACCTGCAGAGTGACGTCGCCGCCCCTTGTCTTCACAACCTGAGCCAGACGTCCTTCTACAGTTGCCAGTTCGTCATTGGACACTCCGGAGGCCTTGAGCGAGATGGTTGCCTTTGTTATGGCATTGAGTTGTGTGTATGTTTTCTGGAATGCTTTAGTTGTCATTTTCTGAAAGAAGTTTTTGTAGTTTCTCAAAGTTCTCTTCGAATGCCGTGCTCTTGAATTCCGTGTAGTTCATCTGGCGAAGGACATTGATGACGTTCTTGAAATATTCGCGGCACTTTTCGTAATTGTCGAATTCAAAAGTTCTGTCGCATATTCCAAGTATGAGGTCGAGCATGAATTTCTGGCGCTCCAACGGGCACAGGGCGTCAATCGGGTCGAAAGCATCCTGCTGAAGGAAGCCGAAATCTATCAGTTCGCTTTTCCAGAATGTCTCGTGATAACTCATGGGAACACCGTCATCTCCGAGGATGTTGATCTGGTCAGCCATTTCCTTGCCGCGGCGGACAAGAACCTTTGCCTTGTTGACCTTTTCGACCCATCCCTTCTCTATCTTGCCGTTCAGATAATCTGCAATTTCAGGATATTCAAGATATTTGGAGTAGGATTCGATTGGGTTGACAGCGGGGTACCGCTTCTGGTCAGCACGGTTCTGCTCGAGCGCATAGAAGCAGCGCGCCGCTTTCTTCGTGCTCTCCGTAACGGGTTCCTTGAGGTTTCCTCCGGCGGGGGATACCGTACCGATGAAAGTTACCGCTCCTGTCTGACCATTGTTGAGCACCACCATACCGGCCCTTGCGTAGAAGTTGCTGATGATGGCTGACAGGTCGACGGGGAATGCATCCGCTCCGGGAAGTTCCTCCATACGGTTGGACATTTCCCTCAGGGCCTGTGCCCAGCGTGAGGTCGAGTCGGCAAGGAGCAGACATCTGAGCCCCATGGCGCGGTAGTATTCACATATTGTCATTGCGGTGTAGACCGAGGCCTCACGGGCTGCAACAGGCATATTGGAGGTGTTGCAGATAATGGTGGTCCTTTCCATCAGCTTTCTGCCCGTGTGAGGGTCAATCAGTTCCGGGAATTCGGTGAATATTTCAACGACCTCGTTTGCCCGCTCTCCGCAGGCGGCCATAACAATGACGTCAGCCTCTCCCTGTTTTGCAATGGCATGCTGAAGCACTGTCTTGCCGCATCCGAAAGGACCTGGAATAAAACCGGTACCTCCTTCGGCAATGGGATTGAAAGTATCGATCACCCGCAAGCCCGTCTCCATAATTCTTGACGGCCTGGGCTTCTCCAGATAATTCCTGACAGCAATCTTGACAGGCCATTTCTGGGTCATTGTCACATTGACCTTGTCACCGTTTTCGTCCTTGAGAACGGCGATGACGGTATCAATATTGTACTTGCCTGCTTCAATGATGCTTTCGATGGTATATGTTCCTTTGAATGAGAAGGGAACCATTATTTTGTGAGGAAGCCATCCTTCCTTGACTTCTCCGAGCCAGTCGGCGGCAATGACCTGATCTCCGGCCTTGGCTGCAGGCGTGAAGTCCCAGAGCTTGTCGTGGTCCAGAGGCTCCGTGTATTCGCCACGTTTCAGGAATACTCCCGTCATCGTGGCAAGGTTGTTCTCGAGTCCGTCGTAGACGCTGGACAGCAGACCGGGTCCGAGAGTGGCTTCAAGCATCTTTCCCAGAAATTCCACGCTGTCTCCGTTCTTCAGACCACGAGTGCTTTCAAACACCTGGACGGATGCCTTGTCCCCGTTAACCTTGATCACCTCGGCAAGCAGCCTGGTGTCTCCGACGTTGATGTAGCAGAGCTCGTTCTCGGCCACAGGGCCGTCCACCTGTACGGTGACGAGGTTGGAAACTATTCCTGTTACCTTTCCTGTTGTATTCATATTGTTCTGTTGTTTCTTATTTCGTTTACAAGCTTGCGGAAGAATTCCCGTCCGGCGTTTTCATCGAGTTTGGCCCAGCGGTCTATTATTTTCAATCTGACCACAAAGCCCAGGATGACGTCGAGGTCGAATATGTGCAGGACGGTGAGTTCGTCCGCCTTGTTCCACATCAGCTCGTCTAATGCGCGTTCCCGGGCCAGAATGTCTTTTCCTGACAATATCTCAAGAACTTTTGCCCGGTCTTCGAATTCTTCTTCAGAGGGAAGAACGATATCAGTTCCTTCCGGACGGTCCAGCGCCTTGTTGAGATACCCGACCTTCGTGTTCTTGACGTTCAGGTCATATCCGAAATAGTCCCGGATGAAAGCGGATTTGCTGACGGTGGCCTTTCCGTAGAAATCTGCCGGATCCGTAGCGCTGTCGTAAATGCTGAGGACGAAATCCAGGGATGTCGCATCCCTGGCTCCCAGAGCATTGCGTATTTCTCCGATTATTGCATCCGTGTCGGGCAGAGTTCTGTCCGATGCGCTGATGAGCGGGAGCGATGCGATTATGTATTCGTAATTATTCACTGAAAAGGATTTTGCGGGTGACCGGACGCAGATACCCGGAGATGAGTTCCTTGAAGGTATCTTCCGTCAAACTGATGAAATAACTGCCGTCTTTTGGACCGATCCTGAACCCTCCGGAAATCTTTTTTGAGAACTCGGCATTGACTTCACCTTTGATTGCCGAGGCCAGTTCGGATTTGATCCATGGCTCGATGGAGTCCTTCACCGAAGCGGGAAGAATTATTGAAAGGTCGGTGGACTCCTGTGCGTCGAATTTCGTGGCCACGGTTTTGATGATTTCCTTGAGGAATGCAGGGTCCTGCAGCGCCTTTACGTCTGAAATCCTGCTGATTACGAGGTTCTCGATGTCCTTCTTGGTGGCCTGAAGACACTGTGCGGAAGCCATCTTGAGGTCGGAAGTGACCTTGGATTTGAGGTCTTCGGCTTCTTTTTCCGCTGCGGCGATTATTCCGGCGGCTTCATTCTTTGCATCAGCGATGATTTTCTCCGAATCCGCCTTTGCCTTGGCGAGAATCTGCTCTCCTTCTTCCTTGCCTTTGGACAGTCCCTGAAGATAGAGCTTTTCGGTCAATTCTTGAAGTTTGTCTGACATATATTGATTTGATTATTATGCTTGGATTCTTTCCTACAAAATTACATAAATTACTATATTTGTCAAAATAGTGTGTCACGAGAAGAACATTCGTAGAGTTGGCCACTTGAAAGATGTTCTTCGCAACTTTGAAAGAGATGGTGGTAGGCCCACCGCATACGGCGTTCAGGCGCAGTTTGCAAACCACTTTGTGCGGCTGTGATGGAAACT
>JAZLLN010000028.1:0-30255 GCA_045598165.1 Candidatus Cryptobacteroides sp.
AGAAGGAGATGCGCTGTAAGCGGTAATCAAAGCGTTGCACGCAAGGTCGCCGAAGGTATGCGTGTGAACCGGCATTCCTTTGGCATTGGCAGCGGCCACTATGGCGTCCAGCTCGTTCTGTTCCCAGATGATGTTGCCGTGCTTTTTGTCTTCAGGCAATCCTTCTACAGTATATTCCCGGCTTATCCAACCTGTAAAGTTCTCCACGACACCGTCTGCGAACAGTTTTACACCGTTGGCCTGGAGATGTCCCTTGGTGTACTGATTGGACAAAGAATTGACAAGTGCCAACTTGTCCGTCACTCTTTGCGGCATTTTGCCGCCCTTGGGCAGCCCCCAGTCATAGCTGCGTATGGTGTAGTAGCCCATCACGTTGACAGTAAGCGCCCCGTTCTCATCCATCTGCGCAAGATATTTGTAAGTCAATCCATCATCGAAAATGTTGATATACGCATCCAGATAGGAAGTGAATCCGCGTGCGTTGAGTTCCTTTACCGCATCTTTGCAGGCTTGAATATATCCGGCATCATCCAATATGGTTCCGAGGGAATTTTCTATTACGAACGGTACGGCTTCATCAGTAAGATATCCGCTTGCGATATTGTCAGAGCCCTGTATGGTGATGATTTCTCCACCGCGGACATCTTTGATCTTATGGCCGCTGTCATCAATCAGTCCGGCTTTCCTGAGAGCCGTCCTGTTGCAGAGGGCATTGTGACCGCCACCGTCCAACAGAATCACCGGATAACCCTCTGACACTGCCTCTATCTCCATCGCATAGTCGTTAGTGCTGAATTTCTGCACGTCCTGTGTCGCCCAGCCGAAGGAAAGGAACGAGCCCGGATTCTTTTGCATCTTTTGAGGGATGATGGTTTTGACGAGGTCCCTGTAGGGCGCTCTGAATCCCGGAAGATTGCGCGCGATGCCGTCGATGCCTATGAAGTGTCCGTGGCCCTCTGTGCAGCCCGGGATAACGAGCCCCTTGCCGGTGTAATCGATGACCGGCATATCTGACGTGATATATTTTGCGGCTCCCTCTTTCGAGCCAACATACACGAATTTGCCGTCCTTGACGACAAAGGCTTCGACGATTAACTCTGACGGGTCTGCTGTGAAGATTTTTCCATACACCGCAAGGTTTCTGCCCAATAAGGGATTTTCAGGACCATCTGATTTCTGACAGCCGGCAAACAGGCCACTTCCGATAATTGCACACGCAACTGCGATGAGCTCAAAAGTTTTTTTAACTGTGTTCATTCCTTTTTCAAATATGGTAATCGTTCATAAAATTCGGGTATTCATCGAACAGGCACATTGCCAGTATGAATGAAGCGATGCACGCCGTCCACACGAAAACCGTCCAAAACACCCTGTGCTTTCCAAAGAAGGCTTCAGTTCTCTCTTTGAGATATTTTGAGTATACTACCGCCGCCAGTATAGTTGCGGCAAGGATACAAATCCAGGTTATTATCACTTGCACATCCGAACAGAGGCCATCAGGCACTATGGAAAAATATAAAATGAACTGAATTATCACCCAGGATATGCAATAATACTGGTTGATGTGCCTGGATGGATGAATAAGGACCGGTATCGCTCTCTGCGGTATCAGTTGCCCGAGAAAAAAGAACAGACTTATCAGTCCGATATTGATGGGCAGGCAAATGATTGCATCGGAAATCGGGCGATGTCCCAGATAAATTTTACTTGTCAAGCCCCTGAAGATATTCTGTTCGACGTTGAACGACACGTAAATATATGCTGCACACAATACTGTCCCAACCAGAAGCGATATGGCGTGGAACCTTTTCTTGTCCTGTAGGAACTGGTATTTTTCTCCGAACCATTGTCCGGCTGCCACGAAGATGAACCAGTTGAAAAACGGAAAATAACTATCAGATTCCGTACCCCAGAAAAAACCCAAAAACTGGTCGGCAGGATAGCATCCGGTAGATACTCCCTGGAGCACTGTACCTAGAATGCTCAATGCAACGGATATAATCACCATCCCGACATTTCCGATTCTCAGTTTCTTGAGACAACCCACAAACAGGAAGGCAAGACCCGCAAACTGGAGGATGTCGACACTGAATCCGAGAGCCAGATATGCAAGCCTCTCGGGGCAATTGAGAATCCAGCTGCTCAGAAATATGGGAATGATTTCTCTGCACAATAACAGGGTAAAGCCGGTGGTAAGAAGCTTGACTCCCCTTTGAATGCACTCCTTTGCTGAATTGTGTCTTGTATATGAAAGACCAATGCCCATACAGAACATAAAAGTTACAGCGCCGGCAATCGAACCCCTTACATACGAGTTGATTGCACTCAAGGAAGGTTCAAACCCGGTGGACAGGGCCTCATAAGTATGAGTCCAGATCATCAGAACGATTGTCACGGCTTTCACCAGATCAAATTCCAATTGCCTGCCGGTGTTGACTCTTTCTGCGGAGAAGATGTTATTCATATTCTGCTACATATTACAACAGTTACAAAGATACAACATTTCAACACAAAACGTGATCTGCGTCTTTGGATGCAAAGGCATATATTTTCCGTGTTCATCCATCTGTGCGGATGAGATTGCGGGTCGGGCCCGCAATGACGAGTTAATGTCCCGCAATGACGAATCAATAGCCCGCAATGACGGGACAATAGCCTCGCAGCCTTCATATGGAGGTGCAGACTGTTTTACGGGAAAAGCCCCTCCAGGGCATTCTGGAAGGGCTTTTTTGAACAGTTGAGATACCAGGATTCGAACCTGGGCAGACAGAACCAAAATCTGTAGTGCTACCATTACACCATATCTCAATTCCGGACTGCAAAGATAGTAATTTTTTTTAGTCCACGGTTATTTCGTCGATAAAGGTGAAACCCTTGTCCCCGTAGCCACGGTGCCAGGATGGAATCTCTCCGAAATGATGGGCCACCACCCGAACGAAGGCAGCCTCCACGGGTTCGAATTCCACTTTCCAGTCAGCTATCCGGACCACAGGGTCATCTATCGCCACATCGCTGAGGCGCGTACCCACCAGCCTGAAATCCTTGCCGTCGGACGACACATATACTTCCATATCCTTCGGCATCCAGATATAGTTCTCCATATCCTGAAGAAACTCTGCGCTGACACTGCTGATTTCCCTGGTGCCCAGCAGGTCGAGGATCACGTCCACGTCATTGTGGCGGTAACCCTGCCATTTGCCGGCCCTCCAGTTTATCTTGCCGTGTTTCCCGTCAACCAGGCCGGCCGCTCCTCCGGCGGAATAGGCATCGTGGAATTCAGTCAGCGTGACGGCTTTCATCGTAGGCACGAAACTGTCTTCGACGGGCTTTCCGAAATCCGGTCCGAAATGGGCGTCATATCTGAATTCGGGGTCGATGGAAGTCACCAGAACCGGCTCGATGCCGAATGAGGAAGGGCTGTCGCAGGTCTTGAAGGCAAGAGTGCGGCCGTTGAGAATTTCGGAAAACCTTATCGCCATCCCATCGGCTTTCCTGCCGTTCAGCATCACGGAACTGACGTAGGTTCTTGAAGGGTTGTCGGATGTGACGGTGAAACGGTGCCCGCCGAGATTGATGACCGCCTTCTTGAACAGCGGGGAGGTCAGGGCCATAATGTCCGTTCCAGGAGTAAGGCAGAACATTCCGATGGAACTCAGAACGTACCAGGCCGACATCTGGCCGCAGTCCTCGTTGCCGCAGAGCCCGTCGGGAGCGGCGTTGTAGAACGTGCGGCAGATATGCCTCGTCAGTTCCTGAGTTTTCCAGGGCTGTCCTGCAAAGTCGTACAGATAGGCGACGTGATGGCTGGGCTCGTTGCCGTGGGCGTACTGCCCCACGAATCCGGATACGTCCACCAGCTGCTCGTGTATGCCTTCGTGGCTGGCGCTGAACAATGCGTCAAGTTTTGCGGTGTATGCCTCCACCCCTCCGAACATCGCAATATGGCCGGCAATGTCGTGGGGAACGAAGAAACTGTACTGCCAGCTGTTGGCTTCCGTGAAGTGGGAGGATACCCTCGAGGGGTCGAACTCCGGAGCCCAGCAGGTGAGCTCCCGGGGCCTCATGAATCCTGTTGCCGGGTCGAAAATGTTCTTCCAGTATTGCGAGCGCCTTATGTATTCCCTGTAGTCTTCCTCTTCGCCGAGAACTTCGGCTATGCTTGCCACGCACCAGTCGTCATAGGCGAATTCCAGAGTCTTGGATACGCTCTCGCTGTCCTCTCCCGCCGGGTCGAACCCGTATTTGCAGAACAAAGTGTGGCTCTCGTCGGATCCTTCGGCCGTGGCCTTCATGGCGTTATAGTATTCGCGCAGTCTTCCTTCCGGCAAGATGCCTTTCACGTATGCGTCGGCTATTACGGAAACGGCGTTGAATCCTATCATCGTGCTCGTTTCGTGGCCTGCAAGCTCCCATTTCGGCAGGCTCCCGCCCTCATTGTATATGCAGAGCATCGATTCCAGGAAGTCGGGCATATAATCCCTTGCAATCATATTGTACAGAGGGAAGCAGGACCTGAACACGTCCCATATGGAGAATACGGTGTATCTGTCGAAACCCTCGGCCTTGTGGACTTTTCTGTCCATTCCCCGGTATTCTCCGTTGCAGTCGGAATAGAGGCTGGGATGGATGGCACAATGATAGAGTGAAGTGTAGAACGTTTTCTTGTCCTCCGTCGGGGCGCTGACGTCAATTCTGGAAAGCCAGTCGTTCCAAGCCGACTCCGTGCCGGCCAGGAGGCTTTCGAAGTTCCAGTCATTCTCCGCTTTCTCGTTCAGCAGATTCTCCCGTGCGTTTTCGCAGGACACGGAGGAGATGGCAATTTTAATCTTCAGGGGCTTGCCGTTGCCGGCGAATGACAGCCTCGCGAATGCGGAATCCGCCTTGGCAAAGCCTTCGATGGGATCCGAGAACTCCGCGTAGAAATATACATCCTGCGATTTGGCCCAGGAACGGGACTGCCGCCAGCCTTGGACGGAGTTGCTTCCGGCTTTCTCCAATCTCGCGCCCAGCAGCCTGTCCCTGTGGTGAAGGTCAATCACCAGTTCACGGGAAGGGCCGTTCCCGTAGCTGTATTCGTGCATCGCCATTCTCCGTCCGGCGGCAATCCTCACATTGACTTCCGGGTGTTCCAGATATACCTGGTAATATCCAGGAGACGCGCTTTCCCTGTCGTGGGAAAAGGCGGAAGGCACAACGTCATCCACAACGGGCATCAGCAGGATATCCCCGTAATCGAGGCAGCCCACGCCGCTGAGGTGGGTGTGGGTGAATCCGAGAATCAGCGAGTCGCTGTAGTGGTATCCGCTGCAGCCGTCCCAGCCTATGGTTCTGGTGTCCGGCCCGGCCTGTACCATTCCGAAAGGATAAACGGCCGCCGGAAAAGTGTGCCCGTGCCCGTCCGTGCCCGTGAACGGGTTGACGTATCCCGTAAAATCCTTTGATGAGGCCGACAGGGAGAGGACAATTGCGCCGGCTGCCGGCAATACACGTTTTACAAAAGCATTCATCTATCGTCTTTCTTTAAAAAAATCGCTTACCATTGCCGAGCACTCCCCGGCGAGGATGCCGGACAGAGTTTCGGTCTTCGGATGAATCAGGGACGGAGAGAACATGGTGAATCCGCGTTTGGGATCGTCGGCTCCCCATACGATGCGTCCCATCTGCGCCCAGTTCAGTGCGGCGGCGCACATTGGACAAGGCTCCACAGTCACGTAGATTGTGCAGTCCGAAAGGTATTTGCCTCCGAGTGCTTCGGTGGCCGCTGTGAGGGCTATCATTTCAGCGTGGGCCGTCGGGTCGTGGAGGGTTTCCACCATATTGTGCCCCCTGGCTATGACGCGTTCCCGGCATACTATGACCGCTCCTATGGGTATCTCGTTGTCGCCTCCGGCCAGCGCGGCTTCGCGCAGCGCCTCGCGCATGAATTTTTCGTCATTTTCCATAACGCGAATTTAACAAAAGTTTCGTAACTTTACCGAAGATGAAACTTTTTCTCATAGACGGGCACGCGCTGATATTCAGGATGTATTATGCATTCCTGGGGAGGCCTATGATAAATTCCAAGGGAGTTGACACTTCAATTCTTTTCGGCTTCACGAAATACCTTCTGGAAATGGTGGAGAGGGAGCATCCCACCCATTTGGCCGTGAGCCTGGACCCTCCCGGAGGAACTTTCCGCAACGAAATGTATCCGGCATACAAGGCCAACAGGGGTGAAACTCCGCAGCTTGTAATCGATGCCCTCGAGCCGGTGACGGCAATAGTGAAGGCCATGGGCATCCCGGTCGTGATGATGAAGGGTTTCGAGGCCGACGATGTCATAGGCTCCATGGCGAAACGTTTCGCCGGGCCTGACTGTGACGTCTATATGGTCACGCCGGACAAGGATTACGGTCAGTTGGTGGGAGAACACATTTTCCAGTACAAACCCGGAAAGGGAGGAGGGGAGAACGAGATACTGGGACCCGCGGAAATATGCGACAAGTGGAAGATATCCGGCACTGCCCAGGTGATTGACATACTCACCCTTTGCGGCGATGCCTCCGACAACGTTCCCGGCGTCCAGGGTGTCGGACCCGTCGGAGCGGCCAAACTGCTGGCCAGATACGGGAATACGGAAACGATATATGAACATATTTCCGAACTGACGCCGAAACAGAAGGAGATGTTCGAGGCTGCAAGGGACCACATAGCTCTCAGCAAGGCGCTGGTTACCATAAAAACCGACATTGACGTTCCTGTGACAATGGACGGAATGGCCATCGGCCCCCTCGCATCTGCGGAACTGATGTCGCTCATCGATCTCTACGAGTTCGGTTCTCTCAAGCGCAAGCTTGCCTCCATAGCTGCCGCCGCCGGTCAGAATCCGGGACGGCTCGAAGAAAGGCAGGCCGCGGCGATAGAATACAGAAAAGTCGCACCTTCGGAGATCTCTGCGGATGAAGTGGCCATAAACTACAGCGGTGATATCCTGTATGTGGCTACGACGGACACGGTAGCGTCCGGGTCCCCGGAAGATTTCCGCTCACTGCTGGAGAATCCCGGCATCATCAAGGATGGCGCCGACGTCAAGTCACAGATGAACAGACTTGCCGCCCTGGAGATCAGTCTCGCCGGCAGGATACGTGACGTCGAACTGATGCATTACCTGCTGAACCCGGAGCGCAGCCATCAGACGGACATCCTGGCCAAAACGTATCTCGGAGTAGAACTTGAGGACAGGGAAGAACCCGTTCAGGCCTCCCTGTTCTGTGAAGACAGCGGAGAATCGGAAGAAAAATGTCTCTACAAGACCGTGGTGCTCCGTCATCTGGCGGACAGGATAGGCTCGGACCTCAGGGCCGATGAAACCCTCCGGAAACTGTACGACACCATAGAGGAACCTTTGATATCCGTGCTGAGCCGTATGGAAACGGTGGGCGTGAAAGTCGACGTCAAGTCCCTGAAGGACTATGCGGAGGGGCTTCGCGTGAGTATGCGGGAGCAGGAAGCTCTCGTCCGTGAACTGGCGGGGGAGCCTTCGCTCAACGTGAGTTCTCCGAAGCAGGTAGGCGAGGTCGTTTTCGAAAAACTGAAGCTGGATCCCAAGGCGAAGAAGCCGAAATCCGGCAACTGGCCGACTGACGAGCAGACACTGTCGGAACTGGCCGACAGGAGCCCGGTCATCGATGCTATATTGGAGTACCGCGGACTCAGGAAACTTCTCAGTACCTACATAGAACCATTCCCAAGCTACATACGCTCCGACGGACGCGTGCATACCACCTTCAATCAGGCACTGACTTCGACGGGACGCCTGAGCAGTTCCAATCCCAACCTGCAGAACATCCCGATACGTACGGAGCAGGGCCGTGAAATCCGCAGGGCATTTGTGGCGCAGGGTGAGGACAAAGTCATAATGTCCGCCGACTATTCCCAGATAGAACTCAGGATCATGGCCCATCTCAGTGCGGACAAGCATCTCAGGGACGCTTTCCGTTCCGGACTTGACGTTCATTCCGCCACCGCCTCCAAGATATTCGGCGTACCCGTGGAGGAAGTTACATCCGACCAGAGGCGTATCGCCAAGACGGCCAATTTCGGGATAATGTACGGCATTTCCGCATTCGGACTCAGCCAGCGGCTCAAATGTTCCCGCAGTGAGGCCAGGAAGATAATAGACGACTACTTCGCGTCATTCCCCAGCATCCGTGGCTTCATAGACGACACCCTTTCTTCCGCAAGGGAGAACGGCTATGTCGAGACGATTTTCGGCCGCCGCCGTTACGTGCCCGACGTCAACAGCCATAACGGCACCGTGAGGGCGTTTGCCGAACGCAATGCAGTCAATGCCCCTATTCAGGGCAGCAGCGCCGACATCATCAAACTCGCGATGATAGCTGTGGACCGCAGGTTGAGGGAAGAGGGGCTCAAGGCCCGGATGGTGCTTCAGATTCACGATGAACTTCTCCTGGAGGTCCCCGGAGACGAGATAGAACGTGTAAAGAATATTTTGGTCAGCGAGATGGAGAATGTAGTGGAACTCTCCGTCCCCCTGACGGTTGAATGCAATTATGGCAATACCTGGCTCGAAGCCCATTAACGAACTGGTCCGCCTCGCCATCATCGGCGACGGTACGGCCTTCACAAGACTGTGGGACACCCACATAGACCAGCTGCGCTCCTATATCAGAGGCTGGTTGAGGAACCTTGATGACTTCTACGTGGACGACATCTGTTCGCGCAGTTTCGAGAAGGCGTTCCGCCAGATCGGCACTTACGACCCTTCCAAGAGCCAGTTCTACACCTGGTTGCGCACGATTGCACGCAATACCGCCCTGGATATGCTAGAGCAGGAAACGCGCGACAGGCAGAGATGCGTGTCTCTTGACGTCAATGACGGTCAGGCTGCCGCGGTTGAGAATATCGGAGATGAGGTTGACACTCCGCTTGACAATATCATCAAGACGGAAGACAGGGCTCGGACGGAGAAATACATCGAAGGACTTCCGGATCTGTATCGTGAAGTGGCCCGCAAGAGGCTTCTGGACGGACTTCAATACAAGGAAATCTCAGAGGAACTGGATATGGAGCTCAATACCGTCCGTACCCGTATCCGTCGTGCCAAAGCATTGATAGACAAAATGAAAGAAGAAAACATATGAAAAAAATCCTTATCATTGCCGCCACTGTGCTCGTGCTTGCCGGCTGCGGCGCCAGGAAAAAAGCAAGCGTTCAGTCCGACTGTTCATTCCCTGTCCTGAACCAGAACGGGAAGATTGCCATCGTGGCACATCGCGGGTTCTGGAAATCCGAGGAGGGCGGGATGAGCCAGAACAGTATCGCCTCCCTTTCCGGAGCTGTCAACAACGGTTTCCGGGGCAGCGAATGTGATATCTATCTTACTTCCGACGACAGGATAATCCTCAATCACGACAACGAAATAGACGGTCTGAAAATAGTGTCCAACACCTATTCCGAGCTTTCGTCCCATCTGCTTCCCAACGGAGAGAAACGTCCTGACTTTGACGAATATCTCGACCGGGTGTCGGAGTGTGACGGAAAGACTGTCCTTGTGGTGGAATTCAAGGAACTGGGCAGCGAGGACCGCGAGGACCAGATGGTCATCAAGGCTTTCGAGGCTCTCAAGGCTCACGATATGTACGATCCTTCCAAGGTGATGTTCATATCGTTCCAATACAATATCTGCAAGACCGTGGCCCGTCTGGCTCCGGAATTCGTGAACCAGTACCTTAACGGAGACATCGCTCCGGACAGCCTTGCGGCCGACGGCATCAACGGAATTGACTACGAGCAATGCGTGTTCCACAGTCATCCCGAGTGGGTCGGGCAGGCTCACAATCTCGGAATGTCGGTCAACGTGTGGACCGTGGACGAACCGGAGGAGATTGATTATATGATAAAGTTGGGGGTGGACGCCATAACGTCCAACGTTCCTCTCTTTGTCCGTGAGCGGCTCGGGGAGAAGGAATTCAGGAAATGAAGGAATATGACGTCATAATCATCGGAGGTGGCATAACCGGTGTGGGAACGGCCCGCGACTGCGCTCTGCGTGGTCTCCGGACCCTGCTTGTAGAGTGCTTCGACCTTACCAACGGGGCTACAGGACGGAACCACGGACTTCTGCATTCGGGTGCGCGTTATGCTGTCACGGACAGGGAATCAGCCGCAGAATGCATCAGGGAGAACAGAATACTCAAACGCATAGCCTCAAACTGTGTGGATGAGACGGGCGGCCTTTTCATAACTCTTCCGGAGGATGATCTGACGTATCAGAAGCAATTCATCGAGTCCTGTCTTGCCGCGGGCATCAAGGCTGAAGCCATGGATCCGAAGGAGGCCCTCAGGCTGGAGCCGTCGGCAAATCCTGCGCTTATCGGGGCTGTGAAGGTGCCTGACGCATCGGTGGATCCTTTCCGGCTCTCATCGGCCAATGCCTTGGATGCGGCGATTCACGGGGCGGAAATCCTGACATATCATACAGTTACCGCTTTCGTCAAGGACAAAGACCGGGTTGTCGGGGTAAAACTGCGTGACAGCCGCAGCGGCGGGGAGTCCGAGGCCCGGGCTTCCGTGACGGTGAATGCCGCCGGAATCTGGGGGCAGAGAATAGCTGAAATGGCCGGCGCCGTGATAAGGATGCTTCCGGCCAAGGGATCTCTGCTGGTCTTCGGGCACCGTGTCAACAGGATGGTGATAAACCGTTGCCGCAAGCCTGCCAATGCGGATATCCTTGTTCCCGGAGACGTGGTCTGTGTCATAGGCACGACCTCCGACAAGGTTCCTTTCGAGGAATGCGACGACATACGGGTCACGGCATCCGAGGTGAATCTGCTGCTTGAGGAGGGTTGCAGGCTTGCGCCCACACTTGCCGACACGAGAATATTGCGGGCTTATGCGGGAGTGAGGCCTCTGGTGGCATCGGACGATGATCCTACAGGCAGAAGCACCAGCCGCGGCATCGTGCTGCTCGACCACGAGACCCGGGACGGCATTCCCGGCTTTATCAGTATCACGGGAGGTAAACTTACCAGTTACAGACTGATGGGCGAGATGGCCACGGACCTGATTTGCAAGAAGCTGAATATAGACAAGCCGTGCCGGACCGCAGAACTTCCGCTGCCCGGTTCGGAGAAGAAAATCAATCCCGCCAGAAGGGATGCGCTGGCATTCAAAGCCGCAGAGGGCAGACACGGTACGGGAATAGCCCGAATGGATTTTGCCGGCAAGAGCGAGGTGCTCTGCGAATGCGAGCACGTCACGCGCGCCGAAATCGCTTATGCCGTGAAATATCTTGACGTCCACAATCTTGTGGATCTCAGGCGCCGGACCAGAATAGGAATGGGCACCTGTCAGGGAACATTCTGTATGGGCAAAGTAGCCAGGGCCCTGGCCGAAGAGCTGGGATGTCCGGAGAAGGAAAGTGAATTTCTGGAGCAATATGCGAAGGAGAGATGGAAGGGAATGGCACCGGTATGCTGGGGCGATTCCCTGCGGGAGGCGGAATATATGAGAAAACTTTACAGGAAATGAGGTTCGACGTTATCATAATAGGCGGAGGCCCTGCCGGCACGGAGGTGGGAACAATTCTCCAGAAGGCCGGCAGAAAGTGCCTTATCGTTTCAAGCGGTCTGAGCCTCGGACCTTCCAGGCGTTCCGAATTCGTGACGTCAGGCGGGAAGCTTCTTCCGGGTGATACGGTCATGGGAGGGGATTTCGAGGGGGACGTCCTCAGAAGGGTGCGTACGGAAAAACTTGTCGGGACAGCCCTTGAGGCCGACTGCTTCGTTCTTGCAAGCGGAAAATTCTTCAGCAAGGGACTCATCTCCACTATGGACAGAATATATGAACCGGTCTTCGGATGCGACGTGGAGTATGATTCCGACCGGGGAAAATGGGTGAACCCCGATTTCTTCGCCGACCAGCCGTTCGAAAAATTCGGCGTCCGTGCGGATGAATGCGGCCGGGTGAGCATCGGAGGCAGATTTATGGAGAATCTTTATGCCGCCGGTGAGGTACTTGCCGGCCCGGCGGACATTGAAGGCAGTGCCGCTCTTGTGGCGGAACAGATAATGGGGAGGATGTGATATGCAGGACAGAAACGTCAGCGAAAACAATTTCGAGCAGTGCCTGAAGTGCAGCATCTGCACGACAGTTTGCCCTATGATGGCGGCCAATCCCCACTACCCCGGGCCCAAGCAGGCAGGCCCCGACGGAGAACGGTACAGACTCAAGGATCCCGCATTTTATGACCTTACGCTCAAATACTGTCTCAACTGCAAGAGGTGCGAGGTATCCTGTCCTTCCGGGGTGAAGATCGGTGATATCATACAAAGCGCCCGTCTGAAATATGGACGCAGCTCCAATGTGGTCAGGGACTACATGCTGGCGGAAACCGATCTGGCCGGAAACGTTGCTTCCGCTGTCGCCCCCATAGCAAACAGGATGCTGGGACTCAAGCCCGTGAAGGCTGTGATGGACGGGGTCCTCGGGATAGATGCCCACAGGACTTTCCCGACCTACAGCCATGGAAAATTCGAGAACAGGTTCCGTTCGGAGGTTTCATTCCGCCAGCTGGGATTCAGACGTTTCATAAGATATTTTCACGGCTGCTATGTCAATTACAACTGTCCGCAGCTTGGAATGGACCTTGTGAAGCTGGTGAATGCCTGCGGGTATGGGGTCCATCTGATCGACAGGGAGAAATGCTGCGGCGTGGCCCTCATCTCCAACGGATTCGGCAAACAGGCCCGCAAACAGGCCCGGATCAACCTGAAATCATTCAGAACCGCCGTGAGCAACGGTGAGACTGTCCTCACAACGAGTTCCACCTGTACGTTCACCATGAGGGACGAGTACAGGAATGTCCTGGGTCTGGACAATTCCGATGTCAGGGATTCTCTGCTTCTGGCTACGAAATGGCTCTACGATCATATCGAGGACGGCAGTATCAGAATAGCCTTCCGCAAGGATTACCATAAAAGAATAGTCTATCACACCGCCTGCCATATGAACAAGCTCGGCTGGGCCATATATTCGACCTCGCTGCTGAAGATGATACCGGGAGTGGAGCTTCTGGTCCCGGAGCAGCAGTGTTGCGGCATCGCCGGAACCTTCGGTTTCAAGAAGGAGAATTATCCATATTCCCAGGCCATCGGTTCCGCTCTGTTCGAGACACTGAAGTCATTCAATCCCGATGTGGTCGCTACCGATTGCGAAACCTGCAAGTGGCAGATAGAGATGAGCGCCGGATTGCCGGTGATGAACCCTGTCTCCATACTGGCGGAGGCTATGGATGAAGAAGAAACAATAAAAATGAATATAAGGTAATGATTTCACAGGAATATCTTGAAAAGGCGCTTGCGCTCGCGACAGACACCAAAGTCTTCATAATGGAAGACGGCGCTCTCGCGAAGGTCCCGTCCGTATTCAGGGACAACTTCCCGGGCCGCGCGGCCATTGTGATTGCAGATTGCAACACCTGGAGGGTTGCTGGAAATACGGTTTATGAGAAGCTTGGGAATGCGGGGGTGCCGGTGTCCCGTTTCCTGATTCCGGATGAGCATTTCCACGCTGAATGGCCTTATGTGGAGATGGTTGAGGCCCAGGTCAAATCTTCCGGAGCCATTGCCGTGGCCGTCGGCTCCGGTGTCATAAACGATCTCTGCAAACTGAGTTCCCATCACCTCGGCCAGTCCTACCTCTGCGTGCCTACCGCCGCATCGGTGGACGGGTATTCCTCTTTCGGCGCTTCCATTTCATATCAGGGTCTCAAGCAGACTTTCGAGTGTCCGGCTCCTCTTGCCATCGTTGCCGATGCCACCGTGATTGCCGAAGCTCCCAAGCATATGACGGCCGCCGGTTATGCGGATCTCGCCGCCAAGATACCCTGCGGGGCGGAGTGGATGATTGCCGACCTGTTCGGCACCGAACCCATCATTCCGGAAGCCTGGCACGTTCTTCAGGATGTTCTGGACAAGGTGCTCTCCAATCCGGAGGCTGTGGCCGCGGGAGACAGGGATGCTGTGTCCGACCTGTTCATCGGCCTGACTCTCAGCGGAATCGCAATGCAGATAGCCCGTTCCAGCCGTCCCGCCTCCTGCACCGACCATCTTTTCAGCCATTATCTGGATATGACGGGGCACCGTTACAAGGGAGAGCTGCAGTCTCACGGATTTCAGGTGGCCATAGGCACGCTTACGATGTGCGCGTTCTTCGATGAGTTCCTGAAGATGGACCTCACGAAGATTGACGTTGACAGATGCGTTGCGGCCTGGCCCACACTCGAGCAGGAGAGGCGGCGCGCTCTTGAGCTGTTCAAGGACTTTGTGAGTCCCCGTCTGGGATATGATTCCATCAGCGTGAAATACTCCGATGCCGATGCCGTGCGTGAGCAGTTGACCAAGGTCAGGGACCAATGGCCGGAATTGCGGAAAAAATACAGGGCTCAGGTCTATCCCTTTGAAAAGATGCGGCGCCTGTTCAAAATCGTGGGAGCACCGTCCGACCCTTCTGAAATCGGGGTGACGCGGGAACAGTTGAAATCTTTGGTGCCCTTCACGCAGTTGATGCGTCACAGAATAAATCTGCTCGACCTCGCCAAACGCGGAATGTTCTATGATGAACTGGTGGAGGCCGTATTCGGCCCCGAAGGAGCTTGGAAAATAAGTTAGACTATGGCTAAAACAAATAAGAGTTTCAATTACTGGCAGTGGCGTATCATCATCGTCTCTATGGTGTGCTATGCCATTTTCTATTTCGTCAGAAAGAATTTCTCGATAGCTATGCCGGGCCTCACGGCCGAATACGGCATCTCGAACACCAGCTTCGGTATCATCATAGGTATCGGCTCTCTGGTTTACGGGCTCGCGCGGTTCATCAACGGATTCATTGTCGATAAGGTAAGCACCAAGGCGTTCATGGCCCTTGGCCTGTTCCTCTGCGCCGTGGCCAACTTCTGTTTCGGATTCGGGGCCGATTTGAGTTACCTCATCACCGGAGTCCACGACGGACCTCAGTTTGTCAATATGCTCATCCTTGTGATGGGTGTCACTATCATACTCAACCAGTATTTCCAGGGAATGGGATATCCTCCCTGCGCCAGGATGCTTCCGACCTGGATTGTTCCCGGTCAGCTGGCCACCAAGATGAGCATCTGGAACACCTCCCATTCGATAGGGGCCATCGCCGCTTCCGTGGTCTGCGGACTCATAATGTCGAATATGGGATCTGATATGACGGGAGACAGCAGCGTGGTGGCACGCATCACATCCAACCTGGCGGGAAGCATAAAGGGTTGGGAGAATATGGATGCGGCGGATCAGGTCTCGAAGGTCCTGGCTTATGCAGGCCATTACGGGGCCTGGAGATGGTGCTTCTGGCTCCCTGCCTGCTTTGCCCTGTGCGGCGCAGTCCTCATCCTGCTCGGATTGAAGGACAGGCCCCAGGACGTGGGTCTGCCTGAAGTTGAGGGTACGCATACCGGCAAGGAGGACACCGAAGGCAGGAAGGGCGCCCATAAGGCTTTTCTCAGGCATATGGTTTTCAAGAACCGCTGGGTATGGACTCTTGCCATAGCCAACATCTTCGTTTACGTGCTTCGCGTCGGAGTGCTGGATTGGGGCCCGAAATTCCTTACCGAGCATCGCGGAATGGACATCAAGTCCGCCGCGTGGTCCGTGGCGTTCTTTGAACTTCTGGCCATCTTCGGAACCATATTCGCCGGTTGGGCAACGGATCACCTGTTCAAGGGGAAAGCGCATCGGATGTGTGTCGTGAGCATGGTCGGGGCGGTGATTTTCTTCGGAATCTTCGCTCTCTGCCCCAATCTTCCTCCCTTTGTGTCAATCTTCATCCTGGCTCTCGGCGGCTTCTGCATATACGGACCTCAGGCTCTCATCGGGATAGGCGCTGCCAATCAGGCGACGAAGGAGGCCTCCGCCACAGCGAACGGACTCACCGGTCTCCTCGGATATGCCGGCTCGGCCCTGGCGGCTTTCGCAATCGGAATTATTGCCGACAATCTTGGCTGGAATGCTGTGTTCCTGACATTCATATTTGTGGGTATTGTCGGTGTCCTGATTTTCCTGTCAATGTGGAAAGCTCCGCGCGACGGGTATGAAAGAGCCAAGGAATTCACCGGAAAAATCGCTGGATCCGATGAATAGCGAACTCAAGTCAAGACTTGCCGGTATCAGGCACGTCGCCCTTGATATGGACGGTACCATCTACCTTGGCGGTACGGTGTTCCCCTATACCATCCCCTTTCTGGAGAAACTCGACAGGCTGGGCATTTCTTACTCGTTCCTGACCAACAATCCCACGAAGTCCATCGAGGATTACATCAGCAAGCTGCATCGTCTGGGCATTCCGTGCCGGAAAGACCAGATGTACAGTACGACCACGGCGACCATTGATTATATAAAGACGCATTTCCCTTCCGCACGCAGGCTCTTCCTGCTCGGGACGCCGTCCATGATATCCCAGTTCGAGGATGCGGGTTTCATCTCCTGCGTGGATGATCCGGCAGACGTTCCTGACGTGGTCGTGGCCGCTTTCGACATGACACTCCAATATTCCCGTCTGTGCCGCTGCGCCTGGTGGGTTTCCAAGGGACTGCCGTATATCGCCACCAATCCTGACTGGGTTTGCCCGACCGACCAGGAAACCATCCTGGTGGATTGCGGATCCATATGCAAATGCCTTGAAGGGGCGACCGGACGTCATCCGGACGTGTTCATAGGCAAACCGAATCCCGATATCCTCTATGGCGTGCTCGGCAGCAAGGGTTTCAAGCCGTCCGAGGCGGCAATAGTGGGGGACAGGATATATACCGACGTCAAGACCGGCATCAATGCCGGGGCTCTCGGGGTTCTGGTCCTGTCCGGAGAAACCACAATGGATATTGTCCGTGTCTCCGACGTGGAACCATCCATTATCTGCCGGGATATCGAAGAGTTCGGAAATCTTCTGGAGGAATCGAGACTATGACGTTTGAGAAGGAACGGTTTGCCGGAGCGGTGGAGCTCTGGAAAGAGTGGAACGATAAGATCAATGTCGTGTCGCGCAAAGACATCGACAATCTCTACGAACACCACATACTTCATTCGCTGGCAATCTGTCAGTATCTGTCTGCCAACGGGTTTTCCGGCACCGGGGCCAGCCTGCAGGCCGGCAATCAGGCTGAAAGTTTTCTGGATGTCGGGTGCGGGGGAGGATTCCCGGGGGTTCCGCTGGCGATGGTGATGCCTGAGGCGGAGTTCACGCTCTGCGATTCTATCGGCAAGAAGGTGAAGGTGGCGCAGGCGGTGGCTGACGGATTGGGACTGAAGAACGTGAAATGCGTGAATGCCAGGGCCGAGGCTCTGCCCGGACAGTTCGACTGGGTCATATCCAGGGCTGTGACCAGTCTTGATAATTTCTATCCCTGGGTAAAAGGAAAGTTCAGGAAAGGGATTCTGTACCTGAAAGGCGGGGATGTCAATGAAGAAATTGCCGTGATGTGCAGGAAATGCGGTGTCAATCCCTCGAAGGTATCAGTCTGGCCGATAAGAGACTGGCTTGAAGATGATTATTTCTCAGAAAAATTTGTGATTCACGTCAGAAAATAATATCTTTGCCCTCCTGAATCGAATAATATAAAAAACTACAGATATGAAAAGGACATTCCAACCCTCAAACCGCAAGAGAGTCAACAAGCACGGCTTCCGTGAGCGTATGGCTACAGCCAATGGCCGCCGCGTACTTGCCGCCCGTCGTCGTCACGGCCGCAAGAAGCTGACAGTCTCTTCAGAAGACAGATTCTAGTTCGCTTCGCGAATCACAAAAAAGGGATGACCAATAAGTCCAAGACTTAAAGGTCATCTTTTCTTTATGTCTTATTGCCTTCGAGCGCATCTCCGGCATTGACAAAACGGAAGGTCTGCGATATGCAGACCTTCCGTTTTGTCGAGAAGAGGCGACTCGAACGCCCGACCCCCACGTCCCGAACGTGGTGCGCTAGCCAACTGCGCTACTTCTCGAGAAAAAAACAAACTCGCTTAAGCGAGCTTGTTAATGTATACCTGAATGCCGCTCTTGAGATTGGCTGCCTTGTTCTTGTGGATAAGACCAATCTTGGCGAGTTTGTCAATCATTGCGAAGACTGTGGGAGCCTGTTTCTCTGCCGCTGCCTTGTCTGTGGTGTTGCGAATGTCGCGGATGGCATTGCGCGTTGTCTTTGCATAATACCTGTTATGCAGTCTGTGCCTCTCGCTCTGGCGATCGGCCTTCTTAGCTGAAGATGTATTTGCCATTGTTAGTATTTTTAATATTTTGTAGTGGGTAGGAGAATCGAACTCCTATTGCAAGAATGAAAATCTTGAGTACTAGCCGTTATACGAACCCACCAAAGGGATTGCAAAGATAGATAATTTTTGCGACAATGCAAATTTAATTTTCAGTCTTTTTCTCTGCCCATTCCCAGGAGTACAGAATGGATTCCACCTGGCGGAGATATTGACGTTTGTCATACTTGGGGGCATATACGAAGGCCTCCGCCACTATGATGTTCATGCCGTCGGGCGAATAGAAGGAGTGTGATACGAACGGTCCGCCCATATAATCATTCTCGACCTCCCAGTAGCCGCGGGTTTGAGTGAGGTCGCGGCCCTTGTAGCGCAGGTATTCCAGTTCGGGCTTTACGGCCGTACTTGTGGTCATATAGGTGCCGTCAAACATTCCGGGCACGTTTTCCTTCAATACGGCATTCCTGTGTTCGATGATGCTGTCAAGCGTAAACTCTTCGGCAAGCTCGGCGGGATAACTGTAAATGAGCACGCCCTGAATGGTATATTGCTTCTCATCGGCAATCCACACGAAATTGTCCGTTTTCTTCTTGAGCTTGTATCCGCTGGGGAAATGGGGGGAACCGCCGAAAATCTCAGAAACCTGAGGAGCGATTTCGCGGGCTTCATATTTGATGGAGTTCCTGATGACGCGGTCGCGTTCAGCCTGCTCTATGGCGTTTACCACATTCCTGCCGTTGGCCTCCAGGGTTTCGATGGCGGACTCCGATGAAGGTGCGGTCACGTTGATTACGCACTGGGGGGAGGCCCATATGTCCTGAAGGTAACTGATCTCACCTTTCTCCTTGTCGGACGAGATGTCGAAAATCACTATGTTCCTATGGACTTTGAACAGGTCCGCGAACCCTCCCGGAGTAACGCTGACAAGAGAATACAGCGGTTCGACCTGTGGCAGGAACGGGCAATCGCAGGCAAGCAGTTCTCTCACGGCTACGCCGAGGTTCCCTTCCCAGTTGTCCTTGTCCATGACCAAGATCACCTCTCCTGCCTTACCGCTCACGTTCGGCAGCAGAGTCTTGTGACCTCCCTTGCATGCGGCAAGCGAGAGGATGGTAATTAAAAATAGAGTTATCTTTTTCATAATCAATGTATTAGTCTTCCTATATCGTTGCCGAAAGCCAGCATCATCAAAGCTACGAGGAGCGCCATCCCAATCAACTGGGCTATGTAGAGGAATCGCTCTCCCGGTTTCCGGCCCGTAATCATTTCATATATGATGAAAAGTATATGGCCACCGTCGAGCCCGGGTATCGGAATCAGGTTCATCACACCGAGCATGATGGAAAGGAGCGCCAGAAGATATACGAACTGATACCAGTCCCAGGTGGAGGGGAACACCTGCCCGATTGCGATGAAACTTCCGACTGACTTGTAGGCTCCGGATGAAGGAGTGGCCAGAAGTTTCAGATCCTTGAGATATCCCGACACGGTGTCCCAGGTCAGCTTCAGACCTGCAGGAATGGCGCTGGCCACGTTGTAGCGCTTCACTTCAATTCCCGGAATGACTATCGACACACCGATGCGCCCGGCGGTATCCACCTGCAACGGGACGGAAAGGGTGTCGCCGGAACGGAGGACGGATGCTGAAACCTCACGGCCCCGCAGGCTGTCAAGAATGATTCTGGAATCCTGAAGATAGTCGAAAGTCGCATCATTGAAAGCTATGATCCTGTCTCCGTGTTCGAGTTCCGCACCGGCATTGGGGCCCGCCGCCTGCAGCGAATCCACAACAAAGGGAACCGCCAGGTCGAACATGGGGCCGGAATTCAGAATATCATTTATCATGGAATGGTCAATATAGACATTGACCGTATCTCCGTCACGGAGCACGGACACCTTATGTACGTCACGCCTTGCGATGTCTGCCTGAATCATCCCAAAATTCTCCGGCACATAGTCGTCAAGACTCAGAATCCTGTCGCCCGTGCGGAATCCCATCTCGTAGGCCAGATCGCTGACGTATATCCGGGCGTCCTTGTTGGACAGATAAGTCTGTCCCCATATGCCCATAATGGCTATGTATGCGAGAATGGCGAATATGAAATTGTTGAGCACTCCGCCGACCATCACCATAAAACGCTGGAAGGCGGGACGCGTGCGGAACTCATCCGGTGCAGGATCCTTCTTCAGCGCCTCGGTATCCAGAGATTCGTCAATCATTCCGGCAATCTTGCAGTAGCCGCCCAGAGGGAGCCAGCCGATGCCGAATTCGGTATCTCCTTTCTTGAATCTGAAAAGCGCCTTGCCGCCGATATCGAAGAAGAGATAGAATTTCTCGACCCTGATTTTGAATATCCTGGCCCACATAAAATGCCCCAGCTCGTGTATGAAGATGAGCAGAGAAAGGGCCAGAATGACCTGCAGTGTTTTAATCAATGTAACCATTCGCTATTGTGGCGACTTCGAGGTTTGTGGCAAATATGTCGTCCAATGAAGGCTTTGCTGCAAAATTCAGGCCCGCCAGACACTTTTCGTTGATGCGGGCTATGTCGTAGAATGAAATCAGGCCCTTCAGGAATGCGGCGACCGCCACCTCATTGGCGGCATTCAGCGCGCAGGGAGCATTCCCGCCGCGCTCTATTGCCTCGTATGCAAGGCGCAGGCAAGGGAATCTGCCGAGGTCAGGCTTTTCGAAGGAAAGCGAACGTATCACATCCCAGTCAATCTTTTTGTTGCCTACGGTGATGCGCTCGGGGAAATTGAGCGCGAAGCCGATTGGCTGGCGCATGTCGGGGCATCCCAGCTGGGCTATCACCGCGCCGTCCGAGAACTCCACCATCGAGTGGACAATGGACTCCGGATGGACAACCACCTCGATGCGGGACGGGTCCATATCAAACAGCCAGCGGGCCTCGATCACCTCGAACCCTTTGTTCATCATGGAGGCTGAGTCAATGGTGACCTTCGCACCCATATTCCAATTCGGATGATTCAGGGCCTGAGCCGCAGTGGCTCCCGCAATTTTCTCCCTCGGCCAGGTGAGGAAAGGGCCTCCGGATGCTGTCAGGTGAATTTTTTCGACCGCGTTCCCCTGAGCGGCGAGTAGGCACTGGAAAATGGCCGAATGTTCGGAGTCCACCGGAAGAATCACAGCTTCGTGCTTCCTCATCACGTCCGTGACGATGTCGCCGGCCGCCACAAGAGTCTCCTTGTTGGCGAGGGCCACAATCTTGCCGGCCTCAAGAGCGGCCAAAGTGGGTTTGAGGCCGCTGAAACCGACCATCGCCCCGACAACTATGTCAACAGTGTCGCTCCCGACCAGACTGCACAGGCTGTCGATGCCTGTCCATACCTTGCTGTCGCTGTCCCTGAGGGCATCGGAGACGGTTTTGTACTTGCTTTCATTGCATATCACGACATTGTTCACATCGAACTCGCGCGCCTGCTCGATCAGCAGTTCGGTGCTGTTGTTGGCCGAAATCATCTCCACCTCGAAAAGGTCGCGGTGCTGTCTGACAACGTCAAGAGTCTGGGTGCCTATCGACCCTGTGGACCCCAATATGGCTATCTTGCGTTTCTTCATTTCCCTTCGACTTGATGGCGGAGCAGGGAGTCCTGCTTTGCCACGACTTCCGAGCTGACTTTCTTCAAGTATTTGGTACTGTTGTCCTTGACCAGACTGTCCAGGCTTATGGTTTCCTCACCGGCAAGCACCCTGGAAAGGTTCTCGGAATACAGCTCCCAGCGGGTGATGATACTTTCGAGCGAATCGATCTTGATGGCGTTCTCTATGGCCTGTTTCCTGGACCCGGCATCGGGATATCCGGGTATGACCGTACGGAGGGGAGTGAAGGCTATCATGCAGAAAACCATTACGACAACAATCACGAATGTCGTTATCAGAGTCACTGTCAATCCTGCCTTGGAGAAACGTATCGTCCTGATTTTCTTGTGAGAACTGTCCTCCAGAATGTTCAGGCGATACATTTTGTTTTTATCTGCGGAACTTTTTCCCATAAAATGCTTAATTTTGTACGGATGCAGAGAACTGTAGGAATAGATTACGGAAGAGCCCGGGTAGGAGTCGCGCAGAGCGATCCGCTGGGAATCTTCGCGTCTCCACTCGAGACGGTCCCTGCTACAAAGATAATAGATTATCTTAAAAATCTTGCCGAAAGGGATGAGATAGTGAGATTTGTGGTCGGCTATCCTCTCAATCTTGACGGATCCCACGCCGAGGCTGCGGCAGACGTGGATGCATTTCTGAAGAAGTTGCAGAAGGCTTTTCCGGACACCCCGGTTGCACTCGAGGACGAAAGGTTCACCTCGGTGCTGGCCCACAGGGCAATGATTGACGGGGGAATGAAAAAGAGCGACAGGCGCGACAAGAATCAGGTGGACAAGATAAGCGCCGCAATAATTCTTCAAAGCTATCTGGATAAAAAGAAATGATACAGCCTATTTATTTGTACGGTTCCGATGTCCTCAAACGTGTTGCGGAACCCGTTGACCTCAATGAAAAAGAATATGTCACCGGTCTCGTGAAGGACCTTTGGGAAACGCTTGCCGTTTCGGAAGGATGCGGACTTGCGGCTCCCCAGATTGGTGTGGGCAAGCGCGTTGCCGTTGTGGACGGAGACGTGATGACCGACGTCTACCCTTACCTGAAGGGTTTCAAGAGGACATTCATAAATCCTGAGATAGTTGAGGAAAGCGAAACTCAGTGTGAGTTCAACGAGGGCTGCCTCAGTGTGCCGGGCATCTATGCCGACGTGGTGCGCCCCGAGAAGATCAAGGTGGAGTATTATGACGAGAACCTGGTGAAGAAGACCGAGGAGTTCGACAAGTTCGCGGCCAGGATGATCCAGCACGAGTTCAGCCATCTGGACGGAGTTCTGTTCACTGACCTGGTGGCCCCCATCCGCAAGAAGATTCTTGCGAAGAAGCTGCAGCGCATAGCCGCCGGCAAGGTCGCCACACACTACAATTCAAAAATCAAGTGATGGGAGCATTTCATGCATATGACATAAGGGGCGTCTACGGGAAGGATTTCGACCGCGGGACGGCCTACAAGGTCGGGTATTTCGTCCCCGGACTGCTTGGAACGGACAGGGTGCTGGTAGGGCGCGACTGCCGCGTGTCGTCGCAGGAGATTCACGATGCCCTGGTGGAGGGAATCTGCGATGCCGGAGCGGATGTGTTCGACCTCGGCCTCAGCAGCACTCCGCTGGTGTATTTCGGCACGGCGAATTACGGATTCAAGGCTTCCGTGCAGATTACGGCATCCCACAATTCCGCCGAATACAACGGCCTGAAGGTCAGCCGTGAGAACGCTCTTCCGGTGGGGCTTGACACGGGTCTCGGACAGATCCGCGAATGGATAGAAAGCGGACGGGAGACTCCTGTGGCGGAGAGACGGGGCAAAGTGGTGGAGATGGATATCCGTAAGGAATACATTGATTTCCAGATGCGCTTCAAGGGAGATTATTCCAATCTCAAGATAGCCTTCGACCTTTCCAACGGAATGTCCGGTCTGTTCGTCAAGGACATATTCAGGGGGGACAATGCCGAATTCCTTTTCGACACCATGGACGGTCGTTTCCCCAATCACGACCCTAACCCTCTGATTGCCAAGAATGTGGAACCGCTGCGCGAACTTGTGAAGCGCTCCGGTGCCGATGTGGGGGTGATTTACGATGGAGATGCCGACAGGGTCATGTTCGTGGACGAGAAGGCCAGGTTCGTCGCTCCGGACCTCGTTATCGCCTTGATGAGCAGATACTTCATAGGGGGGAGGAAGGAGATCAATCCCCGTGTGCTGCAGGAAATCCGCAGTTCAAAGGCTGTGAAGGAGTACCTCGGCGCACAGGGCTGTGACGTGCGCACCTGGCGGGTCGGTCGGGCATATGCGGCGCCGCGTCTCCGTGAAATTGACGGACTGTGGGGAGGAGAGCTTGCCGGTCACTACTATTTCAAGGATTTCTTCTACTCGGACAGCGGAATCCTTGCGTCATTGATAGTCCTTAGGATTGTGTCGGACCTGAAGAAGGAGGGCAGAACGCTCAGCGATGCGATGGCGGAGATCGCAAAATACTGCAATTCCGGAGAAATCAATTTCCGTGTCGAGGACAAGGAGGGAGCGATGGAAGCCGTCAAGGAGCATTTTTCATTGCAGGAAACGCCCGACACTGTGATGGATTTCGACGGCTACAGGCTGGAATTCGCGCAATGGTGGTTCAATATCCGTCCTTCGAATACCGAGCCGTACCTGCGCTTCATCTGCGAGGCCTGCTCGGAGGAAATCCTTCAGAAGAAAATTTCCGAAGTGACGGAAATCATAGAGAAGCGTTTCGGAGGCTCAAGAGCCTAGAATTTCCATTCTATTACGATGGGGAAGTGGTCTGATGCATACTTCCCGTCATAGGTGGTGGTAATCAGCCGCCACGATCTGACCTTTGTGCCGGGAGTCACGAAAACGTGATCCAGGTTGTGCATCTCCTCAGTGTGCCAGATGGGTTTGTAGTTGTTCCAGGAGGCAATGTTCAGCCCCTCGGTCTTTCCTGCAATCGTGTAACTGTCAATCAGTTCGCCCGATTCTGCAAGAATACGGTAGGCCTCGCTGCCGTCATAACTGTTGTAGTCCCCGGTGAAGAATGCCGGCTTGCCGTCCGCTATCTCCCTGAGTTTGGCAAGCATCAGAGTGGAACTGTTGTTCATCGCATTCGTGGCCCTGTGGTCGTAATGCATATTGAAGTGGAAGAAATCCTTTCCGCTCCTTTTGTCTCTGAAATGCGCCCAGGTGCACATGCGCGGTGTAGTGTTGCCCCAGCTCATGGAACCGGGCTCGTCCGGGGTGTCCGAGAACCAGAAACTTCCCCAGTCGAGCAGGTCGAACCTGTCCTTTCTGTAGAAGATGGGATTGTAGTGGTAGGGGCCGTTTTCCACAGGGCCGTATACGCTGCGGCCTACCCATCCGTATTGCGGAAGGAATGCCTCCATTTCCTTGCACTGATACCACATAGGCTCCTGCATCCCCACTATGTCGAAATCTTCCTCCTCCAGCAGTTTCTGCACCAGAGCCACGCGGTTCGACCACTTGGCCGCCTCGTTCTTCTCCGTAGGGAAACCTATCTGATTGTTGAATGTGGCCACTCTGATTGTGCTGCAGGACACTGCGGCGAGGGCAAGAAGCAAAACTATTCTACGCATAATGCGTCAAAGTTAATCAATTCCCGGCTTTTCTCCACTCTTTCGGAGACATTCCCATTATCCTGGTGAAAGTTTTCTTGAAATTGCTGCGGTCGTTGATGCCCACGGTCTCCGCAACGAGCTCATAACTGATTTCCGGATTCTCCTTCATGATGCGGCAGGCCTCCTTTATCCTCAGCCGCTGTCTCCAGGTGCGGAAATCCTCGCCCTTCTTGTCCCTGAAGTAGTCCCGGAAAGTGAAAATGTCGGTGCCGAGCGATTCTGCAATCTGTGCGGTGGGGATGTCGGACTCCGTATAGGATTTGGCTGCAATCCATTTCTGCAGAGCAATATCAAGCCTGTCGAATGCGGCATTCCGCGCCATCCTGCCCGATGCCGGTCCTTCCGTTCCCGTCTTGCCGGGGGCAGTGGTGGTACTGCCGGCAACCCTCGTTCCGTCATACATTTTTGAAACCAGTTCCATCTGGAAGCTCTGGCGGATGAAAAGCACGGACACATATACGTAGTACAGAATGAACAGCGACCGCCAGACAATGTTCGTCACGGTGACGAAGGTCCCCGGGTAGTGTCCCGTGAACGGAACCGCCATAAGCAGAATCAAACCGGCGACTATCGCGACATTGAATCCCACGCGGTACCTGAGAAGATAGTTGAAATCCTCCGAATAATATTCCTCCAGTCCACGTACGGCATCATTGTACGCTCTGACGGCCGTAGAGAAGATATAGGCGCTGAGCAGGATGCCGGCGGAGAACCCGATGATGAACACTGTGGGGAAAACTTCCGGGAAGAACAGTGCGGAAGCAATGAGCAGCAGGTTGAAGAAAGAATAGACTGACAGGTTGATCGTGACGAAACGCCTGTCGGCCACCGACGGGTCGGCAAACAGGATTGACACGAAGCCCATCAATACGTTCTGGGTGGAGCAGGACCAGAAAAAGAAAACGGAGAAGGCCAGCTCCGGAATGGAGAACAGCGCGTTAACGACGTTACCCGCCATCGAAATCAGAAGCGATGCTACCAGAAGCCATCTCGCGACATTGTGCCTCCTGAAGGTCCGGGGGTCCGCCGGATGCAGGAAAGTGACGATAAGCGCAAGAACCAGTTGCGCAGTTGCGGTGATGATACCCATTGTAGAAAAAGTAACCATAATGCGTAGTTTTTAATAATTCAAATTCAAACGCTCCTTGCCGCCAATCCTGCAATTTCAAAGATAATACCACAATCCGGCCTTCCGGCGGCAACGAAAAACCAAACGGCGTACAACATCCGGGAAAAAGCTTTGTCTCATCTTTGCAGCGCTCCCGGGGGCCATATCAGACCGGGAACAACATAAAGAATATGAAAGAAAAAAGAAAAATATGTTTCGCGTTCGTTGCCATTCTGGCAGTGTCTGTCACAATGCCTGACACAGCGCATTCCCAGCAGATAGAGGAGCTGCGGATGCCGGCGACGGTGAAATGCGCTCCGAGCATTGCGGTCAGGACCAATATGCTGTATGATCTGGCGGCAATCCCCAACATCGGAGTGGAACTTGGTCTCGGACGCGGATGGAGTTACGGAGCGGATGTGGATTACGGTTGGTGGAGCGACCGTGACAAATTCTTCTGGCGCACTTTCGCGGTGGGCATGAACGTAAGGAAATACTTCGGCGCACCGGAACGCGGCAAACGGGATTTCGGCAGAGTCTATGACGGACGAAGCCTTACGGGACACCATATCGGGATATACGGAGGCTTCCTTACCTATGATTATGAATTGGGAGGCAGAGGATATATCAGCGATTACCGTGAAAGCTGGAGCCACTATACCGGCATCGATTACGGTTACTCGTTCCCCATCGCAAAAAGCCTTAACCTAGACTTCTCGATAGGGTTCGGCTACATCGGAGGCAGATACAAGGAATACCTCCCGGAATGGGACAACAGCTCCAACACGCTGCACTACGTCTGGCAGGCCACCAGGGACAGGGCATATTTCGGCCCTTCCAGAATTGAAATTTCACTTGTATGGATAATAGCAAAATGACGATGAAAAGATATACGGCCATATTGATGCTTTTTGCGGCGGCAGCCTGCCAGCATAAGGACTTGTGCTATGATCACCCTCACCAGTCCGGTCTCGAGGTGAACATCGATTGGACCAAGGCTCCGGATGCGGATGTGGAGACAATGGAGCTCTTTCTCTTCCCTGCAGAAGGGGGAAAGGCCATACACCATACTTTCCAGAACAGGGATGGCGGCCGGCTGACAGTGCCGCAGGGAACCTACCGGGCCATCTGCACCAGTACCGGCAGGGGAGCCAACAGGTTCAGCGGACTTGAGACCTCTTTCGAAGAATTCGCGGTCAGCACGAGGACGGTAGGGGATGCGGAAGCTTATTACGCCTTGAAATCGGAATTGTCGGACAATGTTCCGAAAGCGGATCAGGCAGAGGCGGAGAATACAATCATGGAACCGGACATGCTGTATAGCGGCCGGCTCGGAGACGGGATAGAGGTGCGGGACAGACAGGTCGGAAAGATTACGTTCTACCCGGAGCAGAAGACTCCCCGATACACCATAATAGTGAAGAATATAAGCAACCTGCAGAACACGAAAGACTGCATGGCTTCGATATCAAGTCTCTCGAACGGATTTTTCCTGGGGGCCGACAGCCCCGAATCAGGCAAGGCAATCCAGGCAATTCAGATGTCCAGAACGGATGACAGTACGGTGCAGGGCGATATGACCTTCTTCGGGCATTGCAACGAAACTTTGGCAAGACATTATATATCACTGTATTTCATTCTGCTTGACGGCACAGGGGTGTACTACAGTTCTGACATTACCGAGAAATTCAACGATCCGGCCATCAAAGGCAGGATGAAGGCGACGATAGTTCTGGATCTCGGAATAGAGATACCCAAACCCATTACCAACGGTTCCGGATTCCAACCGACTCTTGACGGATGGAGAAACGAAACCATTGATGTAACAATGTAGAAAACTTTTATAAACCATTTAATTCTTATCAAAATGAAGACAAAATTTGTATTACTTACCGCTGCAGCAGTCCTCGGACTTGCAAGCTGCAACAAAGACCGTGTGGTTGAAATGTCCGTTCCGGACGCAATCAACTTCAATGCAAGCCTCGGATTCGCAACGAAGGCCACGTCAAAGACCTCGTTCGCCACAGGCGACAAGTTCGACGTGTGGTCTGTGTTCGACAATGCCGGCGCCAAGACCACTTATTTCCACGACAACTACCTTTTCGACGGAACAAGTTGGCATTCAACAAGTACGCCGTACTACTGGCCCGAAACGGTTGACGGCACCCACACTCTCACCTTCCACGCCGTATGGCCGGAAAACATCGCACGCACAACTTCAGCGGACAGCTTCAACTACACTGTGGTCGACGCTTCTGCAAATCAGAAGGACGTGCTCTACGCAAAGCATGTATCCACAAGCAAGGAGACGACAGGCGTCAAGTTGAATTTCCGTCACACCCTTTCGATGATTGACGTCAAGGTGAAGAACAGCAGCAGTACGCTCAAGTTCGACGTCACAGGCATCAAGGTGGCATTCGTGAACAAGGCCGGAACGTTTACCGCGACTTCAGTGGCAAGCGGAAACACCGATGACATGAATACCGGAAACCTTGCCAAAACAGACTGGGTGGCCACCGACGGCACTGCCGACGCATCCAAAGGCTACAATCAGACAGGCCTTTCCGCAAGCATAGCCGCAGGGGCAAGTGCTGCCGGTCTCGGAACTTCCTGGATGCTGATGCCTCAGGAGCAGACCATAGCCGGAGCCTACACCTCCAGTGAACTTGCGGCACCTGCCAACGGAGCATATCTGGCAGTCAAGATGACTATCAGGAATGCCGCCGACGGTACTGTAATCGCTTCTGAAAGATGGTGCTGCTGGCCCGTGGCAATCAGCTGGACTCCCGGTTACAAATATACCTATACCATTGACCTTGCAGGCGGTGGCTATGAGGAGACCAACGTGGACGGCGATCCCGAACTCGACCCTGTTCTGGGCGGCCAGGAGATTATCTTCGTGGGCTGCACGGTGGATGCCTGGGATGAATTCAACAAGGACATCGTGATGTAGTTTCCATACGGTTGCACCCTTATGAAATGAATCCATTTGAGCGGAAGTAATATCCGGTGGATTCTAAAACGATAATTTGCGGAAGCGTCAAAAATTCAGACGGTTCCGCAAATTTTCCGATAAAAGGTCGCATAAAGTGTTTCCATATATTGCTTTCCGTCATTTCGGGGGAATATCCTTTGTTTTCTCCCCCAGATGAGACATAATGATGTGATTCGGGGGAATCCAAGGCGATTTTTCCCCCGTTTGACCTGAGAACAAGCATTTCGGGGGAATTTTAGCCCGATATTCCCCCGAGTTAGGCCTTGGTTATGCTGTCCAAAAAGTTTTTTGTGACCAGCAAGCAACGCGCGCCGCGAGGAGAGCCTTTCCCAAGGGCTCCCCGCAGCGGCGCCGCGTAACAGCCGAGTCGCGTATTGCGAGGCTGCGGTGCTTAGCTTGCATATCTGTAGCCCTGTTCCGGAGCCTTGGGAAATTATCCTTGCGAGCCGAAAATCGGGAGCAGTACCCTTGAGTCTAGGCGAAGCATCCTCTGAATTTGCTTCAACGTCGCATTGTACTCATAGCGCATCATCTTTGCCATTGCGATTTTTGCATCGGAGGGAATCTGGGCCGGGTTGGCCGTTCCGTATTCATTCCTGCATTTCGTGCTGATAGCC